>NZ_RQVQ01000014.1 GCF_003865405.1 Paenimyroides tangerinum
CAAAACAAGTTGTTGGATGCGCAGTATTTTGAACACGAGCCCAAATCGTTTGAGGATTTGTTGAATTCATATAAGCTTGTGGATTTGCAATCCAATTAGTACCAACGTTAGCTAACACTAATGATGTAAAATAACGAACTTCATAATTACCTGCAATCGTCTGAGCTGCAAGAATCAATGGCGTTTGCTGAGTTAAATCAATTGGCGTTATACCATCAAATAAATCATTTTGAACGTCACATGTAATTATATTTGGTAAAGTTACAGGCATCTTAGGTGAAACTAATATTCGGAAATTAATTTTGTAAACAGAGAAACATCCAGTAATTTTATTAGTTGCTCTAACCCAAACCGATGAATTATTAGGTTCTAAATTATTATAAGCTTCTGGATTTAAAATAGGTAACACGTTATTTTGAGCATTAGCTTGTGTTTCGAAATATTTTAAATCATGATCTGGGCCACCATTTAAAAGTTGCGCATTGAAACTTGATAAATTAACAGTTCCAAAACTAGTATCTGTATCACTACAAATATCAAATGGAGTAACTGGTACATTTAATACTGGTACAGGTGATACACGAATATCCATTGTTGTTGTTGTAAAACAACCAGTACTTAATCTTTGAACACGAACAAAAAGTGTTTGTACATTTTGAACTACATTCTGATAAGGTGAAGCTAATGGATTTGATCCTGAATTAGCATCAGCTAAAGTATAATGGAAAGTTACTTGTAAACCAGTTTGTGTTCCAGTAATTAATGGAATTTTACTAGCAATATCAAATACTTGGAATCCATCGAAATTATCGTCACATGAAGAATATGTAGCAATTGGATTTACAATTACAGGCGTTGGATTTGTTACTAAAAACAATCTTACAACTTTTGAACATCCTCCACCAATTGATTCTACTCTAACAAAAACGGAATTAGATGTTAAATTAGAATAACTCGACGGATTCGATATTTCATTAATTCCTGACAGAGCATTTTCTTCATTTATATGAAACGTTACGATATAATCTAAAGGATCTAATCCGTTTAATACTTCTGATACTTTAGATGTTAAATCAAAATCTGCAACACCATCGTTATTTGAATCACAAGTTGTCAATGGAGTTGAAATTGTAATATTTGGAGTTGGTTTTATAATCAAATCAATTGGCATTGTTGCATAACAATTTGAATTTACACGCGAAACCCTAACATAAATAGTTTGAATATTTGGAACAATATTTTCATATGCACCAATGTTTTGAATTCTATTTGCATTATTATTTGCATCACCTATTGTTTCATGATACGAAATTATCAAACCAGCAGGAACAGGATTTCCAGTAATAGCAGTTGTAGTTGGAATAAGATTGAAAATACCGTAACCATCATTATTAGAATCACAAATTTCCAACGGAGCTATATTACTTAAAACCGGAACTTCAACAATTAATAAAGCTTGAGTAAGAATAATGTAACATCCCGTTTTTGAATTAATAACTCTAATATAAATATCACCTTGAGCTCCAGTATATAATAAAGGTAAACTAGCAGCGGCATTACCAATTTCAGCTTCAGCATAAGTTCTATAATACTCTAATGCTATGTTCGATTGATTACCAATAATATCTACTTCATTTACACTAAGGTCAAATGTTGCAAAACCTAAACCATTTACTTCACAAGAACTTAGAGCCTGTGGTGTGTTAACAACTGGCAAATCATATAAATGTAAACTAAACGATTCTATTCCATAGATTTCAATATCATTATCATCTTGAACCCTAACCCAAATCGTTTCTCCATTTGTAGCTGTATAATTTGAAATGATATTATTGTCTATTGGATTTGTCTGTAACAAAGCATCGTCTTCCGAATTATAAAAAGTTACGGTATAACCAATTATCCCATGATAAACCAGATCCTTATAAGGAATAAAATCAAATGAATTTGGTTGAGATCCGACACAAATAGACAAATCAGGTAAATGTTCTAATTGTAAAACACAGTTATCTAATACAATTGTAAATGACTCAACTCTTGAACATGGCAAAGTTAATCCAGTAATACGAACCCAAATAGTAACAGGTAGAGTAATATCATTATCTAACTCAAAGATTGGAGAAATAGAATTCATATTATTTAAAGCATCTTCTTCAGATAAAAAATAACTAAAAATAACAGGCTCACTAGTTACCCCTATTTCAGAATCTCTTAAATCAAAAAAAGTAACATCTCCTTTGTTAGGACAAGAATTAAGATTTTGAGGTAAATTTGTAATCTCTAATTCATTAAAAATCTCAATCCTTACAGGTTCAGGATTTTGTTCACAAGATCCAAAAACTGCAGTAATAAGAACACCATATAAACCAGACTCTGTAACAGTATAAGTAGGATCTGTCGCACCAGGAATCAATTCACCATCTTTAGTCCATTGAAACAAATATTGTTCGGGATTTAAACCAGTCGATAACTCGTATTCTTCAGCAGAACACATTGCTGATCCATCTTCTATCAATCTATTTTCACCCAAATTTGGCTGACCAATATCAAAACTACCTCCTTCAATAAAAACTGCAGAATCCAACATACTATCATTCCTATCAGCAATAACTAACTTTATGTGATATTGAACACCTGGAGTAACATCAGAAGCCGCAACCATTTTAACTGTTTGTCCATTGTAATTTATCGCACCAACAGGATCACCAACATTATATGAACCAAAATATTCAGGATTCATGGATGGACAATCGTCTTCACTTTGACCGCCTATATTAAATTGCGAATCACGAATAGTAATAACTGATATAGGATCATTTGTATTTGGTACTAATGCCAAATTTGTAATTTCTCCTGTAACTGTATTTGTCAAAAAAAATGCAAAGGCATCCGAAAAATCACATTGATAGAATCCATATTCACGAGAAGCAAATAAAAAATTAAAACTCATGTGATCTGTAAAAGGAGTAAAATCAAATTCTATAATTGAAGCATCTCTATAACCAAGCAAACCTGGATCAATATCCAAGGCTGTCATATAATCAAACAATTGTTGATCTCCTGGCCAACCTCCTGACAAAGTAGGAGACCCTTGAGGTCCTGGAGCATCAATAGCTGCACTTGTGCTCAAAATGATACCGTTTGTCATTGGAAAATTAGGATTTGTGTTTTGAAAATATCCAATTCCATTAACAGACCCGTGATTACTTCCTGTATTTGAAGTTATATTAGTAATAATAGCACAAGGCGTATTTATCAAAACTTCAGTGACTAGTTGATCCACTGTATATTGCGTTGTACTAACTGCAATTGGCTGAGAAATCCCCCAAAAACAGGAAAAGAGCAAACAAAACAAAAAGTACTTTTTCATAAATTTATATTAGTAAGTTGATTTAAGATAAATTTAATTTAAACAAATGTTAATTTTTCGTTTAAATTCCAAATATAAATAATCAATCCATATTTCTTTGTTAATTTTGTAAAAAATCTTAAAAAATGTTTAAAGTCAATATAAAAGAAACGCAAAACCCTGCCATTCTGAAGTTTGAATTCCCAGATTTCTTAAGCTACGGCTCAAATTTCGAGTATAAAAACATCGATGAAACAGAAAATTCGCCCTTAGCAAAAAAACTTTTTTATTTACCTTTTGTTAAAACGGTTTACATTTCAGGTAATTTTATTGCCATTGAGCGTTTTTCAATCGTAGAATGGGCAGATGTTCAAGATGCTGTTGCTGAAGAAATTGAAAAATTTGTAATTGACGGTGGGAAAGTTTTAATTGAAAAAGACAATTCTCAAAACAAAAAAATTCCAGTAACGGTTTACGGAGAAACAACTCCAAACCCAGCAGTTCTAAAATTTGTTGCCAATAAAAAACTTACTCAGACTGCAATTGAGTTTAAAAACATCGACCAAACAGAAGTTTCTCCTTTAGCAAAAGAATTATTTAAATTTCCTTATGTAAAAGAAGTGTTTATTGATGAAAACTACGTGTCAATTTCTAAATACGATTCGTACGACTGGAACGACATCACAATTGAAGTTCGCAGTTTTATCAAAAATTTCATTGAAAACGGTGGAACAGTTATCGAGGAAGATTTAATCGTTAAAACCGAAGTACACGAAAAAGCGCAAGAAGAATATTTCGATAAATTGGATGTTACATCACAACAAATCATTAATATTCTAGAAGAATACGTTAAACCAGCTGTTGCTGCAGATGGTGGAAACATTTCTTTCAATAGTTATGATGACGCAACGAAACTTGTTTCGGTAACTTTACAAGGTGCTTGTAGCGGATGTCCTTCTTCTACTTTCACACTTAAAAACGGAATTGAAAACATGTTACGTCAAATGCTTAACGATAACGACATCATCGTAGAAGCTAACAACGGATAAAAAATTAAAACGTTCACCTTAAAAAGTGAACGTTTTTTTTATACCATTCGAAAGTGTATTTTTACATATTAAACTATTCAACAAATGAATCAGCTAAAAAACGCCCATTCACCCTATTTACTTCAGCATGCCGAAAATCCAGTGCATTGGAAATTTTGGAATAACAAAACATTAGAAAACGCCTTAAAAGAAAATAAGTTACTCCTTATAAGTATAGGTTATTCTGCTTGCCACTGGTGCCATGTAATGGAACATGAATGCTTTGAGGATTTTGAAGTTGCAGAAGTCATGAATACGGATTTTATTTCAATTAAGATTGATCGTGAAGAACAACCCGAAGTCGATGCAATTTACATGAAGGCTTTACAATTGATGACTAAACAAGGTGGTTGGCCGTTAAACATTGTAGCACTTCCTAACGGAAAACCAGTTTGGGGAGCCACTTATGTAAACAAAAATGAATGGATAAATGTATTGTCGCAATTAGCAGATTTATATAAGAATGACCCTGAAAAAATGATTGATTATGCCGATAAACTTTTAAACGGAATAGAAATCATGAGTGATACAAATGAACTTCCTAAAAGCAAAACTTCGTTTGATTTAGATGAATTAGTCAACAAATGGAAAAGAAGTTTTGATTTGGAATTTGGTGGATATTCACGTGCACCTAAATTTATGATGCCAACAAATTTAGATTTTCTTCAAACTTTTGGATTTCTAAAAAAAGACAATGCTATTTTAGATTATGTAGATTTAACCTTAACAAGAATGGCTTGGGGCGGATTATTTGATACAGTTCATGGTGGATTTAGCAGATATTCAGTTGATGTAAAATGGCACATTCCGCATTTCGAAAAAATGTTATATGACAATGCTTTGCTGCTAAAAACGTATTCAGATGCATACAAAAGAACCAACAAACCTTTATATAAAGAAGTTATTACAAAAACAATTCAGTTTTTGAATAATGAATTTTATAACGCTCAAGGCGGATTTTACTCAGCTTTTGATGCCGATTCGTTAACAAAAGAAAACAAATTGGTTGAAGGTGCTTTTTACAGTTGGAGAATTGAAGAGTTAAAAAACATAATTTCTGATGATTTTGATTTGTTTAGTAAAGTTTTCAATATTAATTCTTTTGGCTTTTGGGAAGAAGATTTATATGTTTTAATTCAAAATGAAGAACTTGAACTAATCGCAAAAGAAGCGAATATTCCGTTAGAGGAATTAGTTGAGAAAAAACGTATTTGGGAAATACAATTAAAACAAATTCGAGATAAAAGACAAAAACCAAGACTTGATGACAAGATTATCACTTCATGGAATGCTATGTTATTATCTGGATTAGTTCATGCAAATAGTATTTTAAACGATATCGCCTTAGAAAATACGATTACTTCCTTAGAAACATTTATATCAAATCAATTAACAAAAGAAGATTATCATTTAGGCCACGTTTACAAAAACAATCAACTTTATATAGATGGATTATTTGAAGATTATGCATTTGTAATTCAAGCTTATATTGATTTGTATTCTTCAACTTTTGATGAATCCTATTTACAAAAAGCGAAAAATTATACACACGTAGCTTTTGATTTATTCTATGATGTAGAAAAACAATTTTTCTGTTCACATAAAAATGACCCAAATTTAATTATCAAACATTTTGAAATAGAAGACAATGTTGTTCCTGCTTCAAATTCAGTAATGGCAAATAATTTAATTGTTTTAGGATTACTTTTTGAAAATTCTTATTTTACAGAAACAGCAAAAAAGATGACTAATCATATCTTGGAAACTATTGATTATGCTTCAGCGTTTTCTCATTGGTTGTTAGCTTTTTTGAAAACAGAAAAATCTTTCACTGAAATTACAATTATTGGAGATAAAGCAAATGAATACAATAATGAAATAAATAATTTCTTTATACCAAATAGTATTATTTCTGGAAGTAAGTGCAAATCGAATGTGCCATTTTTAAAAGATTATTCATTCAATCAAACTACAGATATTTACATTTGTACAAACAAAAATTGTTTAAAACCAATAAACTCAATTGAAGAATTTTCGATTTATTACGAAAACATTAACAATTAACTATTTTTAAATCAAACAATTATTAACTAATTTAGCGTTTCGTTTTATAAAACCAATCAATATTATGAAAAAAATAAAAATCGCACTTAGTGCAATCGCATTATTTACATTCTCAAATACTTTTGCTCAAATAAATGCACAAGGAGTTACAGGAACAGGTGTTTTAACTTTTTACAAAAACAACTCGAACGAAAAACCAGCAGTGGTAGGTTCTGAATATATAATTGAAGAATTTAAACCTGCAAGAGTTAATGGAGGAACTCAACCTTTTCAAATTCGTTTCAATGCACATACAAATGTGATGGAATATAAAAAAGATAATGAAGAATTAATTCTTATCAAAAAAAACAACACATTAATTGAATTTACAGATGGCAAAAGCTATGAATTAATTTCTTATAACGATAAAAAAGGAAAAGGTACTGAAGCATATTTAGCAGCAATTAAAAAAACAGAAAATGTAAGCATCTACAAGTTAGAAAAAATAAACTTTGTAGAAGCAAGAGCCGCTTCAAACACATACGATACTGCAACCCTAGCTCAATACAAAAAAGCTTCGGATACATTCTTTCTAAAAATTGGTGATGTGGTTTCTGAGTTACCAACAAAACAAAAAGAATACATTAAATTATTCCCAGGAAAAGAAGCTCAAATTAAAGAGTATTTTAAATCAAATAAAATCAATTTTAAAGACGATGCAGACTTAATTAAATTTGCTACTTTTTTAAATTCAATTGCATAAATAAAAAAATCTTCCGCTTGGAAGATTTTTTTATACATTTAATTCAGACAAAATTTCAGAAAAATAGGTCATCGAAATTTTTCGAGCTTCTAAATCATAAACTGGACAACTCATCATAATTTCATCACACGGAATTTTGTTTAAGAAATTAGACAATTCTCGTTTTACAATTTCTTTAGTTCCAATAAAAGAACAGGTCAACATTTGACGCACCATCGCTTCTTCGTTTACATTCCATATTCCGTCCATCGAATCAATTGGTGCTTGCATTTTTCTTCGTTCATTGCGAATTACTCCTAAAAACATCATATAAAAAGAAGTTGCTAAACGTTGCGCTTCTTGAAGTGAATCAGCAATTATAACATTTACACAAGCTAATGTATATGGAGCTTGAAGAACATCATTAATTTGAAAATTATTCTTATAAAAATCAAAAGCATTTTTTATCTGAGCTGGTGCAAAATGACTAGCAAATGCATAAGGTAAACCATAGGACGCTGCCAAAACTGAACTTTCAGTACTTGAACCTAAAATCCAAATGGGAACATCAACTCCTTCTCCAGGAATTGCTCTAACTTTTGAATTCTTATTTTCTGATGAAAGAAATTGCTGCAACAACGAAACGTTCTTCGGGAAATTCTGAGCATTTTCATAAAAATCAGGTCGAATATACGAAGCAGTCAAATGGTCTGTTCCTGGCGCACGTCCTAAACCTAAATCAATTCGATTAGGATATAAAGTTGCTAATGTTCCAAACTGTTCGGCAACTACTAATGGAGAATGATTTGGCAACATCAAACCACCTGAGCCAACGCGAATTTTACGGGTATTTCCTGCTACAAAACCAATTAAAATAGAAGTCGCTGAACTCGCGACTCCATCCATATTGTGATGTTCTGCCAACCAAAAACGCTCAAAACCTAAAAGCTCTGCGTGTTTTGCGGATTCTAATGTTTTATCAAAAGTTTCTGCAATTGTTGCGTCTTCGGTTACATATGCTAAATCTAAAAAAGAATATTTAATCATCTCAAAATTTTTAATAAAATTAAAGTTTATAAAATAATTATTCCAAAATGTTTTCTTAAAAAAATTTCTAAGTAAAACTAATTTCTATTGTAAATAAGACTGATTTTGGTTACTTTTAATGAAACTCAAAATACAAATATGGATTTATTTTTACTCACATTTGCAGCACTTTTTTCGGTAATAAATCCATTAGGAAGTGTTCCCATTTTTTTAGGATTAACTCAAGATGATTCGAAAGAATCAAAAAACAAAACAGCATTATGGGCAGCTATAAATGTTTGTATTATTTTAATAATTTCGTTCTTTATTGGAGAATATGTACTAAAATTTTTCGGCATTAGCATTGATGTTTTAAGGATTGCTGGAGGTATTATTATTTGTACTTCTGGATTTGGATTACTTTCTGGAACTTTTAGTAAAAAACGAGGCGTTAGCAAAAAAGTAACAGACGATGCACAACACAGAAGTGATATTGCCTTAACTCCACTTGCAATTCCGATGATGGCAGGACCAGGTTCAATGTCATTACTAATTGCGATGTATCAAGATTACCCAGAATACTCAGACAAAGCAATTATTGTTGGAGCTATTTTAATTCTATCTTTAAGCGTATTTTTGATTTTAAGAAGTGCGAATTATTTATCTAAACTTTTAGGAGCTTCAGGTATCGTAGCTATTTCAAGAATCATTGGTTTTTTAGTTTTAGCTATCGGAGTTCAGTACATCGTAAATTCACTAGTAGCTATTTTCAAAATATAAAAAAAGGTTTCTGAATTCAGAAACCTTTTTAGTTATATTATTCTTGAGGTAAGAAAATCTCAGCTAACATACAGCGAGCACTTCCACCACCGCAAGCTTCAATCGTATCTAAAGAAGAATGTAAGATTTCACAATGTTTTTCGATTGCATTAATCTGACCTTTATTTAAACTGTTATAAGCTTGTGTACTCATAACCAAATATTTTTTATCATTAGCACCTAAAACTTGCAACATATTTCCTGCAAAATTATTGACTTGATCTTCGGTGATATAAATAATTTCTTTGCCAGATTTCTTTAAATGATCTAAAACAATTTTACGTTCTTGTTTATCATCAATACAATCGGCACAAATTACCGCAAATTCATCAGCAACACACATCATTACATTGGTGTGATAAATTAATTTTCTACCATCTGGCGTATCTTGATAAGCTTCAAAAATCACCGGATCAGAAAAGAATTCTTCACAAAACTCAATGATTAATTCTTCATCAGCACGAGGTGATAAAGCTGCATAAACTTTTTCGTTTTCTCGATCCAGAATCATACTTCCAGTTCCTTCTAAGAAAATATTATCTTCTTCGGCTGAAGTATAATCAATGATATTTTCTATTATGAAACCTTTTTCTTCCAACATATCCAAAATATCTTCACGACGTTCTTGTCTGCGATTCTGAGCAAACATCGGATATAAAACAACATCACCGTTTTCGTGAAAAGATATCCAATTGTTAGGAAAAATACTATCTGGTGTGTTTGGTTCTATAGTATCTTCAACCACAACAACATTCACTCCAACAGAACCTAATTTTTCAACAAAAGCATCAAACTCAAGTTGAGCTTTTGCGTTAACAGTTGCAGGAGTCGTATTTTCTAATACTTTTTGATAATAATTATTTACAGCCGTTTGCTCATTCATACGAAAGGCAACCGGACGAATCATTAAAACAGAATTTGTAATCTGGCTCATTTTTTAATCTCTTATTAATGGTAAAGTTGAACAACGTAAAAGTCCTTCTTGTTTAGAAATCTCAGCATAAGGAATTTCCTCAACAACAAATCCGTTTTCACGAAGCCAATTGTTTAATCTTATAAAGTTCTTTTCCGAAACTACAACATTTTTATCTATTGAAAAAACATTTGAGAACATATGATACATTTCTTCTCTTTCGATATGGAATAAATTTTCCATACCAAATAATTCAACTAAATATTGATAATCCGCTTCATCTAGAAAGCCGCCTTTATAAATTATGCCTTTATTTTCTCCAACAGGCTGAAAACAACAATCTAAATGTAATGCGTTATCACGTGGTTCAGTTCTAGATTTACTTAAATTAAATTCTTTTACGATTTTATGTGGAAATATTTTTTTAATGTATTCCACTCCTTGCATATTTGTTCTTGCTGTAATATAATCTTTATAATCAGCACCTTTATAAGTTCCGATAAAAATATAATCATTCCAAAGCATCACATCACCACCTTCGATATGAACTTCTTCTGGCGGACGAACAACCTTATCAGGATGCATCGTTTCTATAATATAATTTATTGCATCTAATTCATTTTCTCTATCAGGAAGAATATTTGCTTTAATAAAAATATCATCAATAACGAAACCAATATCGCGAGTAAAAATTTGATTGCAATTTTCGATAATTTCTGGACGATAAACTTTAACGTCATATTTTTGAAATACTTTATTAAAAGCTTCCATTTCTAGAATCATATCTTGCTCAACTGGATATGTCCCAGCAATTATATGCTCTAAAGATTTAGGATCATAAGCTTCTTCAATAGTAGGCGTTGGTCCGTTACTTTTAGCAGTACCCAAAACAACAGCCCTTAAACGAGACGATTCATTTTTTACATTTAACTGTAACATAACGGGTGTTTTTTCACAAATATATAAAATGAAAATACAATTCAAAGCTTTTTTTAAAATATATCTATTATATAAACAACAAAAGCCAGATGATAAGTCTGGCTTTTGAAGAGTTTATAAATAAAAATTGTATCTGTCTATCGTTCGTTCATTTTTTTGAAAGAACGTAATGGCTCACCTACATATACTTGACGAGGACGACCAATTGGTTCTTTGTTAACACGCATTTCTTTCCATTGAGCAATCCAACCTGGTAAACGTCCAATAGCGAACATTACCGTAAACATTTCAGTTGGAATACCTAAAGCACGGTAAATAATTCCTGAATAGAAATCTACGTTTGGATATAAATTTCTAGCTACGAAATACTCATCTTTTAATGCTTTTTCTTCTAAATCTTTAGCGATTTTTAAGATTGGATCATTAACTCCTAATTCAGCTAAAACTTCATCAGCAGCTTTTTTGATGATGCGAGCACGTGGATCGAAGTTTTTGTAAACTCTGTGTCCGAATCCCATTAAACGGAATGGATCATTCTTATCTTTAGCTTTTGCTAAATATTTATCTGCATCTCCACCATCTTTTTCGATTTCTTCTAACATCTCCAAAACTGCTTGGTTAGCACCACCATGTAATGGTCCCCAAAGAGCAGAAACACCTGAAGAAATTGAAGCGAATAAGCCAGCATGTGAAGAACCAACCATTCTTACTGTAGAAGTAGAACAGTTTTGTTCGTGATCAGCATGTAAGATAAATAATTTATCAATTGCGTTTAAAACCGTTTTATTGATTGTATAAGGACCAGTTGGTAACTCAAACATTAAACGCAAGAAATTATCAACATAAGGTTTTGTATTATCATAGTAATTCAACGGATATCCTTTAGCTTTTCTGTAAGTCCAAGTAGCAATCACTAAGAATTTACCCATTGTTTTACAGATTGCTTCATACATTTTCTCGTCATTTTCAACATTTACAACACCAGGATTGAACGCTGTTAAAGCACAAGTTAATGAAGACAAAACTCCCATTGGATGAGCATTTTTAGGAAAACCATCGATGATATTCTTCATCTCTTCGTTTACTAATGTATGCTTACGGATATCTGTTTCAAATTTTTCGATTTGATCTTGAGTTGGTAATTCTCCGAAGATAATTAAATAAGCTACTTCTAAAAAGTTAGAATTTTCAGCTAATTCTTCGATAGAATAACCTCTATAACGCAAAATTCCTTCTTCACCATCTAAGAAAGTAATTGCACTTTTACAAGAACCTGAATTTTTGTAACCAGGATCTAAAGTAATTGCCCCAGTTAAAGCACGTAGCTTTTCAATGTCGATAGCAACTTCGTTCTCACTACCTACGATTAAAGGTAGATCAACTTTTTTGCCATCTATCTCTAAAGTTGCATTTTTTGACATATTATAAATTATTTGTTTTTTTATTGCTAACAGCGAATTTACGCATTTTCTACGAAATAAAACCAAAAAAAAAGAAAATAAAAACCAAAAAAGTCTTTAAATTTATTCGAATATCATAGCAATTACAGACATTTAACAAAAATTAATTGAATGAATTTAAGAAAAAAATAAATATTTATTAATATAACAATCAAAATAACTTCAATATCGATTAATTTACTTTTCTATTACTAAATATTGCTAAATAACATAAAAAATGCATCCTGTTTCCAAGATGCATAAAAATATAATTTTTATAACAATTACTTAACCTTAAACGCTTTCATTTGAGGATAATAAGCAACTGAATCTAACTCTTCTTCAATTCTTAATAATTGATTATATTTTGACATACGATCTGAACGAGAAGCCGATCCCGTTTTAATTTGACCACAATTTAAAGCAACAGCCAAATCAGCAATTGTATTATCTTCAGTTTCTCCAGAACGATGAGACATTACTGAGGTAAATCCTGCATTATGAGCCATATTTACTGCAGCAATTGTTTCAGATAACGTTCCGATTTGATTCACCTTAATCAAAATTGAATTGGCAATATTTTCAGAAACACCTCTAGACAAACGCTCAACATTAGTTACAAATAAATCATCTCCAACCAATTGAACTTTATCTCCGATTTTCTCGGTTAAATATTTCCAACCTGACCAATCATCTTCATACATTCCATCTTCAATAGAAATAATTGGATATTTAGAAGCTAAATCCGCTAAATAATCAGCTTGTTCTTCAGAAGTTCTAACCACTCCTTTATCACCTTCAAATTTGGTATAATCATACTTTCCGTTAACATAAAATTCAGACGCAGCACAATCTAAAGCAATCATAATGTCTTTACCAAATACATAACCTGCATTTTCAACAGCTAATTTAATTGAATCTAAAGCATCTTCAGTTCCACCAGCTAAATTAGGCGCAAAACCACCTTCATCTCCAACTGCGGTTGATAAATTTCTATCATGCAAAACCTTTTTAAGATTATGGAAAATTTCAGTACCCATTTGCATCGCCTCTGTAAAATTCTTTGCAGAAACAGGCATAATCATAAATTCTTGGAAAGCAATCGGCGCATCAGAATGTGAACCACCATTAATGATATTCATCATTGGCACAGGTAAAGTATTAGCAGAAACTCCACCGATATAACGATATAAAGGCAAACCTAACTCATTAGCCGCAGCCTTTGCAACAGCTAAAGAGACTCCTAAGATTGCATTAGCTCCTAAATTAGATTTATTATTAGTTCCATCTAATTCAATCATCGCTAGATCAATCGCATTTTGAGAAAAAACATCAAATCCTACAATATTCTCAGCAATAATAGTATTTACGTTTTCAACTGCTTTTAAAACTCCTTTACCCATCCAGCTTTTTCTGCCATCACGTAATTCAACAGCTTCGTGCTCTCCAGTTGAAGCTCCAGAAGGAACTGCTGCTCTACCTAAAATACCATTTTCTGTTACTACATCAACTTCTACAGTTGGATTTCCACGTGAATCTAAAATTTGACGTGCATGAATTTTTACGATTGTACTCATAATTATTTAATTGTGTTGTGTTTTTTTTTTGCAAATGTAATTATTTGATTTAAAAAAAGAAGCCTAAGCTTCTTTATATTTTTTCATATTCTGAACAAACTCATCAAATAAATATTTTGAATCATTTGGTCCAGGAGATGATTCCGGATGATATTGAACTGAAAAAACTTGTTTATCTTTCAAACGAATTCCAGCAACCGTATTATCATTTAAGTGATAATGAGTAATTTCTAAATTCGGATGCGCTTCTACTTCTGCTCTATCAACAGCAAAACCATGATTTTGAGATGTAATTTCACCTTTACCAGAAATCGCATTCATAATAGGATGATTAATTCCACGGTGACCGTTAAACATTTTATAAGTTGAAACACCTTGAGAAAGTGCAATTAATTGATGTCCTAAACAAATTCCGAAAACAGGTTTATCTGAAGCAATCATTTCTTTAGCAACTTCAATAACTTCAGTCAACGGTTGAGGATCACCAGGACCATTTGATAAGAAGAAACCGTCTGGATTAAAAGCAGCTAATTCAGAAAAAGGCGTGTTATAAGGAAATACTTTTACATAAACATCACGCTCATTGAAACATCTTAAAATATTTGTTTTAATTCCTAAATCTAACGCAGCAACTTTAAATAACGCATCTTCATTACCATAAAAATAAGGTTCTTTTGTAGAAACAGCAGAAGCTAATTCTAAACCATTCATATTAGGAACTTCGTTTAAAATAGCTTGTAATTCTTCGATAGATTTTCCATCAGTCGAAATTACAGCATTCATAGCACCATTATCACGTATATAACTAACTAAAGCACGAGTATCAACATCAGAAACTACAACTAAATTTTTCTTTTCAAAATAGTCATATAACGAACCCGATGCAGCAGGACGTGAATAATTAAAACTAAAATTCTTACAAACTAAACCTGAAATTTTAATTCCATCTGAATCAACTTCATCTTCATGCACACCGTAATTTCCGATATGTGCATTTGTAGATAACATAATTTGACCGTAATATGAAGGATCCGTGAAAATTTCTTGATAACCAGTTACACCAGTATTGAAACAAATTTCACCAGTAGTTGTACCTTTAATCCCGATAGATTTACCGTAGAAAATGGTTCCATCGCTTAATAAGATAATTGCTTTATCTCTTGAAGTATATTTCATTGTTGAGTTGTTATAAACTTTGCAAAATTACAAATAAATTTTACAGATTAAAAAAGAAAATAAAAAAAAGGACAAACTATAAAAGCATGTCCTTTTTAATATAATATTCATGAATAAATAATTATTCATTAGTTTCTGTTGAAGTCTCAGCAGCAGCTTCAGTTGTAGCATCAGCTTTTTTTCTACCTCTACGAGTAGATGCTTTTTTCACTTCTTTAGTACCAGCATTGTAAAGTTCGTTGAAATCAACTAATTCGATCATCGCCATATCAGCGTTATCTCCTAAACGATTACCTAACTTAATAATACGAGTGTATCCACCTGGACGGTCTCCAACTTTAGCAGCAACTTCTCTGAATAATTCAGTTACAGCATACTTATCTTTTAAGTAAGAGAAAACAATACGACGGTTATGAGTGTCGTCTGTTTTAGATTTAGTTACTAAAGGCTCAATATATTGTTTCAAAGCTTTAGCTTTAGCAACTGTAGTGTTAATACGCTTGTGCTCAATTAATGAACAAGCCATATTAGCCAACATCGCTTTTCTGTGTGCAGATTGGCGGCTTAAGTGATTTATTTTTTTTCCGTGTCTCATTGCTTTCTAGAATTTAGACTTTGAGGTCTAGATTATTCTTTATCTAATTTGTATTTTGATAGATCCATTCCGAAAGATAAACTCTTAACTTGAACTAGTTCTTCTAATTCAGTTAATGATTTCTTACCGAAATTTCTAAATTTCATTAAATCGTTTTTGTTATAAGAAACTAAATCGCCTAATGTGTCAACTTCAGCCGCTTTTAAACAATTTAACGCTCTTACTGAAAGATCTAAATCTACCAATTTCGTTTTTAGAAGCTGTCTCATATGTAATGACTCTTCATCATATGTTTCAGTTTGAGCAATTTCATCGGCCTCAAGAGTGATTCTTTCATCAGAGAATAACATAAAATGATGAATCAACGTTTTAGCTGCTTCAGTCAATGCGTCTTTAGGATGAATAGAACCGTCTGTAACGATATCAAAAACTAATTTTTCATAATCAGTTTTTTGTTCAACACGGTAGTTCTCAATAGCATATTTAACATTTTTTACAGGCGTGTAAATAGAGTCTGTAAAAATAGTTCCTATTGGAGCGTTTGATTTTTTGTTTTCTTCTGCAGGTACATAACCACGCCCTTTTTCTATAGTTAACTCCATGTTGATCGTGATATCACTTTCTAAATTACAGATAACTAATTCAGGGTTTAAAACTTGGAATCCAGAAACGAATTTTTGGAAATCACCAGCTGTTAATTGTTCCTTACCAGTAAATGAAATGCTAACTAATTCATTATCTACATCTTCAATCTGACGTTTGAAACGTACTTGTTTTAGATTTAAAATAATTTCAGTAACATCTTCAACTACACCAGCGATAGTAGAAAACTCATGATCAACACCTTCAATACGAACTGACGTAATTGCAAATCCTTCAAGTGATGACAGAAGTACTCTTCTTAGTGCGTTACCAATGGTCAAACCGTAACCAGGTTCTAAAGGTCTAAATTCGAATTTACCTTTGAACTCGGTTGAGTCGATCATGATAACTTTATCGGGCTTTTGAAAATTAAATATTGCCATATTAAATTCGACTGAATGTCAATTATTATTTGTTGTACAACTCTACGATTAACTGTTCTTTAATGTTTTCTGGAACTTGAAGTCTAGCAGGAACAGAAACAAAAGTTCCCTCTTTAGTATCATTATTCCAAGTAATCCATTCATAAACAGCGCTAGAATTAGATAACGAACGCTCTATAGCTTCAAGAGACTTAGATTTTTCACGAACAGCTACTTTATCACCAGCTTTCAATTGGTAAGAAGGTATGTTTACTAATTCACCATTTACAGTAACGTGTCTGTGAGAAACAATTTGACGAGCAGCTCTACGAGAAGGAGCAATACCCATTCTGTAAACTACGTTATCTAATCTTGATTCACATAATTGAATTAAAACTTCACCTGTAACTCCTTTAGAAGCAGATGCTTTTTTAAACAAGTTACGAAATTGTTTTTCTAAGATACCGTAAGAGTATTTAGCTTTTTGTTTTTCCATTAACTGGATAGCGTATTCAGATTTTTTACCTCTTCTTTTCGCTTGTCCGTGTTGTCCTGGAGGGTAATTTCTTTTTTCGAATGATTTATCATCCCCGAATATTGCTTCGCCAAATTTACGAGCAATTTTAGTTTGTGGACCAGTATATCTTGCCATTTCTAAAAAAATTAAAAAAGGTAGGGATTATGAATTCAGGTCTTATCCTCCGATAATCGTATTCCTACCTTATATTATACTATTTATTAAACTCTTCTTCTTTTTGGAGGACGACATCCATTGTGAGGGATTGGAGTGATATCAATAATCTCTGTCACTTCAATTCCACTGTTATGGATTGAACGGATAGCAGATTCTCTACCATTTCCTGGCCCTTTAACGTAAACTTTCACTTTTTTAAGTCCAGCTTCTAACGCTACTTTACCACAATCTTCTGCTGCCATTTGAGCTGCATAAGGTGTGTTCTTTTTAGAACCACGGAATCCCATTTTACCTGCAGATGACCAAGAAATAACTTCACCTTTTTTGTTTGTTAACGAAATGATGATGTTATTAAATGTTGCGCTAATATGAGCTTCTCCAGTAGACTCAACTATAACTTTACGTTTTTTTGTATTTGCTTTAGCCATACTACTTATTATTTAGTTGCTTTTTTCTTGTTAGCAACAGTTTTTCTTTTACCTTTTCTTGTTCTAGAGTTGTTTTTAGTTCTCTGTCCTCTTAATGGAAGACCAGCTCTATGACGAATACCTCTGTTACATCCAATATCCATTAAACGTTTGATGTTTAATGAAATCTCTGAACGTAATTCACCTTCAATCTTGAAATAAGAAACTGCATCACGAATTGCTCCGATCTCGTCATCATTCCATTCTGAAACTTTTTTGTTCTCGTCAACTTCAGCTTTAGCTAAAATCTCTTTAGATCTACTTGAACCTATTCCGAAGATATAAGTTAAAGCAATAATTCCTCTTTTATTTTTAGGTATATCTACCCCTGCGATTCTTGCCATAATTATCCTTGTCTTTGTTTAAATCTAGGATTCTTTTTATTAATAACGTATAATCTTCCTTTTCTACGTACAATAATGCACTCTGCACTTCTTTTTTTAACTGATGCTCTTACTTTCATTTTAATAGCCTTTAGTATCTATAAGTAATTCTTGCTTTAGACAAATCATAAGGACTCATTTCTAACTTCACTTTATCACCAGGTAATAATTTGATGTAATGCATACGCATTTTTCCAGAAATATGAGCGATTACAATATGTCCATTCTCTAATTCTACACGGAACATAGCATTTGACAATGCTTCAATAATTGCTCCGTCTTGTTCTATTGCTGATTGTTTTGCCATAATTACTAAGCGATTGCTTTTCTGTTTTTACCACTTTTCATCAAGCCATCATATTGCTTGTTTAATAAGTATGAATTAACTTGTTGGATAGTATCTATCGCAACACTTACCATAATTAGTAAGGAAGTCCCTCCGTAAAACATAGCCCATCCTTGTTGAATTCCAAGCAAAGATACAGCAATTGCAGGAAATATTGCAATTATTGCTAAAAACAATGAACCTGGAAATGTAATTAAAGACATAATACGATCTAAATAATCAGCTGTTTCAGCACCTGGGCGTACACCCGGAATGAATCCACCACTGCGTTTTAAGTCGTCTGCCATCTTATTTGTAGGAACTGTAATTGCTGTGTAAAAATAAGTAAAAATTATGATTAACAAAGCAAATACTAAATTATACTCCCAACCAAATATATTACTGAAGGTTGCAGTAATTGATTGTGCGGTATCTGAAGAAGATAAACCTGCGACAGCTGCCGGTATGAACATAATTGCCTGAGCAAAGATAATAGGCATAACTCCAGAAGCATTAAGCTTTAATGGAATCCATTGTCTGTTACCTGAAACTGCAGATGCGTCGTATTCTCCCGAAGTACTTCTTCTTGCATATTGAACTGCAATTTTTCGTACTGCCATAGTCAACAAGATACACGCAATGATAATAAGTAACCAAATAACAATTTCAATTACTATCATTATTGCACCACCGTTACCTGCCGCTAAACGAGATTGTACCTCTTGGATAAACGACTGAGGTAAATTTGCAAGAATCCCAACCATAATTAATAGAGAGATTCCATTACCAATTCCTTTATCAGTGATTTTTTCACCTAACCACATAGCAAATACTGTACCTGTAGTCAAGATCAATACTGAAGAGAACAAGAAAGAAAAATCATCAAAACCTAATAAAAAAGCATCAGGAGGTAATTGTTTGTACAAATTATAGATGTAACCTGGCCCTTGAATCAAGGTAATCCCGATTGTTAACCATCTAGTGATTTGTGTCATTTTCTTTCTACCACTTTCACCATCATTTTGAAGTTTTTGTAAATATGGTACAGCTATACCCATTAACTGAACTACAATAGAAGCAGAGATATAAGGCATAATTCCAAGTGCAAAAACTGATGCTTGTGAAAAAGCTCCTCCAGTAAACACATTGATTAACCATCCAATACCCTGATCTGTCTGATCTGTTAAAGCTTGTAATCTTGTAGCATCAATACCTGGTAATGTTACTTGTGTACCAAAACGATACACAAGCAACAATCCTAAAGTTAATAAGATTTTATTCTTAAGTTCTTCAATTTTCCAAATATTGGCAAATGTTTCAAAAAACTTCTTCATACTTTATAAAGATTTATAAAGATACTACTTCTCCTCCAGCTGCTTCGATAGCCGCTTGTGCAGATGCAGTAAATTTGTGAGCAGTAACTTTCAATTTAGACTTAAGCTCTCCTCTTCCCAAAATCTTTACTAAGCTCTTTTTAGAAGTTAATCCATTTTCTACTAACGTGTTGAAATCAACAGTGTCAGTTATAATTCCATTATCAACCATTAATTGTAAAGTATCAAGGTTAATCCCTACGTACTCAACTCTGTTGATATTTTTAAAACCAAATTTAGGTACACGTCTCTGTAAAGGCATTTGCCCTCCTTCAAAACCAATTTTCTTAGAATAACCTGAACGAGATTTAGCTCCTTTGTGACCTCTTGTAGAAGTACCACCTTTACCAGAACCTTCTCCGCGTCCTACTCTTTTATTTTGATTATGTACAGAACCGATTGCTGGTTGTAAATTACTTAAATTCATATTCAATAAATTAATTAATTTCTTCTACAGAAACCAAATGTTGAACTTTATTTACCATTCCTTTGATAGCTGGTGTATTATCATGCTCAACAACTTGTCCCATTTTACGTAATCCTAAAGCCGCTAACGTTCTTTTTTGATTCTCAGGACAATTGATTTTGCTTCTTACTTGTTTTACTTTAATTTTTGACATAATACTCAAAATTAAGATTTAAATACTTTCTCTAAAGAAATTCCTCTTTGTTTTGCAACAGTAAGAGCACTTCTCATTTGTAATAAAGCATCAAAAGTTGCTTTAACTACGTTATGAGGGTTTGAAGATCCTTGAGATTTTGATAATACATTGTGAATCCCTACAGATTCTAATACTGAACGTACAGAACCACCAGCAATTACTCCAGTACCTAATGAAGCAGGAATTAAGAAAACTCTTGCACCACCAAATTTACCTTTTTGCTCGTGAGGAATAGTACTTCCATTTAATGGAATACGAACTAAGTTTTTCTTAGCATCTTCTACTGCTTTCGCAATTGCTTCAGAAACATCTTTTGATTTACCTAAACCATGACCCACTACACCGTTTTCGTCACCTACTACAACTACAGCAGAGAACCCGAAAGCTCTACCACCTTTAGTTACTTTAGTAACACGGTTTACACTAACTAAACGATCTTTTAAATCAAGACCACTTGGTTTTACAAATTCTACGTTTTTATAATTTTGATACATAACTAATTAGAATTTTAATCCAGCTTCTCTAGCTCCGTCAGCTAATGATTTAACACGTCCGTGGTATAAATATCCACCTCTATCAAAAGAGATTGTATCGATACCAGCTTTTAAAGCTTTCTCTGCGATAAGTTTTCCAACTGATGCAGCAGTTTCAATTTTGGTTGTTCCGGTTACTCCTGCTTCTCTTGAAGATGCAGCTACTAGAGTTGTTCCGTTTACGTCATCTACGATTTGAGCATAGATTTCTTTATTGCTTCTAAATACAGATAATCTTGGTCTAGCAGCTGTACCACTAACGATTTTTCTAACTCTGTATTTAATTCTTTGTCTTCTTTCAGATTTGTTTAATGACATGGTCTTAATTTTTAAGCTGATTTACCTGCTTTTCTTCTTAACTCTTCTCCAACAAACTTAATTCCTTTTCCTTTGTAAGGCTCTGGTTTACGGAAAGAACGAATCTTTGCAGCCACTTGTCCTAAAAGTTGTTTGTCTGAAGAAATTAATTTAACGATTGGGTTTTTACCTTTTTCAGAAATAGTTTCTACAGTCACTTCTGAAACAATATCTAAAACGATATTGTGTGAAAAACCTAAAGCTAAATCTAAAACTTGACCTTGATTAGATGCACGGTAACCCACACCAACTAATTCAAGAGATTTAGTAAATCCTTCTGTTACACCAACAATCATATTGTTGATTAAACTTCTATATAAACCGTGTTTAGATCTCAAATCTTTAGCGTCAGAAGAACGCTCAACGATAACTTGTCCTTCTTCTACTTTTACAGTTACATCAGAGTAAGACTGTGAAAGCTCTCCTAATTTTCCTTTTACTACAACAACACCTTCGTTAACAGTAACTGTAACATCAGCAGGAATTGTAATTGGATTTTTACCTATTCTTGACATTTCTATAGTCTTTTTATTAGTATACGTAACAGATTACTTCACCACCAACATTTAACTGTTTAGCTTTTTTACCTGTCATTAAACCTTTAGATGTTGAAACAATAGCAATACCTAAACCATTTAAAATTCTAGGTAAATCTGCCGACGAAGCATATTTACGTAACCCTGGTTTACTAATTCTTTGGATATCTCTGATAACTGACTCTTTCGTGTCTTTATCATATTTTAAAGCAATTTTGATTGTACCTTGAACAGTATCATTTTCAAATTTGTAGCTTAAAATATATCCTTGTTCGAATAAAATTTTTGTAATTTCTTTTTTGAAATTAGATGCAGGAATCTCAACAACTCTATGGTTTGCACGAACTGCATTTCTAATTCTTGTTAAGAAATCTGCGATAGGATCTGTATACATAATGTATGATTTACGGTTACGGTTTTCAAATTAATTGAACCTACAACCAATTAAAATTTTTTACCAACTTGCTTTTTTAACTCCAGGAATTAATCCTTGATTAGCCATTTCACGGAATGTAACACGTGAAAGACCGAACTGACGCATATACCCTCTTGGACGACCAGTTAATTTACAACGATTGTGTAAACGTACTGGAGATGCATTTTTAGGTAATTTTTGTAACGCTTCGTAATCACCAGCTTCTTTTAAAGCTTTACGTTTTGCAGCATATTTTGCAACTAACGCTTCTCTTTTAGCCTCACGGGCTTTCATTGATTCTTTAGCCATGCTTTAGTTCTTTTTAAAAGGTAATCCTAGTTCAGAAAGTAATGATTTTGCTTCTTTGTCTGTTTCAGCAGATGTAACGAAGGTAATATCAAAACCAGCAATTTTGTTAACTTTATCGATATCAATTTCTGGGAAAATGATTTGCTCAACGATACCTAAGTTATAGTTTCCTCTACCGTCAAATCCATTAGATTTGATACCAGAAAAATCTCTTACACGTGGTAATGAAGAAGTAACTAGACGATCTAAAAACTCGTACATTTTTTCTCCACGTAAAGTAACCTTAGCACCAATTGGCATTCCTTTTCTTAATTTGAAAGAAGCAACGTCTTTCTTAGAAATTGTAGCAACTGCTTTTTGTCCAGTAATTTTAGTTAATTCCTCTACAGCGTAGTCAACTAATTTTTTATCTGAAACTGCAGCTCCAACTCCACGGCTTACAACAATTTTCTCAAGTTTAGGAACTTGCATCACATTTTTGTAACCGAATTCTTCAGTTAGAGCAGAGATAACTCTGTCTCTATATTCTTGTTTAAGTCTTGGTATATAAGTCATGACTATAATACTTGATTAGATTTTTTAGAAACTCTTACTTTCTTATCACCTTCCATTCTGTAAGCTACTTTAGTAGTTTCGTTAGTTTTTGGATCAACTAACTGAATGTTTGAGATTTGAATTGCAGCTTCTTTCTTAACAATTCCACCTTGAGGATTTGTAGCACTTGGTTTTGTATGTTTCGAAACCATGTTTACACCTTCAACGATTGCTTTGTTTTTATCACGTAATACACGTAAAACCTTTCCTTCTGAACCTTTATGGTCACCAGCGATAACTCTAACGATATCTCCTGATTTAATTTTTAGCTTTATCATCTTAATTACGAATTAAAGCACTTCTGGTGCTAATGATACAATTTTCATGAATTGTTTTTCACGAAGTTCTCTTGCAACAGGACCAAAAACACGAGTTCCTCTCATTTCTCCAGCAGCATTCAACAATACGCAAGCGTTATCATCGAATCTGATGTAAGAACCATCAGCTCTTCTCACTTCTTTTTTGGTACGTACAACAACTGCAGTAGATACTGTTCCTTTTTTAACATTACTGTTAGGAGCAGCGTCTTTAATAGCTACTACAATTTTATCTCCAACAGAGGCATAACGACGTTTCGTTCCTCCTAAAACACGGATAGTCAAAACTTCTTTTGCTCCTGTGTTATCTGCTACTTTTAATCTAGATTCCTGTTGTAACATAATTATTTCGCTCTTTCAATGATTTCAACTAATCTCCAACATTTGTTTTTAGATAAAGGACGTGTTTCCATGATCTTTACCGTATCTCCAATGTTACAGTCGTTTAATTCGTCGTGTGCAACATATTTCTTAGTTTTCAACACGAACTTTCCGTATAATGGGTGTTTTACTCTTTTAGTTTCAGAAACAACGATTGATTTCGTCATTTTGTTACTAGTAACAACACCTATTCTTTCTTTTCTTAAATTTCTTTTTTCCATCTTTCAGCAGAATACAATTATTGTAACTTTTTGCTTAGCTCAGTATTAACTCTAGCGATAGTTCTTCTTAAAGATCTAATTTGTAGAGGATTCTCAATAGGAGAAATAGTGTGAGCTGATTTTAGGTCGGTATAAGTTTTCTTTAACTGACTAAGTTTTTCTTGTAACTCAGCTGCAGATAGATTAATTATCTCTGATTGTTTCATAATATTCATTAGATTATGCTTCGAAATCTCTAGCAACGATAAACTTAGTTTTTACTGGTAGTTTTTGTGCTGCTAAGCGTAACGCTTCTTTAGCTACTGCTAATGGCACTCCTCCTACTTCAAACATAATTCTTCCTGGTTTAACAACTGCAGCCCAATATTCAACTGCACCTTTACCTTTACCCATACGTACTTCTAAAGGCTTTTTAGTAATAGGCTTGTCTGGGAAAATTTTGATCCACAATTGACCTTCTCTTTTCATGAAACGAGTTGCAGCAATACGTGCAGCTTCGATTTGGCGAGAAGTAATGAATGAATAATCTAAAGATTTAATACCAAACATTCCGTTTGAAAGCTCATGTCCTCTTTGAGACACTCCCTTCATTTTACCTTTCTGTACCTTACGGTATTTTGTTCTTTTAGGCTGTAACATTTTTCTTTAGTTTAAAAATTACTTTCTTTTGTTGCGTTGGTTCGGTTTTGATGGTCTTCCTGATCCTGAAGGTTTAGATGCTTTTTGCTTATCCATACCAGCTAACGGAGAAAGATCTCTTTTACCATAAACCTCACCTTTCATGATCCATACTTTAATACCCATTCTACCGTAAGTAGTGTGAGCTTCAGCTAAAGCATAATCAATATCAGCACGGAAAGTTGATAAAGGAATACGACCTTCTTTGAAGTTCTCTGAACGAGCCATTTCTGCCCCATTCAAACGACCTGAAATTTGAACTTTCATACCTTCAGCGTTCATTCTCATTGCAGCCGCGATTGCCATTTTAATAGCACGACGATAAGAAATTCTTCCTTCGATTTGACGAGCGATGCTTGTTGCAGCCAAATAAGCATCTAATTCTGGTCTTTTAATTTCAAAGATGTTGATTTGTACCTCTTTGTTAGTAATTTTCTTAAGTTCTTCTTTTAACTTGTCTACCTCTTGCCCACCTTTACCAATGATGATTCCAGGACGAGCTGTAGTGATAGTAACGGTTACAAGCTTTAAAGATCTCTCGATAATTATTTTAGAAACACTAGCTTTTGCTAAACGAGCATGGATATACTTTCTGATTTTTGCATCTTCAGCAAGTTTATCACCATAATCATTTCCACCGTACCAGTTTGAGTCCCATCCTCTGATGATACCAAGGCGATTTCCGATTGGATTTGTCTTTTGTCCCATACTGTTTATTAATTGCTTTGTGTATTATTATTAGCTCCTAAAACGATAGTAACGTGGTTAGAGCGTTTTCTGATTCTGTGTGCACGACCTTGTGGTGCTGGACGTAATCTTTTTAACATCATACCTCCATCAACGCGGATCTCTTTTACAAATAATTCTGCTTCCTCGATATTTGCATCACTATTTTTAGCTTGCCAGTTAGCAATAGCTGATAATAATAGTTTTTCTAATCTTCCTGAAGCTTCTTTTGTACTAAATTTTAATATATTAAGAGCATTCTCAACTTTCTGACCTCTAACTAAATCTGCAACTAAACGCATTTTACGAGGTGAAGTTGGGCAATTGTTTAGCTTAGCAAAAGCAATACTCTTGTTTGCTTCTTTAATCTGCTCTGCTCTTTCTCTTTTACGAACTCCCATAGCTTCTTATTATTTTTTTCCTTTATTTTTTGCACCAGCGTGACCTCTAAAAGATCTTGTTGGCGAAAATTCTCCTAATTTATGTCCTACCATGTTTTCTGTTACGTAAACAGGTACAAATTGACGACCGTTATGAACAGCGATTGTTTGTCCAACGAAGTCAGGAGTAATCATAGATGCTCTTGACCAAGTTTTTACAACTGCTTTATTTCCATTTTCTGCGTTCGCTAAAACTTTTTTCTCAAGTTTAAAGTGAACAAAAGGTCCTTTCTTTAATGAACGTGCCATACTTACTTATTATTTCTTTCTACGTTCTACAATATACTTACTACTTGCTTTAACTTTAGAACGAGTTCTATAACCCTTAGCTGGTAATCCTTTTCTTGAACGTGGGTGACCTCCTGAAGAGCGTCCTTCTCCACCTCCCATAGGGTGATCAACTGGGTTCATAGCAACCGGTCTTGTTCTAGGTCTTCTTCCTAACCATCTAGATCTACCAGCCTTACCTGATACAACTAATTGATGATCTGAATTAGAAACTGCACCAATCATAGCCATACAAGTTAATAAGATTAAACGAATCTCACCAGAAGGCATTTTAATTGTAGCATATTTTCCATCACGAGCAACTAACTGAGCAAAAGTACCTGCAGAACGAGCAATAACAGCTCCCTGTCCTGGACGTAACTCGATACAAGAAATAATTGTACCTAGAGGAATTTTACTTAAAGGCATTGCATTTCCAACCTCAGGTTGTACATCTGCACCAGAAACTACAGTTTGTCCAACTTGTAATCCTGCCGGAGCAACGATATACGTTTTTTCTCCATCAGCATAAGCGATTAAAGAAATAAAAGCTGAACGGTTTGGATCGTACTCAATTGTTTTAACCACACCTGGAACTCCAGTTTTAGTTCTTTTAAAATCGATAATACGGTATCTTCTTTTATGACCACCACCGATATAACGCATGGTCATTTTTCCTTGACTATTTCTACCTCCAGAGTTTTTTATCGGTGCGATTAATGAACGCTCCGGCTTATCAGTTGTTATAGCGTCAAAACTATTTACAACTCTAAAACGCTGACCTGGGGTAATAGGTTTTAATTTTCTTACTGACATTTTTATTAGATATTAGTATAGAAATCTATTGTTTCTCCATCTTTTAGTTGAACTATTGCTTTCTTGTAAGCACTAGTTTTTCCACTAATCATACCACTTTTAGTATACTTAGTTGATCTATCCGCTCTATAGTTCATTGTATTTACAGACACAACTGAAACTCCGTAAGCTGCTTCAACAGCTTTCTTGATAACAATTTTATTTGCTTTTTTATTTACAATGAAACCAAAACGGTTGAATAATTCACCGTCTTTAGTTATTTTTTCGGTAATTATAGGTTTAATTATAGTACTCATGTTCCTATTATTTACTTAAATTATCTACAATTCCTGCTATAGAACCTTCAGTTAACACTAATGCATTATTATTCATAATTCCATAAGTACTTAACTCTGAAGAAGTTACAACAGAAGCTCTTTGTAAGTTACGAGATGACAAATATACATTTTTATTTGACTCACCCAACACTAATAAAGATTTTTTATTTTCTAACCCTAATGCTTTCAATACGTTAATGAAATTTTTAGTATTTGGAACATCAAATCCAAAATCTTCAACAACCATTAAACTTGCATCTTTTACTTTTAAAGAGAACGCCGATTTACGAGCTAATCTTTTTAAAGATTTATTCAACTTAAATGAATAACTTCTAGGTCTTGGTCCAAAAACTGTACCTCCTCCTTTAAACAAAGGGTTTTTAGCACTACCCGCACGAGCCGTACCTGTTCCTTTTTGTTTTTTGATCTTACGAGTAGAACCCGCAACTTCACTTCTTTCTTTCGCCTTATGCGTACCCTGTCTTTGATTTGCTAAATACTGCTTAACATCTAAATAGACAGCATGTTTATTAGGCTCAATTGCGAAAACTGAATCAGCTAATTGTACTGTTCTTCCAGTTTCTTTTCCGTTGATATCTAAAACTTTTACTTCCATTACTTCTGAACGATTACATAAGAGTTTTTGTGACCTGGAACTGCACCCTTAACTACTAATAAGTTTTTGTCAGCTACAACTTTTAAAACTCTAAGGTTTTGAACTGTTACATTAACTCCTCCCATTCTTCCTGCCATACGCATTCCTTTGAATACACGAGAAGGATAAGAAGAAGCTCCGATAGAACCAGGAGCTCTTAAACGGTTATGTTGTCCATGAGTAGCTTGTCCAACACCACCAAAACCGTGACGCTTAACAACCCCTTGGAAACCTTTACCTTTAGAAACACCTTGAACATCAACAAAGTCACCTTCGTTAAATAAATCTACAGTGATAACATCACCTAAATTATAAGCGTTTTCGAAATCTTGGAATTCAACGACTTTTCTCTTAACAGAAGTTCCTGCTTTTTTAAAGTGACCTAACTCAGCTTTGTTTGCATTTTTTTCTGCTTTGTCATCGAAACCAAGTTGAAACGCTTCATACCCGTCAACCTCATTGGTTCTGACTTGGGTAACGACACATGGACCTACCTCGATTACAGTACAAGGAATATTCTTCCCGTTCTCATCGAAAATACTAGTCATGCCGATTTTTTTACCAATTAACCCAGACATAAATATAAATTAATAATTATTATACATAAATAATTTCAAGCGTCGGCAAATATAATACCAACGCTTGAAATATACAAGCTATTTTAAATAAATTTTTATCACACTTTTATTTCAACTTCAACTCCTGAAGGTAACTCTAATTTCATTAGAGCATCAATCGTTTTTGAAGAAGAAGAATAAATATCTAATAATCTTTTATATGAACTCACTTCGAATTGCTCTCTTGACTTTTTATTAACGTGAGGAGAACGTAAAACAGTAAAGATTTTTTTATGAGTTGGTAACGGAATTGGACCTGTTACAACTGCTCCAGTACTTTTTACAGTTTTTACGATTTTTTCTGCTGATTTATCAACCAACATATGATCGTAAGATTTTAATTTTATTCTGATTTTTTGACTCATTTTCTTAAAAATTAAGCGTTTCCTTTTGCTTTCTTAATAACCTCTTCTTGAATATTAGATGGTGTTTGCTCATAGTGTGAAAACTCCATAGTAGAAGTTGCACGACCTGAAGACAATGTACGTAACGTTGTTACATAACCAAACATTTCTGATAACGGCACAGAAGCCTTAACAACTTTAGCTCCATTTCTATCATCCATTGCATTGATTTGACCACGACGACGATTTAAATCCCCAACGATATCACCCATATTTTCTTCTGGAGTCAACACTTCTAATTTCATGATAGGCTCTAAAATTACAGCACCAGCAGCTTTCGCAGACTCTTTATAACCCATTTTAGCAGCTAACTCGAATGATAAAGCATCAGAATCCACAGGGTGGAAAGATCCATCAATTAAAGTAACTTTTAATGCGTCCATTTCGAATCCAGCTAAAGGGCCTTGTTTCATTGCTTCACGGAAACCTTTCTCAACTGCAGGAATATATTCTTTTGGTACATTTCCACCTTTTACTGAGTTAACGAACTGTAATCCCATTGGAACTTTTCCGTCAACCTCGTCAGCTGGACTGATTTTAAATACGATATCACCAAATTTACCACGACCTCCAGATTGCTTTTTATAAGTTTCTCTGTGATCTGCTGATTTAGTGAAAGCTTCTTTATACTCAACTTGAGGCTCACCTTGGTTCACTTCAACTTTGAATTCACGACGCATACGATCAACAATGATATCTAAGTGTAACTCACCCATACCAGAAATAATCGTTTGTCCAGAAGCCTGATCTGTACGAACTGTAAAAGTCGGATCCTCTTCAGCTAATTTAGCTAAAGCCATACCCATTTTATCAACATCCGCTTTAGTTTTAGGCTCAATAGCAATACCAATTACAGGATCAGGGAAATCCATAGATTCTAACACAATTGGGTGTTTTTCATCAGATAAAGTATCCCCAGTTTTGATATCTTTAAAACCTACAGCAGCACCAATATCTCCAGCTTCAATATATTCAATTGGATTTTGTTTATTAGCATGCATTTGGTAAATACGAGAAATACGCTCTTTATTACCTGAACGGTTATTTAGAACATAAGAACCCGCATCAAGACGACCAGAATAAGCACGGAAGAAAGCCAAACGACCTACGAAAGGATCAGTAGCAATCTTAAACGCTAACGCCGCAAAAGGATCTGTAACAGAAGGCTTACGACTAATTGGCTCGTCAGTATCAGGATTTATACCATGAATCGCTTCTTTATCTGTTGGAGCAGGTAAATAACGACAAACAGCATCAATCATAAATTGAACTCCTTTATTTTTGAATGAAGAACCACACATCATTGGAATAATACTCATATCTAAAGTAGCAGCACGCAAAGCAGCGTTAACTTCTTCTTCAGTAATTGAGTTTTCATCCTCCATGTACTTCTCTAATAAATTCTCATCATAAGCAGCAATTTCCTCAATTAACTGACCTCTATATTGTTTAACTTCATCAACCATATCAGCTGGAATTTCAACAATATCAAATGTAGAACCATGATTATCATCATGCCATACAATTGCACGATTTTTAATTAAATCAACTACACCTTTGAAATCAACTTCATCACCAATTGGTAAAACGATAGGCACTGCATTAGAACCTAACATTTCTTTTACCTGACGACAAACTTTTAAGAAATCTGCACCTTGACGGTCCATTTTGTTTACAAATCCCATACGAGGAACCTTGTAATTATCAGCTAATCTCCAGTTAGTTTCAGACTGAGGCTCAACACCATCAACTGCAGAAAACAAGAAAACTAAACCATCTAATACACGTAATGAACGGTTTACCTCTACAGTAAAGTCAACGTGACCAGGAGTATCAATAATATTGAAGTGATATTTTTTAGTTTCATCTGTTGGTTTTCCATTTTCCATAGGAAAATTCCACTCAACAGTTACCGCAGCAGAAGTAATTGTAATACCTCTTTCTGCTTCTTGTTCCATCCAGTCAGTAGTAGATGACCCTTCGTGAGTCTCACCAATCTTGTGATTTTTACCTGTATAGAAAAGAATACGCTCAGTTGTTGTTGTTTTACCAGCATCAATATGAGCAGCAATTCCGATATTTCTAGTATAATTTAAATCTCTAGCCATTTCTGTTCTTTATATATATTAGAATCTAAAGTGAGAGAATGCTTTATTAGCCTCTGCCATTTTATGAGTATCCATTCTTTTCTTAACTGCAGCACCTTCTTCTTTAGCAGCAGCTAAAATTTCAGAAGCTAATTTACCAGCCATAGATTTCTCATTTCTTCTTCTTGCATAAAGAATCATCCATTTCATTGCCATAGAGATTTTTCTATCTGGACGAATTTGCATAGGAATTTGGAACGTAGCTCCACCTACACGACGTGAACGTACTTCTACGTGAGGCATAACATTTGTTAATGCATCTTTCCACATCTCTAATGAAGTTTTTTCTTCATCTTGTTTTTTAGACTCAACGATATCTAAAGCATCATAAAATACTTTAAAAGCAGTCGATTTCTTACCATCCCACATTAAGTTATTCACAAAACGTGTTACTAACTGATCGTTAAATTTCGGATCCGGTAAAAGAGGTCTCTTCTTTGCCTGTCTTTTTCTCATGTCTTTTTCTTAAAAGTTTTTTAAACTATTACTTTTTTGCATCTTTAGGGCGTTTCGCACCGTATTTAGAACGTCTTTGAGTACGACCGTTAACTCCGGCAGTATCTAAAGCTCCACGTACAATGTGATATCTAACCCCTGGTAAATCTTTTACCCTTCCACCTCTAACTAATACTATCGAGTGCTCTTGTAAATTGTGTCCTTCTCCTGGAATGTAAGCATTTACTTCATTACCGTTTGTCAAACGTACACGCGCTACTTTACGCATCGCAGAGTTTGGCTTTTTAGGTGTTGTAGTATAAACACGCGTACAAACCCCTCTTCTTTGAGGACAAGAATCCAAAGCAACCGATTTACTCTTCTTAGTCAATTGGGTTCTCCCTGTTCTTACTAATTGTTGAATTGTTGGCATAATGTTTATTAAATAATTTAATACAATATTAAAATCCCGCTATTTACGGGGATGCAAATATATAAATAATTCTAACGAAAACAAACTTAATTTATTTATTTTCAAATCTATTTTATTTTTATTGACCTGAATACCAAATTTTACTTTAATTTCGTTACTATAAAAACGAATTCTCTTGAACAAATTTCTCTATATACTACTTTTCTTTAGCTGCATTAATATGAATGCTCAGAATCTACTTCTGAAAATAAATAGTACATCAGAAAAAGAAAATGTGATTATAGATAGCATTTCTTATCAAAAAAATCACGAGAACGCAAAGAGTATTATTTCTGAATTTGAAAAGTTTCAAAACACCTTGTATAACGATGGATATATAAACCAACGCTTACTTTCGTCTGAAAAAACAAACGATTCTACATTCACTTATGTTATCGCTCTAAATAAGCGCTTCAAAAGTATAAAAATAAACTTCGACTCAATTCAACCTGATGTAAAAAAAATATTAAGCATCAACGATTCATTTATTCAAATTCCGATCGATAAAACCGAAAGTTATATTTTAAATTACTTACAGATATTAGAGAAACAAGGTTATTCAATTAGTCAGATTAAACTTGACAATCAAATTATTTCTGACAACCAAATCAACGCTCAGTTAAAAATCATTTTGGATGAAAAAAGAAAAATCGATTTAATCACCATAAATCCATACACAAATTTCCCCAAAGGAATAAATAAACAACTCTTAAAGAAATACATCAAAAAAGATTTTAACCAGCAAACCATTACAGAACTTCAAAAAGAATTAAGTCAGTTTCCATTTATAAAAACCGTAAAACCACCCGAAGTTTTATTTACAGAAAACAAAACTGTTCTTTATCTATTTCTTGAAAAAGCAAATTCCAATCAATTTGATGGCTTAATCGGGTTTTCAAATGACGATAACGGAACCGTTCGTTTTAATGGAAATGTAGATTTAAAACTAATGAACATTCTAAATAAAGGAGAACAATTTAATTTATATTGGAGAAACGACGGAAATCAGCAGTCAACCTTTAATTTAGGAACTGAACTTCCTTATTTATTTCAAAGTCCGATTGGCTTGAAAGCAAATCTTCAAATTTTTAAACAAGACAGCACACAACAAAACACGAAGTTTAACGCTTCACTCCTATATTATATAACGTACAACAACAAAGTTGGATTGGGATATCAAAGTACCACTTCAGTTGCTGGAGAATTTAACACATACGCAGCACAGAATTATTCAAATCAATTCTTGACATTGAATTATGAATTTTCTCATTATAGAGAGCACGTATTATTTCCGTTACAAACACGAATCACAGGTTTAGCGGGAACAGGAAATAGGAAGGATGACAATTCCAAGGTAAACCAACAGTTTGTAGATTTAGAAGCGTTTCATCATTTCTATCTCGACGAACGGAATATTGTCTATTTAAAAGGTAAAGCCTATCAACTTTTCAGCCCTTCAATTCTATACAATGAATTATATCGCTTTGGAGGCGTTCAGAACATTCGGGGTTTTAATGAAAACACACTACAAGCGCAATCATTAGCAGGGATTTTTACCGAATATCGATTTGTACTTTCTCCGACTTTATATGCACATTCAATTACAGATTATGTGTATTATATTGACGATTCTACAGACACAAAAGGCAATCTATATTCGGTTGGATTAGGGATTGGAATTGCAACTCCGTCTGGATTGTTTAATCTAATTTACGCAAATGGATTACAACCAAAACAAGAATTTAAGATGAGTAATTCAATTATTCACTTGAGTTATAAAACACAGTTTTAAAAAATAAGAAGACTAACTAAAATCTGCTTATTTTTTATTTTCAAGTTTTCTTGCATTCATCACTGAATCGATAACTGATTGCGGAACATTTCCATAAACATAAATAGAATCAGTTTTCCGAACTTGTCCCATATAAGTCTTACCGTGCAATTGAACAGCATCTAATGAAATAGCATTTTCTAAAACATCTTCATTAAAAAATTGTTTATCTAAAGTTGCATTTGTTTTACACGAGATAAAAAACAAACATCCAACCGAAAGCAGTAAATATTTTTTCATAAAAATAGATTTAACCTAAGAAATAAAATTTCTTAGAATTTATAAATATAATAATATCTTTGCATTATGCAAAACGAACATCAAATATTTGGAATTCGTGCAATTATCGAGGCGATAAATGCAGGAAAAGAAATCGATAAAGTATTTATCCAGAAAGAAGCTCAAGGCGAATTAATGCAAGAGCTAATGAAAACAATGAAAAAGGGAAACATCAATTTCTCCTATGTTCCTGTTGAAAAATTAAATAAACTAAGTAAATTCAATAATCACCAAGGCGCTGTTGCTTCAATTGCTCCTATCAAGTTTGTTGAACTAGAAGGCTTAATTGAAAAAATATCAGAATCAGAAAAAACACCTTTAATCTTAATTTTAGATCAAATTTCTGACGCACGTAATTTTGGTGCTATTATCCGTACGGCTGAATGCACAGGCGTTGACGCAATTATTATCGGGAAACAAGGTGCTGCACCCGTAAACGGAGATACAGTTAAAACTTCTGCCGGAGCGGTTTTTAATATTCCAATTTGTAAAGTGGACCATATTAAAGACGCTATTTTCTATCTTCAAGGTTCAGGTTACAAAACAGTTGCCGCTACAGAAAAAACAGAAAACAGAATTTACGACATCAACTTTAACCAACCTATTGCAATCATTATGGGTTCAGAAGATAAAGGAGTAAATCCGTCGGTTTTAAAAATCATCGACGAAAAAGCAAAATTACCAATGTACGGAACTATTTCTTCATTGAATGTTTCGGTTGCTTGTGGAGCTTTCTTATACGAAGCAGTTCGCCAAAGATTATAATTAAATTTAGATTTTTAGATAAATATTTAATGAGATATTGAGTTTGTAATACAAATTTGGTATCTCATTTTTTAAATCAAATCAATATGAAAAAAGACGTAAAAATAGAATATCGTAAACCTATTTATCCGATTATTCCGGAACTAATGGAATATTTAGAAAAATACAATCGTACTACAAAGACGAGTGTTTTTTACGATGACTTAATGCGCTTTTCAGGTTACATATCTTTAGAAGATAAAGAAGGAAATGACACACTTTGGTTACGTGTTTATTATCCAGAATTTGAACAAAAAGAAATTGAAGATAGTTTAAATAGGATTTATACGTTACTACATTCAAACGGAGACAAAGACGTTTTACCTTATTTAAAAGTTGATTGTATTGATTTTTGTACGTTCGGAAATTCAAAGCCTTTTCGTGTAAAAGTTCGTAATATTTTAAATGATAATTACACGAATTTTTATATTAAACGTGCCGATGCTTCTCGTTTATACGGATTAGAATTGGAAGAAATGCTTTCACCTTATCCGATGAATTATTTGGTTTACAAAGACACTTTGATTGAAGAACATATTTTAGGAATTCCGGGTGATGTTTTTATTAAAAATCATTTACCAAATTGTACCGAATTAGAAAAAGCACAGATTTCTAAAGAGTTTGTAAAGTTTAACGAACGATGTATGTTAGGTCTTTTAGGCGATATGCGTTCGTATAATTATGTGATTATTCCAACACACGATTTTGACCAAGTGGTTTATAGAATTCGACCGATAGATTTTGACCAACAGAATTACGAAGGAAATTTAAAAATATATTTACCACAGTATTTCAAAGAAAATTTTCCGATGGTTCAAATGGTTTTAGAAAAACTGGTTCGTGGTTCTATGGAACAATATCGAAGAGAAGTACGTTCGGTTATTGCACGTCGTGTTTTAGCAAATAAAGAACGATTCGATGATTTGATTGCAGTGATGAAAAAAGATAATATTGCACCTTATGAACACGTAGAAAATCTGAGAAAAGCACTACAAAAACTAACCCACGAAAAAGCATTTAAACAATGTGAAACTATGGGAGAAATTCTAGATACGGCGATTCAATTTGTAATTCGAAATTACAAGAATACGAATTGAATTCATAAGTAACTTTACCCGAATAAATCATCGAATATTCTAAATAAGAAATACTTCGTTTTGGTTTATTTAATTCGATATAATTTTTTGGTTTCGGATTAAAATTTCCATTTTCATCAAAGTGTTTCATAAATTTATCTTCAGAAGCATCAAAATCGGGATGTTGCCAATCGTATTTATAAATCGGTTCGTATTGACGTTTTTCTAAAGTAAATGCTAAAACAATTCCGGTTAAGAAACCTGCCAAATGTCCTTCCCAAGAAATTCCTTCTTCCACATCCGGAAACAAATACCAAATAGAACCTCCGTAAATTAAAACAACAAAAAACGAAAGTGCCATCAAGCGAAAATATTTGGTTCGCATTCCTGCAAAGAAAATAAAACTGGTTAACACATAAATAATTCCACTGGCACCGATATGAAAACTTTCACGTCCGATGAGCCAAGTTCCTAATCCAGAAAACAACCAACCAAACAAAAGTACTTTCCAGAAATCTTCTTTATAAAAGAAATATAAAATAGAAAGTAAAACAATTATGGCTATTGAATTATTTGAGATATGACTGATGCTTCCGTGAAGAAATGGACTGAACAAAACACCTCTTAAACCTTCTAAAGTTCGAGGATAAATCCCGAATTCATTCAACTCTAAGAAATAACGCCAGTTTAAATAATAAACCGACCACATTCCCAAAAGGAACAAAAATGGAATTAATATAACGTTTGTAGTAAACTCAAATTTCTTTTCTTGCATAATCAAAAGCAATCAAAAAATTAACCATAAAAAAAAGACTGCCATTATAGCAGACTCATCGAAATATAGAAATGATTTCATAAATTTACAAAATGGAAGCACCATTAGCAGAACGCATACGTCCGAAACAATTAGAAGATTACATCAGTCAAACTCATTTGGTTGGTGAAACGGGTATTTTAACACAAAACATCAAACGTGGATTAATTCCATCAATGATTTTTTGGGGACCACCTGGAACCGGAAAAACTACTTTAGCTGAGATTATTGCAAAAGAAAGTGAACGTCCGTTTTATGTTTTAAGTGCAATTAACGCAGGAGTTAAAGACGTTCGAGAAGTTATAGAAAAGGCAAAAAACAGTGGCGGTATTTTTACGGCTCGAAATCCAATTTTGTTTATAGATGAGATTCACAGATTTAGTAAATCTCAACAAGATTCCCTTTTGGGAGCAGTCGAAAAAGGTTGGATAACTTTAATTGGCGCAACCACAGAAAACCCGAGTTTTGAAGTCATTCCTGCCCTACTTTCACGTTGTCAAGTTTACACCTTAAATGCTTTTACAAAAGATCATTTACAAGCTTTATTAGAACGTGCTATTTCAACAGATAAGTTTCTTAAAACAAAAAAAATTAAACTTAAAGAAGTTGAAACTTTGTTTCGAATTTCTGGTGGAGATGGAAGAAAATTATTAAATACTTTTGAATTAATTGTAAACTCGATTTCAGGTGATGATATCGAAATCACAAATGATAAAGTTTTACAAGTTGTTCAACAAAACACGGTTAGATACGACAAAACTGGTGAACAACATTATGACATAATTTCCGCTTTTATAAAATCAATTCGTGGAAGTGACCCAAACGGTGCTGTTTATTGGTTAGCTCGAATGATTGAAGGCGGCGAAGATTTGAAATTTATTGCAAGACGATTGGTTATTTCAGCTTCTGAAGATATAGGATTGGCAAACCCGACGGCAATTATTATGGCTAATAACATCTTTCAGGCAGTTTCTGTAATCGGATATCCCGAAAGTAGAATCTTATTAAGTCAATGTGCTATTTATTTGGCAACATCTCCAAAAAGCAATGCAAGTTATTTAGCTATTGGAAAGGCGCAACAAGTTGTGAAACAAACAGGTGATTTATCTGTTCCAATTCATTTGCGAAATGCTCCAACTAAATTGATGAAAGAATTAGGTTATGGAGAAGATTATAAATATTCACACGATTATCCAGGAAACTTCGCTTATCAAGAATTTCTTCCTGATGAATTAAGTAACGTTCCGTTTTATGAACCAGGTGAAAATGCTCGTGAAAAACAAACCCAAGATTTCTTACGTCAACGTTGGCAAGGAAAATATAATTATTAAAAAAGCACTTCAAATTGAAGTGCTTTTCCTTTTTAATTAATTTTTAATCTTCCGATAGTAGAATATTTGAAAATATTCTGAAGCGCATCCATATATGATTTATTATGTTTCTTCAAACGACTAACCCCACTATTATTAAATACTATGTTTCCTTTACAATCTTTTAATACAAAAGTTAACTCGGTTGATAAACTTCCCTTACCTCTGCTTAAATCTCCAACATACTCAACACACGGATCTAATCGAACCTCTTGAGGCATTTCGTTATCAAAATAAACAGTATATCCTAATTCTTCCATTTTTTGCTTTAAAGCTGTATTAAGACGGTATTCATTAGTTTTATCTTGAAAATCATAAGCCCATTTAAGATTTACATATTTAACTTTTTGATTTTGTGCAGTCATTCCCAAAGAGAATAAAACTGCGAATAATAACAAGATTTTTTTCATTTTATAAGATTTTTTTTAACTCATTTAATTTATTAATAGTTGTGAAACTTTGTAATTGATTTGTTCTGTATTCATCAAACCAAACTACTTGCATTCCAATATTTAATGCACCCTTAATATCTGCATCCAAATTATCACCAATCATTAAACTATGTTCTGGTTTAACATTTGCAAGATTTAAAGCATATTTAAAAATTCGTGCATCTGGCTTTTTTGCACCCGCTAACTCTGAATTTGTAACTGTACAAAAATATTGATTTAGATTTGAATTCTTTAATTTTAGTTCTTGAACTTTATCTGGACCGTTTGTGATAATGTGCAATCGATATTTATCCTTTAAATAGTCTAAAATTTCGTAAGCACCTTCAAAAACATGATTGTAATTCGTTAAATTTTCAATAAATCGACTTGCAATCTCATTTATAGTTTCATCTGAAACCTGAAAATTAATTTGTTGAAAAGTATCATTCAATCGAGCAAAACGTAAATATTCTGCAGTGATTTCTTTTTTTGCTAACAAATCCCAATAATAATCGTTTATAGGTTTGAAATGTTCCATGAAATTTGATGGAACATCTAAATTCAAATCATTAAAAACTTGATTGAAAGTCAATTCCGCATTTTTATCAAAATCGTAAATCGTATGATCTAAGTCAAAAAAAATATCGGTAATATTTTTAAAATCTGTCACTATTTTCCTTTTACTATTACTGCATTATCGATGTGATAAATCCAATCTTCGATATCTTTATCGTTAAAACGGAAATTACCCTCGATTGTAACATATTGATCGGTTTTTAACTTTGGAGTTGCTCCTTTAAATTTTAAGCCCATAATTGTTTCTGGACCAGCATTTCCACAGAAAAAACATTGTGCAAAAACATTTTTACTTAATGCATAAGTTTTATTATCAATAGGTACAATAAAACCTTTAGCAACAATTTTCTTTCCTTGTTTGGTTTTTAAATTTGCATTAATAACAGGAAACATCACCTCGCCATACGTTGGATCTTTTTTCTTTAAGAATGTAATATTTCCTAATTGTTTCCAAGTAACAGTATCTTTTTTCTGATAGAATTCAAAGTTTTCTTCTTTTGAATCGTGATGAAAAGTAGTAAAACTCATGAATAAAAATGAGCTAAACAAAAGAGAAGGTAAAATATATTTTTTAAGCATTTGCTAATGTTTTTGATATGTTTAAATAATAAGCTTTAATTGCAGGAATTAATGCTGCAAGAACCCCAACAAACAATGTGATTAGGAACAAAATTCCTTCTTTGTCCCAGATAAATTGATACGGATTAAATGCCATTTTGAATTCAGCTTGTGATGAAAGTGATATAAAATACAATGCGATTCTTCCAAAAATCATTCCGAAAACAAAACCAGTAATACAAAGTAACAAACTTTCTATTAACACTAATTTCAAAAGTTGAAAACGTGTTGCTCCATTAACGCGTAATAAGGCAAACTCAAATTTTCGTTCTTTCAAGGTGTTGTATAATGCAACGAAAATACTGATTCCTGAAATCAACATGATTCCGTAAGCTAAATACTGTAATGCGGTTAAACCAACGCCAAACAATGAAAACAAACGATTGATTTCTATTGCTGGAGAAGCCGCTTGCATTTCTGTATTTTGTGGAATCATTCTTGGCCAAGTTACAATTCCCATTTTATTTCTAAATTTAATTAGAACTGCAGTAATTTCTTTTCCTTCATACGAAACAATTTCAGAATGATCATGATCGCAATCTGCGGTATGTTCATGGTCGTGTTCATGATTATGAACTTCTCCATCTGCATGAACATGTTCTTCTTCGCCTTCGTGACTATGATCGTGATCGTGCATATTCCAAACCGATTCAATATTTGATAAGATTACATTATCTAAAATTTTTCCAGTTTTTGATGCAATTCCAACAATGGTGTAAGGTTTATCTTCGTGAACTTCACCACCTTCTTCTGCATCACCGTGTGTTCCTAAAAACGTATCACCAACTTTTAATCCTAAATTCTGAGCGATTTCATATCCCACAACCACTTCAAAATCTTTTTGAAAAACGTTTCCTTGTGCAACTTTTCCTCCATATTTTGAAATATATTCAGGAGTTGTACCGATGATTTTATATCCTTTGTAATTATCTCCGTAAGCTAATGGAATCGCAGAAGCAACAAACGGATTTTCCATCCAACGTTTCGCTTCTAAATAATTAATATTTCCTGGAGGTGCATCAATCTGATAAACTGAAGAAAGTACCAACTGCAACGGACTTCCTTTTGCTCCAAGAACCAAATCAATATCATCCATTGAAGAAGTAAACTGTTCTTCAAATTGTTTTTGAAGTAAAATTAAAACGGTTATAATCGAAACGGATGCCGTTAAAAGCAAAACGCTTAAAACGGTATTTAGTGGTTTAAACCACATATTTTTCCAAGCTATTTTCCCAATCATATTATAAGTTTATAGCGTTAGTAAATTTCGATTTCAAACGTTGGTCGTGTGTAACAATAATCAACGCAGCTTTGTGTTTACTTGCTAAATTAGCTAATAAATCAGCTACAATTTGCGCATTATCATCATCCAAGCTAGAAGTTGGTTCATCGGCCAGAATCACTTTTGGATTATTGATTAAAGCTCGAGCAATATTTACACGTTGTTGTTGACCTATGCTTAATTGAGCAGGTAATTTATGAATTTGATTTTCTAAATCAAGTTGCGTCAAAAGTTGAATGGCTTTTTCTTTAGCTTTTTTACCTGTAGCCAGCCAAGAAGCTAAAATCACATTATCTAAAACAGATAAAGCTTCAACAAAATATGATTTTTGTAAAACCATCCCGATATTTTTTCCACGAAAAGCATCTAGCTTAGATGGCGATAGTTTTGAAATTTCAGTATCGTCAATTTGAATATTACCAGAAGTTGGCGTTAAAAGTCCGCCTAATAAATGTAGTAAAGTGGTTTTTCCTTTTCCTGAATTTCCGGTAATCAAAAGTGTGTTGCCAGATTCGCATTTCAAATCTGGAAACGAAAAATTTTGTTTACTGTTATAAGAAAACTGAAGATTTTGAGTCGTAATCATTTCAAAAAGTTTGTTTCTAATAATAGCTTGCAATTTAAGAATTTAAATCCAAAATAAATCATAAAATACCATCATCGGCAAAACTAAAATATTCATGTTCAGTTACAATGATATGGTCTAATAATTTAATTTCCAATACATTTCCTGCATCGGCAATTTTACGTGTGATATTTTTATCGGCTTCACTAGGTTTTAATTGACCTGAAGGATGGTTGTGAACCAAAATAATTGCGGTAGCAAAATGTTCTAAAGCTTGTTTAAAAAGCAAACGAATATCGACCAAAGTAGCGGTCAATCCACCTTTTGAAAGTTGTATTTTTTGTATGATTTTATTGCTATTATTCAGAAGCAAAACCCAAAATTCTTCGTTTGGCAAATCACCAATTAATGGTTGCATATGTTCAAAAACATCTTTGCTTGATTTAATTTGCGTAAACTGTTTTGCTTCTTCTAAACGGCGGCGTTTACCTAATTCTAAAGCTGCGATAATGGTTATTGCTTTCGCTTCACCAATTCCTTTAAACTGAAGTAATTGTTGAATGGATTGTTTTCCAAGTTGATTTAAGTTATTTTCGTTTGAAGCTAAAATACGTTTGCATAAAGCAACAGCGGATTCATTTCTACTACCAGAACCAATTAAAATAGCCAAAAGTTCAGCATCGCTTAAAGCGATTTTTCCTTTAAGCATTAGCTTTTCTCTTGGTTTATCATCTTCCGACCAATGTTTAATCGAGAAATGTTTATCTTGATAATCATCCATATTTCAACAACTTAGATAATAAAGTTACGAAATAGGTTTTGTTGTTCAATAATAAAATCAGTTTTTATTTAAATTTAAAATTACGAACAAAAAAGCGACCTGGATAAGTCGCTTTATGTTTATGAAATAATAGTTTGAACTTCGTCAAAATCTAAACCTCCGTAATTTCCTGAACTCATTAATAAAAGAACAGATTCATTAAAGGTTTGCTCTTTTAAGAAATTCTGAAATTCTGTTGGATTCGTATAAACAATTAAATCGTTTCTTTTGAAAGCTGATTCAATTTGTGTTTTAGAAATTTCTTCTAATTTTTTAATCGCAACCGCATCTGGCGAATAGAAAACTACAGCAACATCAGCAGCATCTAAAGCACCTTCATATTGCGATAAGAATTCGGCATTTAAACTAGAATACGTATGTAATTCTAAACATGCAATTAACTTCTTATTCGGATATTGTTTTTTAACCGCTTGCGTAGTTGCATTAACTTTACTTGGTGAATGCGCGAAATCTTTATAAGCAACAGCCGAAGTTGTTTCTGCAATTTTTTCTAAACGTTTAGCCGCTCCTTTAAAACTTTGAATAGCTTCGTAGAAATCTTCTTCATCGATTCCCATGTTTTGGCAAATCCATTTTGCTCCGGCTAAATTATTTAAATTATGCGCTCCAAAAACTTCAATTGGCATTGGTCCATCTGGAGTTTCTAAATACGTAATTCCGTTTTCAATTGCATATTCAGGAGTTTCGTAAGGCATTTTACGAATTGGTTTTGTAGCATCTTCAACAATTTGTTTTACCGTTGCATCTTCTTCGTTATAAACTAAAATTCCACCATCGGTAATTTTATCAATAAAAATTTTAAACTGATCTACATAATTCTCAAACGTTGGAAACACATTGATATGATCCCAAGCGATTCCGCTAATTAAAGCAATATTTGGTTGGTACAAATGAAACTTCGGACGTAAATCTGTTGGAGAAGATAAATATTCATCACCTTCCAAAACAATAAAATCGTTATCTTCAGTTAAATGTACCATGGTTTTAAAACCTTCAAGTTGCGCACCAACTAAATAATCAACCGCACGATTGTGGTAATGCATTACGTGAAGCACCATAGATGTAATGGTCGTTTTTCCGTGTGAACCACCAATAACTACGCGTGTTTTATTTTTTGAATGTTCGAAAATAAATTCGGGATATGAATAAATATGTAAACCTAATTCTTGCGCTTTTAAAAGTTCGGGATTATCGGCTTTTGCGTGCATTCCAAGAATAACGGCATCGATATCTGAAGTTATTTTATCTGCAAACCAACCCATTTGTTCAGGTAATAAACCTTCGTTTTGTAAACGGGTTTTCGAAGGTTCAAAAATAGCATCGTCACTTCCGGTAACTACATCACCTTTTTCATGTAAAGCTAATGCTAAATTGTGCATAGCGCTTCCGCCAATTGCTATAAAATGTACACGCATTTGATTTCTTTTTTTAAACTAAAATAGTACGGTAAAACTACAATTTTTTTTATTTATAAATTCCAACATAATCTCTAAAATCACCACATTCTTTGATTACTTCTTGATAATATTTAGTATCGGAATAATTTTCTTTTAAGCTTTTAAAACTACTCCAATCTGAAAAAATTTTACTGGACTTCATTTTATTGAAACTTTTTAAATCCATATAATTCTTAGAGTAATAATTATTGCGCTCAATCTTAGCTAACATAAAAGTTGCTTTTGCACGTTGTTCATCATTTTCAGCAGCATTCAAAGCGATATTATAATATTTAAAAGCTTGATTGAAATCTAAAACTAAATTACTATTAGCGTCATCAACATTCAAATTGCTCATAAAAAAATTATTATTAATTATTGAATTATAGTAAAAGGCTCTTGCATTTCCATAATAAGATGAATTATAATACGCATTCCCTATTAACAATGCATTATTGAAAACTTCATGATTGTTATCAATATTCGTTTTCATTTCTTTCATTTTTATCAGCATAGTCAATGGCGAATATTTAATTTTTTGATTCGCTCGATGGTCGCAATCACTACAATCTGAAATTCTTCCGTTAAACGGATTTCCATATAATTCAATTATTTTACTATCTGTGTTTTCGCTATCTACTGAAATATATCTTCTTGTACCATAATTAAAAACTCGGATTGGCATGGGTTTTATTTTTTGATAAAATTCAATTGCATCATCTAAATTACCCGTATGAAATAAAAAGATAGCTTTACTTTCATACAAATCATTGATATTATACTTGTAAACATCAACAATAAACTTCTCAAAAGCTGTTTTATTTTTACTTTCAAAAAGCTGAATGACTTTATCTAGATTTTTTTCTTGTAGAATGAAATTTCTATCCGAATAAAGTAGTTCCGACATCAAATCATTTTTTTGATTTTTATAAACAGCTGAAAGGTATTTTTTAATCCAAACTGTTGCGTAATCTATACGTAAAGTTCCGAAACTATTTTCATTTTCAGTATTCAGATAAAGCCAATTTAAATCTTCTATCAATTCGCTTTCAGCAGATTTATCTATTTTTTCGATTTGAGAAATTTTATTAATTAACTGAAATAATCGTATTTGATTTTTGGCTAACTGATTATCAGAGTTGATGTTTTTGGCTGCATCAGAAAATTGTTTTTCAGCATTTTTATAATTTCCTTGAAAAATATCAAGATAACCAACTGCCAAATTCCAAATTTCAGGATTATGAAGTAATTCTGGTTTTGAAGCAACTTCGGTTATCCATTTTAATTGCTTTTGATTTATCGTTGTCTTAATTTCTTTGTGATATTTTTTTAAAGAAGTTATTTCATTTTCTTGATAAATATTAATGTTACTTTCTTGAATGTTTACCCAACGGCTTAATAAAAAATCAATATGTTCACTTTGAGAATCTAACTTATAAATTTCTTGCATTGCTCTAAACTCATCCGTATAATATCCATAAATTGCCCACATTGCTGCTTTAGTTTCTATAGAGTCTGCATTTTGTAATTGCTTTTGAAAAGTCGCCTCATCTTCAGGATGAAAAAAGTAAAGTGCGTTTTTTCTCAATTTAGGAGCTTCATCAAAAATTTTAGCGAATAATAAATTTGATTTTTCAAAATTTCGTTGTCTATAATATACTCCAGCAACATATTCTAAAGCTTTATAATACAACAGGTTTTTAGGTTGTTTATTTGATGTTGTTTCGAAGAAATCGATAACATCATCAGAATTAGTCGAATAAAATTTAGCTTTTACGATTTGAAACCAAATACGATTTTTATAGAAATTGCTTCTGTTTTCTAATTGATTGTAATATTTTTCGATTGTGGCAATCGTCTTTAAATCTATACCTACTTTTTCATTATTTTCATAATCCCAATAATAATCATATCGAACTGAAAATTTTTCTACTTCCTTAGCTATTTGCAGAAATTCTAAAAAATCTTTTGATTCTTGATTTTTCAGATTCAAATTGTATTTTGCACCTTTAATCGATTTTTTGTTAATCAATTTAGGAATATATTGAGCTGCAGAATCGTTTAGTAAATAATAAGCAATTGCTTCTTTAGATTCGGATTTCCCAATATAATTTGACCAATCTGAAACAAAATCAGAATTAAATCTTTCAACGTTATCTAAATTTTCATAGCCATAAAACAAATTTTGAGGTGCATAAAACATGGATTGATAAGAATTATCTATAACAACTTCTGGTGTGAACATAGATTGATAATCATAGCCAAACCAATCAATATAACCACACGCATAAACATATATTCCTAAACTAGAAATAAGCATAAAAAACGTCAATCCTATTTTTTTTAAAAGCTTCATGTTTTAAACAAATAAATTATTTTTGCATCCCCAAATAGGTTCTAAAATAGCCACATTCTTTGATTAATTCTTGATAATATTTGGTATCGGAATAATCCTGTTTTAATCTTTTAAAACCGTCCCATTTCTTTACCATAACTTGGTCGTAATTATATCCCCAATAAGTACTTTGAGAAAAATATTCATTGAAATAAAATTCATTGCGTTCAACTTTTGCTAACATATATGAAATCTTTGCACGTTGCTCGTTATCTGATGCTGCTTGAAAAGCAATCTCATAATATTTTTTAGCTTGAGATAAATCAAATAATTTATACTGATTTTCTTTTGAAATATAATTACTTCCAGTTTCGCCAAAAATCGAATTATAATAAAACGAACGAGCATTTCCGTAATATGAAGTATTGTAATATGCATTTGCAAGTAACAAGGCATTGTTATAAACATCATTGCCGACTTCGATATTTGTTTTTAATTCTTTCATTTTTCGAAGCATATCTAAACTCGAATACTTTACAGATTGCTTCGCCTGATGGTCACAATCGTTGCAATCTTTGATTTTTCCATTAAACGGATTTCCGTAAAGTTCGCGTTTGTTGTAGTCAACGAAATCATAAGAATATGAATCCGTTTCGTAATTATACTGTCTTAACTTAATTGGATAGATTTTTTCAAACATCGCTATCGATTCTTCTAATTTACCAGCGTAATATAAATTTATGGCTCTACATTCGTAAATATCACTGATGTTATATGGATACAAGCCAACAAATAGTTCTTCCCAAGCAGTTTTGTTTTTCTTCAAAAAGAACTCTTCCATTGCCTGACCGTTATTTTCACTATCGTAAAAAACTTTGTTGGAATTTAATAACTCAGCCATGACTTGGTTTCCTTGATTTTTATAAACCGAAGACAAATATTTTTTTACCCAATTGGTTGCATAATTAAAACGGAACGGATTATCGTATTTGATATTTTCAGGAACTTCATATAATAACCAATTTAAATCTTCAATTAAAGTTGCTTCTTCTTTCATTGAGATTGTCTTTACTTGCGAAACTTTATTAATTAATTGCATCAATCGGATTTGATTTTTTGCTAATTCATCTCCCGCTTTTATATAAATTTTAGCTTGATCGAATTGTTTTTCAGCAACTTTAAAATTTCCTTGAAAAATATTCAGATAACCGGTTGCAAAAAACCAAAGTTCTGGATTTTGAAGTAAATCAGGTTTTGAAGCGACTTCACTAATCCATTTGAATTGTTTTTGGTTGATTGCTTTTGCAACTTCTTTGTGATAATTTCCTGGATTAGAAATTGCTTTTTCTTGATAAACATTAATACTACTTTCTTGAATGTTCACCCAACGTGTCAATAAGAAATTGATATGCTCGCTCTTAGAGTCAATTTTATAAATCTCTTGCATTGCTTTAAATTCATCGGCATAATAACCATAAATAGCCCACATTGCTGCTTTAACTTCTTTACTCGGAACAGACTCAACTTGCTTTAAAAAAGCAGCTTCATCAACGGGTCTGAAATTGTACAAAGCTTCTTGACGTAACTGAGGAACTTCATCAAAAATCTCTGCAAATAAAACATTCGATTTATCGTAATCTTTTTTCTGATAATAAGCTCCAGCAACATAACCTAAAGCTCGATAATATAAAAGATTTTTAGATTGATTCTTTTTAGTTGCTTCAAAAAAAGAAACTGCATCATTTACATTATTAGAATAAAACTTAGCTTTCATTAATTGAAACCAAATTCTATTTTTATAAAATTCATCTTTATTTCCAAGGTTGTTAAAATAATCTTCGATGGTTGCAATTACTTTAGCATCTACTTTTTCTTGATTTCTATTTTCATAATTCCAATAATAATATTGAGAAGTAGAATACTTTTCTACCTTTTTAGCAATTTGTAGAAACTCTAAAAAATTCTTAGCTTCTTTATTTTTTAAATTCAACCCGTATTTTGCTCCAGAAATCGATTGTTTATTAATTAATTTTGGAATGTATTGCGCTGCCGTATCATTTAACAAATAATAAGCAACCGCTTCTTTAGGTTCAGATTTTCCGATATAATTAGACCAATCAGCTACAATATCATCACTAAATTTTGAAGTATAATCTTGTAATGGATTATAATCATAAAAAAAGTTATATGAATCGTAAAACATGGGTTTATAAGATTTATCTACAAACGTTTCGGGTGCAAACATCGAATTAAAATCGTTGCCCCACCAGCCGTCTGCACAACCATAAGAATAAACTCCGTAACTAAAAACGGAAGTTAAACTAATAGCGATTAACGATTTTCTTAAAAAATTCATTTTCATAGTAATTGGTATTGGTTTTATCGAAATCATAAAAAATTATTTCGTTTGGATTTTCTTTCATATTTTCACTCAAATCCGTAATCATTTCCTCAACTTGCTTGGCTGTTGTACTTTCGATTTTTACAATGTCGCCTTTTTTGAAATAACTACCAAAATAAGAATTTGATTCTTGAACTAAATAACGGTTTTTATCTATTTTTTTGAAATTTGGAATCGTATCTAATTGTTCAATTCTAATTCTGCTAATCAGATTAATCGGTTTTCTATCTCGCGTGTGAACCAACCATGAATAAACGGGTAAAGCAATATTTAATTTGAGTGGATAATCTCTTAAACTTTTGATATAATTCTTAGCAACTTCTCTGTCGTAAATTGAATTTAAAGAATCAGCAGCAATTTTTCCCATATTGTAATACATCAAAACACCTTCATCAACATTCGGAACACCAGTTTTTTCGAAATATTTTACTTGATGTAAACGAATGGTTGCGCTCAGTTTCAAATTTGTCTGTTTTTTAATTTCATCGACCAATGCAAAAAACTGTTCTTTACTATTTAAACTCCAATCGCAATCTAATTGAATTTCGTTCATTGAAATTTGATTTTTCTCGTTGATTTGATTGATGTATTTGACAATGTTCGCCGCCAGTTCTTTTACATCTAAATTAGGAATGAGAACCACTTCGTTCTTAATATAAACCACCGGAATAACTTGTAAATTTTTAGGAATTGAATCAAAAGTAATTGCCGAAATCGGAACGGGAATTCCACCTTTTAGACCAACATCAAAATAACGAACATACATTTTATTGATTTGATTTTGCGCTAAGAAATCACGTTCTGAAGCATCCATTTTAAAATTTGTTTTCCAATAATAAAAGGACATATCAATATCGTCGTCTTTCTTAGTACAACTTATACAAACGATTAAAACAAAAAGCCAATATATTTTTTTCATAGATTAAATTTACGATTAATCTCTATTCCTAACTAAAACCATTTTGAAAAAAAAGGGTTTATACTCGAAATCAATAATTTTGAATTTTTCGACTAATTTTCGATTCTGATAAAATATAAGAAATGATTCATTTTTAATTTTTTTGATTTTATATTGATAGATGTTCTTTTCTTCTAAAACTTTAGCTGCAATCATACCATGAGTACCATCTACATAATGCATTGAACTAATCCCTAAAGTTTTCTTAGATAAAAAACTCCATGTTATAAATGCTTTAAAATCATTAAAAAATGAAGTATTATTACTTAAAACCAAAGTATCTTTTGAATGATAATCTTCATTTTTATGACCATAATATAAAATACTCCCAAACTCATCTTGACTTTTGATAAAAGAAATGAATTCAGTTTTAAAATCAGATTTGGTTTGAGCATGATTTAAAGAAGAAATCAATAAAACAAAAAGCCAATATATTTTTTTCATAGATTAAATTTACAAAAATAAACGCATAAAAAAACCGCTTCAGAAAAATCTGAAACGGTTTTTAAAATTTATTGCAAAATATGAATTACTTCACGATTGTCATTTCTTCAATTAAGTTTGTTGCTCCTGCGTATTTATCGATAACGAATAAAACGTAACGGATATCAACATTAATTGTACGTTGTAATTTAGGATCGAAAATTACGTCACCAGCCATAGCTTCAATGTTTCCGTCGAAAGCTAAACCGATTAACTCCCCTTTTCCGTTCAATACTGGAGAACCTGAGTTACCACCAGTAATATCGTGATCCGTTAAGAAATTCACGTGTAAAGAACCATCTTTATCAGCGTAAGGACCGTAATCTTTAGCATTGTATAAATCAATTAAACGTTGAGGATTTTCGAATTCTTCGTCACCTGCTTTGTGTTTAGCGATTGTTCCATCTAAAGTTGTGTACCAGTTTTCTGTAGCATCATTTACTTTATTTCCTCTTGGTAAGTCACGAACTGTACCATAAGTTAAACGTAAAGTTGAATTTGCATCTGGATAGTATTTTTTATCTGGATTTGCTTTTCTCAAACCATCAACTAATAAACGGTAAGACTTTTGGTAATCGTTTTGTAACGCTTTTACGTTATCTGGAACTGTGTTATATTGTCTTACTAAATCAGTAGATAATTTAAATAATTCATCATTATTTACTAAATCAGCATTTGGATTATTTAAGAAAGCTAATGCTTTTTCTTCTGAGGCAAAAATACTGTTAGCAAATGCATTATTAATATAAGAAGTAAAATCGTTATTTGATTTTGAACCAATCTCTTTTACATAAGGAGCAATTTCATATCCAGTAGATTTAGATGCATATAAACCTAATTGTTTAGCCATCATTTCTTGTTCTAATGGCATATACATCGTTGCATAAGCTTCTTTAATTGCTTCTTCTAAAGCTGGTTTCATTTGAGCTTTTGTAGCATCATCTGCTGTGATATATTGTAAGAAAGCATTTCCGAAACTATATGGTAAAGCTCCCATATCAGAAGCACGAATTAAAGCTAAAGATAAATAATTATCGTGACGCGATTTTTCGTTTGTAGCTGCGTAATATGCATTAATATCTTTAATTACATTTCCGTAAACTTCTTTATTTTCTTTTTTGTTCGCCCACTTATCAAAAGCTTTTTCTTCTTTTGTTTTCTTATCAACTGTTTTGTGCTCTTTTAAAGCATCAATCATACCTTGACGATTTTTCCAGTAGTTTGCAATACTAGCATATTTACTAGCATAGTTTAAACGTACTTCATCGTTTTGGTCCATATATTTTTTCATCACATCCATTCCTAACTTAGAACCTTCAACCCAAGCAGGATAAGCGAATGAAACATTTTGAGCGATTCCTTGAGCTGGCATCCAACGGTTTGTACGACCTGGATAACCTAAAATCATTGAGAAATCTCCTTCTTGAACTCCAGCCATAGAAACAGGTAAATGATGTTTCGGTTTCATTGGAATGTTATTTGGAGAATATGGTGCTGGATTTCCGTTAGCATCTGTGTAAACTCTAAATAATGAGAAATCTCCTGTATGACGTGGCCATTCCCAGTTGTCTGTATCTCCACCGTATTTACCAATTGCATTTGGAGGCGTTCCAACTAAACGAACATCTTCGAAATCTTGGTAAACAAAGTAGTAATATTCATTTCCTTGAAAGAAAGAACGAACAGAAACTGTGTATTTTCCACCTTCGTTGTTTTCTTTTTCAATTTTAGCAATTTCTTCTTTAATTGCTTTTTCGCGTTCAGCTTCAGTCATTTTAGGATTTGTAACACCTAAAATACGTTTTGAAACATCATCCATACGAACGAAGAAACGAACAGAAATTTCTTTTGGAGCACGCTCTTCAGCTTTGTTTTTAGCCCAAAATCCGTTTGTTAAGATATCGTCTTGAGGTGTAGATAATTCAGCAATTTTATCATATCCACAGTGGTGATTAGTCAAAACTAAACCTTGGTTAGAAATAATTTCTGCAGTACATCCACCATCAAATTGTACAATTGCATCTTTTAATGAATTGTTGTTGATGCTGTAAATTTCTTCAGCTGTTAACTGAAGTCCCATTTTTTGCATATCGCGGTGATTTAAACGCTCAATGAACATTAAAAACCACATTCCTTCGTCAGCTTTTACTTTTAATGGTAATGCCATCAAAGCAACTGTTAAGAACAGAACTAATTTTTTCATATTATAATTAAATGATTTCAAATGCGAAGATAAATGATTTTATAAAAAAAACGAATTATATCTAAAGGAAACCGATTTTTTAACTTATTTTTTTATTTTTAGAACACATTAAATGGTGAAATTTTAAGATTCCTCAAAAATATTATTCATAATAAGTATATTCAAACAACATTTTTTCAGTTTCATTTCCACTTACATAAACGATAGATTCAACAAGTCCGAGAGAATTTAAAATAGCTGTAGTTTTTCCAGTTGAATTTGAATTTTTTGAAACAATTTCAATTTTTGAATCATTTATTTTAGTGACTTTATATTCGATTGATTGCATTATTTCACCATCCTGAAATGATGTATATTTATTGGTAAATGGAAATTTGCCAAGTTCTGAATGACAATTCATTGAACTTAGTTCGTTATTTATGTAATAATTTACACATCCTTTTTCGATTTTTTCTTCAACCATTGAGTTTTGCTCTTCATAACCTGCGTCGCCTTTCATTATCAAAATACGTTTACTTAATAATACACCATCTTTTAATGTATAAAATGAAGTTTCTTCTCCACCGCCTAAATCAGAAGTAAAAAAAAGTTGATTATCGTTATAGCTGATTTTATCAATTCTATCGTCATTAACTATTGTTTTTAGAATTCCATTTTCATAGATAAATTCGATAGAATAATAAACGTTTTTTCCGTCATCCCCAAAGTGATTTACTTTTGTTGGTTGTTCAAATTCATTTAAAAAAATTTGTTCGTATTTTATTTTTTTTCCTTTTGAATTTACTTCATAACCCGTAATCGTTTTTACTTTCGTTTGATTTTCATTTAAAACCAAATAACCGCTAATTGTAAGAACCTCGGAAACCGAATATTTTTTTAGAAAACGATTCATTACTTTTCTTGAATTTTCAGTGAAATTATCATTCTTAGAAAGTTGTGAAATTTCCTTTTTTTGTAATTCAGAATTTGTGATATAAGACGATTTCTTTTTTTGTCCTAATTGTTCTGAAACAAACTCAGTTGATAAACGAATACCTTCTTGAATTTTTAACTTATCATTCGGTTTTCCGTTCCAAAACGCAACGGCTCCATACGAACTATCCAAATCGCTTACATCGATAAATTGCCCATTCTCTAAACGAATATAACTTTGCTTGGTAATGTGATTTAGATTAAAATCTTTTGAATTGAAATTTTTTTGAAGTTCTTTCTTCTCGATATCATCATCAGCAATGCTATAACCATCATTCTGACTTTGGATTTGAATTAAAAAAACTTGAGGTTTTCCGGATTTGATTTGTAAGGTATCAATCGAAGAAGTATTATAAGAATCTTCTACAACATCGATAATTGTTACATCTTGAGCTTGACTCTTCATCGATATTAATAATAAAGAAATAAATAAAATTTTGATTTTCATATCCAATTTATAAGGTTGGTTTTCAATATTAAAGATATAAAAAAAGTCCCTTCAAACGAAGAGACTTAAATTTTATTTATTTAGCATCAACCAAAGTTTATCTTTTAATTCAGTTAAACCTTGTTGCGCAACCGATGAAATAAACATATACGGAATGTCACCAAAGTCTTTATCTAATTGAACGCTCATTTCAACTTTTAATTCATCATCTAACATATCAGATTTTGAAATGGCAATTAAGCGATCTTTATCTAACATTTCTGGATTGTAACGACGTAATTCGTCTAATAAAATATCGTATTCTTTTTTGATATCTTTTGCATCAGCCGGAACCAAGAACAATAATGTTGAATTACGTTCAATGTGACGTAAGAAATAATGTCCTAAACCTTTTCCTTCTGCTGCACCTTCGATAATTCCAGGAATATCAGCAATTACAAACGATTTAAATTCGCGATAAGCAACAATTCCTAAATTTGGTTTTAAGGTTGTAAACGGATAATCACCGATTTTAGGTTTTGCCGAAGTTAATACGGACAATAAAGTTGATTTTCCAGCATTCGGAAATCCTACCAAACCAACATCAGCAAGAACTTTTAATTCTAAAATAATATCTAACTCTTCACCAGCAATACCAGGTTGCGAATAACGTGGTGTTTGATTTGTTGAACTTCTAAAGTGCCAGTTTCCTAATCCACCTTTTCCTCCTTTAGCTAAAATTCTCTTTTCGCCATTTTCAGTAATTTCAAACAAAACTTCCCCAGTTTCTTTGTCTTTAACAACGGTACCTAATGGAACTTCAAGATATCTATCTACTCCGTCAGACCCTGTACTACGAGCACTTCCTCCATCACCTCCGTGACCAGCTTTGATATGACGGGCAAATTTCAAGTGATATAAAGTCCATAAACTTTCGTTACCTACTAAATAAACGTGTCCACCACGTCCACCATCACCTCCGTCAGGTCCACCTTTTTCGATAAACTTTTCACGATGTAAATGCGTTGAACCTTTACCACCTTTACCAGATGCTACATATATTTTTACGTAATCTACGAAATTTCCTTCTGTCATTTTATTCTTTTTTACTTGATAAAATCAAGTTATTCTTTTAATAAATTTATTCCAATTTTGCTGATTTTCACACCATTTGATTCTAGAACTTCAAATTCCATTTTATTCCAAATCAACTTTTCACCGGTTTTTGGAATGTAAGATAATTCTTTCATAACTAAACCACTAACAGTAGTTACATCATAATCTTGCATTAATTCGTCTAATTCAAAATATGCAAACAAATCGTGTAACGGATAAAAACCATCAACTATATATTTTCCATCTTCAATTTCTTGAAGTTGGTATTCTTCTTCATCAAATTCAGATGCATCGCCAACTAAGGCTTCCAAAATATCATTCAAAGTTATAATTCCTTGAATCACACCATATTCATCAGTAATTAATGCATAATGAACTTTGGTTGATTTAAACATTTCTAAGGCTTTATAAGCCGAAGTATGTTCAATAATAAAAATGGGTTCTTTAATTATGGTACGTAAATCTGTGTTTTGATTTTCGAACAGCAAAAATAAATCTTTTAAAGTTACAATCCCAATTACTTCATCCAAACCATCTTCACAAACTGGATAAAACGAATGAATTTCATTAATCACTTTATCTTTTAAGGTCTGTAAATCATCATCACATTCAAGAAAAACAACTGATTTTCTGTGTGTCATTAACGAATTCACTTTTCTATCTCCAACATTAAAAACACGTTCCACAATATCTTGTTCAATTTCTTGAACCTCTCCACCTTCAGTACTTTCTCTAATTATCGAACGAATTTCTTCCTCGGTAACTTTACCATCAGCAGTTGGGCGAATATTTAAAATTTTCAAAACTCCATCGGTTGAAAAAGTAAGCAACCAAACAAAAGGAGCTGCAATTTTAGAAATTAATGTCATCGGCAGTGCAACCGCTTTTGAAATTCCTTCTGGAAAATTTAAACCTAATCGTTTTGGAACTAATTCTCCTAAAATCAAAGTAAAAAAAGTAAGAACAAACAAAACCAAACCAACACTTAAAGAAGCTGCATAAGGAGCTAAAACAGGAAATTGTGATATAAAAACTTTTACATCTGTGGTAATATTATCTCCAGAATAGATACCTGTTAAGATTCCTATTAAGGTAATTCCAATTTGAACCGTTGAGAAAAAGTTATTTGGATTATTTGCTAAAGCTAAAGCCGCTTTTGCACTTGAACTTCCTTTTTTGGCAGCAATTTCTAAACGGTTTTTCCTGGCAGAAACCAAAGCCATTTCTGACATCGAAAAGATACCGTTTAATATAATTAAAAAGAAAATAATGAGTATTTCCAAAGTTATTTAATTTAGGTTATTTAAAATACAAAATCTTATCCTTGAAAACAAAGATAAGATTAAAGTAGATTTATTTATTTGTTATTATTATAATTTATCAATAACATTACTTAAACGCTCAGTGATTTCGGCAATTGTACCAATACCATCAACAGCATAATATTTATTTTGTTGTTTGTAATATTCAATTAACGGAGAAGTTTTTTCATTATATTCTTCGTAACGAGTTCTGATTTTAGCTTCGTCTTGGTCATCTGCTCTTCCAGAAGTTTTACCTCTTTCAAGAATACGAGCAACTAAAATATCATCATTTGCTTCTAATCCAACGGTAGCAGTAATTTCTAAATTAATTGACTTTAAGAAAGCATCTAATGCATCTGCTTGAGGAATTGTTCTTGGAAAGCCATCAAATAAAAAACCAGCTTTATCCATATTTTTCTCAACCTCTGCTTTTAACATATTGATAGTTATTTCATCTGGAACTAACTCACCTTTATTAATGAATTCTTGAGCTTTTTTTCCTAATTCCGTTTCATTTTTGATGTTGAAACGAAAAATATCACCAGTTGAAATATGAGTTAAATTGTATTTTTCTTTTAAAAATTCAGCCTGTGTGCCTTTTCCTGCACCAGGTTTCCCGAATAAAACAATAGCAATCATAGTATCTTATTATGTTTATTTGATTTGATAAATAGCTGGTAAATTTCTTCCTTGTTTGTCATAATCTAACCCGTAACCGACAATAAATTTATCTGGAATATTGAAACCAATATAATCCAATTTAATTTCTTTTTTGTAAGCTTCTGGCTTATGAAACAAAGTTGCAATTTTCAGCCCTTTGATTTTGTATCTATTAAAAAGTTGTACAAGAACTTCGATGGTATTCCCCGTATCTACAATATCTTCAACAATCACAACAGTTTTATTTGTTACATCAACATCTAAACCTATTAATTGTTTTACCTCATTTGTAGATTGAGTACCTTCATATGAAGCCATTTTCACGAATGAAATTTCACACGGATTTTTATAATATTTCATCAAATCTGAAAGTACCATAAATGAACCGTTCAAAACTCCGATAAAAACATGATTTTCACCTTCTAAATCGTGCATCATTTCTGACGCAACTATTTTCAAACGTGCTTGAATTTCTTCTTCCGAAATATACGGCACGAAAACTTTATCTAAAATTTGAATTTCCATAACTTCTAAAGTTCTTACGAATTGCAAATATATGAATTTGAGTTGAGTTTACTTTTGAATTGACTAATTTTATTATAAATTGTTTTTCTTTGTATAAATTTATTAGATTAAAAAAAATAGATGAATTCCTTAGAAATATTGTCAAATCTTAATGTGAATTTAAGTATTAATAGTCGGAAAATTGCTAAAAAAACCATTTTAGATTTAAATATTTCAGCTCAAGATGTCCTAAATTTCATTAAAATATCCGATGAAAGAAATCAAGTTTTATTCATCTGCGTTCTAGATTATATAATAGAAGAATTTCCTGATTATTTAAATGAAAGTCTTAACGATTTTATTTTGTTACAAGAAAACTTCAAAAACGAAACTTGCAAACGTTGTACAAGCCGAATCGTATTTCATATTTTAAAGCAAAACTCAGAAACATTTGATAAAAAACAAAAAAATCAACTTATTGTCATTCATTTTGATTGGTTGATTTCAAATTCGTTTGTTGCAACACGAGTAAATTGTTTAAGCGTTATATTTGAATTGAGAAATGAAGCCGAATGGATTAAAACGGAACTTATCGGAATTATAGAACAACAAATAATTTTACAAGAACCTTCCTTTGTTAGTAGAGCTAAAAAAATACTTGCTAAAATTCATAAAGAAGCGAATCGATAAGTTGTTGTAAAAATTTTATCTTTGTTGGCTAAACAACAACACAATTAAAAATTTAACGATGAGTTATTTTTCTTCAGATTTTAAATTAGGAATTTTAGGTGGTGGTCAACTTGGTAAAATGATGTTGACTGAAACCAGAAAATTCGATATACAAACATACGTAGTTGACCCGAGTTCTGAGGCGCCTTGCCAATTTGGAGCTACAGAATTCTTTCAAGGTTCATTAAATGATTACCAAACCGTTATCGATTTAGGAAACCAAGTTGACGTTTTAACTATCGAAATCGAAAACGTTAACCTTGAAGCTTTGGAAACTTTAGAAGCTGAAGGCAAAAAAGTTTATCCTTCACCAAAAACCTTACGTTTGATTTCAAATAAAGGAAATCAAAAAGATTTTTATACCCAACATAATATTCCGACTGCACCTTACGAACGTTTCCTAACATTAACAGCTTTAAAAGCTGAAGTTTCAAGCGGAAACATCGAAATTCCTTTTGTATGGAAAGCAACCGAAGGTGGATATGACGGAAATGGGGTGAAAGTAGTTCGTAAAATAGAAGATTTAGATACGCTTCCAGAAACAGAATGTATTGCCGAAACGATGATTCCGTTTAAAAACGAATTAGCAGTAATTGTTGCACGTTCGGCTTCGGGTGAAATTAAAACGTATCCAGTTGTTGAAATGGAATTTCATCCAGAAGCAAATCAAGTAGAATACGTAATTTGCCCAGCTCGTATTGACGAAAAAGTTGCAAATAACGCTCGCGAAATTGCTTTAAACGTTTCTGAAGCTTACAACCACGTTGGTTTATTAGCGGTTGAAATGTTTCAAACACAAGACGATGAAATTTTAATAAATGAAGTTGCTCCTCGCCCACACAATTCAGGACATTATTCGATTGAAGCAAGTTATACTTCGCAATTTGAACAACATATTCGCGCTATTTTAGATTTACCATTAGGAAACACCGATAGTAAAGTTGCCGGAATTATGGTAAATTTAGTTGGTGAAGAAGGTTTTTCAGGACAAGTAGTTTACGAAAACATCGAAAAGATTATGGCAATTGACGGCGTAACTCCACATATTTACGGAAAACGTGAAACACGTCCGTTCCGAAAAATGGGACACGTAACGATTGTAAACGAAAATATGACCGAAGCTCGTAAAGTTGCTCAACAAGTTAAAGAAACGATTCGAGTGATTTCGAAATAATTTTTTGTAAATTTGATAATTAGTTGCAAGCTTAAAAATTACGTATATAAATCAAAAATGGGGAAATTTAGAAAATCTATTTGGGTATTTTTAATCTTCATTTTTCCTATCGTAATGAAAGCTGAAGGTCAAGATGGAATCGAAAAAATATTTTCTTTTTTTGATGTATTAATACAAGTATCAAATGGATTTATATTTACTTTTTTTATCGGCTTTATAATAAAGCTTTTATTGAAGAAAATTTATGGAAATCAAAAATATCAGAATTTCATTTCTTTTAGCATAGCTTTATTGATAGTTATTTTATTACAGATTTGTTACCAAGAAAAATTCACTTATTTAATCTACAATAATTTATAATTAAAAAGCAATAAATATTCTATAATAAAATCTTGTACAAAACTTGACTGAAATCAAAATATTCAAATTATGAAAACTGCAGATTTAAAATTAGAAATTATTACTAAAATAGTCGAACTTAAAGAAGTTAGAATCATTGAAGAAATCAAACGTCTTTTAGATTTTGAATTATGTAAGAATGTTTACGATTTATCGTCTGAACAATTAAATGCAATTGAAGAATCTCGAAAAGAATATAAAATAGGAGATTGTTTTAATGACGATGAAGTAACTAATGATATTAATCAATGGTTAAGCGAAAAATAGTTTGGACAAAATCTGCAATTTCAAATTGAAAATAAATTCTTGAATACTGGTATCAAAGAACATCATCAAAAATCATAATTAACACAAACAAAGTAGCCTTATGAAAATTACGAATTTACATATTGAAAAATATAAACATCTAGAAAATTTAGAGTTTGACTTTACCTACCAATCTGGTGAAAAGAAAGGACAACCTCTTGAGAAAATTTGTTTTATTGGTCAAAGTGCTACTGGTAAAACGAATCTTCTTGAATTGATTTCAAATTGTTTGAAATACATTTTAGAGATTGAAATTATTGAAAATAAATATATTTCTTTTAATTCACAAAATATAACCAAAGTAAATTTCACGCTTGATATCGAGAATAAAAAATTATCTTACATAAATAATACAATTAACTATAGAAATCAAACCTTCACTAATAATTCGAATGGAGGTCTTGTTACTTCTTTGATTAATTTTAAAGATAAAAAAGAAGTTATTTATATTAAATCGAATATTATATCTGACCATAATATCAATTTTTATTCTTTGAGCCCTCTTGAAATATCAGATAATTTAACCAATGATGAAATCAAAGAAAAACAAAAAATATTAAATTACTACAAAACAACATCTCATATGACTTTTGATAACAAAGTTGAAGTTGAGGTTTGGCTCTATCTGTTATCAGAAATACTCAATTATAGAAAAAAATTCAATCAAAAAATGACTGAATTAATTTATAAAGGACTTTTAGCAGATACAAAAAAATTACAGAAAGAATTTGAAAATTGGCAAATCGAAAATCCTAATGAATTAAAATTATTAGCAGACAAATTAAATCCGCTATTAGAAAAACTACATTTAGAAGTAGATACTATAAATGCAGAATATTCAATTCCAATCAAAAGAAAAAATAGCGACGAGGTTATTGCAATTCAAAACACAAGTACAGGAACGAAAGGTTTACTACTATCTTTTTTGCCACTTTATAAATTAAAAGAGAGAGAATCCGTTGTTTTAATTGATGAACCAGAACGTTCTTTATATCCTGATATACAAATTGATTTAATGGATAACTATAGAAATATATCACCCAATTCACAATTTATTATTGCAACGCATTCTCCATTCATCGCAGCTGCTTTTGAACCAGACGAGCGTTTTATCCTTTATTTTGACGAAGAAGGAAACGTAAAAGTCCGTAGAGGAAGTGCTCCAATTGGAGATGACCCGAATGATATTTTAAGTAATGATTTTGGATTAGAATCTTTATTAAACAAAACAGGTCAAGAAATTTATGATGATTATTTAAATAAAAAGAATCAAGTTTTATTTGAAGAAGATTCTGAGAAGAAAAAAGCACTTCTAAAAGAGATTGAACAGATTGGAGATAAATACGATTTTTAATTATGAAGCGAATAGTTAAAAAATCTGATTCATTAGTCATTTCAGAAAATCTAAAATATCATTCAAAAGGAAACAACTCGAGATTAAGCGGAATTCTATTTAAAGAACAAAAAGGATTTTGTGCTTATACTGAAGAATATATAAGTTTTGAAGATGCTAAAGATATTGAACATTTCGATCCTAATTTAAAAAACACCAACGATGACAATTACAATAATTGGTATATAGTTAAACATTTAGCAAATCAAAGAAAAACTAACAATTGGCTTGAACCAATATTACAACCTTACCAAGAAGATTTCGAAAAAAGAATTATCTATAACGATGGAGCATATTTTTCTAAGCCAAATGATATTGAAGCAAAGAACTTAATTGACCTGTTAGATTTAAACAATTTTCAAAAAGTTCAGCTTAGAAAAAGATATATCAAGAGAAGAAAAGACGCTTTACTTAAAAGAAATATCGAACTTGACGACATCGAAAATATTAAACAATATTTTCAAGAAAAAATAGATGGAGAAATCGAAGAAAGCGTTAGATATCTACGAGCCATTCAGGAAGAGTTTAACATTGACATTTGGAATATGATTCCAGAACAAATATAAAATAAACAACACAACAATAAATGAAAGTAGCAGTAGTAATGGGAAGCATTTCGGATATGCCGGTAATGCAACAAGCCATCGACGTATTAAAAGAATTTGGAATTGAAACACTTGTTGATATTGTTTCGGCTCACAGAACTCCAGAAAAATTAGTAGATTTTTCGAACAACGCACACAAAAACGGAATCAACGTAATTATCGCTGGCGCTGGTGGTGCTGCACATTTACCAGGAATGGTAGCTTCTATGAGTCCACTTCCTGTAATTGGAGTTCCTGTAAAATCTTCAAATTCAATTGATGGTTGGGATTCTGTTTTATCGATTTTACAAATGCCAGGCGGCGTTCCGGTAGCAACCGTTGCTTTAAATGGAGCTAAAAATGCAGGTTTATTAGCGGTTCAAATTCTTGCTAGTCAGAATGCAGCATTATTAGAAAAAATGATTCAATATAAATTAGGTTTAAAAGAAGCTGTTTTAAAGGCAGCTGAAGGTTTAAACAACTAATTCAAAAACACAAAAAACCAACCCCGAAAGGTTGGTTTTTTTACACACACACTTGAATAAAAAAAATTATTCAGTAATTTTATATATTGTTTCTCCGAAGTGTTCTTTACCATACAAATCGGTTGCTTTAATTTTAATTTTATATTCACCTACAGGTAAATCAGTTGGGATTTTTGCTGACCACAAATGTGTCGATTTCATTGACTTCGATGGACGACGTCCTTCCATTGCTTTTTCTGAAACATCCCATTTATAGAAAGTACTCTCATACGCAGGATCGTCATCGTTAGTATACTTCATTTTTTTCCATTCTCGATTGTCTACACTAAACATAACCTCATCAGTTGGCATCCCCATAAATACATTTGCAAAAACTTCGTGTCTACTTTTCTTTGCTTTTTTTACGGCTTTTGGTGCAAATACATTAATTTGATAATCAGCTGGTTTTCCTGCTACTTTATAATCTACTGTATATTGATTTCCATCAAAATGAATAAACGCATAACCTTTTGGAGTTCCATCACGCATTGTTGAAACAGGTACACCTTGTGCATTTTTAACGCCAGAATACCAATCTCCAGAAGTTGTTCCTACATTGTATTCGTGATGTGGCTTCGTACGATTAAAACCTTTATCTTTTCCGTAAAATAGTTGTTGCTGAATATGAGTATGTGCAGAAAGTGATAATGTATTAGGATATTCTGCTAATAAATCGAACAATCTATCTCTATCTTCTACTCTAAACCATTCACCGTTATTATCCGCCAAAGGAATATGATGAGACAAAACAATCAAATGATCTTTAGGAACGTGTTTTAAATCATTTTCGATAAACTTCAATTGATCTTCTCTAAATCCACCCCAATAGCTTTTCCCATCACGCGGATCTGGATACAAAATATTATCTAAAACAATAAAGTGAACTTTTCCATAATTATATGAATAATTTGCAGGCCCAAAATTCTGCTCAAAAGATTCATCTGAATGCTCATCGATTTTTGCATCATAATTCATATCGTGATTTCCGATTACATTGTACCAAGGCAAGCCAATTTCCTTAATCGCGTTTTTATAAGGTAAATGAAGATCTAAATCATCACCTACTAAATCTCCTAAACTGATTCCAAATACCGCTTTATTACTATCAATTTCATTAACAATACCATCCTTAAAGTACTGAATTTCTTCAAGATTATAAGCTTGCGGATCACCAAAAGTATACGCAGTAAACTGCTCTGATTCTTGAAAAGGAACTAAAGCAAAGTTGATTTCTTTCGGCAACTTACCTGTTGGTTTAATTCCCTTATATTTTGATTCTGGTGAACCTGTTGGACGGTAGTTATAATAAAATTGAGGCAAGTTGTACTCATCTAACAAAAATTGATACGAATTCGGTTTAATTACAAATAAAGTTTGACCGTCAGTTAAAGAAATTTCATATTTACCTTTTGCATCAGTTGCAACAACATCAACACCATTACTTACTAATACATTAGAAATACCTTTTTCTTTAGATTCCTTTTTTCCGTTTTTATTAGTATCGTTATAAACATAACCTTTTGCTTTTTCTTGAGCACATAATACAGAAAAAGACATTAGTAAAGTTGCTAAAACAATTTTCTTAATATTCATTTTTATTAGATTTTTAGTTTCAGCAAAACTGATAAAAAATATCGTTTTTGTAAAAAAAGTCAGATTATTAAAACTTTAATAAAACTCAAGAAAACCGTGGATTCACTAATATTCAGATAACCTTTTATTGCATTTTTGATAATCGAATTTATACGTAATAAACAATTTAGTTGAATGAAATTTGTCACAAATAAAAACAATCAACTAACAATGAAAAAAAATTACTGCGACTTAAAAACGCTGATTCGAATTTTTTCTTTAGCGTCACTCGTATTTTGTAGTTCAACAATTACTTATGCAAATGAAACAAAATATCACTTTGCATCAAACATTGATTCAGAAGAAACAATAATCAAAGGAATTGTATTAGATGAAAACGGTCAACCCTTAGAAGGAGCAACTGTTCATATCAAAGGTACAAACATAGGAACAGAAACTGATGCTCTAGGTACTTTCATTTTAGAAAGTTTAGAAAAAGATGTTACTCTTGTTGTAAACTATCTAGGCTATGTAGAATATGAAATGTTTTACACTGGACAAAAAGATATTAACATAACAATGATTCCTGATTTAAATGACCAAATGGAAGAAATGGTTATTACAGCATTAGGTATCAAACGTGAAGAAAAACAATTAGGTTATGCACAACAAAAATTAGGGGCAAAAGACTTCACTGATTCACGTTCAAACAACTGGGTTGATAATATGAAAGGAAAGGTTGCTGGTATGTCGTTTACTTCTGCCAATTCTGGACCAATGAGTTCTACACAAGTTGTTTTACGTGGAAACCGTTCTATTGATGCAAATGCTAACGGTGCATTAATCGTAGTTGATGGAATTCCAATCAACTCAGGGATGGTTTCTTCGGGATCAAACGATGGATATTTAGCTGCAGATTCACCTGTAGATTTTGGTAATGGAATGTCTGACATCAATCCAGAAGACATCGAATCGGTGACTGTCTTGAAAGGTGCTGGTGCAACAGCTCTTTATGGTTCACGTGCAGCAAATGGAGCGATTATGATTACAACTAAATCGGGTAAAAAAAGTACTGGGTTAGGAATCACTTATAATAACAATACTTCTTTTGACGTAATTCAACGTTGGCCAGATTATCAAACGCAATACGGTTCTGGAACAGGAAAAGCTTTCAATGCCGATGGTGACTTATATTACTCATTTGGAACTAGTGCTGACGGACCAGGAACGCAAAGTAACCACGGTTGGGGACCAAGATTTGATGGTCAATATTACTTTCAATACGACCCCGTGACTCAGGGACAAGGAGCTGAACGTACACTTTGGCAAAATTATGAAAATTCACGTAAAGGATTTTGGAGAACTGGAAATACGGTTACAAACAGCATATCGCTTGAAGGTGGAAATGAAAAAGGTGGAATGCGTGCTTCTGTTACTCATAGTAAAAACGAGTGGATTATGCCAAACACAGGATTTGACAGAACTGTAATTTCTACAAAAGGTAACTATCAAATTTCTAAAAACATCAAACTTAATACTACAATTAATTTCTCTAATAGAGGAAGTGATAATCTACCACAAACGGGATATAACAATCACTCAATCGCGTATTTTATGATTCTTACGAACGCAAATACAAATTTAGATTGGTATAAATATGCGTTATGGAAAGACGGTAGTAAAACAGAACAAATAAGCCCATTTAGTTCTTATTTAGAAAATCCATACTTAATAGCAAACGAAATTATCAATAGTATGAACAATAATACCTTAACAGGAAATTTAAGTTTAGATATTGATTTTACTAAAAACTTAAAGTTAATGGTACGTTCAGGAATCAATACTTCACAAGAAACTCGTGAACAAAAACGTCCGTACGATTTAAACAAATTCGCACAAGGTTATTACTCAAAAAGTATGATTCAACAAGAAGAAGTTAACACCGATTTCTTACTTACATATAAAGGAAATGAATCAGACGTTTTCAATTATAGTTTTTCTGTTGGAGGGAATAATATGGTAAATAAATTCCAACAAATGACTTCAAAAGCAAATGGTTTGGTTGTTCCTGGAATCTATAAATTTGCAAACGCACTTAACACAGTAATCACAAACACAAACGATGCTTACCAAACAGTAAACAGTATGTATGCATTAGGATCTTTTTCTTATAAAAACCGTGTGTTCTTAGATTTAACAGCTCGTAACGATTGGTCTTCAACGCTTCCTGCAAAAAACAATTCATATTTCTATCCATCAGCCAATTTGAGCGTTATTTTGAGCGACATTATAAATATGCCTTTATTTATTGACTTTGCAAAAATACGGGGATCTTGGGCTCAGGTAGGTAATGATTCAAATCCATATTTAGTTAATAAATATTACAATAATAGTGATTTTGCTGCATCAGCAGTAGTTGATACAAACTTATTTAATGCAGATTTAAAACCAGAATTAACAACATCTTACGAAATTGGTGCGGATATGCGTTTTTTACATGATCGCATTGGATTTGATGTTTCGTATTACAACACAGTTTCAGAAAATCAGATTATTCGTGTTCCGATAGATTATGCAACAGGATACACAAGTCAATACATTAATGCTGGAAAAGTTTTAAATCGTGGAATCGAAGTTTTATTACATGCAACTCCAATAAAAACACCAGATTTTGAGTGGAAAACTTCATTTACATATTCTAAAAATCACAACGAAATTTTAGAATTAGCCGCAGGTATTGAAGGTGGAGAAGAACAGACATTAGCTTCATCTGGAACAGTAAGTATTATTGGAAAAGTTGGAGGTTCAACTGGAGATATGTACGGATATGGTTTCGTGAGAAATGACGAAGGTAAAATTATTTACAACGAAACAACTGGACTACCAGTTAGACCAAACGAAGTTCAAAAAATCGGTAATGCTTATGCTGACTGGAAAGGTGGTTGGACTAACAACTTCAAATACAAAAACTTTTCATTAGGAGTTACTTTAGATGGTTCGTTTGGTGGAACTTTATATTCGCAATCTTATCATAAAATGATGGAACATGGTAAACTTAACGGAACATTACCGGGACGTGAAGATGGTTACATTATTGGAGATGGGGTTATTCAAAATGCTGATGGAAGTTTTAGTCCAAACACAACTAAAGTCGATGTTCCTGGTTATTATGCAGATTATTATCGTCGTGCAAACGTAGAATCTAACAGTTTTGATGCTACTTATGTTAAACTTAGAGAAATCAGTTTTACATATACATTTCCAAAATCTTTCTTAGAAAAAACAAAACTTAAACATTTATCATTAAGTATATACGGAAGAAACTTATATACATGGTCAGACTTCCCAATCTATGATCCTGAGACAGCAGCTCTTAATGGTGCAAATATGGTTCCAGGTGTGGAAATGGGACAAATGCCATCTCCTGCAACTTATGGTTTCAATTTAAAAGTTAGTTTATAAAAAATTAAAAGATGAAAAAATTAAAACATTCTATATTAGCTATCGTAATTGCTTCTTTAACTTTAAGCAGTTGTACAGATAATTTTGAAGAAATAAATACAGATCCAAATCGTTTAGATGCTATCAGTCCGAGCACCTTATTAAATCCAATTTTATACGGAGTTACAAATCACAATTCATATTCGGCTTATTTTTACAGAAATGCATTCTTAATGCAAACTATTGTACCATTTCCATCCGATGTAGAAGAAAGATACGATCGTTATTTCGTAACTGAAAACATAGGAACAACGATGTGGAATAACCATTACCGTTGGTTAAAAAATATTGAAGAAATGTTAGTTACTTCTGAAGCAGCTGGCGATCAAAATTACAAAGCTGTTGCTTTAACATTAAAAGCTTGGTGCTATGCAAACTTGGTAGATTGTTTTGGAGACATTCCATTTTCTGAAGCATCTCAAGGTGAATCAGGAATTTCGAATCCTAAATTTGATGATCAACGTGAAATTTATAATGCTATTTTCAACTACTTAGAAGAAGCAAATTCGATTTACGATACATCTAAAACAAGTAATTATACTGCGGATTTATTATACGCAAACGATTTTAGTAAATGGAAGAAACTTACCAATTCTATTCATTTGAGATTATTACTTCAAGTTTCAGATGCGCAACCTGTAATTTCTTTCCAAAAAATCAACACGTTGTTAAATGATCCTGCAACTTATCCGATTTTTGAAAGCAACACAGATAATGCTATTTTAATTAATACTGGAATTACTCCAAACATTACACCTTGGCCACGTATTCAAGATTTTAGAGGTGGTGCAAGAAAACTTTCTACTTTCTTTATCGATAATTTAGTTGCAATGGAAGATCCACGTTTACCAATTTGGGCTACAAAGGCAAAAAAGAATAATGAAGAAATTGGTTACAAAGGTGTTCCTAGTGGATTCTTCGGAAACGAAGCTTTAATTGATTATGCTCCATCTGAACCAAATGATGAGCAAGCAAAAACTCCTATGAAAAACTTTATCATGACGTATGCTGAAATTGAATTTATTAAAGCTGAATTAATGTTTAAAGGTCAATTAGCAGGAGATGCCAAAACAGCTTATGAAAAAGGAATTACGGCAGCAATACAAACTTGGGGAGTTCAAGTTCCATCAAATTATTTCGAGAATCCTAACAACCAATTCAATAATACGTTAGAGCAAATTATGTTACATAAATATTTTGCATTGCATTTTAATGACAATCAGCAATGGAACAATTTTAGAAGAACAGGTTTCCCAGTAATGCCATTGGTTGATAACATTCACAATAACGGAGTTATGCCTTCTCGTTATCCATATCCTCCAAATATCAAACAGCAAAATAAAAATGAATATCTAAAAGCTGTAGAAAATATGGGCGGAGACGACATGAATATCAAAATCTGGTGGGATATTAATTAATAAATTTCAGAATAAGTCAACTTTTAAGTTGGCTTATTTTTTTACCTTTGAGAAAACAACAATATTATGCATTTCACAGAAAAACAATATTTTAAACAAAAATGGATTTGGTTCATGCTTTTCGGAGTTTTGGCTTTAAGTATTATTCCAATTCTAAATGTCGCTGCAACAAAACCACTTGCGGTCTTAATTTGTATTCTTCCTGTAATATTAATTATGGCACTTTTTTTCTTAATGAATTTAAAAACCGTAATAAATCAGAAAAGTATAAATATTCAGTTTTATCCATTTATTAGAAAACCAAAAGTTTTTTTGTGGGAAGATATCAAAAAAATAGAATTAACGAAATACCAACCAATGGTTGAATATGGCGGATACGGAATTCGCGGACTTGGAGATGATAAAGCTTATAATATTCAAGGTGATATTGGTTTAAAATTGTATTTTAAAGATGGAAAGAAATTAATGCTTGGAACTCAAAAACCTAATGAAATAAACAAAATAGTTCGTGAAATTTGTCAAATGCAAAAAATACCATTTCACAATTCGTTAACGGAATAATTCGTAATTTTAAGCTGTCAAATAAAACCGACAGCTTTTTTTATTTATATGGAAAACATTTTATTACAAAAATTCGATACCGCACCTTTTTCTCAAATCAAAAATGAAGATTTTGAGCCTGCTTTTGAACAAGCAATTAAAGATGCAAAACAAGAAGTTCAAGACATCATCAACAATCCAGAAGAAGCAACTTTTGAAAATACATTAGAAGCTATGGCATTTTCTGGGATGCAATTAGACCGTATTTCAAACATCTTCTTCAACTTAAATTCGGCAGAAACTAATGAAGAATTGCAAAAAATTGCACAAGTCGTTGCTCCTAAGTTATCTGAATTTGGAAACGACATCACATTAAATCCAGATTTATTCAAACGCGTAAAAGCCGTTTACGATAAAAAAAATGCTTTAAACTTAACAGCAGAGCAATTGATGTTGTTAGAAAAATCATACAAAGGTTTTGTAAGAAACGGAGCGCTTTTATCAGATACAGAAAAAGAGCAATTACGCGCAATTGATACCGAATTAGCTTTATTATCATTAAAATTTGGCGAAAATGTTTTAGCAGAAACCAATGCTTACCAATTACATATCACAGATGAAAATGATTTAGATGGTTTGCCAGAAGATACCAAAATCATGGCAAAACAATTAGCTGAATCTGAAAAAAAAGAAGGTTGGATTTTTACATTAGATTTTCCAAGTTATCTGCCGTTTGTAACCTATGCTAAAAATCGAGAATTACGTAAAGAAATGGCAGTTGTGGCAGGTAAAAAAGCGTTTCAAGATAACGAATATAACAATGAAGCTAACGTTTTACGCATCGTAAATTTACGTCAGCAACGTGCAAATTTATTAGGTTATACAACTCATGCCGATTTTGTTTTGGAAGAACGTATGGCACAAAATCCAACAAAAGTTTTAGATTTCTTAAACGATTTATTAGTTAAGGCAAAACCAGCTGCAACTAAAGAATTTGATGAGCTAACTGCTTTTGCTAAAAACTTAGATAACATTGAGCAGTTAGAAAAATGGGATGGTGCTTATTATTCTGAAAAATTGAAACAAGAAAAATTCAATTTAGATGATGAAATTTTAAAGCCATATTTCAAATTAGAAAATGTTTTAAACGGTGCTTTTGAAGTAGCAAATAAACTTTTTGGAATTCGTTTTGAAAAAGTTTTAAACATTGATGTTTATCACGAAGATGTGGAAACCTATGAAGTAAAAGACGAAAACAATCACTTAGTTGCGTTATTCTATGCCGATTTCTTTCCACGTAAAGGAAAGAGAAACGGCGCTTGGATGACTTCGTTTAAATCGCAATTCATCAAAGACGGAATCAACGAGCGTCCACATGTTTCTATCGTTTGTAATTTCACAAAACCAACGCCAACAAAACCATCGTTATTAACTTTTAACGAAGTTACTACGTTGTTCCACGAATTTGGTCATGCGTTACACGGAATGCTTGCAAATACGATTTATCCAAGCTTATCTGGAACTTCTGTTTATTGGGATTTCGTTGAATTACCATCTCAAGTAATGGAAAACTGGTGTTACGAAAAAGAAGCTTTAGAATTGTTTGCAAAACATTACGAAACCGGAGAAACCATTCCGATGGAATTGATTGAAAAAATCAAGGAAAGTGCAAGTTTCTTAGAAGGAATGGCAACCGTTCGCCAGTTGAGTTTTGGATTATTAGATATGGGATGGCATTCACAAAACCCTGAAAATATCACGAGCTTAAAAGCGTTTGAAAACGAACAATTCGAAAGTACCAAGTTATATCCAGATGTTGCAGAAAACGCCATGAGTACTGCTTTCTCACATATTTTCGCTGGCGGATATTCATCAGGATATTACAGCTACAAATGGGCAGAAGTTTTAGATGCCGATGCGTTTGATTACTTTAAACAAAATGGTATTTTCAACAAAGAAATCGCAACGAAGTTTAAAGACAATGTACTTTCGCAAGGAGGCACGCAACCACCAATGGAATTATACAAAAAATTTAGAGGACAAGAACCTAAACCTGAAGCACTTTTAAAACGTGCCGGTTTAATTTAATAACAAAACGAGCTACTTTAAAAGTTAGCTCGTTTTCTTTTAACACAATAAAATCAATACTAAATCGTTCATAATTAAACTAATAAAACGAATTATGAAAAAAGCTTTAGAAATTGTTATTAAATTCTCGGATGTATTCATGCTTCCGATCATATTATTTTATTGGATAAACACATCCGAAATTTGGAATCCAGTTGCGATTGGTTTACTTATATTGGCTTTGTTACAGATTGTAATTCGAAACAAAATACTAGGAATTATTCTAGCAACTTTGTTTTCGTTTTCATCGTTGTTTTTGTTTTTTGCACTTATTTCAGAACTAAATGATTTTACAACATTTGATAATGATGCCTTAAAAATGAGTTTATTTATGGGTGTTTATTTATTATTTATTTCTATTTGTAGTGGATTGATGTATTATAAATATTTAAACCAAAAAACGCTTCCAATCTAGGAAGCGTTTTCGTTTAAAAATACAATGCTGATATATTATCTTCAATTCGCATGAATGAATAATTACGGTCATAAAACACCTCCAATTTGGTTTTAATTCCGTCAGAAATTTTAAAACTTTCCCAATTAATTTCGTCTTTATTCGAAGAGTCAAAAGGTTCATAAACCAAATGCAAATTGTATTTATAAAGTAAATTTCTAGTTTCTAAAATCAATTTAAAAAAGTTAAAACACGACTTTACTTCTACTCCATTCATATAAAAAACATCTGAAATGATTTGCAACTCTTCTTCAAAGAAATCCATTTTTTCAGTGTTTAATAAAACTTTAATTTCGTTTAAATAATCTTCTTTTTTCATAAAATATAAAAAAAGAGGAACTTACATTCCTCTTAAAATTTATTCTTCTTTTAATACTTTTTTGGCAACTTTACCAACCGTTAATCCTTGAACTACGATTGAGAATAATACCACAATATATGTTATTTCTAATAGAACATCTTTAATTTCTCCGGCTGAATTTGGTATTGACATAACCAATGCAATGGAAACTCCTCCTCGAATTCCTCCCCAAACCATCGTAATTAATGATCCTTTTGAGTACGTATTTTTTCTTAATATTGTCGATGCAGGTAAAAAAATAGATAAAGTACGTGCCAATAATCCTATAAAAATCACAATAACACCTAAAAATAGTTGATCTTGTAAATCTGGTAAAACCAATAGTTCAAAACCAATAAACAAGAATAAAATAGCATTTAAGATTTCATCTATCAATTCCCAGAATTTACCTAAATAATCACGCGTTGTTTCATTCATTGAATGCTTTTTACCGTAATTCCCGATAATTAAACCAGCAATAACCATTGCTAAAGGTGAAGAGAAATGAAGTTCAGAAGCAATTAAGAAACCTCCCATCACGATTGCTAAAGTAATCAAAACCGTTACTTTATAATCATCAATTTTTTTCATAACATGTGAAGCTGTAATTCCTAACAAAGCTCCTAAAATTATTCCACCACCAGCTTCTAATAAAAACAACCAAGAAACGGAACCAAATGTAGCTTCGAAAGAAGTATCTGTTGCCATTTTTAAAACAACAGCAAACATTACAACCGCAACTCCATCATTAAATAATGATTCACCAGTAATCTTAGTTTCGATACGTTTTGGAACTTTAGCTTCCTTTAAAATACCTAAAACCACAATTGGATCTGTAGGAGAAATTAAAGTACCAAACAATAAACAATATATAAACGGAATTTCAATTCCTAAAATAGGTGCAACATAAAATAACATTCCAGAAATAATAAATGCTGACAAAACAACACTTACAGTTGCATAAGTAAAAATGGGCCACTTATGTTCTTTCAAATCTGAAATATTAACATGGAGGGCTCCTGCGAATAATAAAAAATTCAACATCGCTCCCATCAATATTTCTGTAAAATCAAATTCTTTGATTAGTTGAAAAAATTCACGGGTTGTTTCTGGAAAAAACTGATCTCCAAGTAAACGAATTCCAACAGAAACCAACATGGCAATAATCATGATACCAATGGTTCCAGGAAGTTTTAAAAAGCGTACGTTTAAATACGCGAATAACGAGGCTAGTACGATAAGAACTGAAAACGTGTAATATAATTCCATAAAAATTTATTTGTGCAAAATTACGGTTTTATGACTAAAATTTCGATAGTAATTTCTTAATAATTCCACTTTTTTTTGCATAAGGCGCATATTTTATCTTAAAATCTAACCAGTTTTTTCGATATACAACTGATTTAAAATGAACAAAGGCATCAAAGCCAAATTTCCCGTGATAATTACCTAAACCACTTGAACCAAAACCTCCAAACGGAACTTTATCATTAATGATATGCGATAAAACATCATTAACACAACCACCACCAAATTGGGTTTGCGTCATAAAATTTTTAATTTCAGTTTGATCTGTAGAAAATAAATACATCGCCAGCGGTTTTTCGTTTTCGTGATTATGATTTACAACCTCAGCCAAATTTTTAAAAGTTAAAACAGGTAAAATGGGTCCAAAAATTTCATCTTGCATTATTAAATCTGTAAATGAAATTTCATCTAAAATGGTTGGTTCGATGTAATTAGTATTTGAATCTGATTTTCCACCGAAATACAATTTACCATTATCTAAATATTTTTCTAATCTTAAAAATTGTTTGTTATTGATTACTCTAGGAAAATCGGGATTAGATTCGATTTCATCTCCATAAAAATCAACAATTGTACGTTTCAAAATAATTAAAAAATCATCTTTTATCGATTCATCAATCCATATAAAATCGGGTGCAATACATGTTTGACCAGCGTTCACGAATTTTCCGAAAGTGATTCGTTTTGCAGCAATTTCAAGATTTGCAGATTTTGTAATCACACACGGACTTTTTCCGCCTAATTCCAAAACTGTTGGTGTTAAGGTTTCTGCAGCCTTTTTCTGAATAATTTTTCCTACTGAAGTACTTCCAGTAAAAAAGATTTTATCAAATTTATTTTCTAGAATTTCAGTTGTTTTTTCTACATCACCAAGAATTACAGAAATATATTCGGGTGGAAAATTGTCATTAATCATTTTAGCAATTACAGCTGATGTATTTGAAGAAACTTCTGAAGGTTTCAGAACGACGCAATTTCCTGCAGCGATTGCCGAAATCAGAGGTTGAATAGCTAATAACAACGGATAATTCCAAGGAGAAATTATTAGAACAACTCCATAAGGTTGTTTGTAAATATAATCTTTGGACGGAAAATTTAAGATTGAAGAACTGACTTTTTGTGGTTTACTCCACTTTTTTAAATTAGAAATATGTTTGCGTAGTTCTAACTTAATCATAGCAATTTCAGTGAGAATCGTTTCGAATTCAGATTTTTTAAAATCGGAATGAATGGCTTGAATCAATTCTTCTTGATATGCATTTAAGAGTTTTTTTAATTTAATTAAAGCCGCTTTTCTAAATTCAATAGGAGATGTATTTCCTTCATAAAAAAAAGCTCTTTGCGTTTGGATTATATTTTTTGGACTTGGCATTTTCGGTTTTATTATAAGAAACTAAAAAAGAAGTTCTTAGTTATTTTTCAATAAATTTAGTTATAAAACACAATATTTCTTACAAATTCACTACCTTTATCTAAATAAAAATTGAATTCAATATGAAAAAAATGATTTTAGCTGCAGCTATTATTGCTGTAGGATTTACATCTTGTAACAAAAAGGCAGAAGGTGATGCTGCAACTAACGATACAATCACTAAAACAACAGAAACTCCTCAAACTGATGCTTCAACTCATCCAGAAGGAACAACTCCTAAACCAGACGAACATACTGCTCAAACTTCTTTGGACTGGGCTGGAATTTACGCAGGAACGTTACCTTGTGCAGATTGTGAAGGAATTCAGACTGAAGTTGCATTGAATGATGATGATACTTTCGTTGTTAAACAAACGTATTTAGGTAAAAAAGAAACTATTGAAGACAAAGGTAAAATCATGTGGCATGATGGAACTATCGCTCACTTAAAAGGAAAAACTGTTGATATGAAATTGAAAGTTGGTGAAAACCAATTGATTTTCTTAGATCAAGAAGGTAAAGAAATTACTGGTCCTTTAAAAGACAAATACATTTTCAAGAAAAATTAATAACAAAAAATGAAGCTTTCGGGCTTCATTTTTTTATTTATATTACGCTAATTATTTAAAACGAAATTCTCTACTGAAATTTGATAAGAGTTCCCTCCCAAAATATTCTCCCTATACGAGGTGTCATATTCTATTTTTTCTGGAAAATAAAATTCTTTGTTATAAGTTACAATTATACTAACTGAATATTTATCACTTGAATTTTGTTTTAAAGCACCTTCATACATCATTTCAACAACATCGAAAATTTCATTAATAGTGTAATCTTCACTATTATTTTTATTCAAAACTACCCCATCTTTTACTTGAACATCCCATCTTGATTTTCCATGGTTAGCAGCATTCTCGTAAGTATAAGAATAATTTTTTAGATTCTGTTCTTCCCAAAGCATACGTTGCTTCTTAAATTCGGCTTCGTTGAAATGAACTTTATAACTAGTATCAGCATCGACTGCACATGCAGAAAAAAAACAAGAAATTACAAAAGTTGACAACAGAGTATTTTTTTTCATAATTATTATTTTAATCTTCAAAAATAAATAAATAAATCAAAAAAAACTATATTATTTTGTGTTAGGGATTGAAGCGATATCCTTTTTGTAGCGAAGTAAAAAAAAGATTTAGCGGAAAGCCCGGCGCGAGCGTTGGCGAATAGCCAAAAGTGAGCGCAACACCCTAAAAAAAATCCGCTAACTAAAAGCTAACGGATTTGATTTTTTATTTTTTATAGTTTGCGAAAAACGCTGATAAAGTACGAATTCCTGTTCCTGTTCCTCCATTTCCTTTATAATTTTCTGGAGCTTCTGTGAAAGCTGGTCCAGCAATATCGATATGAACAAATGGCTGTTTTGCGAAATGCTCTAAAAATTTACCAGCTGTAATGGTTCCAGCGAAACGACCACCGATGTTTTTTAAGTCGGCAATTGACGATTTGATTTGCTCTTTATAATCGTCCCATAAAGGCAATTGAATCATACGTTCGTAAACTTGCGTTCCGGCATCTAAGATTTGTTTGTTAACCGATTCGTCAGCATTACTCATTAAACAAGCTGCACGAGAACCCGCTGCAACCAAAGCTGCTCCAGTTAAAGTTGCTGCATTGATAATCAATTCTGGATTGAAACGATCTGCATACGAAATGGCATCGGCTAAAATCATACGTCCTTCTGCATCGGTATTTAAAACCTCAACCGTTGTTCCGTCCATCATCGTAATAACATCACCTGGTGCATAAGCATTTCCTCCTGGGCGATTATCTGTTGCTGGAATCAATCCGATAATATGAATATTTGATTTGTTCAAAGCTGCTGCGTAAACAGCTCCTGCCATCATTGCCGCTCCACCCATATCGGATTTCATCAAATCCATTGATCCAGCAGTTGGCTTTAAAGATAAACCTCCGGTATCGTAAACAACTCCTTTTCCAACTAAAACGATTGGTTTTTCGTTGATTGGTTTTTCTGGTTTATACTCTAAAATAGTAAATGTTGGCGGTTCGATTGAGCCCATGTTTACAGCTAACAATCCGCCCATTTTAAGTTTTTGAATTTCTTCTTTTCCTAAAACTTCAACTGAGAAACCTGCTTCGTCTCCAATTTCTTGAATTTCTTTTGCAAGTTGATTTGCTGATAAATAAGAAGATGGTTCGTTTACCATATCACGCGCCCAAAAAACAGCTTGAATAACATTATTCATTTCTGTAATTGAAGCTTGAGAAATATTTCCTAAAATATAAATGTTTTCTAACTGATATTCACGTTCGTCAGCATCTTTGAAATATTTCAAAAATTGGTAATTTGACAAAGCTAAACCTTCAGCCAAAGCCAAATTATCAGTTCCTACAATAGTAATTGCTGTTACTTTTTTGTCTAATTTTTGACGAATTGCAAATCCAGCAACACGCATTTTTTCTAAATCTTGATTTTCTTTAACTAAGAAATAATTTTTACTTCCTACTTTAATAAAATCTTCTTTTACTTCTGAATTTTTAAAAGATTCAAAAGCTTCTTGAATATATTGTGGAAATTGAGAATCGATACTTGTTTGCTCGTTTACAACGTAAACAACCGCATCTGTGTTTAATGTATTTGTTAATTGCAACATATTATTGTTTTTTATCTGATTTCAAAAGTAATAAATTTCAAATCTAATTCTATAGATTCGGTTGATTTTTAGCTCGATATTTAACTCCTGATTTTATAAATATATCCCATAATATAATTGAGAAAACGATATTCAGGAAAAAATAAATATAGATATAGAAAAATATAGGTCTAAAATATCTTCTTTTATAAAATGGAACAGATGAATTATTTAAATATTCTTCAACCCAATCATAACCAAAATAATGATAAAAAATTAAACATATAATTTCTATAAACAAAAAAAATATCACTAAAAATAGAAGTTTAAAATTGCTAGTTCTAGTATCTATTTGTAGGATTTTTAAATTCCCATAAATTAAATATCCTGAATAAACTACACTCAAAAAACTAAAAGCAATTATATTTTTTTTACTTTCTATTTTTGGTAAATGCTTATTTTCTTCAATATCTGGAACTTCATAATCATTCTGATATATTTGACTTCTTTCAATATTTAGTTCTTTTTTAAATTTTATAATCTCGGCAATTTTTTCATTCTGTTCAATCGAAAATTTATAATTTCTTTCGTTTTCTAAAATGCCTACAGCGATTTCAATTGCTTCAACTGAATAAATACTATTCTTACTTAAATAAGCTAATAATTCTTGATTTGAAAGCTTTCGTATTAAATTTACATTTATACCCATATTAAACTTTCATTTGTCTGAATGTTAAACTAATTCTAGGAGTCAAAATCTTCTTTGTTGTCGCAATTTGATGTAACCAATGCTTTTGAGTTACGCCTTTCATTTCAATTAATGATCCATTAAGCAAATCGAATTCACGTTTTTCTGAAGTTTGTTTGTGTTTGAAAACAAATTTTCGGGTTGCTCCTAAACTCAAACAAGCGATAGAACCATTTTCTAACAAATCGGTTTCTCCATCACTGTGCCAAGCCATTCCTTCTTCTCCGTTGTGATACAAATTCAACAAACAAGAATTATACATTGAATCTGTATATAATTCAATCAATTGTTTTAGAGCCAAAAGTTCTTCAATCCAAGGCGTTGCAATACGTGTAACTCCAGAATAGGTATAAGAAAATTCTCGCGAACCATACCAAGCAACTTTACGTTTGGTTTCTATTTCTTGTCCGTTTACTATAGCTTTATCGTGATACCATTCTATTTTCTGCAATAAATCAGTAAAGAATTTTTCTGATTCTAATGTATCTAATAAGATTCCATAATATAATACTTCACCATCATAAGGAAGTAAATTTTGACTGGTTTCTTGATTTGAAAAAAGTTCCATTGTAATTGTTTTTACAAAAATATGAAGTTTTTAAATTTCTTTTACAAACGACAAGTTTTGTCTTATTCTAAGTTGAAATTTGCATCAAATATTTAAAGTTATGAAAACCTATTATAGACACCAATTAGAAATTTTACAAATGGATATGAAAATTGCAGATTTTTCAATTCAAAAAGCAACTTGGGCAGAAATTAATGATTTATCAACTGTTACGTTTTATCAAGAAAAAATCGATGAATTGGAAATCCAAAAAGAAACCTATTTGAATCAACTATTTTTAACACTTCATAAAACAGAAATCAACGAAGAAAATTGTTCTGAAATAAAACTATGTTATCAACTTTTAGAGAAATATTCTAAATCTGAATATAGCGCGTTATTTACAGCGCATCTAAATCGAACCATCGAAAAACATCAAAAAGAATATGGTAGTTTTTTGATTAAAACCCAAATTAAAAAAGCATACGAAATTGAAAATAAAATTCAAACTCTTGAGAAGAATGCATAAAAAAAGACTTCTTTTCAGAAGTCTTTTTGGTTTTATTAATTTACTAAACTAGACAAAACATTAATTGTTGCGTTTGATAAGTTGGTATTTGCTGAATTTGCAATTGTAATTAAAGCATTGTTAAACTGGCTATACTCATTACCACTCAAAGAAGAAGAAATACTCGACATTGCATTTGACTTGTATTTTTTTAGTTGCGTTTTGTATTCTTGACTTCCAGTATTTAAACCTGCTAAACTATTGTATTGAGCAACATAATTACTCAAAGTAGTTCCAATAACTGAAGCTTGAGAAGGAGTTAAATTCATGGTATTTAACAAATTGCTAATTTCTGCAACCGTATTTGCAACGTTAATCGCATTTACTATAGTGTTTGAACTTGTTGAATTTGAAGTAGAAGTACAACTTGATAAAACAGCAATCATTGATAATGCTAAAACAATCTTTTTCATATTATTGATATTTAATTCTTTATAAAATTACTAAATAATCCACAATTTAAAATCAAATTCCGAAATTTTAACAGCTCAACAATAATGTTGTTTTTAAACTTTTAAAAAATTAAAATTAACAAATACCAAAGAATTGGAATACTTTCTACCCAAAATAATGTGTAATATTTTGATTTTCTATCTGATGCAAAAAAACAAAATAAAAAAGTTATAAAAACTAAAATTAGATTAACAATCCACTGATTAGGATAAAGATTTGATTTAAAAAATTCTAATGCATAAAAAACAACTAAAAGTAAATAAACTAAAAATTTCGTGTTTCTAATTCCTATGGTTTGCGGAACCGTTTTTAAACGTATGTCATCGTATTTTAAATCGTTGATTTCAAAGATTAAAATCAGTATTAAAGTAAGAACAAAACGCTGTAAAAATTTAAATAAAATATCGAATTCAATTGGTGTGTCTGCATTTAAAAGCGGAATCAATAAAGTAACGCCAGCCCAACAAAAAGAAACTATATATATTTTTACACCAGCTAAATTTCGCAAATTCGTTTTACTTATTGGAATTGGAATTAGATATAAAAGACTCAAAAACGCAAAAATAACCGCAGTAATTTGACCAGCTAATTGAAGTTTAAAAAATAAAAAAAAAGATGTAATTGCAGCAAATAAAGTCAAGAGTAAAATAGCTTTCATTGCTATTTTTATTTTTTTATTTCCGATTACAAAAGTTCCATATTTTATTACGTTGTAACTGGTAAGTGTTCCAAAAAAAACGAAGAAAACGACAGTTAAATCCGTAGGTAATTTAGCGAAATAATAAGTCATTAAAACCAACGAACTAGCCGCCAGAGAAACATGTAAACTGGAATTGAGATAAAAATCGAATATTTGTTTTAATAATTTCAAATCATTTATAAATCTCAAAGATAAAATCTATTTTCGGATGAAAATAACAAACAAAAAGAGAACCTCAAAAAATATGAGATTCTCTTTTTGTATTTAAATTGAAATTTTAGTTCAAAATTATAATTTCAACTCTTCTGTTTTTTTGTCTTCCTTCGACAGTTTTATTATCTGCAATAGGATTGGTTTGACCATAACCTTTTGTTTTCATTCTCGAAGCATCAACTCCTTGTTTTTCAAGATATTCTTTTACAGAATTTGCTCTTTTTTCAGACAAAGTATTGTTGTATTGAACAGTTCCTGTACTATCAGTGTAACCATCGATTCTAATATTCTTTTTCTTTTTCTTATTAAGCAACTTAGCCAGATTATCTAAATCTTCTTTCTCCTTATCTGTTAAAGTATAAGAATCAGTAGCGAAAAGCAAATCAGCAGAAAAAGTTAACTTAACACCTTCGTCAGTTTTAACAGCATCGGCAAAAACTTCAGCTTCTACGACTTCAACAACTTCAATAGTTTCGGTTTCTTGAACTGGTTTGTTTTTCTTTGATTTACAAGATGTAAAACAAATTGTTCCAGCAAGAATTGAGAATAGTAATATTTTTTTCATAAACAATATTTTATTTAACATACAAATCTAAACAAAATATAATTAATTAACAAAAATTAAGAATTACAGGAAAACACGATTATGATTAAAACACTCCTATATAATGATTACCTGCGCGATTAATCAATTTTGCACCTTTAGTAACCGCTCCTGTTTTTCTATTAAAACTATAGATATTTCCATCTTTTCCAACTGGTGTTACAGCTACGATTACATCATCTCCATCAACAACAAATCCTTGATATTGACCAAAATCCAATCCTGGCTCGTAAGGTAATACAACTTGAGTTGCTGTTCTAGCATTTAAATCTAAACGAGCAATGAACCCTTGATTTTCTGCTCCAGCGTGAGAATACATTACATAAGCAATTCCATCTCCAGCATATCTCCAAGAATCAACATAAGAACCAGTTACTCCTAAAGCTGAATCTAAGCTAAACACATACGAGTTATCATATTGATTATTTTGTCCGATTTTTAAAATATGCGAACCTCCAGAATCTCTTTGAGTTGCTTGATAAATATTTCCGTCTTGACCTAAATAACTATTGAAACTACGGTAACCAGTTGTATCTCCAAATCCTACAGTTGAAGTTATCACTTGAGGATTTGTCAAAGCTGGATAATCAACTACTAAAGTTTTTGAACCTAATCTTGTAAAGTTAGAATCAACCTGCCCAGTTGCAGGATTTGTTTTACGCATCCATAAACCAATTAATAATTTATTTCCTGCTTTATTTAGAACTGGCGCATCTAAACGGAAAATATGATGACCTAAAGCTTCTTCAGCAGTAGTTAATGGAATTTCGAATTGTTTGTATGAAGAAATTAATACATTTTGTAAATCCAAAGCTAGAACAGTAGCTACTCCTCTTGTATTAATATACACACCATCTTCTGTTGTGTTTACAACTGGTGCGGTAACATTCACAGCAATTCCTGTTTTATCTCCATCAAATAATTTTGCCCAACGCGGAGAAGTTCCTGCATATTGAGAAATATTAACCGAAACATCTTGTTGAGGAAAACTTGCACCACCTTTCACAGCATATTTAGAAAATGTTCCTCCATTATCACCTGTGTAAGCAATATTAAATAATGTATTTCCATCTTCTGAAGATTGTAAACGAGCTGTTCTGTTAGAAAGAACAGGTTCTCCATTTCCATAAACATCAATTGAAAATTCAGGATTCAATGCTTCTGATTTTTTAACTGCAAAAACTTTAGTACCACCATTACCATCACCATCTGTTTCTTGCATCATAGCACCGGCAACTGTTATATAGCGCTCTGCTGTTGGTTCTTGATTTCCACCACCATTATCAGTAGTTGAATCGTCTGATGAACAACTTGAAAATATCATAGCTGTAATAATAGCACTAAAAGCAAATGGCTTTAAAAATTTGTTTTTCATATTAAATAATATTAATTAGAATTTATTAAAAGTGTAATTTATTTTCATATAGAAAGCACGTCCAGGTTTTTGAACTGCGAAATTGTCATAAGCTTCATTATTCAATATATTTTTAGCATCAAAACTTAAAACAAATTGTTTATTAGGAAATACATAGCTTAATCCGACATCATGAATATTTTGATCTAACGTACGATATTGCTCAACTTCTAACCAATTGACATAAAAAGATTCCACATAACCATAATTATAATATAAGTTCAAAATAGAATTCTTTTGAACTAAATCCTTCAACATATATTGAACACTTGCATTTATCGTAAAAAATGGTTCGTTGGGCACTTGTTGATTGTAATAATCATATTGTTTTCCTTCAGGATTAAACTGTCTATTAAACAACGTATTGAACTTAGTAGCATTGATCAAAAAGTTAAGTTTTTCTTTATATATATAGGTAAATTCCGCTTCGTAACCAATGGTTTTGGTTTTCTGAAGATTTTCAAACGGTGTAACTTGCTCTGCATCATTTAAACGCGAATTGATCCTTTTACTAATTTTATCTTTTGTATCTCTAAAAAAACCAGACGCTCCAAAAGAAAATGAATGATTTGTATTTTTATAAGGACCAATTTTAAAACCTAAATTGAAATTGTTACTCACTTCTGCTTTTAAGCCAAAATTCTCAACAATATTCTCACCTACTTCACCGAACGTTTCAGATTCAGATGGCATACGAATCGCTTTTTCCGCAGAAGCCATAACGATAATTGCAGGTCTAATTAAATATGAAAACGCTCCACCATAACCCACATAATTAAATTGGTTTTTAGATTCTTCAATAACTCTTACAGACTGACCATCTTCAGTTTTAAGAACTGGTTTAAACTTTTCTATTTTTTGATTATAAATCTTAGTGAAAAAATTCGTTTTGAATTTCGAATCAAAAAATTTAGCTTCGTAGGCAAATGAGCTGATACTTTTAGTCATTTTACGTGTATCAATAAAGTTTCTTTCTAATATTGATTTCATTTCATCATTATCCTTACGATCAAAAGAATTATATAATTGATTAAAAGCAATCACCTGATTTGGCAAAAACTCATAAGCCAAATTGGCGCGCAAAGAATAAATCTTCCTTTTAGAATGTAAAATAGTAGGAGCACCTTGCTGAGCACCTTGTTGTGTCAATATAGGTTCACCATTTAAACCTAAACTTTGCTCACCAAGCCAATTATAAACCCACTTAACAGTATCATTTACAACTTCAGCTCTGTTGCTATGAGTTGCGGTAAATCCAAATTTCAATCCGTCAACTAAAAAATCTTCTTTTTTATAATTTAGACTAATCACTTGAGATTCTGATTCAACAAAGCGACCTTTATATGGATTTCTCATATACGTTCCGTGTTGAATTTCGTTATAAACATCAGATGCATTAAATCCTACAAAAAAATGATCTGCCCAAGAAACATCAGTAAAACCAGCTTCAACTTGTCCACCAATTGAACGGTAAGAATCATTAAAACGTTTAGCTCTTACATTTTCTTCACGTCCATTTGGCATTGTCACTTTTACAGCATTTCCCCAAACTTCATAATCGTTATCTGTATTATTTAAAAATCCAGAAGCTTTAACTGTAAATCCTGAATCTCTTCGCATAATTCCATTGAAATTGGCTTGCGTTGTATTAAAAGAACCATAAGAAAGCGACGCATTTAGGCTATTTCTTAATCCATTTTTAAGAACCACATTAATTGCTCCGCCTAGTGCATCCTCGGAAAGGTAAATTGGAACAACTCCTTTATAAACTTCAATACGTTCAATTAACGCTGGTGGAATACTATTTAAACTAAAAGATGGGCCGTATGTTGAAATAGGAATTCCATCCACAAAAATTTTAATTGCATTTCCAGAAAGACCATTCAAATTATAATTAACAGAAGATCCCAAACCACCATTCTGACGAACACGAACTCCAACCGAGCGGTCTAAAAGTTCATTTGTTTGTATGTTTCTTAAAGCAGCATCTTTTGTTTCAATGACATTAACAGCAAATCCACTTTTTTCAATTTCTGATTTAGCTGAAACAAAATTGATTACCATATCTTCTAAAGATTCTTCTGTGTTATAAGAGAACAGCACTAAATCTTGGCTTAAATCTGAATTAGCGATTTCAATATTTATAAATTCTTTATATCCATAAATAGAAACAATCAATTGATACGAACCATTTGAGATATTACTGAAATGATATTTTCCTTCAGTATTTGATAAAGTTGTTTCAGAAACAGTTGAATTTACCAATTTAACTTCAGCATTATTTAGACTATTACCTGAGCCATCAAAGACAGTTCCAGACAATTTATACTGAGCATTTGCAACTTGTGCAACAATTAATACAAGTGTTATTAAAAAAAATCTTTTGAAATACATTATCTTTTTTTTGACAAAGTTATTCTTATTTAGACAAAGTCCAAATAAAAACAATAAAAAAATTAACAAAATTTTACATTACAATATTCAAAATGATTTAAACAATAAAATGATAAATAATTAGAAATATCCAAATAAAAAGTTTTAATTTTGCGAATTACACAACTAAAATATTTTTATTGTAGATGAAAACAAATGCATTTGCTTTAAGACACATCGGACCAAGACCTACCGATTTGCAACATATGTTTAACACTGTAGGAGTTAAAGATATTGATCAGTTATTATTTGAGACTTTCCCAGATAAAATCCGTTTACAAAAAGATTTAGAATTAGATCCAGCGATGACAGAATATGAATATATGTCTCATATTACTGAATTAGGTTCTAAAAATAAAGTTTACCGTTCGATGATTGGTTTAGGTTATCACGAAGCAATTGTTCCGGCAGTTATTCAACGTAACATTTTCGAAAACCCAGGATGGTACACAGCTTACACACCTTATCAAGCAGAAATTGCTCAAGGTCGTTTAGAAGCTTTATTAAATTTCCAAACTACTGTTATTGAGTTATCAGGAATGGAAATTGCAAATGCATCTCTTTTAGATGAAAGTACAGCTGCTGCTGAAGCAATGGCACTTTTGTTTGATGTCAGAACAAGAGATCAAAAGAAAAATAACGCAAATAAATTCTTCGTTTCTGAAGAAGTTTTACCGCAAACATTATCTGTATTACAAACACGTTCTACTCCAATCGGAATTGAATTAGTTGTAGGTAATCACGAAACATTTGATTTCTCTGAAGATTTCTTCGGCGTGATGTTACAATACCCAGGTAAATTCGGTCAAATTCATGACTACGGAGATTTCATCAACACAGCAAAAACAAAAGATATTAAAGTTGCAGTTGCAGCAGATATTTTATCGTTAGTTCGTTTAAAATCTCCAGGAGAAATGGGTGCTGATGTTGTTGTTGGAACAACACAACGTTTTGGTATTCCATTAGGATTTGGTGGACCACACGCTGGTTTCTTCGCTACTAAAGAAGAATACAAACGTTCAATGCCAGGCCGTATTATTGGAGTTTCTCAAGATGCAAACGGAAACCGTGCGTTACGTATGGCTTTACAAACTCGTGAGCAACACATCAAACGTGAAAAAGCTACTTCTAACATTTGTACTGCTCAAGTTTTATTAGCTGTAATGGCTGGTATGTACGCTGTTTATCACGGACCAAATGGTTTACGTTTTATAGCAAACAACGTTCACGCAACAGCAGTTACAATCGAAACTGAATTAGCTCAATTAGGCTTCGAACAAGTTAACGATGCGTATTTCGATACAATTTTAGTTAAAGCTGACGCTGCTAAAATCAAAGAAGTTGCAGAGAAAAACAACTACAATTTCTTCTATGCTGATGCAAACCACGTTTCTATTTCAGTTAACGAAACAACATCATTAAAAGACATCAACAACATTGTTGCAATTTTTGCAGAAGTTGCTGGAAAATCTTTTGAAACAGTTACTGAATTATCAGGTTTAGCATTAGTACCAGTTAGTTTAGAAAGAACTTCTGCTTTCTTAGAGCACGAAGTATTTAACACGCACCAATCAGAATCTCAATTGATGCGTTATATCAAAAAATTAGAGCGTAAAGATTTAGCTTTAAATCATTCTATGATTTCTTTAGGTTCTTGTACAATGAAATTAAATGCTGCTGCTGAAATGTTACCATTAAGTTTACCTAACTGGAACAACATGCACCCATTTGCTCCAGCTTCTCAAGCAGAAGGTTACTTAACTATGTTACATAAATTGGAAGAACAATTAAATGTAATTACTGGTTTTGCAGGAACAACTTTACAACCAAACTCTGGTGCTCAAGGTGAATATGCTGGTTTAATGGTTATCCGTGCTTACCACGAATCTCGTGGAGAAGGACACCGTAATATCGCATTAATTCCATCTTCTGCTCACGGAACAAACCCTGCTTCTGCAGCAATGGCTGGTATGAAAGTAGTAGTTACAAAAACTACAGAAGAAGGTAATATCGATGTTGAAGATTTAAGAGCTAAAGCTGAACAATACAAAGACAGCTTATCTTGTGTAATGATTACTTACCCATCTACACATGGAGTTTACGAATCATCGATTATTGAAATCACAAGTTTTATTCACGAAAACGGTGGTCAAGTTTATATGGATGGTGCAAATATGAATGCTCAAGTTGGATTAACAAACCCAGCTACAATTGGAGCAGACGTTTGTCACTTAAACTTACATAAAACATTTGCTATTCCTCACGGTGGTGGTGGACCAGGTGTTGGACCAATTTGTGTTGCACAACATTTAGTTGAATTCTTACCAACAAACCCAATCGTAAAAGTTGGTGGAGATAACGCAATCACTGCTATTTCTGCCGCTCCATACGGATCTGCTTTAGTTTGCTTAATTTCTTACGGTTATATTTCAATGTTAGGAGCTGAAGGTTTAAGAAAATCTACAGAAACTGCTATCTTAAATGCAAACTATATGAAAGCGCGTTTACAAGAAGGATACGAAGTATTATATTCTGGAGAACGCGGACGTGCAGCTCACGAAATGATTATTGATTGTCGTATGTTCAAATCGCAAGGAATTGAAGTTACAGATATCGCTAAACGTTTAATGGATTACGGATTCCACGCACCAACGGTTTCTTTCCCAGTTGCTGGAACTTTAATGATTGAGCCAACTGAATCTGAAGATTTAGCTGAATTAGACCGTTTCTGTGATGCAATGCTTTCTATTCGTAAAGAAATTGAAGCTGCAACTGCAGAAGATACAAACAACGTATTAAAAAATGCACCTCATACTTTAGCAATGTTAACTGCTGAAACTTGGGAACAACCTTATTCTCGTCAACAAGCAGCTTATCCGTTAGAATATGTTTCTGAAAACAAATTCTGGCCAACAGTTCGTAGAATTGATGATGCTTATGGGGATAGAAACTTAGTTTGTTCTTGTGCTCCAATCGAAGCTTATATGGAAGCTTAATTGATTCCTTATTATATTACAAAACGCCCAGCTGAAAAGTTGGGCGTTTCTATTAATTTAAAAATTGGACATCTAATTTATTTTGTTCATCTTTTGGAAGCGACATCTTATTCTTTTCAAAATCGATATAAAAGGCGTATTTTTATCTGTAATTTTATCTTGAATTATTATGAAACGCCAATCTTTTTTTAGTATTTCGAAATTACCCTTAAGTTTAAAAACTGGTAAACCGTCAAAATTAAAAACTGAATAACCATCAACAAAAACACTCCGAATATCCTCATACATTTCTTGAGACAATTGTTTAGAGTAAACAAAATCATCTTTTATAATATTCAAAATTTCCGTTTGATTTCTACTACCCTTTTTATAACTTTTTGCTAATTCAAAAGTATCATCATATACAGATATGTCAACATTTGAATAGAAAACGTAAAAAGATTTATAATCTTTTGTATCTACTTTATAGATTCTACTATTAATGAAATTTGGAGCTTTTATAGTCAAAAACACATCGCTTAAATTTTTATAATTAAAAACATCTATAGTATTATTTTCGCTAACTCCGAATAGCCAATCTTCTCTACTTTCTAATTTTAAATATCGTTTAGGAAGCGTTGCTTTTCATTATCAAAAATAACCAACACTGAATATCAGTTAGTTACATTTTAACGGTACAAATAAGATACAAAAAAAAGCACATATTTATTTAAGAGTCAGAATTTTACACTCAAAATAACACAACTATTATCGCTATCCAAAGCAGTATCCATAATAATTTATAACTTACCCTTTAGCTAATTATGATACGTTTAACTATTACTAATTGCAATAAAATCATCGTACAAATATGAACATTTTTGTTTATATAAAATAAAGGTCTTTATAAGTCAATTTGTTTTATTTTACTTTCGTAAATACGAAAATACTC
>NZ_RQVQ01000015.1 GCF_003865405.1 Paenimyroides tangerinum
ATGAGTCAAATTTAAGATTTTAGTCTTAACTTCAACTGAACGCTAAGTTAGTATATCCAGACAATGCTTGGCAAGCCATAATGCATTATACAAACGAAGGTCAACTTCAGAAACAAGAATTTAGTGGTGGTGTTCAGAGTGAATTTGATTACGACCATTCAGGAAGAATAACTGGACAAAAAATTCAGGTTGCCACGAAACAGACTCTTGATAAAAAGTTTTATTGGAATCCAGAAAATAAATTAAACCAAGTTTTTAATCAATTAACACAAAAACATACAGCTTATTATTATGATGATTTTGGAGGGCTATCTGCAGCTAAATTCGAAGATGGATTTGTGCAATTCAAAACGCCCGATCAAGTAGGCAATATTTACGAAACCAAAAGCCAAAAAGACCGAGTTTATGATAAAGGCGGAAAATTATTAAGAGACAGAAAATGGTATTATCATTACGATAATAAAGGCAACTTGCAACTAAAAACCAAAAGAAAACTCTTTGAAACCCAAAAAAGTAACAAACCACAAAAACCTCAGAATTTACAAGAACTTTTTCCGCTGTCGTTTCAGTGGAGCTTATTGGGCAATAACCTAAAAGATACCAATTTTGATTTAGAAGTTGACCACCAAGAAATTTCTTCAGAAACAAATTGGAATCTTGGCGATTGGTTTTATCAATGGACAAGTAATGGCATGCTAAAGCGTGTGAAAACCCCAGAAGGTAAAGAAATAAAATTTGAATACGATGCCTTAGGAAGGCGAACAACCAAAATTGCAAATAACAAAATTTATCGTTACATTTGGGATGCAGATGTTCTTTTACATGAGTGGCACTATCCGTTGAGCGAGCGCCCTGTACTACAAATAAATGAGAATGGAGATTTAGAATATAGCCATCCAGAGCCTGTAGAAAACCTAATAACATGGCTGTATCAGACAGATAGTTTTGTACCTTGTGGCAAAATAGAAAACGGTGAAAAATATAGCATAGTAAGCGATTATTTGGGACGTCCAATTCAGGTTTTCAACAAGTATTCAAATATAGTTTGGAGTGCAGATTACGACATTTATGGCAAACTCTTAAACCTAAAAGGCGAAAAACAGTTTATTCCTTTTAGGCAACTTGGGCAGTACGAAGATGAAGAATTAGGCGGTCTTTATTACAACCGTTTCAGATATTACGATTCTAATAATGGTTTGTATATTTCTAAAGACCCAATTGGGTTGGCAGGTAATAACCCAACTTTGTATGGGTATGTGGCTGATACAAATGTAGAGATAGACCCGTTTGGGTTATTGAATGAGTTCGGAATTGCGGGATATGGAAATGCTCTACATGTCAAAGATGGATTGAGTGCTCATGAGTTATTACAAAACGCTTGGTTAAGAAATAATGAAATTGTATCAGGTAGAATGTCAGGTATTGCAAAATCAAACCCTGCAATGGCTTTGCAAGAAAATATGATGCATAAAACCATATCTAAATTACAAGCACAATATGGATTGCATAATCCTAATGTATTGAAAAGTCAAACCGCTTTGCAAAATATAAATAGAAATACAGCAATTACACGACGAGGAATATTTGAGGATTTAGTAAATAAAAGAGGTTGGCAACCTGCAAACGCTAAAGAGTTTGCAACTAAAAAAGCACTCGAACTACGAAACGAGGCAATAGATTTTGCCAAGAAAAATGGTTTAATAAAATGTCATTAATATGAATTTAATTGCAAAAATTAGTCAAAATTCCAAAAATGAAATTATTGGAAGAATAGGAGGAAATATACCTTATTACTTATTAGAAAAAGCAGAAGTAATTACAGGGTACAATTTTTATATAACGTTTCAGAATCCCGACAATATAGACGAGTATATTTCTATATTAGTTCCCAAAAGTTATGATACAATGATTGATAATAATATTTATCCAAATTGTTTAGTAAAAGTATTTGCTCATAAGTTTTCAGAAGAAAGCGACAATATAGAATATACATTAGATTCTATCACAAAAACCGCTATTAAAGGATTTAATAAATCGGATGAATTTAATTTTATTACTAAATCTGATAATCCTAATTTAATTCAAGATGAAGATTATTATTCTGAAGCATTGGAAAAAGATAATTATACTTTTTTTGTACAAATAGACGAAGATTATTATTCTGAAAATTTGATTAATGGTAATTACATCTTTGGTTATGGAGCATTGTATTTATATAGACATAAAAAAACGAATGAAATCATAGCTGGATTTTGGCAATACTCTTAAAAAAACTGCTTCCCTTGAAGCGGTTTTATTGTTTTATAGCTGGGCAATGTTTTTAAGTTTCACAGATTTAATAAATCCATCGAGTACGTGTAGGATATTTTGTGTTTTCTTTTCAACTGAAAAATAAAAAAGCAGTATATTTACTCTAGCTGAATTAGGCTTGTTCTTTAGCTGTTGATGCTCGCGAGAGGAGAAATGTAGTTTGGAGTGCAGATTACGACATTTATGGCAAACTCTTAAACCTAAAAGGCGAAAAACAGTTTATTCCTTTTAGGCAACTTGGGCAGTACGAAGATGAAGAATTAGGGGGTCTATATTACAACCGTTTCAGATATTACGATTCTAATAATGGTTTGTATATCTCTAAAGACCCGATTGGGTTGGCTGGTAATAACCCTACTTTGTATGGGTATGTGGCTGATACGAATACGTGGGTGGATGTCTTTGGGCTGGATTGTAAAGCAAGATTAAAAAAAATTAATGGACAGGAAATAGATGGAAATGCTACAGCTATTGGACGAATGGACAAATTAAAATATTTTGATAATTTTTCAAATGTTGATACATGGCATAAATCAGGAAGAATCCCAAAATCTGGAGATAAACCCGTATCATGGGCCGAAAATAGAAAATGGCTACAAGAAAGAATCGATCGAGGAGATACATTTATTATGACAATGGATCCAAAAAAACTTCCTACTAAGTATGTACCTGGAGTGCCTAATGGATGGTTTACGAAATTAGAATATGATCATCTAACAAAAAATGGGGCTAAAATAATATATTCATTTTAAATGAAAAATTGTATATGTATAATGAAATAATTGAACTTGATATTTTTGATGATTTAATTGAAGATAAAAACATAAATATTGTGATATGTACTCAACTAATATTTTGTGATTATTTAAACAATCAGCATGATTTGAATTCAAACTACAAATTCGAAGTGATTAAATATGGATTTCAGGGGTATTATACAGTTGTTGGGATAAAATATTTAACAGATAGTGCGACAACCATTGAAGATACAGTTATAGAAAAATTCAATTTTTTAATGAACAATCTAAAAATTTATGACTTGATTACCTTTTATATAAAAAATGAAGAAAGTATTAATAACATTAGAATAAATTTAAATAGGTGATATATCCCTTCCTATCCTCCGTTAGTCTGACGCTCGTATCCTAGAGTATAAAACAAACAAAGCCAACTTTTCGGAGTTGGCTTTTTAGTTACGAAGCATATGTTTTTCTAGTTTTAGCATCTCTGATATAGGTATCAATGAGATCATATAGCGTTTGTTTTTTATTTTCTTCAAGCTGTTCAAGGGCTTCAAAAAACAGTATATTTACCATAAGGAAAAAGTTGTTCTTTGCTATTGCTGAAATGTTGATGCTCGCGGGAGGAGAAAGGTTGCGCAGAGTTAGATGTCTCAAGACCCAATAGGACTCGCGGGTAATAACCCAACTTTGTATAGTTATGTGAAGGATACGAATACGTTGGTTGACCCGTTTGGGTTAACAATGAAAAATCCATTTGAGATATTTTTTAGTCAAGATTCAATTAGTCCAGTTTTTGATGACGGAAGTAAGTTAAATAATTTGGTAGGGCGGTTAAGAAATACTCCAAGTTACGCAGAGTCAGTTGAACCGATAAGATTAATTCGCATGCGAGACTTACCAGAAAATATTCAAAGGAAATTATTAGCTCAAGGTTCATATGCTGATGCTGTATTTACATTAGATAATAGGCGATTGTATGCAGCCCGTGAAGCAGGAGTACGAGTAAATACGATATGGGCTACACCAGAAGATTTGTCAAGAATAAATTTGGATGGAAGATTTAGTACAGATAATTCTGGTAATTCAATTAGAGTAAGATGTCATTAATTATTTATGGAAAATAAAGCTATTAAAACGAAAGAAGTCGGATTCATAAATGGTAGAGATGCTATTTACTTAGATGAATTTAAACAGACATTTAATAAAACACAAAATTGTGTTTTTAAAGGGGTGTTAAATCCTAAATTGGTTGAAAAAACTTGTAATAAAAGTCACATTTCTTATGTTTGCCAATTTGAACAAGTTATTTATTATGAAGTACATAATTTAGATTTGTATAATGAAAATATTTTATGTTCGTCTTTTGATATAGTTGAAAATTCTAATCTACTTGTGCGATTAAAAAAGTATTCGTCAAAAGTTACTAAAGAACATAAGCATTATGTATTCGCAACCTATGACTATGTTTATGATATTATTGCAACTAATTACAAATTAGAAATTGATTAGTAATAAAAAAAATGACTAGTCCTGAAATTACGATGCATAAAAAAAGAGGCGTTATGGAAGAATCAAACAATTATGTAAAACATCTTAATTTTAAGTATTAGGAAGTAATCTGTGCTTTTATATTTTGATTTTTTTGAAAATTGATAAGAGAACACTGATTTCTCTATTATTTAAGACTGCGTTTTTTTGCAAGAAGGATGGTAGCTTTGTTTGAGCTCTTTTACAAATTTTAATTTGGAAAAAGCGAGTGCGGACAGCCTGGTCTGAAACGCAGTGGAAGGCTTGCTCTAAATATTTTAAAAAAAAATCCGTTTCAGAAATTAAGAAACGGATTTAGAAATTTTTAAATCAAAATGTTATATAGTTTTGTTTGATGTTTTATTGATGATAATTGACAATAGAATATAAAATCCGATGATAAATGGAACTGCTGTATATTTGAATAAAACTAATGCAATAACACAAATGCTCAAAAAGATGATACTTAGTTTGTTATCGCTGAATTTTTTACCTTTTATTTTTAATGAAAATAAAGGTAATTCTGCATTCATGATAAATGCACTAAACACGCTGATGAATACCAAAACATAAGGATTACTGAAAATGTCAATTAAAATATCGAACTGAGTTGTTGACATAATAACCGGAATGCTCAAAATAAATAATGCGTTTGCTGGTGTTGGTAAACCAATGAAACTATCGGTTTGTCTGGTATCAATGTTGAATTTTGCTAAACGCATGCATGAACCTAAAGTGATGATGAAACCTATAAACGGAACCAATTTCATATAAAAGGTTTCGTCTGTAACATTATATTGTTCGTGATTTTCTTGTATGTGAGCCAACATTTGATACATTGCCACACCAGGAACAACACCTGACGTTACCATATCTGCTAATGAATCTAATTGAACGCCTAACGGGCTTGAAACTTTTAAAGTTCTTGCAGCGAATCCATCCCAAAAATCAAAGAAAATTCCCATGCTTACCCAGAAAAATGCCATTTGTAAATTGTCATCAAATGCATAAACTAAGGCGATTAATCCAGAAAGTAAATTTAAAAGTGTGATTAAGTTAGGAATCTGTTTTTTTATGTTCATGTGATTTAAATATAATTTATTACTTTTAAGAAAAAACAAATGTAAGCAATAAGTTAAACATATTTTGAGTTTACTATTTGAGAATTTTATTTCATCTTTGTAAAAACATTTGAAAAAGTGACTAAAAAAATTTTATATATTTTATTATCAGTTGGTTGTGTTTCTTATGGACAGACTGCTAGAAAATATTCAAATGAATTTTTGAATATTGGTGTCGATGCAGCTGCTTTAGGGATGGGAAATAGTGTTATTGCACAAACCAATGATGTAAATTCGGCCTATTGGAATCCTTCTGGTTTGGTAAATTTAGAATCAAAGCAGATTTCGTTAATGCACGCAAGTTATTTTGCCAACATAGCACAATATGATTATGCTGCTTTTGCAATGCCAATTGATGATAAAAGTGCTGTTGCGCTTTCGATGATTCGATTTGGTGTTGATGATATATTGAATACAACAGAACTTATCGATCAAAACGGAAATATAGATTACAATCGAATTAGTTTGTTTTCTACAGCAGATTATGCTTTCACAGCTTCTTATGCTCGAAAGTTGAATGTCGAGGGATTATCTGTTGGTGCGAATGCTAAAGTGGTTCGAAGAATTATTGGTAAATTTGCAAATTCATGGGGATTTGGTTTTGATGTTGGTATGCAATACAAAACCGCTTCTGATTGGCAGTTTGGTGCAATGGTTCGAGATATTACCACGACTTATAATACTTGGAGTATAAACAAAAAGGAATTTGATAAAATTAAGGATGCTGTTCCAGGACAAAATCAAGATTTACCTGAAACTACAGAAATCACTTTACCAAAACTTCAGTTAGGAGCTGCTAAAAATTTCGGATTAACCGAAGATTTGAGTTTAATGGCAGCCATGGTTTTACATACTGAGTTTGCTCAAACCAATGCAGTTGTTTCTACAAAAGGATTCAGTTTACAACCTTCAGCGGGAGTTGAGTTTGGTTATGCAAAAATGGTTTTTGTTCGTGGTGGTGTAGGTAATTTCCAAAACGAATTACAAATAGATGTGAATGAGAAAGTAACTTTCCAGCCGAATTTAGGTTTAGGATTTAGATATAAAGGTATTCAGATTGATTACGCTTTAACTAATATTGGCGAACAAAGTGCAGCTCTTTATTCAAATATTTTCTCATTAAAATTAGATTTAAGTATATTTAGTAAATAATGAATTTTAAAATTTTAAAATATGTAAAACAACAAGTCTTAGTTTTGGTTTGTTGTTTTTCTTTTGTTGGTTTTTCACAAAATATAAAGCTTTCGGACAATGCGCAAGTAAGTGTTTTAACTTGTGGTTCAGGTGAGGAAATGTATGCTTTGTTCGGACATAATGCTATTCGAATTACAGATAATTTGAACGGGTTAGATGTGGTTTATAACTACGGAATGTTCGATTTTTCCACACCAAATTTCTACAGTAAATTTGTCAAAGGTGATTTATTATATACAATAGGACTAGAAAATTACAACGATTTTTTATCTTCTTATATACATTACAATCGGTCAATTAATGAGCAATATTTAAATCTGACATTAGAACAAAAGCAAGCTATTTTTGATAAGATTCAACATCAATTAGCTACGGAAGAACGTAATTATCAGTATAAATTTATTGATAATAATTGTACAACTAAAATAGTTGATTTATTAAATGAAGTTCTTGAAAAGCCAATAGAAACGCAATTTGAAGGCAATTCAGATTCACAAAGAAAAATTCTAAATTCATCTTTAACGAATCATTATTTTGAGAAATTAGGTATGAATTTGCTTTTTGGCATCAATGTTGATAAAGATAACGAGAAAGTTTTTTTGCCCGAAAAATTAATGCTCTCGATTTCTAATTCAACAAATGGGAATCAAAGGTTAGAACAAAACGACATTTTGCACTATGAAAGAATAGAAAATTCATCAAAATCAAATTGGAATACAATTTACTTTTTTTCGATTATATGCTTAATTCTAGCTTTTTTATCGAGAATAAAGTTTATACAATACATATTCTTCTTTTCTGTTGGAATTTTAGGAACAGTAATCTTGATTGTTAGTCTGTTTACAAGTCATTCAGAATTGGTTTGGAATGAGAGTTTATTACTTTTTAATCCATTGTATTTCTTTTTAGGAATAAAGAAGTTTAGAAATGTTATTACAAAAATATTAGGGGCATCTATAATTTTATTTTTAATAATCGCATCTTTTGAAAAGACGTTAATTGTACTACCATTACTTTTGTTGGAATTATTTTATTTGTACCAATTGCTTAGAAAAAAAATAGAAAAAAAAGATTAAAAATGTTTTCAATATTTAAAACAAAGCCCATTCTGAAGGATTTAATTCCTGAAGGATTTATCGATATACATTCTCATGTTTTACACGGATTAGATGATGGAGCAAAAACATTGAGAGATACTGTATATTTAATCGAATCTATGAAAGATTTTGGATTCGAAAAAATTATGACAACACCTCATACAACCCCGTTGGTTTGGGAAAATACAAAAGAAGGAATTATATCAAAGTTAGAAGAAGTAAAATCAGAAATTCCTGAATTGGCTAAATCCGTTTCTTTGAATGCAGCATCGGAATATCTAATGGATGAGAGTTTTTTACGACGTTTAGAAAACGAGAAAATACTTGCTCTGAAAGATAATGTTGTTTTGGTAGAAATGTCTTATATGAATCCGCCTATTCATTTGTATGACATTCTTTTCAAATTAGTAAGTTTGGGTTATCAGCCTGTTTTGGCACATCCAGAACGATATAATTTTTATGCGAACGACTTCAATGCGTTTAAGAAATTAAAAAAAGCGGGATGTTTATTTCAGTTGAATTTGTTATCTGTTACAGGTTATTATGGAAGTGGAATTGCTCATATTGCTGACGAACTTTTAAAAAACGACATGTATGATTTTGCAGGTTCAGATATTCACCATGATAATCATATAAACGGTTTTTCAAACAAATTAAAAATTAAAAATGTAAAAACGTTTGAAAAAGTTTTAGAAAATAATATTAAATTTTTTGGTTAATAAGAATTGCCCTTAAATAGTGAATAACTTTTAGGGGCAATTTGATTTTTATACCTTCATTCCGCGAATCATTCGGTCATTTCCTACAAAATCTTTTCTTAATTCTACATTAGTAAAATGTTTATTGAATAAATCCAAGGTTTCTTTTCCTAAATATTGATTGATTTCAAAAAATAAATATCCATTTGATTTTAAGCTGTTTTCTGCTAAAGAAACAATCTTTCTGTAGAAAATTAACGGATCATCATCTTCTACAAACAAAGCCAAATGAGGTTCATGAATCAAGACATTGTTTTTAATTTCTACCTTTTCTAAATTTCGAACATAAGGCGGATTTGAAACAATAATATCGTATAAATCTAAAACTTCAGTTTCTAAAATACTTTGGTTTATAAATGAAATACTAACTCCTAAATCTTGAGCGTTTTTCTTGGCAACTTCAATAGCTTTTTCAGAAATATCCAAAGTAGTTACTTCAACATTTTTAGCCATTTTAGCAATCGTAATTGGAATACAACCACTTCCGGTTCCAATATCTAAAATACGCCACGTTTTTGATGGATTTTCTGCAATAGTATTTAAAATCCATTCAACTAATTCTTCAGTTTCTTGTCTTGGAATTAACGTGTTTTCGTTCACGTAAAAATCTAATCCGTAAAAATAAGCTTTATTAAAAATGTATTGAATCGGTTTTTCTGAAATTAATTCTTTTAGAACATTTTCAAATTCAGAAGATTTTTCTTTATCTAATTGAAAAGGAGTTTTCATAATAAAATCAACACGTTTCCAACCTAAAACTTCTTCTAAAGCAATATAAAATAGTTGTTGGGCTTCAGCTTCATCATAGATCAAAGATAAAGAAGTTACAAATTCGTTTTTAAAAGCTTTTAATTCCATACGATTCACAAAAAGGGTTTATTATTCGTGCTAAAAAATGTAAATTTGCCTAAAATGCAATTCTTTTGAAAACAGACGAAATTTACATGCAACGTTGTTTAGACTTAGCCGCAAAAGGTTTGGTTGATGCTATGCCAAATCCGAGCGTTGGTGCCGTTGTTGTGCACAAAGATACGATTATTGGCGAAGGTTTTACATCGGCTTACGGAGGTTCTCATGCCGAAGTTAATGCAATTCATAGCGTTTTAGATAAATCGTTGCTTTCAAAGTCAACTTTATATGTGAGTTTAGAACCTTGTAATCATTTCGGAAAAACACCTCCGTGTAGTGATTTGATTGTGAATTCGAAGATTCCGAAAGTTGTAATTGGTTGTGTTGATCCGTTTTCGGAAGTTGCTGGAAAAGGAATTGAAAAACTAAAAGCTAACGGAATTGACGTTACTGTTGGCGTTTTGGAAAATGAATGCGCATCATCTCACAAACGATTTTTTACTTTTCATACCAAAAAACGTCCGTTTATTATTTTGAAGTGGGCAGAATCTCAAGATGGTTTTGTTAGTCCGAATACAAAATTGGAACAAAAGCCGGTTTGGTTAACTAATGTTTATTCGCGTCAATTAGTTCATAAATTACGAAGTGAAGAAATGGCGATTTTGGTGGGAACTCAAACTGTTTTGGCTGATAATCCAACGTTGAATACTAGAGATTGGTTTGGCAAAAATTCGATTCGGTTATATATTGATAGAGAAAATAAAATTTCCGATGATGTACATTTGAAAGATGGAACAATTCCAACTATTTGTTTAACTTCAAATTTTAAAGAAAATAAATTGAATTTAGATTTTGAGTTAGTAGATTTTACTAAAAATGTTCCAGAACAAATTTGTGAAATTTTGTATAAACGCAACATTCAATCAGTGATTGTTGAAGGTGGAACTTTTACTTTACAGCAATTTATTAATGCTAATTTGTGGGATGAAGCGATGGTTTTTAAAAGCCAAGTTTTGTTGAATGATGGAACAAAGGCTCCGATGTTTAATAAAAATCCATTTGAAATTAAATCAATCAGTAATGATCAATTATTCTTATTCAAAAATAAATAGTTTTGGAAAAAGATACATATAAAACTTTAGCAGCTCCGACAGAGGAAGTGATGTTTAAAGAGAAAAACAGCAAGTTTTACGGTTATGCATTTCCGATTGAAACGGAAGAGGAAGTTAAACCTATTCTTGAAAAAATTAAAAAACAACATTATACAGCGCGCCATTGGTGTTATGCTTTTCAAATTGGGACTTCAAAAATTTATTTTCGAGCCAATGATGATGGTGAACCAAATAATAGTGCTGGAATGCCTATTTATGGTCAAATTCAGTCGTTTGAACTTACTAATGTTTTAGTTGTTGTTGTTCGTTATTTTGGCGGAATTAAACTTGGGGTAGGAGGTTTGGTTCAAGCTTATAAAACAGGAGCGCAAATGGCCTTGGAAGTTGCTGAAATTGAAGAGCGAACTATTGATGTCCATTTTATCGTTTCGTTTGATTACAAAAACATGAATAAAGTGATGCGTGTGATTAAAGAAAAAAATGTACGTTTAATTAAGCAAGAAATGGAAATGAGTTGTGTTTTTGAGATTGCTATTCGTAAACATTTTGCTCAAGATATTTTTGAAGCTTTTGATGCAATTTATGAAGTAGATATAAAAGAAAAAGAATAGGAACTTAAAGTTCATATTCTTTTTTAAATTTCACAACCTTCGAAATCAAATAATATTTAAACGGATCGTGAAGGGAAATCAAATCTTTATTGAAATCATCTTCATTTACTAGAAAATAGACAAACATATTAATATTCTCCTCTGGTACTTTAAATTCGTTAACCAAGACTTCATCTGGATAAACTTGTTTTAAGGCCTTAAAGTTGATTTCTGCTTTTTCAAAAGCAATTACTTTCTTAATTGTTTTATTACGACCTGAAATACGATTAAAAACACCATCTAAAGTAACTCCTGTGCTATTTTCAAAAACAGGTTTTATACTGTTTTGATGTTCAAGTTTTTCGTCTTTGCTTTTTGGTTTTGTGCCAAAATTGAAAAGAGGACCGCGGTCAATCACTAATTCATTTAATGTTGTTCCTTCTTTTTTTAAGTAATAGCGCAACGATTTTGATTTTATTACAACTTCAGGTACAATGTATTCATCAAAAATAGTTTCATTCTGAAAAAACACCAAAGTATCGTTTTCAGACATTTTCATTTGAAAAACACCTCGACTGTCTGTTTCAATCGATTCTTTTGAATTCTTATTGTAAACAGTTAATTTAATTGTAGTGTGATCCTCTAATAAAAGCTTTCCTTGAATCAATTCTTGAGAAAAAGATTTCCATGAAAGTATTATAAATATAAAGTAAAGAAATTTTCTCATAAATCGATTTTTAATGATTTTTCATTGAGTAAAAATTGGTTTATTTCTACTTTATAAATTAAATAAAAAATAATCTTTATTTTAACATATTTAACCTTTCTGTAACATAGTCAGGAGGTAGCGTTGGACGTCCCGATTTCATGTCAATAAACACCAACATTGAGTAGCCAGTTGTTAATAACTCGCCTTCCTGATTTCGTATTTCATAATCAAATTCTATCTTGACAGAAGTCTGACTTTTTAGTATAGTTGTGACTGTAAGTATGTCGTCATATTTAGCTGGTTTTTTATAATTCATCGTTAAAGAAACCACAGGAAGCATGATTCCATTTTCTTCCATCCATTTGTATGAAATTCCTTGGTTTCTAAGCCATTCAACGCGTCCTATTTCAAAATATTGTGCGTAATTTGCATGATAAACGACACCCATTTGGTCTGTTTCTGCATAGCGAACACGAACTTCAATATCAAATTTATTCATTATTATTTTTAATTTATTTTGTTACTAATTTTATTAATAATACTTACAATTTTATTTTTAAAAAACAAATAGCAATAAGTTTTTTTTTAACAAAAAATGTGACCATATTTGTCAAAAGGAATCTACCACAAATTCCAAAAAATTAACATTTACGAGAACACAATAATATTCACAATAACATGCTTGATTATACTACCAATAATGCAAAATCTGTATGGAATAACTGTCTAAATTTCATAAAAGACAACATTCAAGAGCAAGCGTTCAAAACGTGGTTTGAACCTATTAAGGCAATTGAACTAACAGATAATGTTTTGTATATTCAGGTGCCTAGTAAATTCTTCTACGAATGGTTAGAAGAGCATTATGTAAAGATATTAAAATCTGCTTTACAAAAAGAACTTGGACCGGGTGCAAAATTATTATATAAGATTGAAATGGAAAACGCTCAGGGTAATAAAAAACCTTTTACTGAGCAACTTCCTAGTACACATAGAGAACCTGTCAAAACTCAAGAGTTAGATGTTCCTGTTCAACAAAAGAATCCTGAATTAAAAAATCCGTTTGTAATTCCTGGAATTCGAAATGTAAAAATTGAATCTCAATTAAATTCAAATTATAGTTTTGATAATTTCTTAGAAGGCGAATCTAACCGATTAGCTCGTAATGCGGGTATGGCTGTAGCTAATAAACCTGGAGGAACGGCTTTTAATCCATTAATGTTATATGGTGGAGTTGGTTTGGGAAAAACCCATTTGGCTCATGCTATTGGTGTTGAAATCAAAGAAAAATTCCCTGAGAAAACTGTTCTTTATATTTCGGCTGAAGTTTTTACACAACAATATGTAGATTCTGTTCGTAAACAAACACGTAACGACTTTATTTATTTTTATCAATTAATTGATGTTTTAATTGTTGATGATATTCAATTCTTATCTGGAAAATCAGGTACACAAGATGTGTTCTTTCATATTTTTAATTATTTACATCAAAATGGAAAGCAAGTAATTTTAACTTCGGATAAAGCACCTGTTGATATGCAAGATATTGAACAGCGTTTATTATCTCGTTTTAAATGGGGATTGTCTGCGGAAATTCAACATCCTGATTTTGAAACGCGTGTAAATATTGCTAAAAGTATTTTGTTCCGTGATGGAGTTGAAATGCCTGAAGATGTTATTGAATATGTAGCTAAAAACGTAAAAACAAACGTTCGTGAATTAGAAGGAGCAATTATTTCTTTAATTGCACAATCATCATTTAATAAGCGTGAGATTACTTTAGAATTAGCGAAAAGCGTTGTTGAAAAATTTGTTAAGAACGTTAAGAAAGATATTTCAATCGATTATATTCAAAAAATTGTTTCTGATTATTTCAGTTTAGATGTTGAAACGTTATGTTCAAAAACTAGAAAAAGACACATTGTACAAGCAAGACAATTGGCTATGTTCTTTTCGAAAAAATATACAAAATCATCTTTGGCAAATATCGGTTCTTTAACTGGAGATCGTGATCATGCAACGGTTCTTCATGCTTGTAAAACTGTTGATAATCTTTTGGAAACAGATAAACAATTCAAAGGTTATTTCGAAGATATAAACAAAAAATTATCCATGTAATATGAAAGTATTAATGGTTTGTTTGGGAAATATTTGTAGATCTCCTTTAGCTGAAGGGATTTTAAAATCAAAAGTTTCTAAAAATATAAAAGTTGATTCTGCTGGAACTGCTGCTTGGCATTCTGGAAATTTACCTGATAAACGTTCTATTGCAGTAGCCAAAACGTATGGTATTGATTTAACCGATCAACGTGCTCGACAATTTTTAGTTGAAGATTTTGATCGATTCGACTATATTTATGTTATGGACAAAAGCAATTATGTGAATGTTTGTAAATTGGCTCCAAATAACGAAGCGATAGACAAAGTTGAATTGATATTAAATGAAAGTCATTCAGGAAAAGATTTAGAAGTACCCGATCCGTATTATGGTGGAGATGATGGATTTGAAAATGTATTTCAAATGTTAGATGAAGCTTGTAATAAAATAAAAGATAAACTAGAAAACGCTTAATTTACTAAGCGTTTTTTTATTGTTATATTTGTAAAAATTTAAAACATGACCGAAAAAGGTACTTTATATTTAATTCCAGTTCCGTTAGGAGATAATAATCCAGAAGAAGTTTTGCCACAAAGTGTTAAAAGAGCGATCGGTTTAATTGATACTTTTGTGGTTGAAAATAGTAAAGTTGCAAGAAAATTCATAAAAGCAATTCATCCAGAAAAAGTTCAAGCATCGTTAACGCTTTTCGAATTGAATAAACATACCGATTCTAAAGAAATAAATTCATTTATAAAACCAATTTTAGATGGCAAGAATATGGGGTTGATGAGTGACGCCGGTTGTCCTGGTGTTGCCGATCCAGGTGCGGTTGTTGTAAAGTTAGCTCATGAAAAAGGAATTAAAGTTGTTCCTTTAGTTGGGCCGTCTTCTATTTTAATGTCAATGATGGCATCTGGAATGAATGGTCAGTCGTTTACTTTTAATGGATATTTACCAATTGATAAGTCTGATAAGAAAACTGCCTTAAAAAATTTAGAACGTTGGTCGCAAGAACGAGATCAATCTCAAATTTTTATTGAAACACCTTATCGAAACAATCAAATTTTAGAGGAAATGATTCAGATTTTAAATCCGAATACTTTGGTTTGTGTAGCTTGCGATATAAGTCTTCCTACAGAATATATCGTTACTAAGCCTATTAGTTTATGGAAAAAATCAAAACCTGATTTACATAAACGTCCGTGTATTTTTATCATTCATAAATAAAATCTAAATATATGAATTCTATTTATAAAGTGTTTATTCTTGTTTTTAGTCTGAGTTTTTTGAGTTGTAATTTTAATTCAACTTATCGAAATAGAACATTAGATAAAAATGAAGCTGAAATTATCACAAATAAATTATATGAGTTTTTAGAAAAAGATGAATTTTCAAATGCAACTTCTTTATTCAGTTCTAAGTTTTTGGAAGTTACTCCGCTCGATAGTTTGAACAAAATGTTTTTGGATGTTAAATCACTTGGTAAGTATGAAGGTAGAGCTTTAAGTAATTTCGAAACTTTTGTTGTTGAAGGTTCAAATCCCAAATCAGAATATATTTTTATTTATGATGTGAATTATGAAAAATTTCCTTCTCAAGAAACAATTCGTTTAGAAAAAGAGGGTGATTCAATAAAAATAGTTACTTATCAAATCCATTCAGATGGTTTTAATTAATTAAAAAATCCAGCTTTTGCTGGATTTTTTTACTCATAATGAAAATTATTTCTTTTCATTTACTTTTTTAGATAATTCAATTGAAACTGCATTGCGTTCAATTTTTAATTTTCCAGACATTGTTTCAATGATAATAGTATTTTCATTTAATTCTGATACTCTTGCATGAATTCCAGATTTAGTTACAATTTTATCACCAACTTTTAAAGCTGCTTCGAATTGTTTTTCGTTTTTAACTCTTTTCTGTTGTGGACGTATCATTAAAAAATATAATACACCAAACATTAAAACTAAAGGTAAAAATTGTTGAATATTTTCCATTCTAATTGTTTAATTATTCTTCTACGTTTGCTTTAACCGTCAATATTTCTGTACCATTAGCTGTGTTAGTAGTTAAAGTAACATTTTTGTTTTGAGCTCCTGCAGTATTAGCATTAAATGCAACTTTTATTGGTGCAGAACTTCCTGGTTTAATAGGCGTTTTTGGATAATCTGGAACAGTACAACCACATGATGCAGAAGCATTGATGATAACTAAATCAGCGTTTCCATTGTTTGTTACAATAAACTCAGTTTCATTTTTTGTACCTTTTTTTATAGTTCCAAAATCATGCTCTGTTTTGTTGAATTTTGCAACTGGTGTTCCATCTTTACTAGCTGTAACAGCTGTTTCAACTTGTCCATCAACTGTAGTAGTAGTTGCTGATGCTTCTGGAGCAACTTCATTTTGTGTTGCAGGATTCTCAGAACTGATTTTTGAAGATGCATCTTCACTTTTTTTACAAGATACAAATGCTACCGAAGCAATTGCTAATGCGAAAACTATTTTTTTCATTTTTAAATTAAAATTTTACATTAAACCTCTACCTGCTTTAGCAAATTTTCCTTCTTTTTGGTATTCTTTAACTAAAGCATCTAAAATTCCGTTGATAAATATACTACTTTTTGGTGTAGAATATTCCTTTGCAATTTCTAAATATTCGTTAATTGTTACTTTAACAGGAATTGAAGTGAATTTTTGTAGTTCACAAATTGCCATTTTCAAGATAATGATATCAATTTCTGCAATACGTTCAGAATCCCAATTTGGAGTTTTATCGTTAAATTCATCAGCTAATTCTCTACTGTTTAGCATGGTTTTACGAAACAATATTTTAGCATATTCCTTATCATCTTCGTCTTTAAAAACACGAGGAATTCTAAAGTAATCAACATCTGATTTTATTGTTTTCAATTGTTTTTGAATCGCTGTATTCACAAGTGGAATGTCATCAACCCAAGTTAGTTTATTGTCTTCTAGGTATTCGTAAATTTTTTCGTTAGGAGCGATGATGTCTGTAAATATCGATACCATGAAATCACGATCTTCTTCAAAAGTTGTAGAAGATTTTTTCATGTAATCTTTGTATAAATCTGAAGCTTTAATTTCAGTAAGTAAGATTTTAATGTATTGATCGTTTACTTTAAAATCTTTGATTCCAGATTCTTCGATATTATTATTTAATGATTCAGAGTTAACTAAAACTTGTAATAATCTGTTGTTTACGAATTTTTTATTAGGATTTCTTTCTTCTGGAGTAGCTAAATGTTTTAGTGCAGAAAGTTCAAGGAATTCATTTTCTACTTTTTGAACTTCTATTAATGAAGATAGCATTAACAAATATAAATCGCGAATTGATTCTAAACTATAGTTAAGAAATTTTTCGTTTGAATCCATTAAATCGGATTGATTTTGTTGCATCGCATAAATGGTTTGCATTACTTTTATACGAATATGTCTTCTGTTTAACATGCTTTGAAAGAACTTAAATTATAAATTAAAGAAAGCGAAAACCTGAGTGATTTTCGCTTTGCAAAATTATAAAATATTCGTTAGAAAACTATTTTTTTTCATTTTTTTTAGCTTCTATACGTTGTTCTGCTTTTCTCATAGCAGCTTGGTTTGTTGTAATGCCTTGTTCTTTAGCGTAATTTAAGATCTCTAAAGTTGTATTATAGATGTTTTCTGTTCTTCGTAAAGCTTCAGCAGCATCGTATTTTGCAATTTCACCAAACACATTGATGATTCCACCTGCGTTAATTAAAAAATCTGGTGCATAAACGATTCCTCTTTCTTGTAAACGCTTTCCATGAATTGCTTCAACTGCCAATTGATTATTAGCTGCTCCAGCGATTACTTTAGCTTTGATTTTTTCTATTGTGTCATCATTAATTGTTGCGCCTAAAGCACAAGGAGCATAAATATCTACATCAGCAGAGTAAATATCTGAACCTGTATAAATTTGTGCATTGTATTTTTTTGCAACTTCTTCCATTCTTTCTTCGCTGATATCAATGATTTGAACCAATGCGCCAGCTTCAGTTAAATGTTTAACTAAAGTTTCTCCTACGTTTCCAATACCTTGAACAAGAACTTTTTTTCCATTTAGATTATCAGATCCAAATTGGAAATTTGTTGCAGCTTTTAATCCCATGAAAACTCCATAAGCCGTGACAGGCGAAGGATTCCCTGAACCGCCCAGACTTTCGGAAATACCTGTAACGTTTTTAGTTATTGTATGAATCAAATCCATATCAGGGGTTGTAGTTCCTACATCTTCTGCAGTAATATATCTTCCGCTTAATGAATCAACATATTTTGCAAATGCAATTAGCATTTCAGGTGTTTTATCTTTTTTAGAATCACCAATAATAACCGCTTTTCCTCCTCCAAGATCTAATCCTGAAATAGCCGATTTGTAAGTCATTCCACGAGATAGACGCAAAACATCATTTAAAGCTTCCCATTCAGAAGTGTAATTCCACATTCTAGTTCCTCCTAAAGCTGGTCCTAAAACTGTGTTATGAATACCGATTATTGCTTTCAAACCTGTATCTTTGTCGTTACAGAAAACAACTTGTTCATGATTGTCAAAAGATATTTGACCAAAGACAGGGTCGATTTTTTTCAACTCTTCTGGGCTGTAAATATTAGTTGTCATAAATTATATGTAATTTAGTTAGTATGGTTATTCCAAATATAATAAAATTTTAACAATTCGTGTTTTCTGAGTTGATTTAAATGATATATTTAATAAATATGTTAATTTATGAACTGAATAATTAATTTTGAGTTATAATAAATAAAAAACACATAGGTAATTCAATGAAAGAATTAAAAAAATTAAATAAATATTTTGTTAAGTATAAATACAGTTTTATTCTAGGAATAATTATTACGATTGCATCTCAGATTTTCAGTGTTTTTACGCCTACTTTTGTTGGTGATATTATATCGGCGCTATATGATTTTTATAAATCTACAGTTTCTGCAGAATCTGTTAGAGAATTAATAATTAAGAATGTTTTATTAATTTTAGGAACTACTTTAATTGCTGGTTTTTTTACCTTTTTGATGCGTCAAACATTAATTGTGATGTCTCGCCACATTGAGTTTGACTTAAAAAACGAAATTTATAAGCAATACCAAAACCTATCTCAAAGTTTTTATAAGAAAAATAAAACCGGAGATTTGATGAGTCGTATTTCTGAAGATGTTGGAAAAGTGCGTCAATATGTTGGGCCAGCAGTGATGTATTCTGTAAACACTGCAATTCGAATGACAGTTGTAATCATTCAAATGTATATTACTTCTCCCGAGCTTACTTTTTACGCGTTGCTTCCTGTTCCAATTTTAGCTTACGTAATGATGCGTTTGAGTAAAGAAATTAATAATCGTAGTTTTCAATATCAACAAAATCTTTCTAGATTATCATCTTTTTCTCAAGAAATTTTTTCTGGTGTTCGTGTAATAAAGGCTTATGCTTTAGAAAATGAAAAGGATAAAGAATATGAAAAAATCACAACTGAAAGTAAAAATATATTTATGCGTTTAGCAAGTGCTAATGCAATGATTGGTCCTTTAATGGTTTTGATTATCGGAGTTAGTAATTTACTTGTTATATATATTGGAGCAAAATTGTTTATTAATGGTACAATTACTGAGATTGGAATTATTGCTCAATTTATTTTATACATTAATATGTTAACTTGGCCAATTGCTTCATTGGGATGGGTTTCTACAATGATTCAAGAGGCGGATTCTTCTCAAAAAAGAATTAATGAGTTCTTAGATGAGAAACCTGAAATAGTAAATAATAATTCTGAAGAAACACCAATTAAGGGTAAAATTGAATTTAAGAATGTCGCTTTTATTTATGAAGATACCAATATCCAAGCTTTAAAAAATGTGTCGTTTACTTTAGAAAAAGGAAAAACATTAGCTATTTTGGGTAAAACAGGTTCTGGAAAATCAACAGTTTTAAACTTGATTGCTAGATTGTATGATTCGACTTCAGGTGAAATTTTTATAGATGATGTAAACATTAAAAAATTAAATTTAAACAACCTTAGAAATGAAACTGCTATGGTTCCCCAAGATGCATTTTTATTTTCAGATTCTATAAAAAATAACATCAAGTTTGGTAATGAAAATGCTACCGATGAAGAAGTGATTCATTTTGCAAAAATGGCTGATGTTCATAAAAATATAGAAAAGTTTGAAAAGAAACATGATACGGTTTTAGGTGAGCGTGGATTGACACTTTCGGGCGGGCAAAAACAACGTGTTTCGATTGCTCGTGCTTTGATAAAAAATCCAAATATTTTACTTTTGGATGATTGTTTATCTGCTGTTGATACAGAAACCGAAGAAACGATTCTAAATAATTTAGAGAAGTTAACAAAGGATAAAACTACAATCATTGTCACACATCGCGTATCATCTGCTAAGAATGCAGATATGATTATTATTCTTGAAGATGGCGAAATAATAGAGCAAGGTTCGCATTCAGAATTAATAAATCAAAATGGATATTATAAAGATTTATATAGTAAACAACTTTCTGAAAAAGATATAGCATAAATATTGCATTTATAATTTTTTTTTTAGACTTTTGAAATCAAGTTAAATATTAACGCACCGAAAAATTATGAGAGAACATGACTTATTAGAAAAAGAAGAGATTTTTTCTAAAGTATTACGAGCAGGAAGAAGAACTTATTTTTTTGATGTTAGATCAACAAAAGCTGACGATTACTATATAACAATTACAGAAAGTAAAAAATTTACTGAAGATGATGGTTCATTCCATTTCAAAAAGCATAAAATATATTTATATAAAGAAGATTTTACATCATTCAGAGAAATATTAGACGAAATGACTCAATTTGTATTGGATCATAAAGGAGAAGAAGTGATTTCTGAAAGACATCAAAAAGATTTTAAAAGAGATTTTGCTGAAGTAGATGATATGCCAACATCAAATTTCACAAACATAAATTTTGACGATATTTAATATAAGAGCCGGCAAAAGCCGGTTTTTTTTTTTAAAGAAAATAATATGAAACATTTTTATTTTTTATTTCTTTTCGTAATTTCTTTTGCTGTTTTTGGTCAAAAATATATTCCAGATCGCATTCAATTAAATGGAAACGAATATGATTATCGTTTTCATCATCTAGAGCAATATTTTAATTATTACCCAGATAAACGAATCGTTCAAAACAAAGATTCTACGATTGTAAATCGTGGCTATGTTGCTTTCTATGAAATTTTTGAAAATGAATTATATCTTCGTGATATAAAAATAGAAAACGTAAAAGATTCTACAGGCTATGTAAGCGTACGTGAAAAATTTAGTCCTTCTACAGAAGAACGTATTCCTTTGCGTTGGGTAAATGGTGTAATACAAATTGGCTTGGGAGTTGATGATTTTAAGAATGACTCTTTAAGACCTTTAAATGAGAATAATTTAATTTTTGAAATACAAAGAGGCAAAGTTAATCGTAAAGTACAATTCAATAAAGATGAAATGCGTATTTTCAAAAATATTCAGTGGAATAAATTCAGAACAACGAATGATTATTTATCGATTTATAGAAAACTACAAAATAGAGGACTTTCTGAATCTGAAATAAATGTTCATATCTATAATAATGTTTTGTATTATTCTAAGAATATTTTTATCAGAAAATAAATTTTAATAAAGATCAAATTTTTCATAAAAAAAACGCTGCTCATTTATTTGAGCAGCGTTTTGTTAATTTTTATTGATATGTTCGTAATATTCTTTTTTCAATTCTTCTATCTTTTCTTGAAGATTGCCTTGAATTTTTGAAGACATATTTTTTAAACGTTTTAATTGAAATGCTAGAACGATTGCGGAAAAACCTACAAAGACAAAAGCCAATGAAGTTAATACGACTAAATATGCTTCTGCGAAAACTGGATTAAAAATCAATAACAATGAAAAAATTAAACCAAGTGCACTTGCAAAAGCTAATCCTCCCCAGTTATTTGAACCATAATTCTTATGTTCAAAAGCAAAACCTAATCCTTGCATTGAACGGAATAATAATGTAAATCCGATAAATAGAGGAAGCATTGCTGCTGAAATATCAGGATGTGTAAGTAATATAAAACCGACAACTGTGTCAAAAATACCACCCATTAAATACCAGCCCCAACCTTCAATGTTCTTTTGATTTTGAATTGCAAAAGCCAATTCCATTAAACCTGTAAATAAAAACGAAAGACTAAAAATTATGGTTAAAGTAGCATAAGTTGCAACAGGAGTTGAATAAGTGTAAATTCCAACTGCAATCAACAAAACACCAATTATTGCTGGGATGTACCAATGTTTAACAGTTTTTTGAATTGTTTTTAGAAATGTTTTCATGATTTAAATATGTTTATATGTAATTTAAGTAAAATTACAAAAAAAATGATGATTCTTGCTTGTAATGTAAATGCGAAAATGTTAAAAATAGCGTGCGTTTTTTATTCTTTTTCTAAATAATCTACCTTGAAGTTTGAAATGTTTATACCTGTATTACGTTTAAAAAATCTGCTAAAATTGGATACATCTTCGAAACCTAATTCAAATGCAATTTCTTTAGCTGTTTTGTCTGTGTAATTTAAATATCTTTTTGCTTCAAGAATAATTCTGTTGTGAATTATGTTTAAAGGAGTTTGTTGTTTTAAAAGTGAAAAGATATTACTTAACGTTTTTGGTGATTTATTTAAGTTATCCGCATAGAATTTTAATCCTTGTTCTTTTTTATAATTTAGCTCGACTAAAACAGAAAATTTACGGACAATATCTAACTTGTCTTCTTTGAAAGAAAGATAGCTTTCGGTTTATGATTTTGCCGTTCGAGTAATTTTGATGATTAAATGTTTAAGTAAGGTTCTTAACATTTCACCTTGAAAACGATCATTTGCTTCCCATTCAGATTGAAATCTTTTTGTTAAGTATTTTATTTCTTCATCTTCTTCATTATTAAGTTTAATGAACATCGGATGATGGATTCCGTAAAAGAGAAAACCAACACAGCCAACTTCAGAATCATGGTCTAAAATACAATAAAACTCACGATTAAATTGCCAAGCAATTAGTTGTTCGGGATTTTCAAAATTAAAGTTTTGATTTACTATTAAAGGTAAAATTGACTTTTCTGGAAAATCATATTCAATTTCATCAATAGTAACTTTTTGATTTTTACCGCAATTATAAACTAATGTATTTAGTGGTTCAGAAGGTTTAATCAAGCCTAAACCTATAAAATTAGGGTTGTATTCATGCATTAAAAACTCACCTGATGTAATATCTATATATCTTCTAAGCATAAATTTTTATTTAAAATAGATGTTCAATTTATTTAAGTACTAATTAGATATTTTAGTTTTTTAAAATTACTTATTTTTATTTTAAATAATGTTTAAATGTCTGTTTTTTTGTAAAAAAAGTTAATCACTTTCTTTATTATTTAATTATATGTGATATTTTTTCTTTTCCTTTTTTACTTTTGTAAATAAAAAAAGAAGATAGTTTTCTATCTTCTTTAATTGATTTGTTCCTTGTAAATGTATTCATTTGAAACATTCAAGTGTTGATTAAGTTGTGGGCGATTTGTCAAATTATTCTTTTCTTCTTAGCAATTTTAACTGACATATCTTTTTATTTATATTTCAAAGTTACATACTTTTTTTAATTAGAAAGGTCTTTTTTTTCCCAAAAAAATAACAATTATTCCCGAATTCAAAACTTTAACAATTTTATTCATTTGTTTTGTTCTATGTGTATATTTTATCTTTTTTGTTAAAAAAGTGGATTATTTTTAATTTTAAGTCTTTAGTTGTTCTTTTTTTGTTTTTTGTTGTTTTATTAATATAAAAACTTGAATTATCTGTTTTTAAATATGATTTTTCTAGAATATATTAATATAGATTATGCATCAAATGAGGTTCTGTTTTTTATTAATTTAGGTTAACAACTTTTAGTGTTTTTTCTAATTTACTATATGATGTTTTATTCCTAATGAAGTTTTATGATTTTTTAAAACAACCATTTTTATTTGTAATAAAAACTATAAATTACAAGTATTGTAGTTTTTTAGTCTTGTAAATTAAATATTTACAATTTTATTTATTTATCATTATTTTATTTGGTATTGTTTTTTTTGTTAAATTTGAGGACCAAAAAAAATAAACTTTTTATGAAAAACAAATTTTTTCCTTTAGCATTAGCTCTATTGGGAAATGTTGCGTATTCCCAATTTGGAATTGGTACGCTACAGCCCAATAATTCCTCCCAATTAGAAGTTTTTTCGGATAACCGCGGAATTTTAATTCCTCGAGTACAATTGTCTTCAAGAACTGATGCCACAACTATTACATCAGGAAATTTGAATTCATTATTGGTATTCAATGTTACCGACAATTCATTTATTAAACCTGGTTATTACTATTGGTTTGATAATATTTGGCAGAAATTAATTAATTCAACAGATTTTGAAGAATTGATTGATTCCGATACTGGAGATCTAATTCTGCAAGTTGTTGGTGGTAATTTAGTTGTAGTTGATGTACATGGTAATACTGGTCAAATTGCAATTGCAGATTTAAATATTATTACAAATCTTGTAAATAATTTAGATGGTACTTACACTTACACAAACGAAGCAAATCAAAATACTACAATTGATGTTACTCAAGATGTGATTAATAATTTTGAAGACATCATTTCGAATACTTCTGTTTTAGAAACTACTGTCAATTATCTAACTGATACTAAAGTTGGGGGTAATCTTTCATATAATGGTTCTATTTTTAGTTATATTAATTCTACTGGGGCAGTTCAAAATTTTACAATTGGTGATATAGAAACGACTACTTATTTGACAGTAAGTGCTGATGGAAAATCATTTACTTATGAAAATGAAGATGGAGAGATTGTTACTGTAAATTTGTTAGCTGGAAAACAAGGTGTTCAAGGAGTTCAAGGTCAATCTACATATGAAATTTGGCAGGGTTTACCAGGTAATGATGGTAAAACTATTATTGAATTTTTAGAAAGTTTTCGTGGTGAAACTGGAGCTATTGGTTTGACTGGACTTACAGGATCACCTGGTCCAACAGGAGCTACAGGAGCAAAAGGTAATACAGGATCACCTGGACCAACAGGAGCAATCGGGCCAGAAGGACCAGAAGGACCAGTAGGACCATCAGGACCCGCTGGAGCAACTGGAGCAACTGGAGTAGCTGGTCCAGAAGGACCAACCGGACCAACCGGACCAATGGGACCAACAGGTCCAGCAGGACCTATGGGATCAACAGGACCGACAGGACCGACAGGACCTGCTGGAATTGGAGGGAAAATTACAGCTGGAGATGCGATTGGTTTAACTGGAACAGGAACTAATTTGGATCCATATCATTTATCAGTAAATGTTGATAATGGTTTGACGATAGATGATAATAAAATTAAGCTTGGAGGTTCTTTAACTGAATCTATAACATTCAATACAACAGCTACAAATTCAATAGCTATAGTTGGTTTAGAAGCTGGAAATACTTCAGATCATATTATTGTTACTGATACTAATGGTGTTTTAAAAAGTGCCAATGCTGTTACTCCTAGTTTTTTTAGTTTACCTACAATTGTTTTGCCAACTACAAGTTCAAACCTTCCTAGTTATGTTACATATAATTTAGGGGAGTTTACTGTAAATTTATATGATTTGTATTCTAAGCAATTTGGAATGGTTGGTAATGTTGTTGGATCTTCTAGATCGGCAATTAGAAGCGAGAATGCAATTTCAAATTTACCTTTGTTTTCACAGAATGAATTAGAATATTTCATAACCTATTTTGATAATACGGTTTATAATCCTCTGACTATAACCCTATCCGAAAATGGTATTTTGACTTATACAATTGTTCCTTCAGGAACTCCTTCTTCAAAGACATATATGAACATAGTTTTTAAAGTTAACTAAAATATTAGTTAACTCTTGAACTAAATGTTACTCATCATACATTTTGGTTATTTAATTTTTAAAAAAGCACGAATTTATATTTAAGGTTTTGAACTTTTACATAAGAGTTTAATGTTATTTGAGTATAGATTATCTTATAAATAAAAGAATGCATTTTTATAATTATTTTCCAATATGTGTATTTACGAACATTTAAAAGAACATATATGAGAAAAATAGTGAATACAATATCAGTTTTTATTTTGGGTTTGCAATGTCAAGCTCAAGTCAATGAAGCTGTTAATCGTGGCTTAATATATACAAAAACAGGAACACAAGTTTCAAGTAATTTAAATTTCACTAATGAGTCTTCAGGTAATTTCATAAACAATGGAGAATTTCATTTTTACAGAAATTATAAAAACGAAGGACTATTTAGTTATTCATCGAATTCAACTTCTGGCTATGTTGTCTTTGAAGGTAAAAATGATATTATTCAGAAAATAACTGGAGATTCTCCAAGTTTCTTTTATGATGTATTATTTAATAAACCTGCAATAGATTACGCTTTTCATTTAGATAATGAAATTGAAAGTTCTGGAATTGTAAATTTTTATGATGGAATTGTACTTGTAAATAAAAATAATGGAGGTTCTTTTACCTTTCTCGATGGTGCTAATCAAACAAATGCTTCTTCAAAAAGTTTTGTCGATGGACTAGTAACAAAGGAAGGTAATGATTCTTTTAAATTTCCAATTGGTGGTTCTGGTAATTATCGATTTGCTGGTATTTCTGCTCCGTCTAATGTTGTGGATCAGTATATTGGGCAATATTTTTATGAAAATACTGATAATTTATATCCCCATAAAAATAAAACAGGTGTTATTAATAAAATTAATGATAAAGAATATTGGATTATAAACAAAGAAATTTATAGTAAAAATTCTGTGATTTTAACGCTTTCTTGGGATGATCAAATCACTCCAAAAGATTTGCTAGTTGAAGATGCCAAATATTTACATGTTGTTCGTTGGGATTTGAGCCAAAATCTTTGGGTTGATGAAGGTGGAATTGTCGATTTTCAGAATAAAACAGTAACAACTCCCGTTGAAGTTGATGGATTCGGAATTTTTACTTTAGCTACTATAAAACCAAATCTTTTGAATCCTGGAGATGTTGTTATTTATGATGGTGTAACTCCAGATGGTGATGGAATTAATGATTATCTGATTATTGATAATATTCAAAATTTCCCAAAAAATTCTGTAAAGATTTTTAATCGTTGGGGAACTGAAGTTTATCATACATCAAACTACGATAGTGATAATAATGTTTTCAACGGTTTTGCTAATACCGGACAATCTTTTGGTGGTTCGAATAAATTACCAACAGGAACATATTATTATATTTTAGAATATGAATATAATCGTGATGGTGAATCTTATATGGTTAATAAGGCAGGTTTTTTACATTTAGAAAATAACGATTAAATCTAACAAAGCATGAAAAAAATAATTTTATTGGCAATGTTAGCTTTAAATAGTTTATTTGCCTTCGCTCAACAAGATCCGCAGTACACACATTATATGTACAATACAACAAATATAAATCCGGCATACGCAGGATCTCGTGGAACAATGAGTATTTATGGTATGAGAAGAGATCAATGGATTGGGCTTAATGGTGCTCCAAAAACCAATGCATTCTCAATTAATACGCCAATTAATAATAGTAAACTAGGTTTAGGAATCTCTTTTATGAATGAAGAAATTGGTGCTATGAAAGAAAATACTTTTTCTGTAGATCTTGCTTATACAGTGAATTTAGATGGATATGATAATAAATTAGCATTCGGTCTGAAAGGTTCTGCAAATTTATTGGACGTAAATTATAGCAATCTAAATTTACATAATCAAAATGATCCAAAATTAAGTAAAGATATTGCGAATCAGTTTACTCCAAATATCGGAGCCGGAGTTTATTATTATAATACAAAAAGTTATATCGGTTTATCGGTTCCAAATTTTTTAGAAACCGATCGTTATAACGATAATATTTATGCAACGGTACAAACTAAAATGCATTTTTATTTAATGGGAGGTTACGTTTTTGATTTGAATCCGAATCTAAAATTCAAACCAGCCGTAATGTTCAAAGCAGTTCAAGGAGCTCCAATACAATCAGATATTACTGCAAATTTTTTGTTTAGCGAAAAGTTAACTTTAGGAGCAGCGTATCGCGTAAATGCAGCTTGGAGTGCTTTAGCGGCATTTCAGATTACAGATGGTTTAATGTTGGGATATTCGTATGATGGCGAAACAACCAAATTAGCTAATTATAATTCAGGTTCGCATGAGATTTTTTTGAGATTTGAATTATTCAAAAAGTACGATCGTTTAATGTCACCTCGATTCTTCTAAAATATGAAAGTTATGAAAAAAGGATTAAAATTAGTTGCCTTGGTATCTGCTTTGTTTTTAGGAAATACCTTCGTACAAGCCCAAACTGGTTTGAAACGTGCAAATAAACAATATGATAATTTAGCATATTATTATGCGATAAATACTTATGAACAAGTTGCAAATAATGGTTTTGTCAGTTCTGATATTTTAAAAAAATTAGGTAATTCATATTATTTTAATGGAGAATATGCTTCTGCAAATAAATGGTATGGAATCTTATTTACGGATTATAATTTTGAAGATTTAGAGTCTGAGTATTATTATCGTTATGCAGAAACTTTGAAAAATATTGGTGATAATCAGAATGCTGATTTATATTTTAAAAAATTTGCAGAAAAGAATCAAAATTCGACGCGTGCCTTAATTATCAGTTCAAAGGTTGATTCTCAAGAAGAAATAGTTAGAAACTCAGGAAGATATATTTTAAGTTCATTGGAAATAAATTCGCCATATTCAGATTATAGTGCAAATTTTCATGATGATAAATTATTATTTACATCTGCTCGAGATACTGGTAATTTTTTCAAACGTATTTTTAGTTGGACAGGTGGTTCTTTTACCAAAATTTATCAATCTGAAATTGATTCTGTAGGTAATCTTGCAAAGCCAAAACGATTCAATGGAAAAGTAAATAGTATTTTTAACGAATCATCTCCTGTAATTACAAAAGATGGAAAAACCATGTATTTCACTAGAAATAATTATTTGAATGGAGAACGTGGTTATAATCTAAATAATATCACACTATTAAAAATCTATCGTGCAGAATTCATAGATAATAAATGGACAAACGTTACCGAACTTCCATTCAATGATCATAATTTTAATACGGCGCATCCAACTTTAAATACAAATGAAGATGAAATGTATTTTATTTCGGATCGTTCTGGAGGTTTTGGAAGTTCTGATATTTGGAAGGTTTCTATTTTGGAAGAAGGTTTTGGACAACCTATTAATTTAGGATCTGAAATCAATACAGATGGAAGAGAAACTTTTGTTTTTATTACTGATAACAACGAATTGTATTTTTCAAGTGATGGACGTCCAAGCCTTGGTGGTTTAGATGTTTTTGCATCTAAGATTTTGAAGGATGGTAGTTTCAGTCCTGTTCAGAATGTTGGCGCACCTTTGAATAGTCAATATGATGATTTTGGATATATCATCAATCAACAAACGAAAAGAGGATATTTCTCGAGTAATCGAAACGGTGGAATTGGAAAAGATGACATTTATGGTTTTCTTGAAACTAGAAGTTTAAATTTCAATTGTATTCAAGATTTAGGATTGATTGTAGTTGATAGTAAAACTAAAGCTGTGATTCCAAATGCCAAAATCGATTTGTACGATATGGGTTATGGGTTACTAAACTCAACAAATCGTATGAAAGATGGAAGTTATGTTTTTGATTATGATTTTGAATGTAGCGAAAGTTACCGTGTTCGTGTTGATTATCCTGAATATGAAATAAAAGAAGAAGTTGTTGTACTTGATAGCGAACAAGGAAAAACAATTCGGACTATTGAAATTAACAGGAAGAAAATCGAAATTAAACCACAAGATGATTTGTTTAAAGTGTTGAGTTTGAAACCGATTTATTTTGATTTTGATAAAGATTTTATTCGTCCAGATGCAGCAGAAGAATTAGCGAAAATTGTAGTTGTAATGAAAGATAATCCAAAGATGATAATCGATGTTCGTTCATTTACAGATAGCAGAGGAAATGATGATTACAACTTGAAATTATCTCAGCGTAGAGCAAAATCTACTGCGGAATGGATTATTTCTCAAGGAATTTCTTCTGATAGAATTACTTATAAAGGATTTGGAGAAACACTTTTATTAAATCATTGTAAAGATAGTGTTCAATGTTCAAATGAAGAGCATGAAGTAAATAGAAGATCTGAATTTATTGTTATAAAATTATAATAGAATGTAATGCATGAAAAAAGCTGTTTCGATTTTGAAACAGCTTTTTTTTATTCTTTCGAAGCAATCAATTCTACCAATAATTTTTTTGCTCTAAGTAATTTTATTTTTACGTTATTTAACGGTTCATTGATTTCTTTAGCTATTTCGTTATAACTCATTTCCTGAAAATAACGCAACTGAATAATCTCTTGATAATGCGGTTTCAGTTGTTTGATGCAATTTTTTAAAGTTGCTAAATTCTGCTCAAAAATCAATTCATCTTCTAGCGTTGGCGAATCGTCTGCAATGTTTTTGTAAATGAATTCTTCATCTTCTGTCATCTCAACGAAATAAGAAGCTTTTCGTTTTCGCAACATATCAATATGAACATTTTTTGCAATGCTAATCAACCAAGTATTAAAAGCGTATTCGGGATTGTAATTTTTGATTTTATCAAATGCTTTTGAGAACGTTTCAATACAAATATCTTCAGCATCCGTTTCGTTTCCGCTACGTTTTAGCATAAAATTATAAACCTCATTCCAATAGTAATTAAGGATTGAAGTAAAAGCAATTTGGTCGCCCGTTTTGGCCAATTCAATTTTTTCTTTTATGTCGATTTTCTTGTCCAATCTAGGCAGTTTTTTTTCTAAATATATTTTGTGTTGAATATTTTACTTGATTTATAGTTCGATGAAATTCTAAAATTGGAAACATCCAAATCAAATCTTTTTGTTGAAATTTACTTAAAGATTTCCCAACAACAATCCAACTTATCAAATATCTAAAAGCAATAATAATAGTTGTAATTATCCATTCAATTTGTAAACTCAATAAGGCAATTGCAAAAACAAAAAACAAAAATTGCGAAGTATTAAATAAGCGAACTTTAACTCGTGTTGCATTGTTTAATTTTGATAAAACAATTTCATCTTCTTCTTTCTTTGTTTGCCATTCGTTTAATTTAGTTATTGGTTCTAAATAAACAAAGGCATTTTTAGAAATCGTATAAGTCGTATTTTTACTTTGAGAAGCTTCATTCATGAATAATTCTTGCTCGGCAAAACGAGTATTCATGTGTGTAATGAAACCGTTTACTTTATAAAATTCTTCTTTTTTATATCCAATATTTTTAGAAAAATAAGAGAATGGAGCTCCGTAATTTGTCCAAGAAAAACTATGTAATTGTGAAAAAACAGAATCAAATCGAATAATCTTATTAAAGAAACCTTTAAGTTTGATGTACATCGAAGGTCCTAAAATAATGGTTTTATTAAAGGTGAAATTCGAAGCCATTGATATAATCCAAAACTCGTTATCGATGTTTTGTTCAGCATCAATAAAAAGCAAATATTCGTTCTTAGAAGCTTTGATTGCTAATGTTTGTGCATATTTTTTATTGTTCCAAAAAGCTTCATTATTTTCAACTCGACACAATCTAATGTTTGAAAACATTTGTGCATATTCCTTAAAAATATCTAAGGTTTCATCAGTTGATGCATTGTCAACCAAAACCAATTCGTAATCATGGTAATTCTGATTTACCAAATTTGGAAGTAATCGTTTTACATCTTCAGCCTGATTTCTCGCATAAACAATAACCGAAATCGGAATACGTTTTGGATTGTTTTCATTTTCTTTCGAAAAAGAGAAACTCGAAAAAACGCCTAAATAATAAAACAATTGAACAACGACAATTCCTATGAATACATAAAGTATCAGCATAGGAGCAAGGCTTAAAAACTCGGGTGATAAAGGTATATTTTCTAGCAATTTTTTTATATTTAAATAATATTTACTTCAGGAATGATATTGATTTTGAAAAGCTCGTTAACTTTAGTTTGAATCTGATGAGCAACTGCCAAAATTTCGGATCCAGTTGCATTTCCGTAATTCACCAAAACCAAAGCCTGATTTTTATGAACTCCGGCATCTCCAAAACGTTCGCCCTTAAATCCAGCTTGCTCAATCAACCAACCAGCTGGAATTTTAATTTCATTTTCAGAAACCGAATAATGAGGAGCATTCGGATTAGTTTCTAAAAGTGCTTCAAATTGCGTTTTTGTGATAACCGGATTTTTAAAGAAACTTCCGCTATTTCCTATTTCTTTTGGATTTGGAAGTTTGCTTTCGCGAATTTGAATCACTGCTTTACTTACATCCTGAATCGTTGGATTTGTAATTTGCATTTTTTCTAATTCTTGTTTTATCGCTCCGTAATCAATATGTAATTTATGATTTTCTTTTGTAAGTTTAAATTGAACAGATAAAATAATATATTTTCCTTTCATTTCGTTTTTGAAAACACTTTCTCGATAACCAAATTTACAAGCGTCATTATAAAATGTTTCGATTTCAAATGTTTCTAAATTTAAAGCTTTGCAAGAATAAAATGAATCTTTGATTTCAATTCCGTAAGCTCCGATATTTTGCATTGGTGAAGTTCCAACATTTCCAGGAATTAAGGATAAATTTTCTAATCCACCAAAGTTGTTTTTCAATGTAAATTGTACAAATTCGTGCCAAACTTCTCCAGCCATCGCTTCTACAATAACGAAATTATCTGATTCTTCAATAATAGAAATCCCTTTTAAATTTAATTGAATAACCAATTTATCAATATCTTTTGTCAAAAGAATATTACTTCCGCCACCAAGAATAAAAAAATCGTTTTTTGGTGTTTGTTTCACTAAATCAATCAATTCGGTAATATTTTCAACAATTGTGAATTCACGCGCATTTGCATCAATTCCAAATGTATTGAAGGTTTTAAGTGAGTGGTTTTTTAAGATTTCCATTTTGAATATTTTGGTTTGCAAAAATAATGAAACAAATGATATTTTAATTTTAAAGTTGAAAGATTTCGTAATCTAAATGCGTCGATTTGACAATCAGTTCCGTACGGTCTTCGTGCGTATCGGTAATAAACAGTTGACCAAAAGTTTCATCGTTTACCATTTCTACAATTTGTTGAACTCTAAAAGCATCTAATTTATCAAAAATATCATCAAAAAGCAAGATAGGTAAAACACCACTTTGTTTCTTTATAAAATCGAATTGTGCTAGCTTTAAGGCAATTAAAAAAGATTTTTGTTGTCCTTGAGAACCGTATTTTTTAATCGAATGATTTTCAATTTCCAACAATAAATCGTCTTTATGTGTGCCAACAGTTGTGTATTGAACAGCGCGGTCTTTTGCTAATGATTCTTCAAACAAATCCAATAAAGGTGCTTCATCAAGTTGGCTGAAATATTTCAATTGAACTTGTTCTTGAGAATTCGTAATTTGCTGATGATATTTCTGAAAAGTTGGAACAAATAATTCCATAAAATCTTTTCTTTTTTGATGAATCGATGTTCCTAAATGATGTAATTGCTCATTATAAATTGAAAGTGTTTCTTTATCAAAAGTATAATTCACAGCAAAATATTTCAAAAGTGCATTTCGTTGCATAATGATTTTTTGATATTGAATCAACTCTTGAAGATAAACAGCATCTAATTGAGAAATTACGGTATCAATGAATTTACGACGAGTTTCACTTCCTTCCGAAATCAAATCTTGGTCTGAAGGTGAAATAATCACAAGCGGAATCAAACCGATATGTTCAGAAAAACGTTCATAAGCTTTTCCGTTTCGTTTTATGATTTTTTTTTGCCCTTTTTTTAGACTACAAACCACATGTTCGTTTTTGTCGTTTTTTTCAAAAATTCCATCAACAACAAAAAAATCTTCATTATGTTTAATGTTCTGTAAAGCAATCGGATTAAAGTAACTTTTTCCATTTGCTAAGTAAAAAATAGCATCTAAAATATTGGTTTTTCCAATACCGTTTTTGCCAACAAAACAGTTGATTTTATGCTTGAATTCAAAGCTTTTATCGCTAACATTTTTATAGTTTAATATCGAAAGATTTTTTAAATGCACGTTTTTATTTTTTTGTAAAAATTTAAATATAAATGAAGGTATTGCAAATTTCTGAAAAATATCGTTAAGAAAGACTTTTATATATGAATAAAAATCCTATTTTTGTGGCTTTAAATTTCTAAAATATTATGGCAACATATAATAAAAGAGGATACAAAGCTCCAAAACCTGAAGAAGAAGCAGATGAAACTGTTACAGCTCAATATATTAATGATAAAGATAGTGAAACAGCTGAAGTTTTTGATACGTTAGATACAACAGCATCGAAAATGGGAACTTGGTTTACAAGAAATCAAAAGTTTATTTTTGGAGGTATTTTTGTTTTAGCAGTTGCAACTGTTGGATATTTAGGATACAACCATTTTATTATGGAGCCAAATGAAGAAGAAGCTGCAAATGAAATGTTCCAAGCACAACAATATTTTGACCAAGCAGTAAATGGTCAAGATACGGATTCTCTTTACAATTTAGCTTTAAATGGAGCTGAAGGAAAAATGGGATTCTTAAAAATAGCTGAAAACTATTCAGGAACTAAAGCTGCATCAATTTCTAGCTATTATGCAGGTATGGCTTATTTAAATACTGGTAAATTCAAAGAAGCGATTGGTCAGTTAGAGAAATTTCAATCTGACGATTTAATCCTAAAAGCAACTTCTTTAGGTGCGATTGGTGATGCGTTTTCTGAATTAAATCAACCAAACGAAGCTTTAGAATATTATTTAAAAGCAGCTAATCATAATAAAAATGAGTTTACTACACCACGTTTTTCTTATAAAGCTGGTTTAGTTGCATTGCAATTAGGTAAAAAAGAAGAAGCTTTCAAATTATTTACTTTAGTTAAAGAAGAATATAAATCATCTCCTGAAGCAGCAAACGTTGATTATTACTTAGGAATGTCTCTATAATATTATGGCAACAGCTAATAAAAATCTTTCGAATTACGATAAAACGCAGTTGATTGACGCTAAACCATTTCGTTTTGGAATTGTGGTTTCTGAATGGAACGATAAAATTACAAACGGATTGTATCAAGGTGCAGTTGATGCTTTAATCGATTGTGGTGCTTTACCAGTGAACATTGTTCGTTGGGATGTTCCAGGAAGTTTTGAATTGATTTTTGGTTCGAAACGTATGATTGAAACACAACATGTCGATGTAGTTATTGCAATCGGTTGTGTTATCAAAGGTGAAACAATGCATTTCGAGTTTGTTTGTGATGGTGTTACGCAAGGAATCAAAGATTTGAATGTGAAATATCATATTCCAACAATCTTTTGTTTGTTAACTGATAATAACGAGCAACAATCAATCGATAGAAGTGGTGGAATTCACGGAAACAAAGGAACTGAAGCTGCAGTTGCTGCATTAAAAATGATTGCTTTAAATCAATAAGATTTATAAAATATTTCAAAGCCTGTTTTTTTACAAAACAGGCTTTTTTTATGACATTTTTACAACTTAATATTTAGTAAAAACAGACCTATTTGTTTATTTTTGTTAATTAATTTAAAACCAAATTACACATGTCAAGTATCATCCGTTTACTTCCAGATCACGTAGCAAATCAAATTGCTGCTGGTGAAGTAGTACAACGACCGGCTTCGGTTGTAAAAGAATTACTTGAAAATGCGGTCGATGCAGGTGCAACGGTTATTAAACTTGTGATTAAAGACGCAGGAAAAACCTTGATTCAGGTTATCGATAACGGAAAAGGAATGAATGAAACCGATGCGCGTTTGTGTTTTGAACGTCATGCGACTTCTAAAATTTCGATTGCTGAAGATTTGTTTAAACTACAAACCAAAGGTTTCCGTGGCGAAGCTTTGGCGTCAATTGCTGCGATTGCACACGTTGAATTAAAAACCAAACAAGCCGATGCTGAATTGGGAACGCATGTTATTATCGAAGGTAGCAAAATTGTTTCTCAAGAAGTTGCGGTTGTTCCTGATGGAACTTCGTTCATCGTTAAAAATTTATTCTATAATATTCCAGCTCGTAGAAATTTCTTGAAATCTGACACGGTTGAATTCCGTCATGTTATTGATGAATTTGAACGCGTAGCTTTGGCTCATAACAATATTCAATTTGTGTTGATTAATAATGGAAGTGAGATGTTTAATCTTCCAGCATCAAATTACCGTCAGCGAATTGTAAATGTTTTTGGTGGAAAAACCAATGAAAAATTAGTTCCGGTTCAAGAAACTACGGAAATTATCGAAATACAAGGATTTGTCGCAAAACCTGAATATGCTAAAAAGAGTAGAGGAGAGCAGTTTTTCTTTGTTAACGACCGATTCATTAAAAGTGGTTATTTGCATCATGCGGTAACTGCTGCTTTTGAAGGTTTGCTGAAAGAAGGAACGCATCCGAGTTATTTTTTATATTTAACGTTACCTCCAAATAGTATTGATATTAATATTCATCCAACGAAAACAGAAATCAAGTTTGATGATGAACATGCGTTGTATGCTATTTTACGAGCAACTGTAAAGCATAGTTTAGGTCAATTTCAAGTTTCACCTGTTTTGGATTTTCAGCGTGATGAAACTTTAGATACGCCTTATGCATTAGAAAATACTAAATCTGTTGAACCAACGGTTCAGGTAGATGCTGGTTTTAATCCGTTTTTGGATACTGATGTGAAATTGGGTTCGTATGAATATCAGAAAAGTAATCGTTCGTATGAAGATGTATTTTCGAGTAAATCATCAAGTGGATTTAAGAGTTCTAGTTCAGGAAGTTTATCTTCTAAAATGAATGCTTCGAGTTTCCCTTCGTATTCAAAAAATACAGATTCCAATTCTGGTTGGGAAACGCTTTATGACGGAATTAAACCCGCAACAGAAGATATTTTAACAGCTCAAGGACATACTTTTGAATCGGAAGTTAAGAATGAAACTTTATTTGAATTAGACGATACTGAAAGAAATTTTAAAAATCAATCGTATCAAATTCAGAAAAAATATATTGTAAGTCCAATTAAATCCGGAATGATAATCATTGACCAACGTCGTGCGCATCAGCGTATTTTGTACGAACGTTATCTAGAAAGTTTATCCTTACAAAATAATTCAAGTCAGCAATTGCTTTTTCCGTTAACTTTATATTATGCAACTTTCGAAATGGAATTGCTAAAAAGTTTACAGACAGATTTAGTTCAAATGGGATTTTTGTTTGAAACTTTAGATAACGAAAAAGTAATTATTTCTGGAATTCCAGTTACGATTTCTGAAAGTGAAGTTTCTATTGTTTTAGAAGATTTATTAAACGAATTACAGAGTGAATTTCCTGATGAAAAAGATGTTCTAAAAGATAAAATTGCTAAATCGCTTTCACAAAGTTTAGCTGTAAAAACTGGAACATATCTTACAGATAAAGAACAAGAAAATATTGTAGATTCGTTATTCGCTTGTAAAGAACCAAACGTTTCACCATTTTTAAAACCAACATTCATTACAATGCGTGTTGAAGATATTGATAAAAAATTTATGTTATGATGCCAATTACCAATGTTGTTAAGCAACTTTTAATTATAAATGTGATTTTATTTGGTGCAACTCATTTTGTACCTGTGTTAACCGAATATTTCGCATTGTTTTATTTCGAAAACCCATTGTTTCGAGTGTGGCAAATTTTGACACATATGTTTATGCATGCAAATTTACCACATATTTTCTTCAATATGTTTGCTTTATATTCTTTTGGTTCAACTATTGAACATTTTTGGGGTGGAAAGAAATTTTTATTTTTCTATATTTCATGTGGTTTAGGAGCTGCAGCTTTACATACGGCTGTAAATTATTATCAAGTAAATTCGGCAATTGATATTTTGGTTTCTAATGGTTTTACAGAAAATTCCATTTTTGAAGTTTTGAACTATGGTCGAAATAATTATAATCCAAATTGGATGCAATTTTTATCACATAGTCAATTAGAAGGTTTAATGTCTTCATATTACCCTTATTCGGTTGGAGCTTCTGGGGCAATATATGGTTTGTTAGTTGCGTTTGCATTTATGTTTCCAAATGCAGAATTAGCTTTGATGTTCATTCCAATTCCAATTAAAGCTAAATTCTTTGTTCCTGCCATTTTATTAATCGATTTATATTTAGGTTTTAGTGGCGGTTCTATTTTTGGTACGAGTACGGGTGTTGCACATTTTGCACATTTAGGAGGTGCTTTAATGGGTTTTATTATGGTTTTGATTTGGAAAAAAAACGAGTTTAACAACATGCGTTGGGATAGATAATTATGGAATTATTACAGAATTTAAAACGTGGTTATAAAGCAGGAAACATCGTACAACGTCTATTGTATTGGAATGTTGCGGTTGCTATTATTTTTATAATATTTAAAGCATTTTATCAACCGGTTTATTTGTTTTTAGTTGATAACATTAGTTTAAATTCTAATTTCGAAATATTTATTTATAAACCTTGGACGCTAATTACCTATAGTTTTTTACATGCCGATTTTATTCATTTGCTTTTCAACTTGTTGATGTTGTATTTTGTCGGGATGTTATTCGAAACGTTTTTTAGTAAATTTCAATTACTTGCCGTTTATGTTTTTGGTGGAATTTTCGCTGGAATGACTTATTTAATCGCTAGTAATTTTCTTGATATTAACTCACAAGTAGTTGGTGCTTCTGGTGCGATTATGGCTTTGCTTTTTGCCGTTACTACGTATCGACCAAATATGAACGTCCGTTTGGCTTTGATTGGAAATGTAAAAGTTTGGTACATTGCAGCTTTCTTTGTTTTTTTGGATATTGTTCAAATTCCAATGAGTAATGCAGGCGGTCATATTACGCATTTAGGTGGCGCTTTATTCGGATTTATTTATATTCAATGTTTGAATAAAGGATTTGATATGGGGAAATTTTTTGTTTGGCTTAACGATTTATTTTCTCCAAATAAAAAGAAATACACTAACTTTAAGAATGTTTATACAAACAATAAAAATGGGCAAACTTCATCTCAACCTAAAAAGAATCAAAAAGATGAAGTTCAAATTCAAATTGATGTAATCCTTGATAAAATAAGTAAATCGGGTTACGAAAGTTTATCAAAAGAAGAAAAAGAATTTTTGTTTAAGCAACGCTAAACGGCATGAAAAACCTTTCTTGGTTTAATAAAATAATATATGTGTTCAATGTTATACTCGCTGTATGTACGTTGATAGGATATGTTTTGCCTTTTCTAGCGCCAAAATTATTTCCGTTTTTTGCGGTTTTAACTTTGGTTTTACCTTCTTTGCTTATTCTTAATATTTTCTTTTTAGTGTATTGGCTGTTTCAATTCAAACGTCAAATGTGGCTTTCTTCTGTGATTTTCTTGTTGGGAATTACCTTCTTTACTAAATTTTTTAAATTTTCTGAGCAAACTTTAGCCAAAGAAGAAGAAGATTTTACAGTATTGAGTTATAATGTTCGTTTGTTTAATTTGTTTGATTGGATTCCTAACGAAAATATTCCTGAAAATATTAAACGTTTTGTCGAACAACAAAATCCTGATATTATATGTTTTCAAGAATATTCAAAATCAGCAAATTTTGAATTTGACGATTATAAATTTCGTCATATTGTAATGCACGGTAAAAAAATCAAATCGGGTCAAGCTATTTTTTCAAAATTTAGAATGATTAATGAAGGTGAAATAACTTTGCCAAACTCCGATAATAATGTGGTTTATGCCGATGTGATTAAAGGAAGCGATACCATTCGTGTTTACAGCATACATTTACAATCAATCAATATCAGTCCAGATATTAATGAGAAAATTGATGAAAGTAAATCTAAATTGATTTTTAAACGAATTAGTTCCGCGTTTAAAGAACAGCAAGTGCAATCGGAATTAATTCAATCGCATATGAATGATTTTAAAGGTTCTAAAATTATATGCGGAGATATGAATAATTCTGCTTTTTCTTACGTTTACAACAACATCAAAGGCGATATGCAAGATGCATTTGTAAGAGCTGGAAAAGGTTTTGGAAAAACATATAATTATAAATATTATCCTGCTCGAATTGATTATATTTTGGTTGATGAAATTTTTGAAGTTAAGGAGTTTGAAACCTTTGATAATTTTAAAAATTCGGACCATTTTCCAATTTTAGCACGACTTAAAATCACAAAAGATGAACCTTAATTTAGATTCATCTTTTTTGTTTTAAACGTTCAAGTTCTAAGTCAATTTCCTCAACATAAACTTCATCAAATCGTTCAATGTAAGGTTCGAACATTTTAGTTCCTTTTCCAATCAATTCTTTGGCTTTATTCAAATGATAACTCGCTTTTTCAAAGTTGTTTTTATCCAAATAAATCTTTCCTAATTGATAGTGCATTTCTGTGAAATTATCATAAACAGCCAATTGATTTTCGTAATATTCAATGGCTTTTTCTAAATTATTAAGTTCTGAATAGCTTCGTGCAATATAAAAATAAACTAAGAAATTATCCAAAGGGTCAAAACCTCTTTTTTTATCGAGTTCCAAAAGTTTTTCTAAAGTTTCAATAGCTTCATCATATCTTTTTAATTGAAATAATGCCTGACCTTTTAAGAGCAAACAAATTTCTCCATGACAAGCAATTAAAGGTTGTGATTTTTTCATTTCAAGAATCAAATCAACATCTTTTATGGCCGCTTCATAATCTCTATAAAAATACAACATAGACCAAGCTTTGTATTCCAATGCAGCTGTTTTACCTTGCTTTAAATCCATTTCAACCGCTTTGTTCAATAATTTCATAGCTTTGATATGTTCTCCCGCTTTTTTGTAAGAATAGGAATAAGTTTGAACAATATCTTTGCGTTCTGGATTTGCCATCAAAGCCGAATCTTTATATATGCGATGCATTTCAGACGTTTGATAATAGTTATCTAAAGCTGCCAATTTATTGTATTTATCCGCCAATTGCTTTCTCTCTTCTAAAGAAAGATGCTCGAATGGATTATTTTGCGCAAAACAACCTACACTGAATAATCCGATTGCTAATATGTATATTTTTTTTAAGGACATAAATCTATTATTTTACCGTTTTCTATTTTAAACATCAAAAAGTAGTGAATATCATAACCATTATTTTTCTCAGTGTTCGAGTTCCAATCCTCGATTTCTGAAATTTTTGTGATTAAATGTTTAATTAATGCTGTGTCAAATGTTGCAGCATTATAATTCATATCCATTTGTTCTAAACCAAATCTGCCAATCTCATAATTACAATTTATGGTAAAATGAATGTTGATGTATCCGTTTCCTTTGGTTAAAGGTGCATCTTTTCCTAATGTTTTTAGAAGGTATTTATTTCCTTTTTGATGTCTTAAATCGGGGTCATAACTAAAATATTCATAGGGTCTTCTATCATTACAAATTTGATAAGGTTTTGATTTAATTAGGCTTGGTTCTACTTTTTTATAATCCTCATAAATTGTTTTCGTTTCAGCATAATGAACCAATGTAAATTCATTGTTTTTAAGTTTTACAATTTCATAAATTCTGTTTGAAAAATTGTCGCTTTTTAATATTTGAAGAAACAAACTTTTTTTGATTTTTTTGATTTCGTATTTATGAGTTTCAAATTCTGAATACATTAAGCTTTCGTCAAAATAATAATCAAATGTAACAGTGATTTCGTTGTTATTAAATTTTAATTGTTTCAAAATTTTTAAATCACTATTTGGACTTGATGGTGTTTTTTCTATTTTGCTTTGAAATGTTTTATGATTTACTTTTTTTATAAATTCTAAAGAATCTATATTTCTTTCTTCCTTAACATTGAAAAAGAATGCTTGAAAAGCTAATTTATTGTCTTTATAATGTTCAAACTTGGCATTAGATTTTGACTTTTGAATGATTAATTTATTATTATCAAAAGTGACCGTATCTGTTTTACTTTTAGGAGTTTTAAATCCTAATGACGCGTTATTATCTTTATTGATTAAATAGACAGAATCATTCTTAAAGCCTAAAAAAACTTCACTAGGAACATTAAAATCTTCAGAGGTGTATCCAGAAACATAGAGTTCTGAATTGCTTTTTTTTGTTGTTTTGCAACTTATTAAGGCAAATAAACTAAATAGTAAAAGTATTTTTTTCATAACTGTAAAAACGCAACAAGCGATTAACTTAAAAGTTAATGGCTTGTTTTTTTAGATAATCGATTCCGTATCTTCCTTCGTTAAAAAGTAAATCCAGAATGCTTAAGTTATTAATAAAACCGTATTTTTCTTCGAATACTTGCGTATAAGGTTCAAATTGATTTGTGTCTTTTTTTCCGTCAATTAAAGGTCTTAAATCAACCAAATTGGTTACTTGCTTATGATATTCATCCGTTGTTTCAAACGGAAGTTTTATACCTAAACTATCTGTAACTAACTGATGGGTTTCTAAATTCAAATCCATCAAAAAATCGTGTTTCTTTTCAAATAAACTTCTAAAATCATCTTCAAAATATTCAAAGAAAGGAGAAGTTCTGTAAGCAGATTCTAACGATTTTAGATGTTGCTTTCTCCAATTAAAGTCGTATTCGATTTTTACATCTTTATATTTTTGATTTGGAGTTATTCCTTTTTTAATCGGTATATTCAACAATTGTGTTCCGTTTGCACCATAGATGTACATTCGGTTTCTATTGGTCTGTTTTTGAAAGTTATCTTCCATTTCAAAAGTAATCTTGTCAGCCTGAATCATCGCAACAAAATGACTAATCGAAGGGAAATAACTTGGATGTATTAAAATATCCATTTTGTATTTTTAGTATTTGAAACTATCTTTTTTCTTTTTTCTGTATTTGATGAAAGAATAGATACCCCAAATTACCATCAAAATTGCAAAATAAATAAAGAATGAATGAGGCGCTCCTGTACCGTGAACAGTAGTAAATAAACGATCCCAACGTACTTTGTCAAAGAATTTACCCCAAGGAATATTTTGATCTAAACTCATCCAAACAAAAACAGGTTTTCCTACGATATGATCTTGAGGTACAAATCCCCAATAACGGCTGTCTTGTGAATTATGACGATTGTCTCCCATCATAAAATAATAATCTTGCTTAAAAGTGTAATCTTTTGCTTCGTTTCCGTTTATTAAAATCTTTCCGTTTTCAATTTTTAAATCGTTGTTTTCGTAATCTTTGATAATCATATAATACATTGGAAGATTATCAGTAGTTAACTGAACTGTTTCTCCTTTTGCAGGAATATGAATAGGTCCATAATTATCTGCATTCCAAGGTTGATTATGAGGGAATGTTGTGTAATCTGGTTGAGTTTGTGTGTTTCTAACTACGTCTACAACGCTAGAAAGTGTTTTAATACGTTCAGCATTTTCAGGTGTGATTCCTGGAATTAAATAGGCGTGGCTGTTTATTGGATAAATACCGTCTGTAACATTTAATTCTTTGTATATAAAATTCGCATCTAATGGAGTTCCGTCTGTTACAACATTATAACTATATTGAATTTTTGCTCGATCACCTAAATCTAAAACTTTTCCATCTATATAAATGATTCCTTCTTTAATTTCAAAGTCATCACCAGGTAAACCTACTGTTCTTTTTACATAGTTTGATTTTTTATCGATTGGTTTATCAAAGCGCTCTGTTCCTCTATATCCAAAATAAGGTATTGTATCTGTTGGCCAGTTAAAGACCATAATGTCGTTATGTTCAGGTTTTTCAAAACCAGGTAAACGGAAGTTTGGAATTTGTACAGAGCTTAGGTATGATTTTTTATTTACGAATGGAATTGTATCATGAACCATCGGAAAAGCAACTGGAGTTTTAGGCGTTCTTGCGCCATAATTTACTTTGCTTACGAATAAGAAATCACCAACTAAAAGTGTTTTTTCTAACGAAGAAGTTGGAATAGTAAACGGTTGAATAACATAAGTATGTATAATTGTTGCTACAACAACTGCAAATAAGATGGAACTTACGGTTTCACCAGTTTCTGTTGTAGGTTTTAAACTTCTGTCTTTGATATATTTTACGTCTTGAACATAGTTTACAACATAAATATAAAATCCAAAAGTAACAACACCTAAAATGGTATCTAAAGTTGAATTTTTACCAAAACTTCTTAATGTTTCAACCCAAATTACTGGGAACATAATTAGGTTTACAACCGGAATAAATAACAAAATAACCCACCAAGTTGGTCGGTTTATGATTTTCATTAAAACGATTGCGTTGTAAATTGGAATAGCTGCTTCTAGAGGTTTTCTGCCTGCTTTTATATAAAGTTTCCAAGTTCCTAAAAAGTGAATTACTTGTACAATTAGAAAAATAATCAACAATTCTGTTAATGCCATACTATTTATTTTTTGATAAACGAAAATAAAAGATTATTTTGATTTAACCTAAATTCAAAACATCTTTCATTGAATAAATTCCTTTTTTGTTTGCAATCCATTCTGCAGCGATTACAGCTCCTAAAGCAAAACCTTGTCTTGAAAAAGCTTCGTGTTTAATTTCGATTTCGTCAACTTCTGAACGGTAAAAAACATGATGTGTTCCAGGAACATTTTCAATACGTTTTGCTTCGATTAAAATATCCGTTTCATTCGGATTTTCTAAAGTCCAATTATTGTATCTAGAGTTTTTTATGATTCCGTTTGCTAAAGAAATTGCGGTTCCAGAAGGTGCGTCAAGTTTTTGAGTATGATGAATTTCTTCCATTGAAACATTGTAATTATTTAGTTTCGACATTAGTTTAGCTAAATGATTATTAAGTTCAAAGAAAATATTTACACCAACGCTAAAGTTTGATGCGTAAAGAAAAGCTCCGTCTTTTAATTCACACATAGAAACCATTTCATTATAATGTTCCAACCAACCTGTTGTTCCAGAAACAACCGGAATTTTAAAATTAAAACAAGTCGATATATTTTCTACAGCAGTTGAAGGAAGGCTGAAATCTATGGCTACATCTGCGTTCTCTAGACCTTCAAACGTAGTTTCACTAGATTTTTTTAGAATTATTTCATGACCACGAGTTAGGGCAATTTTTTCGATTTCTTTGCCCATTTTTCCATAGCCTAATAATGCTATTTTCATGTTTTTAAAATTTAAAAGTTAATTGAGCTCCGAATTGATAGGTTCCGTTAAATTCGTTATATTGAAAAGAAGGTCTAAAACTCAAGTCGTCATCTACATTAAATTGTTGTAAATGCGCATCAACATTGGCATCGACAATATTTAAAGCATAAATTGCGATGGTAATAACAAGTGATAAATCTCTGTTTTTTTGATAATAACGTTGACCAGTAATTAAACGATCATTATCTAAACGACCAAATTTAGGGTCACTCACATCATGAATGCCTTGAAGTCTTCTTTTGTATTCGTTTCTATATTCTAGATATTTCTTTTGATTATCTATATAAAAATACATTCCTGTTCCAATACCAGCATAAACGATTGGCACTTTCCAGTAACTTTTATTATAAATTTGTCCTAATCCTGGAACAACAGCCGAATAAAAAGCTGCTTTAGCAGGAGAAAGTGGATCGATTGCCTGTTTTGTTAAGGTATTTGTTTTTAGTTTTAAACTATCCGCTTCTTGAGCAGAACAAATGCCATAACTAAATAAGCTGATAATTAAAAAACCAATTACTTTTTGCACTATTTTTCTAATAATTTAAGAATACGTTCTAAATCTTCGGCAGAGTGGAAGGGAACGTTAATTTTACCTTTTCCGTTTGCTGCAATTTTTACATCAACTTTAGCACCAAAAAAGTCAGTGAAAACTTTCTTCTGATTTTCTGAAATCGTGTAAGAAAATTTCTTTTTAGGAGCTTCTTTATCGTTAGTTGCAGTTACACCTTCTTGATATGCTTTTACTAAAGCTTCTGTTTCACGAACAGATAGATTCTCTAAAATAATTTTATGATAAATATCGGTTTGAATGTCGTGATCTTCAATATTTATTATTGCTCTACCATGTCCCATTGAAATGAAACCATCTCTGATTCCAGTTTGGATAATAGGATCTAAACGTAATAAACGCAAATAATTTGTGATTGTTGAACGTTTCTTACCAACACGTTCACTCATTTGTTCTTGTGTTAATTGAATTTCGTCAATTAAACGTTGATACGATAACGCAACCTCAATCGGATCTAAATCATGACGTTGAATATTCTCAACTAACGCCATTACTAAAGATTCGTTATCATTTGCGATACGAATATAAGCTGGAATTGTGGTTAATCCTGCTAGTTTAGATGCACGTAAACGACGCTCTCCAGAAATTAATTGATATTTATTAAAGTCTGTTTTTCTTACTGTGATGGGTTGAATAACACCTAATTCTCTAATAGAAGTTGCTAATTCTTTTAGCGTTTCTTCATTAAAATTTGTTCTAGGTTGAAATGGATTTATTTCAATAGAATCAAGTTCTAATTCGATGATATTACCAACAACCTTATCAGCATTTGTATCACCTACAGATTTTATATCGTTTTCGGGATCTTTCAATAAAGCAGAAAGACCTCTTCCTAAAGCTTGTTTTTTTAGTGCTTTGGCCATATTTATTTGGCGTTTTTATTAATAATTTCCTGTGCTAAATTTAAATAATTTGTAGCACCTTTACTTGTAGCATCGTAATTGATAATGCTCTCTCCAAAAGATGGAGCTTCACTTAATTTAACATTACGTTGAATAATAGTATCGAAAACCATATCATTGAAATGTTTTTGAACCTCTTCAACTACTTGATTTGATAAGCGTAAACGCGAATCGTACATTGTTAAAAGTAATCCTTCGATGTCTAATTCAGGATTGTGAATTTTTTGAACACTTTTAATCGTATTTAAAAGTTTTCCTAATCCTTCTAGAGCAAAATATTCGCACTGAATTGGAATTACAACAGAATCTGCAGCTGTTAAAGCATTTAATGTTAATAATCCAAGAGATGGCGCGCAATCGATAATGATATAATCGTATTGCTCTTTTATTTCAGCTAATGCTTGTTTAAGCATGTATTCTCTGTTTTCTTTGTCAACTAATTCAATTTCAATCGCAACTAAATCGATATGAGCAGGAATTAAATGAACATTCGGAGCTGTACATTCTAAAGCAGCTTCTTCAGGTGTAACCGAATGTTCTAAAATTTGATAGGTTCCATATTCAACAGCTTCAACATCGATTCCTAAACCAGATGTAGCATTAGCCTGAGGATCAGCATCGATTAACAATACCTTTTTTTCTAACGCACCTAACGATGCAGCTAAGTTAACAGAAGTGGTTGTTTTACCAACTCCACCTTTTTGATTGGCAACAGCTATGATTTTACCCATTTGTATCTATAAAATTTAGAAATGTAAAAATACGATATTTTATGAGTTTAGAAAATCTAAATTATTAACAATTTGCTAAATGTTGAAATTTGAGCTAATTAGATATTTTATCTTTTATAATGTGTTGGATTTCAATTTTTAGATTTTATTTTATTTATTCTTTTTTTGTTTGATCATTTCTTCTAACATGTCCCACATCTCTGCTGGTATTTTTTCTAACATATTAAATTCTCCTGCGCCTTGAAGCCATTCACCACCATCAATTGTTACGACTTCTCCATTTATATAAGCAGAAAAATCTGAAACTAAATAGGCAGCTAAATTTGCTAATTCTTGATGATCTCCAACTCTTCGTAATGGAACTTTTTTCGTAATATCGAATTTATCTTTTAAATCTCCAGGAAGTAAACGATCCCAAGCGCCAGCTGTCGGAAATGGTCCTGGAGCTATCGCGTTCATTCGGATTCCATATTTTGCCCATTCAACGGCCAAGCTTCTTGTCATAGCTAAAACTCCTGCTTTTGCAGTTGCAGAAGGAACCACGTATCCAGATCCGGTCCAAGCATAAGTGGTAACGATATTTAAAACATTTTTGTTTGTTTGTTTATTTTCAATCCAATGTTTTCCTAATGCTAACGTACAATTTTTACTTCCTTTTAAAACAATATCTATGATTGTGTCAAAAGCATTTGCAGATAATCTTTCAGTCGGAGAAATAAAATTTCCAGCTGCATTGTTAACTAAAACATCTACTTTTCCAAAAGCATCGATTACACTTTGAAGCATGTTTTCAACTTGATCGTAATGGCGTACATCACAAGCAATTGCTAAACAAGTTCCTTTTGTTTTTTCTTCTAATTCTTTTGCAGTTTTAGTAAGTTTTTCGATATCTCTCGAAGTTATGGCAACTTTAGCTCCAAGTTCAAGAAAATAGGTAGTCATTGATTTACCTAAACCGCTTCCACCTCCGGTAACAATTATAACTTTGTCTGATAACGCATCATCACGTAACATTTTTGCTGAAAAATCCATGTTTTTATTTTTTGATTGTTACGTAAATATATTAAATATTTAATAAATAAATTTCTAAAATCTACTATTCTTAATCAATGTATTGTTCGATTTCATTTAATTGTTTTGATAAAAAAGGATCGGCATTTAGCTTAGCAAGTTCAAAATAATATTTGGCTTTTTCATTATTTTTTATTGATGCGTAATAAATACTTAGTTGAAAATAAGCTTTTCCAGGATTAATTTTGGCATAAAGAATACAGATGTTTTCTATTTCGACATTCTGTTTGAATTCCAATTCAGTGTTGTTTACAAATCCGTCTCTAAATTGATTCATTCTTATTCCGTCAATGTAAGATTCGCACGCAATTCCTAAACCTCTTTCGCAAAGAGATTGCATTTTAATGAAGTATTTTTCGTTTTCTGTAAATAAGGACAGGTTGGCTTCTAATGTTTTTAAATCGTATTCGTATGAAATATATTCATATAATAGTTCTGGATTTACTTTTGAAGTATCAAATACAATTGAGTTTGTAGAGGTATTCATTTTGTAATAGTCTAATTTATTATCAAATGAATCAATTCTGATTATTTTATTTGGTTCAATGTTAAAAAAATAAAACCCAGTGTTGCTTACGATATAGATTTTGTTTTTTTCTTTTATGAAAACGCCTGCTATACTATCGTTAATCATCACATGACCTCTGTTGTTGAAATGAAATTTTTTATAACTTGTTTCTTGAGTTGTGGTTTCAAAAATACCGTCAAATCTTGTTGTTGGGTTTTGAGAAAACGATATTGAATGAATTAAAACTGCTATAAGTGAGATGATTTTGTGCATTTTTAATTTAAATATACAAAAAAACCTCGATGTAAATCGAGGTTTTTTAATGTTTTGAAAATGTATTATTTACTTAAATACATTTTTCTTCTTGAATATAATTCGTAGAAAGCGTCATCTTTTAAGCTGTCGATGAATAAAATGCTTTCTCCTGTCGATTTCATTTCAGGTCCTAAAGCTTTGTTTACTTTAGGGAACTTGTTGAATGAGAAAACAGGTTGTTTTATTGCATATCCTTTTAATTGCGGATTGAAAGTAAAGTCGGTAACTTTTGCTCCTAACATTACTTTTGTTGCGTAATTTACATAAGGTTCTCCATAAGCTTTAGCAATGAAAGGAACAGTACGAGAAGCACGTGGATTTGCTTCGATAATATAAACAGTATCGTCTTTAATAGCAAACTGAATATTGATTAAACCTTTTGTTTTTAATGCAATAGCAATTTTCTTTGTGTGATCTTTGATTTGTTGGATTACGAATTCACCTAAATTAAACGGAGGTAAAGTTGCATTCGAATCTCCAGAGTGAACTCCACAAGGTTCGATATGTTCCATGATTCCGATAATGTAAACGTTTTCTCCGTCACAAATTGCATCAGCTTCAGCTTCGATTGCTCCAGCTAAATAATGATCTAAAAGAAGTTTATTTCCAGGAATCGATTTCAATAAATCAATAACGTGTGTTTCTAATTCTTTTTTGTTGATTACGATTTTCATTCCTTGACCTCCTAATACGTACGATGGACGTACTAATAATGGAAAATCTAATTCGTCTGCTAATTTCGAAGCTTCGTCTGCTGTCTGAGCAATTCCGAATCTAGGGAATGGGATATTAAGTTCTGTTAATAATTCAGAGAAACGTCCACGATCTTCAGCTAAATCTAAAGCTTCGAAGCTTGTTCCTAGAATTTTAACGCCCCATTTTTCTAATTTTTCAGCCAATTTTAAAGCAGTTTGTCCACCTAATTGAACGATAACTCCTTCAGGTTTTTCATGCTGAATGATGTCGTAAATATGTTCCCAGAAAACAGGTTCGAAATACAATTTATCCGCAGTGTCAAAATCGGTTGAAACCGTTTCTGGATTACAGTTAATCATAATCGTTTCGTACCCCATTTCTGAAGCAGCCATAACTCCATGAACACAAGAATAATCAAATTCGATTCCTTGTCCAATGCGGTTTGGTCCTGATCCTAAAACAATAACTTTTTTCTTATCTGATCTTTTACTTTCGTTTGAAACATAAACGGTTCCGTCTGGTTTTTGAATTTCTGCTTCGAAAGTAGAATAGTAATATGGTGTTTGAGCTACGAATTCGGCAGCACAAGTATCAACTAATTTATAAACACGATTGATGTTTTGAGTCATACGTAAAGCATGAACTTCACTTTCTAAACATCCTAACATATGAGCGATTTGTCTGTCAGAGAACCCTTTTTGCTTAGCATCTAACATCAATTCTCTTGGAAGTGTTTCTTTAGTGAAGTTTGAAACTTCTTTCTCTAAAGCATACATTTCTTCATATTGTTTCAAATACCACATGTCAATTTTTGTGATATCATGAATCGTAGATAAAGGAATTCCTAATGCAATTGCATCGTAAATAACAAATACACGGTCCCAAGATGCAAATTCTAATTTTTCTAAAATTTGATCGTAATCTTTGTATCCTTTTCCGTCTGCACCAATTCCATTACGTTTGATTTCTAATGATTGTGTTGCTTTTTGTAAAGCTTCTTGAAACGAACGTCCAATTCCCATTACTTCACCAACAGATTTCATTTGTAAACCTAATGTGCGATCTGCACCTTCAAATTTATCAAAGTTCCAACGTGGGATTTTTACGATAACGTAATCTAAAGTAGGCTCGAATAAAGCAGAAGTAGATTTTGTAATTTGATTTTGTAATTCATCTAAATTATATCCTAAAGCTAATTTACTAGCAATTTTTGCAATTGGATAACCAGTAGCTTTTGAAGCTAAAGCAGAAGAACGAGAAACACGTGGGTTGATTTCGATAGCAACAATATCTTCTTTTTCATCTGGAGAAACTGCAAATTGCACATTACATCCACCGGCGAAATTTCCGATACTACGCATCATTTTGATTGCCATATCACGCATTCTTTGGAAAGTTCTGTCAGAAAGTGTCATAGCTGGCGCAACAGTAATCGAATCACCAGTGTGAATTCCCATTGCGTCCATATTTTCAATCGTACAAATAATAACGACATTGTCATTTTTGTCACGAAGTAATTCTAATTCGTATTCTTTCCAACCTAATAAAGCTTTATCAATTAAAACTTCGTGGATTGGAGAAGCTTCTAAACCGCGAGTTAATAAAGTATCGAAATCTTCTTCTTTATGAACAAATGCAGCTCCTGTACCTCCTAATGTAAATGAAGGACGAATTACTAAAGGAAAACCAAATTCTTGTGCGATTTCTTTTCCTTCTAAAAATGATGTTGCTGTTTTTGCTGGTGCAAATGGAATATCAATTCGAGTAAGAAGTTGTTTGAATTGTTCGCGATCTTCAGTTACGTTAATTGCATTGATATCAACTCCAATTAATTTTACATTAAAGTCTTCCCAAATTCCTTTTTCATCAGCTTCTAAACATAAATTTAAAGCGGTTTGTCCACCCATTGTTGGTAAAACTGCATCGATATCCGGATGTGCAGTTAAAATCTCAATGATAGATTTTGTAGTTAATGGTTTTAGGTAAACGTGATCTGCCATTTTTGGGTCGGTCATAATCGTAGCAGGATTCGAGTTAATTAAAATAACTTTAATTCCTTCTTCTCTTAATGAACGTGCAGATTGTGATCCAGAATAGTCAAACTCACAAGCTTGACCGATGATGATTGGTCCAGAACCAATAATTAAAACCGTTTTAATTGAAAGATCTTTAGGCATTTCTATAGAAGTTGTATTATGTTAGCAAAGATAAAGATTCTAAAATTATTATTTGCTTAAAATAATTTTAAAAAGTGTATAAAAAAAGGCGATACAGATAATAGTAACGCCTTTATTTATGATTAATCAATCATTATTTTTTATGTCTTGGTTCGCAAGAAACAGTTAATTTGTGTCTTCCTTTTGCTCTTCTACGAGCTAACACTTTTCTTCCGTTAGGAGTTGACATTCTGTCCATGAAACCATGTTTGTTTCTTCTTTTTCTTTTCGATGGTTGAAACGTTCTTTTACTCATTGCTCTTATCTTTAAATCTTTATAAAATTTTCTTAAGGTCAGCTTTGAAAGCGTGGCTTCAAAACCGAGTGCAAATATACAATTCCTTTTATTACTTACAAATGCTTTTGGAAAAAATATTGATTTTTATTTCAACTAATCTTTTTAAAGCCTCATACTAAGTACATTTCTTTTGATGTTTTTTAGTTGAAGTTTTTTAAGCTCACAAGAATTATTTACATTTGCAAAAATATAAAAATAATCTTTAAAAACTATGCTTAACAAAAATATTAAATTAGCTATCACTGTTTTATTATTAGCAACTGCTGTTTGGCAATTTACAGAACGAAATATTGGAAACGGTATTTTCTTGATTTTAATAGCTTTAATCGTTATGTTGTTTTATTTTAAGAATGAGATTCTGATCATGACTCTTTTTAAATTGAGAAAGCAAGATATGGAAGGTGCTAAGAAAATGTTAGCTAAGATTAAAAATCCTGATGGTGCTTTATTACGTAAACAAAATGGATATTTTAATTATTTAAATGGAATTGTTGTTGCACAAGATAATTTAACGTTAGCAGAAAAATATTTTAAACGCGCTGTTGAATTAGGTTTGAACCAAGATGCTGATATGGCAGTTACTAAATTGCAATTAGCAGGTATTGCATTTTCAAAAAACAAACAAGCAGAAGGTGCAAAATTAATGGCTGAAGCTGAAGCTTTAGACAAACAAAATATGTTAAAAGACCAAATTTTGATGATGAAAAATCAGCTAAAACAGGTTAAAGGACAAAAAGTTCCTATGGGATATAATCACAGCAAAAAGAGAAGTTTTTAATTTTTCTTTAATATATATCTTAATTAAGACGCTTTTTCAGCGTCTTTTTTTTATATGTGATTGCTTTTACTTTCTGATTTAGCTTACTTTTGTAGAAAAGAAATTTAAAATGGGAGTAGCAGATATTTTATTTAAAAGAAAAAAAGAATTAGCAGAGAAAAATCTGAATGAAGGGAATGCTTTTTTAGCTGAAAATGCAAAACGTGAAGGTGTTATTTCATTGCCAAGTGGATTGCAATACGAAATTATAGTTGAAACAACAGGTGATAAACCATCAGCAACTGATATTGTAACTTGTCATTATCACGGATACAATATTAAGAATGAAGTTTTTGATAGTTCGGTTGAACGTGGAAAACCTGCTTCATTTGGGCTTAATAAAGTAATCCAAGGTTGGACAGAAGCTTTACAATTAATGTCTGTTGGAAGTAAATATCGTTTGTTTTTACCAGCACATTTAGCTTATGGTGAACAACAAATTTCAAAAGAAATCGGTCCAAATAGTACATTAATTTTTGAAGTTGAATTATTAGGAATCAATTAATATCTAAATCTGCTTTTTAAGTGGATTTTTTTATGATATAATTATTTTTGCTAATTGGTTTAATTTGATTATATTAGAAATTAATTGTCATATGTTTTTGTTATGAAAGTTAATAGAAAATATAAAAGAAATTTTTGGGCAGATTTTTTAATGATAATCATCATTTTATTAATCTTTGTTCTGATTCCATTCGGTTACACGCCTACATTACAAAATTCGTTTACAAATGCATTGTTTATTATTGCTTTTGGAATTTTGCTAATTTACCTTAAAACTAAATTCTTTTTTGATTGCGTTTCAGTTGATAATAAATTTAAAATAACCTATTATAATAACATGGGGATAGAAAGAAGTTTTTTGATTTCTAATGATTCTAAATTTGTTATAATCAGACGAAATTCAATTTTCGGAAAGAAAATTTCTGTTCGTATTTTTCATACTGATGGAGTAGATACGTTTGTAGTTTTAGATGAAGATGTTATTTCAAAGTTACCAGAAAGTAATTTGGATAATATTTGTGACAAAAATCCATTTAATATCAACTGAAATTTTTATAAAAGAGAAGAACAGGGGAGATGTCTCAGCATTCAAAAAACTCACTAAGAATATTTTTTTTAAAGATATTTTTAGTGAGTTTAAATTTTTTAAAAGTTTGTTTGATGATTATTTTCTGTTACAATAATAGCTGTAAAATCGAAATATTAAGACTGCTTTTTATTTAAACGTTTGTTATTTTATTCTTTCAAATTTGGTGATATTTTCCGTCTTAATATAAGTGCCTTCAGATTCTACTTCAAACATATCGTAAAGATGTAAGCTATTCTCATTTGAAATTAAAATTGTATATGGATATGGATGGTTTTTAATTATTAATTGGTTTCCGTCACGAATATACGTTGTTGTTCCTTCTCTTTCTATAGCTTCGTTATTTGCATTTGCAGGTATGTATGAATAATAAGTTACCGTATTATCAGCTTTAAATTCATATCGTTCAATTACTCCATACATACTTCCTTCTTCTTGATCTAGGTTGTCTATTAAAATATTACCATCCATTTCAATTTTCATGTGAGAAGAAACTCCATTCCATTTTCCTAAAAGAAAATTTTGTTCTTGAACTTTTTCAGTTTCATTGTCTTCTGATGAACATGAAGTTAAAAATGACGCATTAATTAAAAGTAAAGCGGCTAGAATGATTGTTTTTTTCATAATTTAAATTTGTAAAAAGAATTGTATTTAATTATAGAACGAAAAAAAACCACACAAATTGCGTGGTTTTATATTTTAAAGAAATTCTTTAATTAGAATTGCTCTCTTCCTGCGAAATGGAAAGCAGCTTCGATTTCTGCATTCTCATCAGAATCAGATCCGTGAACAGCGTTTTCACCGATAGATTTTGCGTATTTTTTACGGATAGTTCCTTCTGCAGCATCAGCTGGGTTAGTAGCTCCGATTAAAGTACGGAAATCTTCAACAGCGTTATCTTTTTCTAAGATAGCAGCAACGATTGGACCTCTAGACATGAATTCAACTAATTCTCCGTAGAATGGACGCTCAGCGTGAACTTCGTAGAATTTTTTTGCATCAGCAACTGTTAATTGAGTTAATTTCATTGCAACGATTCTGAATCCTCCTTCAGCAATCATGTTTAAGATTCCACCAATACTTCCAGCTTCTACAGCGTCTGGTTTAATCATTGTAAATGTTCTTGTACCTGCCATTTTAATTAAGTTTAATTTGAATGCAAAATTAATATATTTATTTTAATATTATCGAATTAATTCTGATTTTAATCTAGCTGATTATTGTCAAAATTTGCCGATTTCTTTTTGCCTTATTTATAGATTATTTTTCTATATTTTCACCAAATTGTAAAATATACCCGTTATTGTCTTTGATAGCAAATTCTTTCATTCCCCAATCAAAAACTTCTAAATCATATACAATTTCAGTTTCATTTTTTAGTTCTTTCCATAATTTTTCTACTTCGTTTACTTGAAAATAAAACGAACCAGAAAAACCAATTTCAGAATCGAAATGCGCATTCGGATAAGCCAACATAATGTCTGTTTCATCCTTATATAGAGAAGCCCATTGCCAATCTTTATTGAATTCTCTACAAGTAAATCCTAAAACTGTAGTATAAAATGCTACGGTTTCTTCTAAGTTTTTTGTCCATAACATGGGAATAAGTTTGTTGAATTTCATTTTATCTAAATTAAAATATCACTTTCTAGATCAGAATGTTCAATGGTGAAATTAAATCCTAAACGTTCTACAATTTCAATAACTAGTTTTTTATACCAATTTTCTGATTTCGGATGAATGTATAATTTATCAACCATTTCGTTGATATCAATTAGAACTTTTACGCCTTCGTTTACATTCATTTCTAAATGCGAAACATCTGTGATTACTCGAACTTCATGTTCATACTGAAAACTTTTTCGTTTGAATAAAAAAGGGAAAAAATCATCATCAAACGGAATGTGTTCTTTTTTGTAATCGATGTAGTTTACTTCACCAATAAACTGATAGGCTTTGGGTTCTATCATTGCTTTTTTCAATCTTCCAATAGTTGACTGAATAGCCAAACCTTCGTTATTTTTTGTAAAAACTTGCCACATCGCATAACTTTCGTATGAATTGGCGTGCCAACTACTGATCACAATATTTTTACGTTTAGATTTATAAGCGTCTAAATATTCGGGGTTGTCTTCCAAAAGTTTTTTGATTTCTTGATAAGTAGGTTCGCTAAAAGTTCCTTCGTACTGGTCTTCAAACTTATCAGAACGCGACATAAACATGCGCTTAGATAAAAGTAAATCTAAGAATTTTGATAAATCTAAATACTTCCAAATAATGGTTTCATCAGACGGAATATGAAGTTTGGTATTTTCTTGAAACATGTTTTTAGTATTGAGTTAATGGAAAATAGAGAAAAGAAAATAGAGAAATGAAAATAGAGAAAAGAAGCTAGAGTTTTATCTTTCGAACATTCTCTTAGTTAAGTACATAATATTTTTATTTCAATGACTTTCATAGTAAAATTTTGACATGCTAAACATGTTTAACTTCGTTGAGTCATAGCTCGATTCAGTTTCTTATCTTAAAAAAAAATTTTCTTAATTACTTAATGTGATTCCTTGTCAAGCACGGAATGACAGTTTGAAATATTTTTTATTTTTTTTCAAAACTTAATTGATTTTATTTCAACCGATTGAATTATTTTTCTCATTATTCATTTCAACTAATTAAAATTTCTTGATAACTTTAAAACTTTAAGACATTCGACTTTCCGACTTATTTTATATTCAACAATCGAATGGCTAAATCGATATCATTTTCTGTTCCAGTATGTTTTTTAGGTTCGTCAGAAAGTTTAACAACACCCGTCCAATCTGCATTTTCAGGTTTTGCTTCGGTTAGTTTCAAAACAATATTCATTGGTTTTAAACCTACATCGTTTGTTAAATCAGTTCCAATTCCAAATGACATTCCAATTCTACCTCTACAATGTTCGGTAATGCGTTCTACTTTATCGTAATTCAAACCATCAGAAAAAATAATGGTTTTAGTTAGCGGATTAATTCCTAATTTTTGATAATGTGCAATGGTTTTATCTCCAAATTCTAAAGCATCACCTGAATCGTGACGCACACCGTCAAAAAGTTTAGCAAATTTTTTATCGAATTGTTGAAAGAAAACTTCGGTTGTGTAAGTATCGGTTAAGGCAATCCCTAAATCGCCACGATAAACATCTGTCCAATGTTCCAAACCAACGCTATTCGCCATTTTGTAACCATATTTCGCGGCATGAAACATAAACCATTCATGAGCATGCGTTCCAATCGGTTTGGTTTTGTATTTCATTGCCAAATGCACATTACTGGTTCCGATAAAAGTGCCTTCGCCTTTTTCTTTTAAAGTACGTACAACCAAATCATGTATATTAAACGAATGACGACGACGTGTTCCAAATTCGGCAAAAACAATATTTAAGTTTCTGTATTTGGTAATTTTATCTTCAACGGTTTTAATAACCAATTCGTCTGATTGGCGGGTTTGATTGGTTTCTAAATAAAACAATTCACAGATTAAAGCCATAATCGGAACTTCCCACAAAATAGTTCGATACCAGAAACCTTCAATACTCACTTTTAATTCAGTTCCGTTTTGTTCTATCGTAACTTCAGTCGGATCATATGTGTAGCCTTGTAAAAAATCTAAATAAGTTGGGTCAAGATACGGACAGGTTTCTCTAAGGAATTCTTTTTCTTGTTTGGTTAATTTAAGATTCGCCATTTCATTTATGGCTTCGCGTAAACCATTTGAAAAATTTTCTGGAAACTCATGTTTACCACGATTGATAAATTGATAACGTGCTTTTGCATAAGGAAATAATTTTATTACCGCATGTTGCATCGTAAATTTATAAAAGTCATTATCTAAGATAGATGGTGAAATTCTATTATTATCTAGCATATTTTTCTGAATTTACATTAAAGATAATCATTCGATTTGAATATCGTTTATATCTAAAAGTAAATTCTTTTAAAAAAGAAAAACCTGCTGAGAAGCAGGTTAATCATTATCGGGAATAAATTCTAAAATATCACCTGGTTGGCAATTTAATTCTTTACATATTGCTTCTAAAGTAGAAAAACGAATTGCTTTTGCCTTCCCAGTTTTTAAAATGGAGAGGTTAGCAGTTGTAATTCCGATTTTATCGGCGAGTTCTTGCGATTGCATTTTGCGTTTCGCAAGCATTACATCAAGGTTTACGATTATAGCCATCAACTATTTTTTTAAGTTGCATAAGTAATTCTTGTTGCAATTGATAAATCGCATTTACCTGATTGTCTTCTGCAGCATTTGCAAAAATAGTAATTCCGATTTGTTGTTCCGGTAATAAAATAGCATGTGTGTAAAAAGTTCCTGTACTTCCGTCATGAAAACTTAAATTTTGACCGTTTTGTTTTCCATTTCCCCAACCGTAACTCATGCCTTCTTTTTCGTAATGCATCTTTTGAAACGATTCGTTTTTGTTATTTATTTCTTGAATGTGTTTGTAAAGCCAAGCTGAATAATCTTCGATATTCATTGATAAATCGCCAGCGGCTAACATATATTCAGGTAAATTGTAATCGTGAGTTGGAGATAAAGCCGTGAATTTGTTGTTTTCTGTCCAATGTCCCCAAGCATTTTTCGTGTCTTTTTTGTTTGGAAATCCAAAGCTATAATCCCAATTATTTGATTTTAAATAAGAAGATAAAATCTCTTCAAACGATTTGTTTTCTACTTTTTCAATCATCATTGATGCTAAAACATAACCCGCATTTGAATATGTTCCTTTTTCTGTTGTTGGGAGTTTTAATAATTGTTCTGCGAATTCAATTCTTTTCTCAGATGGATTTTCTTTTGTAATTTTTATCAATTCCATTTGCAAACCAGAAGTGAATGGTTGTACTTGAGCTTCGTGTGCTAATAAATCGGCTAAAGTAATTTGGTGGTAAACTTTGTTTGATTCGTTTTTTAAGTTCGGATAAACATCAAAAAATTTCGTTTCTAAACTTAATTTGCCATTTTCAATAGCTTGAAAAACTAAAAACGAAGTGAACGCTTTTGTATTTGAACCGATATGAAATAAAGTTTTCTGATTTATTTTTACATCACTTTCATTTGAAATCGTTCCTGCAACACCATAATAAATGGTGTCTTGATAGATTGCAGCTGCAGCTAATCCAGGAATTTTTGATTCCAAAATTTTCTGTTCAAGTATTTTGTTGAAAGCTGTATTTTGTTTGAATTCTTGTGCCATTGGAAGTTGTGAAATGAAAAGTACACAAATTGAGAATATTTTTTTCATGAGTTATATTGTTAGTTCGTTTTCTTGTTTTTGTTGAAGTCCTAATTCAAAAGCTTTGCCTATGCATAATAAAAGTAAACCTATCATACATTTATAGAATGTGGCTAAGAAAACGTCAATTATATTAATATCTGTGAGTAAGTTGATTGTATAGTTGTTGTTTATGAATAGTAAGATATATTCGCAAATAACCTGCTCTATAATATAAATTGAAATAAAAAGATATCCAATCTGCTTAATGTATTTCGAGTTTGTCAATGAAAAATATTCTCTTTTTGTAAAATTATTTACTAATGTTCTCATTTTCTTTAGCATTATTAGATATAACGGCACAGCAATTATCGCAAAATAAAATTCGATTGAAAACATATAATTAAAATCTTCTCCAAAGTCTGTTTTTATTGCGTTCGTAAATATTGGAAAAATATCAAACCATAAGAAACATAAAAACACAAAAAATAAGCTAAAAAAGATAATGAAGAAATAATAGTTTGCTGATAATAATATTTTAAGTAGTTTCATAAGCTATATCGTTAGTTCGTTTTCTTGTTTTTGTTTTAGAACTTCTTTTAGAATTACTGCAAATGCATTAAAAATAGTTCCTAGAAACATGAAGAATAGAGGATGAATATTAAACCAATAATTTGGAGTTTGGTATAATTCAGACGGTTTTACAAATCTTGTCGTTAGAATTGCTATGGCACTTAAAACGTATAAAATGGTACAAATATTTTTTAATAAATTAATGATTTCATTACTATATATTGTTCCGTTTTTGAACTGATTTGAAATTTTAAAGAATAAAAAAACAGGGATTAATAAAGCAATATTTAGCAACTGATAAGTTGTTGCTATGAATTTATCTGTTTGTGTATAGAATTGATATTTAAGAGAACTGAATGCAGAAAATTCAAGTTGAATTACATTCCAAATGTTTAGTATTTCAAGAAATGAATAAATACAATTTGCGAGTACTAAAACACCAATTAGGATTGTGTAAGTTTTTAAGGTTCTAAAATCTTTCATAAGTTATATAGTTAATTCGTTTTCTTGTTTTTGTTTGAGTGCTTCTTTAAAAACTTGACTCAATACCAAAAAGAAAAATCCGATTATTAAACTTCCTAATGGTGAATCTAATTTTTCTAAGACAGAACTCGAAAAATCCGTTGAATTGGTAATATCTTTTGCCGAATGAATTGAGAATATTTTTCCGAGGATTAGAATAGCTATATAATTCGTTATAAAAATGATTCCAATTTTTTTAAATCGTTTTATAATTGATAAATCAAAAAAGATTCGTTTTTCAAATTTTCTAACACATAAATTAAATAAGGTGATTGCATAAAAATACAGTACATAAATACCTAAACAAAGCACCATAAATGTAAGTAAATATGTTTTTTGTGAATCTTTATGAATTTCTTTTCCCATAAATTCAATAAACCAAGTTTCACTATAACTAGAAGTAAATTCACTATAAACCAATATTCCAAAGAAAATGGTTAGTAATAGCATACTTGCCCACAGGAAATGTGATAACCAACCAAATATTTTTAATGTTCTCATAAGTTATATCGTTAATTCGTTTTCTTGTTTCAGTTCGATGTTCTCTTTTTTTTGGTTTTTGGCTATTTGAAATACTTTGCTCATTACAAGAAAGAATAATCCGATGATTAAACCATTTAGTGGAAAGTTTAATAGGTTATTATCAAAACCAAAATCTATTTTTATATGTTGTTTAAAAAAAGGGATGATTAATGAATTAATTATATTTCCCAGAATATATATGATTCCCATTGTTTTAAAATTTATTATTACTCTATCTGTAAAAAAGTTGAAGTTTAAGAAAGAGGTAATATTTTGTTTAAATAAAAAAATGGAATATGTATAAGTTGAGTAAAAAATAAAATTAAAGAATAGAATCAAATATAATAAGTCATCATTTTTAGAGGAAAAAGTTGTTGTAGTTTTTATTCCCAAATCAATGCCAAATAAAAAAAAGGTGTAAATAACAAAAAATATTGTTCCTATTCCTAACATAGAATAAAAAAGTATTGTAATAATTAAATCAAGTATTCGTATTGTTCTCATGTTTCGTTAGTTAATAATTTATTATTGACAAATATAAATAAATTATCGAAAAACAATAATAAATTAAATAAAAAAAATCACTCAATTTTAATTCCTTTTTCGGCTATATCAATCATTTTTGAGAAGAGAATGGTCTTGAAATTAGAAATATAATTCTGATTTTCAGGTTATATTTTTACTTTTCTGGAAGTTTTGTTTTAGCTTATAATTCTAGATTTCGGTTTTCTGATGATTTGGGTATGTTCAAATTGTGTCTGATTATCTTAATCAAATTTATCAAATTTTCTCAACCAATATAAAAATGTACTTCTAGATTCAATGCTATAATTACGAAGAGTATAATTGACAATCAATTCTAGAGATTCAATTTCCTTGACAATATTGATTTTATAGTTTATGTGTAATTCCGTTTAATACGTTTTACATAATTACTTGATTCTTCTATGAAGACTTTTTTGTAATCGTTATTTCAAGACGGGATATTTATTCCAATAAAATTCAAGTAAATATGAATCGAACGACCTTATTTTCGCTTGTATTCATAAGTAGAATTATAGCTATAACCTGCAGCAAAAATTATCAAAAAGGCACCATCATTACTTACTGCTTCATTAATTAATAGATTTCCATTTTTGGTTAAGCCAATACGTCTTTTATTGTTCGAACAGCCTCCAAAAAGATACGGTACTCCATGACATTTCAAATATTTATTATCTAAATAAAACATGCCTTTTCTGTATTTTCCTGATAGAAAAGTGTCTTTAATTACGTTTGTGTTTTCAAGAATTTTGATGCGTAATCGATTCGGATTTTCGAGTTCTAAATTTAAAGTATAATCATTTTTACTATTTCTAATGGAATCAAATTTTTTACTGGATTTATAATCCATATTTAACATGAAATCATAGGCATTATTTTTTACTAAAGAATCTGGGATTGTATCATTTGGTTTTTTACTTCCAGAATTTGATATTCTTTTTACAGGATGAAAGGTGTAATTTCCGCTTAATTTTTTGATGTTGTTTTCGGTTAAATATTCACTATCTTTTCTGAATCTTTTTTTAGAAAACATGGCACAACTTTGAACCAACAAAGCGATTAATATCAGGAAAAATATATGTTTTTTTCGATTTATCATAAAAGGTTTTATTTCTAAAACGTTTTTAATGAACTTTTTATTATTTAGAATGCTTTTTCAACAAGAAAATCCCTTCTTAATAGAAGGGATTTTAGATTTTAATAGTTCTCTGACATTGTAATTTTTGTTCCATCTTCTTGCGTTAACGAAGCTGAAATGGATGTAATTTTTAAATCGTCATTTTCTACAACTTTTTTAATTTCTTTTGTATTATTGAAAATTGAACTTAACATTTCAAAGTTTTTTTCTTTTTCAATTAAAGCATTCTGATTTTCTTTAGTTGAATTTTGTTTTTTTGAGGTTTTCTTTTTTGTTGTAATATTAAAAGCTCCATTTTTAGCTTTTTCACCATAAGTACTTATTGCAAATTCACCTTTTTGATAGGAACACCATTCAATATTATTTTTGTCTATTTTAGAAAGATCTGTAATTTCTTTTCCATCTAAAGTAAATACAATATTCTTATTTTTTAACATTTCGTAATTTCCAGGTGTAAACGGAATATTTAAAGATGCTGTAAAATATTCAATGGCTTGGTCTAATAAATCTGTTCCATTAGTTTCTTTGAAAACTGCTTCAGAAGTTATTTTATATGACTGATTTTTAGATTGTTCATTTTCTTCATCAAAACTAAATTTTCCTTTAAATACTGGAGTAATTTCATCTGTTTTTGAACTTTCTAAATCAAAACTAAATTTTCCTTTAATTTTTGCAATTTCATTTGTTGTAGCTGATGAATTTTCAATATAATATTTGTTGTTTTCTTTATAAACATGAAGCTTAAATGGCTCAAATGAATTTTCTCCAATTGGTTTAATTTGTCTTTTAAAAATTTGATTTTCATCAGTACAAGTTATTTTTATCGAAGTCAATTCACCATTTTTATTTCGCTTTAAATCCGAAACTTCAACATCTAAATTATAAGCTTTTTTTAGATTTTTTGTCATATCAGAATAATATGAATCATCATAAGCATTATGAATCATGATGTAAAAACTTTCATCGTTTTTGTCGTATTCATTTGTTTCTAGAGCAACTACTTCCTCATAAATTTCAAATGTTGGAATAACTTCATAAATTTCTTCAACTTCAATTTCTTTTTTAGAAGCTTCAGTTTTTACTTGTGCAACAGTTTCAATTTGGAATAATCCAAAGAATGCCAATAGAGCAGGAGCTGTTAATGCGATTTTTAATTTTTTCATGTGGTTGGATTTTTTTGTGTTTAACATTAAGATGCGTTGTTTTAAATCCGAAGAATTAAAAGCATTTGTTATTATATTTTGTTCTTGATTTTGATTGAAATTCAATAACGTTTTTTGATACGAATAACTATTTTCTTGTTTTGTGATTTCGTCATCAACTAAAAATTCAAGATTTAGATTTACATCTTTTATTATCCATTTAATGATTGGATTGAACCAAAAAAAATCGCTAATGAAACTCAAACTAACTAAATCAAACGTGTGTTTTTGTTTTATATGAACTTTTTCATGCTGAATCAAAACCGAACAATTTTCACTGTTTAGCAATTTCTTTGGTAAAATTATCCATTTGTAAAACGAATAAACATGTTCGTCATTTTCAGTAATTCTGATTATTTTTTCTGTTGGATGTTTTTCTAATTTTTGAATCGAATTTGTTAATTGTACTATTTTAAAAATTCGAATACCAACTTTTATTACTGAAATTACCGCAATCAGAATTACAATTACCAATAACCAATCAATCGTTTCGTACCATTTCAATTCGATGATTTCTGGTCTTTCAATCAAAAAATTTGATTTATTTTCAACAATCTGAAAATTAGAAGCAGGAACAATTATCTCTTTTATTTTTGTAAAATAAATCAACGGAAGCACAAACGACATTAAGGTCGAACCCAAGAAATAAAACCGATTGAATGTGTAAAATGTTTCTTTCTGCAGTAATAGTTTGTAAAATATCCAAAAGAAAATCAACAAACCATTTACTTTAAGTAGATAAATCAGGATTTGTTCCATAACTAGCTTTTATTTAAAAACTTCCTTGTGTAGTTTTATTTTGTATCTCAACTGTTTTTTTCACTTCAGCCAAAGCTTTGTATTCTTCTCTGATAAGTTTTAGTCTTTCGATTTCTGATTTTTTATTTTCAATTTTAGCTTTATTCTTTTCTAATTGAATATTCCTTTTTTCAGCAAGAGCATTTCTTTTTTCTGCAAGAGCATTTCTCTTATCAATATGTAAAGATCTATTTTCTTTAAAAAAAGTTTTTTTTCTTTCCATTTCAGTTTTTTGTGCTTCTATTACAAGTTTTTGTAATTCAATTTTCGTTTTCTTTTCTTCTATTAAAGCTTTTTGTTTTTCGGTTGAATTATCTTTTGTTTTAATCAATAGAATTCCATCTTTAGCTTTTTGGCCATATTTTGCAATTGCTTCTTTATCTTTTATTACAGTTATACTTTCAATATCATTAGGGGATATTTTTTTAAATTCATCCCTATTGATTTCTTTGTCATTCAAAATATAAACAACATTTTCGCTTTGAGTTGTTGATTTATATGAAATTTTATTCTCTTTAACAGGTTCAACGTAAAGTACACGATCTTTTATTTTTACAGAAGCTCGTCTTTCTTTTCCATAAAAATGTTCTAATTCTTTTTCAGTCGATTCTTTACCATTGATGTATATTTTGTCATATTTTTTGTCAATATTATCATCATTTTCAAATTTAAATGCATTTTGTAAATCTTTTACATCAACAAATTCGCCATCAAAATTTACTTTTATTTCCATATCTTGTTGTTGGTATCCAAAAGTAAATGATCTAACTTCTTCTTCTCCAGTAGTTATAAAATTGACTTGTGTGTCTTTTTCAGCATCACTAAAATCAACTGCGACTGATTTTATTTTAGTATTATCATATTCTTTTAATTCTTGTTTTGAAATTTCTTTACCGTCAACAGTAGTTTTATATTTCTCAACTATTTCGTTGAATAATTTTTTATCTTCTTGAATGCGTTTAATATCTTTTTGAAGTGTTTCTAATATCAGTTTATTATCTCCAAAATCATTTTCTTGTTTATCTGTTTTGACTTGTGCAACAGTTTCAATTTGGAATAATCCAAAGAAAGCTAATAGAATAGGTGCTGTTAATGCGATTTTTAATTTTTTCATATTTTTGGATTTTTGAGTGTTTAACATCAAGATACGTTGTTTTAAATCCGAAGAATTAAAAGCATTTGTTAATATATTTTGTGTTTGATTTTGATTGAAATTCAATAATGTTTTTTGATACGAATAACTATTTTCTTGTTTTGTGATTTCGTCATCAACCATAAATTCAAGATTTAGATTTATATCTTTTCTAATGAGTTTAATGATTGGATTGAACCAAAAGAAATCGCTAATGAAACTCAAACTAACTAAATCAAACGTGTGTTTTTGTTTTATATGCACTTTTTCATGCTGAATCAAAACGGAACAATTTTCACTTTTTAATAGCTTCTTTGGTAAAATAATCCATTTGTAAAACGAATAAACATGCGTTTCACTTTCAGTAATTCGGATGTTTTTTTCTGTTGGATGTTTTTCTAATTTTTGAATAGAATTTGTTAATTGTACAATTTTAAAAATTCGAATTCCAACTTTTATCACTGAAATTATCGCAATCAGAATTACAATTACCAAAAACCAATCAATTGTTTCGTACCATTTCAAATCTATGATTTCTGGTCTTTCAATCAAAAAAACTGATTTATTTTCAACAATCTGTAAATTAGAAGCAGGAACAATTATCTCTTTTATTTTTGTAAAATAAATCAACGGAAACACAAACGACAATAAAGTCGAACCCAAGAAATAAAACCGATTGAATGTGTAAAAGGTTTCTTTCTGAAGTAATAGTTTGTAAAATATCCAAAAGAAAATCAACAAACCATTTACTTTAAGTAGATAAATCAGGATTTGTTCCATAAAATCATTTTTTATTTTTCTCTATAATCTCTAATAATTCTTTGATTTCATCTTCACTTAACTTTTCGTCTTTTACAAAATAGTTGACTAAATTAGAAACCGAATTGCCAAAATACTTTTTCATCGAATCTTTTACAAAAACGTTTCGATAACTTTCTAAACTTATTACTGGAAAATATTGATGTGATTTTCCATAACTTTTATGTCCCACAAATCCTTTTTCTTCTAACAAACGAACAATTGTTGAAAGTGTGTTATAATGCGGTTTTGGCTCTGGCATTTTTTCTAGAATATCGTTGACAAACGCTTTTTCTAGTTGCCATAAAACCTGCATAATTTCTTCTTCTTTATTGGTTAATTTTTCCATTTTTATTGTAACTGTTTGATTTTGTTATTACAAATATAAACTATTTTTTTAGTTATACAACTATTTTTGTAGTTTTCAATATTTATTTTTTAACAAAACCTTTATAAATGGTAGTTTGAAGATTAGTTTTTTTATTTTTGTTTGATAAAATTCTTTGGGTAAACTAATGTTTATCAAACTTTATTGATATTTAGAAAATGAAAAAAATTGTATTATTTATTCTATTGTTATGTTGCTACAACGTTTCTGCTCAAACTATTTTGAGTGAATTTCCAGAAGGTCAATCGCCTTATAAAAACGGAGAAGTTGAAATGTTTGCTGAAATGCAGCATTTTTTGGTAGAAAATAATTTATCTCCTTGTAAGAAAAATGAATACGTTTGGATTACTTTGAAAATAGATGAAAACGGACAACCTTTTCTGATTAAAAGAAAATCTAACGAAAAGAATATTGAAAAAAACAAATGTGCTTTTGAGTTGGCTGGTAAAGCACTTGGGAGCTTGAAGAATTGGCAAGCTGCAGAAGTTAAAGGGAAAAAAGTAGCAGCCTATTACGAGTTTCTTTTTATACCAAATGATTTTTTTGAAAATTTTGAAATGGGTTATGTTTCTACGAACAGTTTTTCTCAACCTCAATTTCCAGGTGGAAAAAATGCCTTTGATGAAAAATTGAGTAAATATTTAAGAGGATATTTAGATTGGTCAACTATAAATACAGATATTAAAGTTACCATCAATTTTGATATCGATACAAAGGGAAAGTTATCTAATGTTGAAATTCAATCTAAAATCCCAAATAGTGAATATTTACATGAAGATATTAAGTTTTCTGTAATGCAATTAAAAGAAAAATGGATACCTGCTAAGATTAAAGGGAATCCAATTGTTTTTACATATAAATTTGAATATACTTTTAGTGTTTTTCATATTGATTAAAGGAAACTAAAAAACTTTAAAACACAAATCCTTCAAGAATTTCTTGAAGGATTTGTGTTTATTGAGAAAATAGAACACGTTCTACATTTCCATTTTCTTTTTTATTCCGGTCTTTTTTAATAATTAGTTTTGCTTTTTGTTCTTCAGCACTTACGCTTGGATTGCCATTTTTATAAAATTCAATATCAATTTTATTCAAAGCAATATTTCCGTTTTGAAAATGCTCTACAAAAGTTTCGTTTCCGTTTTTGATTTCGAAAAAAACTTCATGAATTTTATTTGATTTAATCACTTCACGAATTTTTAATTCAATTCCAAATTGTGCCGCTGTTTTTTCAACATCTCTCAACTCTTTATCTGTGCTCAATGCATAGATGGTGAAATTTGATGTGTTTATAAAAAAATCGACAACAACTTCTTCTTTCGGTTTGGTATCTTTATAGGATTTTAATTCTTTAATCGTTTTTTTTTGAGCAAATGAACTTGAACAAATCAGAACTCCAAATAAAACAAATACATATTTTTTCATAACAATACTTTTTTTTCATAAACGTGAATTTAAGAAATATATTGTTTAGAATGAAATGTTTAGCAATTTATCCGAAATAACCGTTGATGTAATTTGTTGTGATTTCGTTTTTCGGATTATTGAAAATCTGATCCGTTGGACCTTCTTCCATAACTTCACCTAAATACATAAAAATGGTTTTGTCCGCCACACGTTGCGCTTGTTGCATGTTATGAGTAACAATTGCAATGGTATATTTCTTTTTAAGATGTTTGATTAATTCTTCAATTTTTAATGTACTTACAGGATCTAAGGCAGAACAAGGTTCGTCCATTAAAATAACTTCTGGACGTAAGGCAACTGCACGTGCAATGCATAAACGTTGTTGTTGACCACCAGATAAACGCGTTGCAGGCATTTTTAAATCATTCTTAACTTCATCCCATAAATACGCTTCTTGAAGTGCTTTTTCAATTACATCTTTTCCATGAGGAAGATTGTTGATTTTTAATCCGTAAGTGATGTTTTCTTGAATGCTTTTTGGAAATGGATTTGCCTTTTGAAAAACCATTCCAATACGTTTTCTGATTTCGGTAACCGGAATGTTTTTAGAATAAATATTCAAATCATCTAACATAATAGTTCCATTGATATTCGCATCTGGCGATAAATCGTGCATGCGATTAAAGCTTCTAAGAAGTGTACTTTTTCCACATCCAGACGGACCAATTAAAGCTGTAATTTCATTTTCGTTAAACGAAACATTTACATTTTTTAAAACTTGTTTAGTGCCGAAGCTTATATTTAAATTTTGTGCTGATAGTTTAGTTTTCATCTTTTCTGTATTTATAACGAATATAAAATGCGGTAAGGTTTAATAAGAACACAACAATTACAAGAACTAATGCCGTACCATAAGCAATTGGTTTTACTTGATCTATCGATTGATGTTGCGTAGATAACATATATAAATGGTAAGGTAAAGCCATAAATTCTTGGTTTACATAACCTGATGAACCATTGATATAAAATGCAGCTCCAGTAAATAAAATGGGAGCAGTTTCTCCTGCGGCTCTTGAAAGCGTTAATACAACTCCTGTTAAAATTCCTGACATTGCAGATGGAATAACAACGTCTTTAATGGTCTCAAATTTAGTTGCTCCAACTGCTAAAGCTGCTTCTCTTGTACTATTTGGAATACGTTTTAAAGCTTCTTCTGTAGTTGTGATGATATACGGTAGTGATAATAATCCTAATGTCAAACCTGCAGCAACTAACGATGTTCCAAAATTTAAAGCTTGAACAAAAAGTGCTAAACCAAATAATCCGTAAATAATTGAAGGAACTCCAGATAAATTACGTATTGCCGCACGAATGGTTCTTGTTACCCAAGTGTTTTCAGCATATTCGTTTAGATAAATTGCACAACAAATTCCGAAAGGAACTGCAAAAGCAGAAGTGATTAAGGTTAATAAAACAGTTCCAATAATCGGAGTTAAAATTCCTCCTGAAGTCATTCCTTCTTTAGGAACCATAGTAGTAAATTCCCAAGATAAAACGCTAAATCCTTTAGAGAAAATTTCCCAAATAATAACCGCAATAAAGAAACAAACAATTGCAGTACTTAGTAAAAGAGATCCCCATTCAATAACGCTAGATAATTTATTCGTTTTAAACTGCATGATATTTTCTGAATCGGTTAATAAAAAACTCTCCAACGATATTAGCAAACAAAGTCATAAAGAATAAAACAGTTGCTATAGCGTAAAGTGCATAATAATGTGTGGTTTCGTATGGAACTTCTCCCATTTCAATTGCAATTGTTGCAGTCATTGTTTTTACAGAATCAAACATACCAGTTGGCATTAAAGCTGCATTTCCTGTTACCATTAAAACCGTCATCGTTTCACCAATTGCACGACCGACTCCTAACATAATTGCGGTTATAACTCCGGGAGCTGCAGCAGGTATAATAACTTTTCGAAGCGTTTGCCAACGATTTGCACCGACACCATAACTAGCTTCTTTGTATGCGTTTGGTACAGCATGAATTGCATCTTCAGCAACCGTGATGATTGTTGGAAGCGCCATAATTGCTAAAAGAATCGCTCCGTTTAATGCATTTAATCCGTTTGGTAAATCTGCTAAATCTGCAATTCCTGGGCTTAAAAATACAATACCTAAGAATCCAATTACAACAGATGGAATAGCGGCAAGCATTTCAATCGTAGGTTTTAGTATGTTTTTAACTCTTGGTTTTGCATAAATCGCAATATAAGATGCTGTTCCAACTCCCAACGGAATAGCAATAAGCATTGCTCCAAAAGTTACCAATGTTGTACTAACGATTAAAGGTAACATTCCATATTTTGGAGATTTTGCTGTTGGAGCCCATTCCATTCCTGTGAAAAAATCCCATGGTTTTACATCTAAAAAGAAGGAGATTGAATTGTAAATCAACATGGCGAAAATTCCACCAAGTAAAGCCAAAACCAAATATCCTGTAGCTTTAAAAACTACTTTGAATACGATGTCTAATGTAATTCTAGATTTATAATTCATTATTTTTCAATTATATAATAACCGTGTTCTTCAATCATTTTCTTTCCTAATTTACTTTCTTCAAAATCAATAAACGGTTTTACTTTGTGCCAAGAATCTGCTAAAACAAACTGATATAAAGGGCGTTGAAAGAAATATAGACTTTTATTAATTGTTTCTGTATCGATTGGAGAATATGCAATTGAATCTGGTTTTTCTTTGATATTCACAATTCTAATTTTTGTATTAGCATTTGGATCGTGAGCAACATAACCAGCCCCAACATAACCAATTCCAGATTTATCTGCTTTTACACCTTCAATGATTTGGGCATTTCCGGTCATTTCTTTAGCAGCTTGAGTAAACTCGATTTTTAGTTTTTTCTTTACAAAAGAATGCGTTCCTGAGCTTGATTGACGACCGTAGATATTAATTGGTAAATCAAGGTCAATAATTTCGTTCCAATTTGTGATTTCACCACTCAAAATTTTACCAAGTGTTTCTAAATCGATTTCTTCTAGTGGTAAATCTTTATGAACTACAAAGGCTGTTGCATCTTCTGCAAAAATCACCGTTTTTAATTCAATGTTCTTATCTTTGAATTGTTGGATTTCATCATCGGAAAGTGGTCGAGAAGAATTAGCAATATCGGCTTGACCGTTTAATAAAGAAGTTATTCCTAAACCAGAACCACCGCCTGAAATTGAAATACTAAACTCATCATCAAGTTCGGTAAATTTTTCTGCTAAATTTATAGCTAAATTTACTTCGGTATCCGAACCTTTCATCTTAATGGCATTGTCTTTTTTACTACACGATGTAAGTATCGTACCAAGCATTAAAATGAAGCAAAAAGAATTTTTCATATCTTGTTATTTACTTCTGCAAAACTCCTCTTTACTTGTTACTTTAAAGTTAGGAGAATGTAAATTGTGTTTAAAGCTTATGTAAACTTAATGTTACGTGATTTGTAAAAGCTTTAATATCTATGATTTCCAGTTTTTTTATACTCAAAATATATCTGAAGTAAATGTTAACTTATTGTTATTCAGTGTTAATTGTTTTTTTTGATTTCTATTTTCATAAAAAAACTGCTTTTGAATTAAAGCAGTTTTATGTTTTTAGAATTTCACAGAATTGAATTTTTTTACTTCTGATTTTTTTTCTTTTATTTTAATGATAAAATCTAATGTAATTGGTTTATCGATTTCGGTTGTGATTTCAATGTTATTTTCAACAACTTCTGTTTGTGCACTTGGTAAATGATTAAAAATGCTAATGGTATAAATTCCTTCTGGAACATAAATCATATATCGACCTGAATCGTCTGTATATGTTTTGTAAACTTTGCCGTCTGCATTTGTTAAATCAATTCTAAATGCACCTTTGTCTTTTTTGATATCAAATGAATTTTTTGTTTCTTCAAAGTTAAGATTACCGCTAACAGTTGTAGTTTTATTGAAAAATATTTCTTGTTCTGTATCCGAATCTACTTTAAGTACAATCATATCTGATAACCATTCATTATCGTTTTGTAAACGAATTTCATAAGTTCCTAAAGGTATTTTTTTGTATCTTACTTTTCCGCCAGCATCGGTTAAGAATGGTTTGTTATTTATGAAAACAATTTTGTTAGAAGCATTTGAACTGGTTTTATTTTTTTCATTATATTTTACATGAACCGTTAAATTTGCTTTTTCTGTTTTGGTTTTACTTGGGTCAAAATTTTTAATTAAACCCGCTTGTAAATTTAAATTTGAATATTGTAATCCGTCTAAATATTTATTATAGTTTGAACTAAGAAAAACTCTAAAATTTTGATTGATTTCAAATCTAAATGAATTGTTTAACACGATTATATTTGCTAAATTATTATTTAGAGAATAGTTGATGAAAGTCGAAAATTCTAGTCGATTGTTAAACGCATTCAATGTGTACATCAAATTTGTATTTAAACTTTCGTATGTAGAATTTAATTGATTTGGATTGTTTAATTCGTTAATCGATGCGTAATTGTATTGATATTGCGATGTTAAATTGAATTGTTTGTATTTAACACCTAGTCCAATTTTATAACTATATGGTTGATCTAAATTTAATGAAAGAATTTTTCCAGCATCGAATGTTGTATTAATAATCAGATTTTTGTTGAAATTATTGATTTGAAAAATGGTGTTAACTCCAACTTTTTTAAACAAACTGATTTCAGAAAAATACGCATTTGTTCTCTTTTCTGAATTATAAGTTGGTGCAAGAAAAAAATTAAAATAACGATTGCTAAATCGATACCCAAGATTTAAATTCTGATTGATCTGATTATTATAGAACATTTCAAACTTGTTAAAACTTTCTGGACTCAATTCGTTGTAATTGTAAAAAAGAGAAAAATTATGATTTTTGTATTTATATTGAACACTTTCGTTTAGTTGAATCACACCTCTTCGCATACCTGCATATTGATTTGAACTGATAATATGATTTCCAAAATAAGACCAATTATCTGACGAATAAAAACCAGAAATTCCACCCAAAATACCTGTAGCAACGTTTTGATTATCTACCATGGTACTCAAACCTTGTTGGTAAACAAATTTCAAATTTTTGTTTGCGATAAATTCTTGAGAATGATATAAAATGTATTTGTTTATGCCGCTGTTGTTATCAAAATCATAATTAAAAAAAGTACGTGTCCTAGCATTATTCTGTTTGATTGTATTAAATGCAGCCCAACCAGAATATCCTTTCGAATTCTTGAATGTCTCCATAACCGAATAGGTTTTGTCAATAAATCCAATTTCGATATCCAAGGAATCAGTTAATTTATATTTTACTTCACCACCAATTCCATTAATCATGATTTCTCCTTGTTGGTACAAATTTCCGATATTAGTTTCGAAGCTTTTGTTTTTGTAACCAAGGATTGTATTTCGAAGAAAAAAGTTTTGAGAATCATCCCAATATTCCATTTGAGAATTCAAACGAACACGTTCACTTTCTGAAATTTTTATATTGGCATTGATACCTAAATTTAAATTATTTTGATTTGATGAAGTATTATACGAATTACTTAATCTGATTTCGTTTTCTTGATATCTATGCTCATCAATATTTAGATCTCTAAACGTTCGATTTTGCTTAACCGAATTAACATAAATAGGGAAGGAGTTGATATAATCTCCAGATTTATAATATAAAGCAGCATGAATTTCAAAATCTTCTTTTTTAAGCATTTGCTTATTTATGAACTTTTGAATATGTATTGTTGTATCTTGAAAAGCTTTTGTGCTAATTTCGATGGTTTCAAATTCGTTTTTTGAAAAACCGTACGGATATTTAATTACAAGATTTACAAGTTGATCTGTATTTCCATTATTCGAAATATCAAAATTTAAACTAATCGAATCATTTACATGAAAAAAAGTAAGATGTTGATTAATTAATCGAAAATTTACATTTCTTAGTTTTTCTGGAAGGATAATTAAATTTTCATTAAATGTTTTATCGGCTGTCTTTAATACGGCTTCAACCAGAATTTCTGAGCTAAATGTTTTTGGTTTTAATTGCGCTTTTACAGGAATATAAATAAAATCGTTTGGTTCTAATTTGATGTTTTGTTTGATTTTTTTAAGCAAAGTAATATCATCATTTGTAGAACTAATTTCTAATTCACCCGAAATAATTTCATTTCCATTATTTTTAATATATAAAGATGTTTGAATGATTTTTGTTTTTTTTACAACAATTGTATCGTTCTCAAATTTTATAATTAAAGGATTTTCTTTATTTTGAGAATAAAGATTTATGAAGTTTAGGAAAAAAATAAATGCTAAAAAAAGTTTTTTGAACATGCTATCTTGGAACAATAACAAAATAAATATAAGTTTCGTAAACACCTTTAGCACCATCAAATTCAGGTAAATTTCCTGGAATTGTTAGCGAAAGATTAAAAACAATTTCACGACTCCATTGCGGAAAAGTTGCTATAACTTGATCCCAACCTTGAAGTTGAATAGGTGAGTTTATTCTCAAAAGACTGGCCTCAGAACTATTTCCGCCAGAATATTGATTGAGTTCTAGATTGAGTTGAATAATTGAAACGGGCAACGTATGATTTGTGCTATTTGATTGCATTTCTTGGTTAGCCGCTTTTACAATTAGTTCATGACCATTATAAGTTTTTACACGAAGTGCAGCGTTTTTTCTGATGGTTTTTCCAGTAGCTAAATCGTTAACATTATTAAATTTAAAATGAAATAAGTTACTACCGTTTTCTAATAAAATGGATTGATCGCCATGATTTGCATTGTGATTGATATGCGCACCAGCAAACATATTTGCGTTACTTATACTTTTTAGAAGTATTTCTGTACCGTTTTCAATTTTGTAAAGATTGATAATATAACTGCTCTTGTATTCGCCATTTGGAATGGTTAATAAATGATTTCCGCCTCTCATTTGAAAATCAAATACAAAAGTTCTAACAAAGCCGTTTTGTAAAGGAACCGTTTCGCTACTTATCAGCGTTTGTTCTTGATATTTCGATAATGGTAAAAAGCCTGAAGGACCTGCTATTGGAACATTTGAACCAGAACCTTGAACATTTTCTCTTTTGAATTTTAGCAAACCAAATTCAGCCGGAATAGAATAATTATTGTATTTATAATCATCAACTAAACGAGCCGTGATTTTCCATTTTGTAATTGGCTGTATTTGATTATAAATTCTTACAGAAATATTTATTTGGTCACTTTTCGTTTGTCCAGACATCAATTCTCCGTAATTATTAAATTGCGGAATCCAATTGGTATAAGAATCAAATTGAATTTCTTGTGCAAATAAATTAATACTTGCACAAAAAAATAAAACCAGAGAAAATATTATTGATCTCATATTTCAAAATCCATCTCAGCAAGCTGAATTGTTTCGTTTTTTCCGTATAATATTTGAGCAGAAATAGTGTATTGTCCAGCAGTAAGATTTGGATCTAATGCTTTTGTAACAATTCGAGTATCTTTTGGTAAAGTATAGAATTCTTCTTCAGAAAGTTCAGTTGTTTTACCTGTTTTATAATTAAAAATAGACCAAATGATTTTTCCTTCTGTCCAGATTTTTCCAGAATTAGAAAATTCTAATTCAACAGATTTATTGTTTTTTTCATCTTTTTTTGGTCTAAAATCTACAATTGCAATTTCGCCTTCTGTTTCTTGTTTTGCATGATATACTTTCACACCCATTCTCACAGTTACTTTAATAGAAGCACCTTTTTCATCAACAGAATCTCCTGGATTTAATTGTGTAAAAAACAACATACTTGTATGTACCGGATTATTTGGGTTTGTATTATTTGGATTTGTTAACACAACTTCAACATCTTTAGTAGAATTTGGTTCAATTGTAAAAAAAGTGTTAGGTAATATTTGAATCCAAGTAGAGCACGATTCTTCTAAAGTATTAAAATCTGCAATATGATTTGAACCAATTTTGTCATAATTCCAATCATTTATTGAAACACCAATTTCTAAAATTTTATTAGTTGGATTGGTTATACTAACTTTTTGTGTTTGCGGAAGGTTGTTGTTATCATAGAAATATAATTTTCCTGGAGAAACCGTTAGTCCAGCTTGAGCAAAAGTTGTGTAAGTTAGGATAGAAGCAAAAAAAGATAAAAATTTATTCATTTAATTTGGAATTAGAGTGTAAACAATTAAAGTTTCAAAAGTATTTGTTGGACTATTTATAAATGCAAAAGTATTTTCAGGAGGAATCTTATAATTAACATCAATATAATTAATCATTGAACCGCTGTTTTCTCTTATCAAAATCTGTGAAGCATCGCTTAAATAAATTGAATTTGTTTTAGAATTTATTCTTGCATTCACATTTATGTTAGAGACAGCAACATTGGTTTCTAGATTATTACTAACAAAATTAGATTGAATAGTTTTGATGCTGATTTCGAAACTTTTTATTCCTGTAATTACTAGGTGCGAATTTAACCAATTTGTTTGTGTTCCTTGAGTAAATTTTTCGATAGTATTAATATCTAAATTCACCTCAGGATGATTAATATTTAAACCATAAACATCTTCAAATTCAATTTTAATCAACGCTTTTGCAGAGCCAATTCCCGGTTGAGCAATTGAATCTAAACCTAAAAGTAAAAAAATGAATATGATTAATTTATAAAAACGCATTTTAAAGTGCAATAATTGTATATGTTATTGTTGTATTATAGTTTCCTGATTCTGAATTCATCAATTGATCACTTCCTTTTAAGTGATAATTCATGTTAAATGATCGAATTATATCTCCTTTTGTAGAAGTAATAATTTTGTTATTTTCTAATGAAAGGTCAACAGCAAAAAAATTAATATCATTCGTACTTCGACCTTTTGTACCAAAGGTAGGAGTTAATTTGATTTGATCGATATCTATTTTTGAATCTCCTTTTAATAAATGTCCGTTTGCTACAACTCGTATTTCATATTTTCCATTACTCATAACCTCTATATGATCGCTTTTGTTGCTTGATTTTCCGTTTTGAAAGTCTTCAATTGTGTTAATTGAAATCTCAACATTTTGTTGTTGTTCGTTAATTCGAATAGATTGTACATTATTTATTTGAATAGATAACGTCGATGTCGCTGATTCTTGAGCTTTACTTGAAAATCCAATAAAAGTAAGAATTATAAGGAATATGTATCTTATCATTTTTATTTGTTATTTTCTATAAAGATAGAATTTTGTTCAAAAAAAAAACATGATTTTACTCATGTTTTTCTTTTTTTTTCTAGTTTTCATGAAAATTACAGAGGTAATAACGTGTAAGTAATTTGCGTACTAATTGTTTTTCCATATTGATCTAAGAACGCAGCTGTATTTGCAGCAGGAATCGCATAAGTCAAGCTATAAATGTCTGATTTAGTTGCGCTAGTCGATGAAACGATTTGTTCTGGATTTGCATGTTTTAAACTTTTAGTAGTTCTAGTAGAAATTACTGCAGCTTGATTTCCATTTGTTTTTGCAACTATCAAATCAATATTATTTGTTTTTACAGTTGTGTTTTCAGAAACACCATTGAAATTTTCGCTTGAAACTTGCGCATTCACAGCGTATTTTTTAGATGAAAAGATTGTCATTGTAATCGGTGTTGATTCACTACCGTTTTTAAATTTATCTTCGTTATCTAATGAAATAGTTGCATTTTCATTACTTAAATTTATGCTATAAAATTCACCAACAATTACATTTAAAGTACTTGAACCACTGGTTTTGTTTGTTGACGGCTGTGTGTTTCCTGTGTTTCCAGAATTAGTATTTCCTGTGTTTCCAGATTCGGTATTTCCTGTGTTTCCAGAATCAGTATTTCCTGTGTTTCCAGATTCAGTATTTTCTACATTACCATTGTTTCCGTTTCCGTTACCATTGTTTCCGTTTACATTACCATTGTTTCCGTTTCCATTACCATTGTTTCCGTTTTCATTACCATTGTTTCCGTTTCCATTACCATTGTTTCCGTTTTCATGTCCATATCCGTATCCATTCCCGTGTCCGTTGTGTTCTAAAGTATTGATTTCATAGTTTTTGTTTTCAGATGCAGATTTTGCAAAAGTATTTAAACTAATTAGTGAACAAATGGCGATTAAAGATACATTCTTAAATGTTAAATTCTGTGTTTTCATTTTTTGGTTTTTTTATAATTCTTTTTTTGTAAAATCTTGTTCTAATTTTACATGACAAAGAAACGTTGATATTCAAATAGGCTTTGTAGTATCAGTTTTATATTGCATGTAGAATTTGAACTACAATGTTTTTATTAAAGAGGTAATAAAGTATAAGTAATTTCAGTAGTAATCGTTTTTCCGTATTGATCTAAGAAAGCCGAAGTATTATTTGCTGGAATTGCATAAACTAAACTATAAACATCCGCTTTTGTAGCAACAGTAGAAGAAACGATTTGTTCAGCTGTTGTATGTTTTAAACTGTTGTTTGTTCTAGTAGAAATCGTAGCTTCTTCGTTACCGCTCGTTTTTTCAACAATTAAATCGATATTATCTGTATCAACTGTTGTGTTAGCTGCTGTTCCGCTGAATTGAGCTGAAGAAACTTTAGCGCTAACTGCATATTTTTTAGAAGAGAAAATAGTCATTGTAATAGGAGTTGATTCACTTCCGTTTGCAAATTTTGCTTCGCTATCTAATAAAATTGTTGCGTTATCATTGCTTAACTTTAAGCTATAGAACTCACCAACTTCAACTGATAATTTATTTGTTTTTACTTTTTCTTGAGCATTTGCGCTGAATCCGAATATTAGAGCGATTGCTAATACAGTAGTTGTTTTGAAGAAGTTACTTGTTGTTTTCATTTTTAATTTTTT
>NZ_RQVQ01000016.1 GCF_003865405.1 Paenimyroides tangerinum
ACTTAAATAATGTTTACAAAAATGTAGCTTAACTTATACTGAACTTTTTGTTTGCATATCCAGATTTCTAGATTTTTACAATCAAGAAGAAGTTATGAGATTCGTTGGAAACGGAAATTATGATTGGTCAGAAACACAACTGTTAGAGAAGATTGTGAAATTTTCAACTTGCGATTTATTTACAATTCATGCAATTATTTTAAAAGAAACATCTGATATCATTGGTGAATTTTCTGTTTTTGATAGTTTTAACACAAATAAAAAAGTAGAAATAGGATATATTTTAAATTCAAAATATTGGGGTTCAGGTTACGCAAAAGAATTGATTAAAAAAGCAATTTTAATAATTAAATCAGAATTTGAGGTTGAGTCCATTATTGCAAATATCAATCAACGTAACAAAGCTTCGATTGCAATTTGTGAAAAATTAGATTTTAAATGTATTGACAATCAATTCATAAACAACAACACTAGATTTACTTATATAATTTAATTAAAATATTACAAAAAACATTTGGTTCGTTGTTAAAAAAATGTATTTTTACTTAAACTAACTATTTATTCTTTGCGTATGAAAATAAACTACACTTATTTTATTGTCGGATTTTTACTTTTTTTCTTAATTAAATTTTTCTTAAATGATTTTACTTTAGATTATTCGATTTCGAATTTTTTATGGGCGTTGTTAGCGGGTCTTTTGACAAGTTTATTAATGAGTAAAAGTAACAAACCAATTAAAGATTTAAATCTCGATTTGAAACAAGGCGAAGAAATTCAATCTGTTTTCTATGTTTCAATCAAGCAAACCAAGTTCCATTGGATTTATGGTAATTTGTATGTTACAAACAAACGCATCTGTTTTGTTGACAAATTAAAAGGAAATCAACAATGCAATTACGATTTTCAGTTTAATGACATTAAAGAATTGTTATTGTTACCTCAAAAGTTTTTGAAAAGCGAACGCATTAAAATCAACACAACTAAAAATGAAGTTTTTTATGTGAATGCGTTTGAAAACAACAAACAACTTTATGGTCAATTCGAAACCAAACAAGCAATTAAAAGTTGAAGATAATCTTCAGCTTTTTTATTTTTATATATTTACGATTCACTAAAAATATTCTCCAATGAAAAAAAAATATTTAATTATCATCTTGTTTTTTACAACAATCATTCAAGCGCAGAACTTGGAAACTTCTCCATTTATTGAAATAGTTGGAACTGCTGAAAAGGAAATCATCCCGAATGAAATTTTAATTGCAATTACACTAAAAGAACAAGCTGAAGGTAGAAACAAAATTACCATTGAACAACAAGAAACACTTTTGCTTAATGAGTTAAAAAAGCAATCGATTTCGTTAAATAAATTAACATTCGACAACGCAAATGCTTATCAATTACGCGTTCGAAAAAAAACTAATGAATTGGTAACTCAAAAGAATTTCACCTTAAAACTTAATACAATCGAAGAAATTAATCGTGCGTTAGACGCTTTTGATGATGCTAAAATCAAATCATTTTACATTGAAGAAATGTCTCATTCTGATATTGAATTGTATCGAAAAGAAGTGAAAATTCTAGCCTTACAAGCAGCAAAAAACAAAGCGACTTATTTATTAGAAAGCATCAATCAAAAAGTTGGAAATGCTTTAGAAGTAATCGAAGTTTCTGAAGGAAATAGCATCATAGGAAGGCCTAATGCTGTTTTAACAAGTGAATTTGAACAAAAAAATGATATTGGTTTAAAGCCAATTCTTGTAAAATTTAGTATCAAAGCAAAGTTTGAGATTAAATAAAACTGAAAATTAACTTCAACTTTATTTATCTAAACTATTTTGTAAGTTTTCTAAAAACAAACCAATATGATAACCATCAACCAAACCGTGATGGACATAAACGGCGATATTGAAAATTTTTCTACCATCGCGCTCAAAAACTTTTCCTACAGAAATTTTCGGACAACTATCTGGCCAAGTAAAACTTCTTGCGTGTGTTAATCCGGTAAAATTCACAAACGGAACCGCCGAAAAATGAATGATGTTTTCTTTCCAATTACTATTCAAAAGTAAACCTGTTGTGTTTTGTACGCGCTCAATTTCCTTAATTGCATAGTCAGAGAATTCATTTTCATCTGCGATGTATTTCATAAACGAAAATCCAAAGGTTTTATCGGCGCGCATTACAGTTGCCGATGCATCGATTACATCGTGTAAAACAATTTGCTTGTCTTCAATTCGCAATCTAAAATTTTCGGTTTCGTTAATCGCAAACAAAACTTTATGCAAGTAATAATTAAAAAACGGAATGTTTTTACGCTTGGCTTCCTTATAAGCAATGGTTACATCAACTTCGGTAACCACGCCATAAAAAGGTTCTTCCATCGCAGAAAAAAACTCAAAATGTTCTTTTCTATTCCAGTTTTCTAGGTCAATTATTTGTTTCATTATAAAAGTAAAGGTAAAATTTCAGCGTTTGTTATCGCTGTATAAAATTTATCATGAACGATTTCATGGTCAATACGTTCGTGTGCCCAAGTGGTATGAAACGGAATATGAATCGCTGTTCCGCCAATATTTAACACCGGAAGCACATCAGACTTTAATGAATTACCAATCATCAAAAAATCAGAAGCATCGATATCCAAACGCTTCAAAAGCTTTTCATAATCGATTTCATCTTTTTCACTTAAAACTTCAATATGGTGAAAATACGGTCCCAAACCCGACAAACTTACTTTTCGATGTTGGTCTTTTAAATCGCCTTTTGTAACCACAATCAATTTATATTTTCCGTGTAATTGTTTCAACGTATCTTCAATTCCGTCTAAAAGAACAATGGGTTTCTGAAGTAATTCTTTTCCAATTTCGAGAATTTTTTCGGTTACTTTTATCGAAACCTTTCCGTCAGAAATCTTATTTGCCGCTTCAATCATCGACAAAATATAACCTTTGATTCCGTATCCATAAAAAGGTAAATTATTGATTTGCGTTTGAAAAAGCGTTTGCGAAATACTTTGTTTTGAAAGGAAATCTTCAAACAAAGCACAAAACTTTTCTTCAGCTTCATCGAAATAAGGTTCGTTTATAAACAAGGTATCATCGGCATCGAAACCAATTACTTTTATATAATCTTTCATAAAAAAATTTTCACAAAGATAAACTACATTCGAATCAAAAAAAATATTATATTTAAACTTCTAAACCAATGCTTATGAATCAATTACAATTTCCTTTGAATTTTAATTTCAAGGTTACCACGCTATCAAATGATTTTGAAGTGACTGATGCTTCAAACCGAACAATTTCATATGTTCGCCAAAAGATGTTTAAATTCGTTGAAGAAATTGAGGTTTTCAACAATCAGAACAAATCTGAATTAATCTATAAAATCAATGCAAACAAATGGATTGATTTTAATACTGCCTACAATTTTACTGACAAATCCGGAAAGCATTTAGGGAAAGTTGCCCGAAAAGGTTGGGTTTCGATGTGGAAAACTAAGTATGATATTTTCGATGATAAAGACCAACATAAATACGAAATTCGAGAACGAAATGCTTGGGTTAAAGTATGGGATAGTATGATTGGAGAAATTCCAATTGTCGGGATGTTTACAGGTTATTTTTTAAATCCAAAATACGATTTAAAAGATTTGAATGGAAAGGTATTAATGACATTACACAAAAAACCTTCTTTTTTTGGAAGAAAATTCGAAGTTACAAAAGCAGGAACGACGGAAATTCCAGAAGAACTTTTGGTTTTGAGTTTAAAAATGATGGTTCTTTTAGAACGTAGAAAAGGATAGTTTAAAAATTAACTAAGTGCTAAATTTATTTTTAGCACTTTTTATTTATATTTGATTTAACCAATACAAAATCAATTAACTATGATGAGTTTTAAAAGTATTATTTTAATGGTTTTCTTACCTCTTTGCGCTTGGATGTGTGGTTGTGGAGAAGAAGATGACTTTGTTGAACCTGTTGAACAAACGGATAAAATTGTTGTGTTAATTGTTGACGACGCTACAAATATGTTTGAAGGAGGAAACATTTACAACTACAATGAACAATACAATACGTTCAATTTAACTGTAGAAAATTTGCCTGCTCAAGATGCTGGTTTTATAAAAGTGAATTTTGTTGAAGGAAACCAATTGATTTATTATGCTACACAAATTTTCAATGGCAATGGAACTATCATAATTCCAAATCCAATATACGACTCATCACATTTTCCGCCTGTTTTAACAAACGATTATGTTTCATTACCAACAACCTCAATTGAATTAACAAACGGCCCATCTGATTTAACAGAAGTAGAAACAAAATGGTCTGCAATTCAAAATTTAGAAACCGTCAGATGGGGACTTCAAAACACGACCTCTAAGGTTTATTATTTTAAGCAAAACTTGGATGGCGGATTTACTGATAATTCAAAATGGATATTTATTTTAAAATATTAAACAAGTAAAGCTTCTCTTTTTTATTGATTTTTTAAAATAAACCTTTATTTTCGCAAATACCAAACGAACAAATAAAACTAAATTTTGAAAGATTTAAAAAATCAAGAAAGTAACGAATTAAAACGTGGACTTTCAAACCGACATATTCAATTAATTGCTTTAGGAGGCGCCATCGGTACTGGTCTTTTCTTAGGAATTGGACCTGCAGCCGTTTTAGCTGGTCCGTCAGTTATTTTAGGATATGCATTAGCTGGAATTATTGCTTTTTTTATTATGCGTCAACTTGGAGAAATGGTTGTAGAAGAACCAGTTTCTGGAAGTTTTTCACATTTCGCTTATAAATATTGGGGAACATTTGCAGGTTATGCTTCGGGTTGGAATTATTGGATTCTATATATTCTTGTTTCCATGTCCGAACTTACAGCTATTGGAATTTATGTTCAATATTGGTGGCCTGAAGTTCCATTATGGGCTTCAAGTTCGTTCTTCTTCGTCGCGATTACAGCATTGAATTTAGGCTCTGTAAAAATGTTTGGGGAAGCTGAATTTTGGTTTTCAATCATTAAAGTTGTAGCTATTGTTGCAATGATTATTTTCGGGAGTTACTTATTAATTTCTGGAACAGGCGGTGAACAAGCAACGCTTTCTAACTTGACTAACAATGGCGGTTTTTTCCCTAAAGGTTGGTTTGAAAAAACAGCGGATGGCTATCAAGGATTACTTTCTGTAATGGCAATTATTATGTTTTCTTTTGGTGGTTTAGAATTGATTGGAATCACTGCGGCTGAAGCTGAGAATCCAGAAAAAAACATCCCAAAAGCTACAAATCAAGTTATTTATAGAATTCTGATTTTCTATGTTGGAGCTTTAATTATTTTGTTTTCACTTACTCCTTGGGCAAATATTACCACAGAAACAAGTCCGTTTGTGACCGTATTTGATAACTTAAAAGGTTTACAATTTAATCTTTTTGGAAATGAAATCTCAGGAACAAATCTAATTGCAAATGCCTTAAATTTAATTGTGTTAACCGCTGCTTTATCGGTTTACAATTCATCTGTTTATAGCAATAGTCGTATGTTGTACGGATTAGCAGAACAAGGTAATGCTCCAAAATTTTTAAAACATTTAAACAAAAGTGCTTCTCCAACTCGTGCAATTATCGTTTCGAGTTGTTTCGCTGGATTATGTATCATCATTAATAAATTTGTGCCAGAACACGCATTTAAAATATTAATGTCGTTGGTTGTTTCTTGTTTGATTATCAACTGGGTAATGATTTCATTAACGCATATAAAATTCAGAAATGCTAAAAACAAAGAATCTATTAAAACAAAATTTCCATCATTCTTATTTCCTATTTCAAACTACATTTGCATTGCTTTCTTATTAGCAATTTTAGTAATTATGTATATCACAGGAATGAAAGTTTCAGTTATTTTGATTCCAATTTGGTTAGCTATTTTATTTGTGACTTATAAAATTGTTGAACAAAATAAATCTTCGAAATAATTCGTATCTTTAGAAGATAAAAACTAAAAATATGGAAATTATACATAAAGAATTTGAGAACAAAGGTGCTTTTATTGCACAATCTGAAGGAAAAAAAGCGGGTGAAATGACCTATTCGAAAGCTGGTGAAAAATTAATAATTATTGACCATACCGAAGTTGATTCAGCTTTTGGTGGACAAGGAGTTGGAAAAAAAATGGTTTTAGCAGCAGTTGATTTCGCTCGTGAAAATCAGATAAAAATCTTACCGTTATGTCCGTTTGCCAAAGCAGCGTTCGATAAAGATTCAAGCATTCAAGATGTATTATAAAACTAAAACGTTCGAAATCAATCGAACGTTTTTTTATTCTATTAGTTCAAATTCAGAAAACTCTTTTGAAAAGCCACCGCCTCCAGGAGGAGCATCATAAAGCGTCAATGAATAATACGTTGGATAATGAAATTCGGCGTCATAAAGAACAAATAAAGAATAATGTTCTTTACCCGATGGCTTATAATCAGGACTTGTATAAAAATTTACCGTACTTTGAATATCTTCATATATCTGAGAAATTGATTTAGCCTTTACATTAGGTTCAGTTATATTTTTCGCTATTCCATCACGAACTTCGATTTGATATTCTAACGGTCCAGTAGAAGATGACATGTGATATTCGAAATAATTATAATTTTGGAAATCATTTGATAACCAAGCTTTGCGATTCATTTCAAATTTATCTTTATCAAATTCAAAAATCAATTCATTTTTCTTAGTTGTATTGTCATCGCTACTACATCCAAAAGTAAAAGATAAAGCTAAACAAAAGATAATTTTTTGTAATACATTTTTCATAATTATTGATTTAGTTGTTAAGTAAAAATATGATTTTTTTTGCAATCGATTGATTTAATTTCTACAATCCTTTCTTACTTTTGCAAAAAATTAATTAAATGGAATACGCAATAGTTAGATTAAAGAAAGGAAAAGAACGTTCAATTCAACGAAAACATCCGTGGGTTTTTAGCGGAGCTGTTCAAAGTATTAGTGAAGAGTTAACAGACGGGCAAATGGTTCAAGTAGTTGACATAGATGACAAACTACTAGGAACAGGTTATTTCAGCGATAAAGGAAGTATTGCTGTTCGTATTTTGACTTTCGGAAATGAAACCTTTTCTGATGATTATTGGAAACAACGCCTAGAAGCTGCTTGGAAATTGCGTACGCAACTTTTTTCTATAGAAGAAACGAATGCTTTTCGTTTAATTCATGGTGAAGGTGACGATATTCCGGGATTGATTATCGATTTTTACAACAACAATTTTGTAGTTCAAGCGCATTCTACAGGAATTTATTTCCAATTAAAAAATATCGCTAAAGCCATTCAAGAAGCTTTTCCTGAATATTGTGAAACCATTTATTGCAAAAGTGCTCAAACACTTCCTAAAACTGGAACCGATTTCTTTCTTTTTGGAACTAATGAAAAAACAGTTGCAAAAGAAAACAATATTTTATTTAACGTAAATTGGGTTGAAGGTCAAAAAACAGGCTTTTTCTTAGACCAACGTGAAAACAGAAAACTTCTAAAACATTATTCTCAAGGAAAACGCGTTTTAAATACATTCTGTTATACTGGAGGTTTCTCTATTTACGCAATGAGCGCAGGAGCTGAATTGGTAACATCTGTTGATATTTCTCAGAAAGCGGTTGACTTAGCTGCTGATAATATGGAATTAAATTTCCCTGGTTCAAATCACCAAGCGGTTGCATCTGATGTTTTTGATTTTCTTAAAGAAAACAAACACCAATACGATTTAATTGTACTAGATCCACCAGCTTTCGCTAAAAGCATTAAGAGTAAACACACGGCAACGCAAGCGTACAAACGTTTAAATATTGCCGGAATGAAAGCTTTAGCACCAAATGGAATTTTATTTACGTTCTCTTGTTCGCAAGTTATCGATGATGTATTGTTTTACAACACCGTTGCAGCTGCAGCAATTGAATCAGGAAGAAAAGTTCGTGTGTTACATAAATTATCTCAAGGACCAGATCATCCGGTAAATATGTTCCATCCAGAAGGTTCGTACCTTAAAGGTTTGGTTTTATATATCGAAGATTAATGGAAAATATATATAATCAAAAATTTGAACGAATTGAAAGTTTAACCCTTGCAGAATATGAATCGTGTACTTTTGAATCGGTAGATTTTACCAAGCAAAATTTAAACGGATTTAGTTTTATTGATTGCGTTTTCAACAACTGCAATTTAGATATGGTTGAAGTTGGAAATACGGCTTTTAAACATGTTAAGTTTTTTGATTGTAAGCTATTAGGAATTCGGTTTGATACTTGTAGTCCGTTTTTATTTCAAGTGGAATTTGAAAGTTGTTATTTGAATTTGGCTTCGTTTTACAAAATGAAAATTCGAAAAGCAATATTTAAAAATTGTAGTTTGGTTGAAACTGATTTTGCACAAGCGCATTTAGTTGAGGCTGATTTTTCAGAATCCGATTTAAGAAGAGCTATTTTTCAGCAAACCAATCTAGAAAAAGCAAATTTCAATTCAGCTAAAGATTACAACATCGATCCAGAAAATAACAACATCAAAAAAGCTAAATTTTCTGTTCCAGGAGTTTTTGGCTTGTTAGAAAAATATAATATAGTTATCAAATAGATATAAAATGAATCCAGAGGTTTTCTTCTGGATTTTTTTTTAAAATTATTGTATACATTTTTTATAACAAAAGAAAAAAAACAAAAGAAGAAAAAAAACATTAAAATCTGATTTATAATCAGGTTATATCTGAATTTTGGTAGTTTGTGATCGGGGTATTTCATGTCCCAAAATCCTTTATTTGCATATTCTAAAAGAACTTTTTATTTACTAAAATCCAATTTCTTAACTTATACATTTCATCTAAACCGTTTTTCACAGAGTTCAATTGTGAGTTAAAACTTGAAAATCTATCTGTTTTCTCAACGAAAATACGCAAAGAGAATGCTTTATTATGTTTCTGAAATTTAATCCATTCAGGTAATATATTTTTAATATTAAATTCTGCTTCTTTATCAAACTCATTAAAAGTTGCATCTACATTTCCTTGAGCAAGTTTGTGGTAGAAAACTATTTTCGGCAATTCACCATCAAATAACATCGGCCAATCACTATTATGAGGAACGATTGTAGGTTTTTTCATATAAAAATTTGGATAAAATTTTTCTTTAAAACCCCAATATAAAAGCCAAAAATTTTGAACAGGAATTGAATTTATTGGTTGATAACCTCTTCTTAATTTCTCAACTCCAATTTGAAATAGTTTACTTTTAAATAAGCTTCGTTTAGTACCTTTTTTTTCTAATTTTATTGCAATATCTTCATAAGTTAAATATTTTTCAAACTCATTCTGATTTTTACAATAATCCTTAGGAGCAATTAAGACACAATATGCATCATCACATACATTATTGTTTATATATTGTTGAGCCCTACTTTGATATCTATTAAATTGTTCTTTTTGGAAGTTCGCATCTAATTTATTTTCAATAAGAATAAAAATTTTATGATCTCCAGAAAAGTATGAAAAAAATAGGTCTGTTTCACCAAGACCAAAATCAGAAATACTTCTTAAAGCAATATCAATTAAAGTTAGTCTTGGTAATAAAAGTTGGCTAGTAAACCACTTGCAAAATGATATATCAGTTGATAATTCTTCAAGTAGAATTATATCAATATCTCTTTCTTTTATTGATTCGACTGGTATTATATTTTGTTTCATTTTATTAAAATTACCAATTAGTAGAAAATATTTTATCCAATTCGTGAATAAAAAAGTAAAAACTAAGTAACATATTTTTTTAAAATAAATACCACTTTCAAAAGAAAGAAAACCAACTTAATAATTTGACTTTGCTTATCATTAGGTAAACTTTTGTGTCGGTATTAGATTTTATTGGTTGCAATTTTTATGGCATTTTCTTCCAAATATGGGTATTCACTTTGTTTTGCTAATTTAATATAACGATCCAAAAGTTTTGAGTTAATAGTTTTTAATGAATAAAGAACAGCAATTTTTTGATACTCTTCCATTTGTCCGTACTTGTTCTTAAACCAAAATTTTTCTGCGTAAAATTCAACTTTTTCGGATTTCAACTTCGCTAATTCCATTAACGCCCGTCTATTAACATATTCGTTTTCGTCGTTTACTAGAATTTCCAAAAGTTTTAAAGCCTTGCGTTTATCAGTAAGCTTATAAAGTTGGACAGCTAATTGCCATTTGTCGTCTTTATGTCCAGTTGAGATCGATTGTTCTGTTAGAATGGTCAAAAAATGGTCATCTAAAATACTTGACAAATACTGACTTTCATTATCCCTTGCGATGATATAAAGAAGTCTGTTTTTTTGTTTATTTGTCAACTGTTTTGGATCAATGGTCGCAATAAAATTCTCAAACGGTTTATAAATATCATCCCATTTTTCATAGTTACATTCCCATTCGCCACCAATGTCATCTTGTGGTAAGTCAAACTGAGATTGAGCCCAATTGTCAAATTTATTGATTTCGATGAATAATTGGTTTGTCATAAATGGTCGGTTTAAAATTAATACTAGCACATAGAAGCTTAATGGACTTATCAGGATAATAAAAACTAACTTAACAATGTTTTTTAATCTTCATAAATAAAAACAATGATAATGAAATCTGTTCCTTTTCTATTTGTTAATTCTGAAAGTATAAATTGGAACGTTGTCTTTAGAAGATTTTACCAATTTTAACGAATATTAGGATCGTTAAATTCAATTCCGTCAATAGGAAAAATATCAAATTCTGTAAACCAATTTTGCGGGTTTTCTCCATCATTTTTGAAATAAGTTAAACAAAACGTTTTTCATTTAATAAAAACCAATACTATTCGTTCAGACAAATTTTAGAATCACAAACTTTAAATTTAGCATTTAGTCCGCATTTGGAAATACTTAGTTGAAATTTCGGCAATGCTAATAAAATATGTAGTTTCCTTTATTGTCTGTCTTGTATTTAGTGAGGTTAATAACCTTATTATTTTTAACCTTGGAATATAAAGTAAAATTCATCAAAACATTCTGTATCGTTTTACCTTTTAATTCAATTGTTGCACTAAAATAAGGAATTCTTTTACCTGTATTTCCTGAATCCATATTGGACGTAAAATTTATAAATTTGAGCTGTTCAATATCCTTCTCTTTACAGAAAATATAAATATAAAGAGAATAAATACTTGTTGAACTTACATAAAACATAAGCCAAATCAAAAATAGATAGATAAGAGTCACAAGCGATTCAAAAAACAACTCGCTCCAACTAAACGGATTTTCCCATCTATGAATATATAGAACTAGACTTACAAAAACTAAAAGTAGAATTTTCCAATATACAAAAGGTAAATCTAACCATTTTACAGTAACAGTTCTCATTTTAATCTTAAAGAAAATGCTCAAACTAAAAAGAAAAAAGAAATAAAACCATATAAAGTAATCGCTAAAAGAAAAGTAAAACAAAAGAACAATTAAAAATAAAAATGACTCAAATCCTCCAGAAACAGCCAATGCAAGCAATAATACAAAACCTAATCCGAATAAGCTTATTGAAACTATGTCACTATTAAAAACCAACAATGGATTAGTTTTTACCCAAACTGCAATATTATTATCGATATTGAATTTAATGTATTTAGGTGTGAAGTATGATGTATGAAATTGGATATTTAGGCCTGAATTAGATTTATAATATTCATCATCGTTTTTCGAGTTATAAAAGTGTAAATTTTCTCCAAAAGCGTTTTCTGAAAAAGAAATATTCTCATAATCCGATTTAATATGCTTTGCGTTTTGGATAGATTGCGCTTCTAAAAGAGATTGTTGTGTGTAATATAAATCAATTTTATCGCTAAGTTGATTATGATATTCCGCTTTATATCTGACTTCACAAAATACGTCATAGGTTAATCCAAAAAAATTATTTTTATGAAAAGGCTTTACCTCAGTCATATAAGTTCTTAACTCAAAAAAAACTGCGTTTGCCCATTGATTATCTTGCTCATTAGGAAAACTTTTCCATGGCGTAGGATTTACGATTACTTTTTGGTCATTTATGTCGTACTCATAATAAATATTGAGAATAAGACATAAACCAAAAAATAACATTATGATCTTTTGCGTTAAATTGAAGCTGTTAAACATATAAAAAATGATTACAATTTTAATTTTCCTGATAGCCCATTAGTCGTAGTTAGACGAAATGTGAGAATTTCATCAAACCATTCAGCAGTTTTTATAAATCTTTTTTGAACTCTTGTTCCGTTTGTTTATCTATTTTCCAATATTTATTTTGTGATAGATCAAATGATTTTAGCAATATTTTATTCGTATTACTAAATTCAATCGTTACAGTTATGTTTAAACTATCCAAAGATTTAGGTGTTTCATCAAAAACAAGAAACGCTTTCTCAGACATTAAACGTATTTCAAGTTTTTTATTATTATGTAAAACACTATCTTCTAATTGAAAAAGTTCTCCTTCATTTCCTCTTTCAATCCATAAAATCTTTAAATTATTATTCTTTTCAAATACCTTCAAAAGCTCTTGATTATCTAAAACGGTTCCGTACTTTTCATAAAATTTAGAAAGTCCGCTTTCTTTTAAATCTTCATGATACATAACATATCCAGTACCACAGCCAAAAATTTTTGTCTTATTTTGAACAAGAATAGTATCTGTCAATTGACTTATTTTTAGTTGGTTAAAAAATATTTCATACGGAGAATTTTCAGTAAACTTTACCATTTTTTCAGTTTTAAGATTCTCACATGAAGAAATAATTATAACTGAAAATATACATTTAAAAAGCAACTGAAAATAAAATTTGAACGGTTTATATTTTATCAACATAATTAAAAATTTTATTTTTTCTTTCTATTAATGTTACAAATAACGATTCGGGTATTGATGGAGAAATGAAAAATATCAATTATGAACCAAGGTTTACCAAAACAAATTTATATGAGAATAAATGTAAGAAAAAAAATAGATAATTGTTTAACAAAAGACAAATGTAATAACTTTTAATCCAGTTATTTGACACTGTATTTAGCAAGTTCGAATGCTGATTAGTTTTTTTGAAAAAATATAACTTAGTACTAACATTAAAAATAACAAAAATGAAAAGAAACCTATTAATTCTTTTATGTGTATTTCTAACAGGTTTAGGATGGTCACAACAAAAAAAATTTCAATTATCTAGCCACATTTTAGACATTACAAATGGATTACCAGCGGCAGGAGTAAAAGTTACTTTATCCAAACAAAAACAAGATTCACAATGGGTAGAAATAGATCAAAAAACAACAGATCTTCAAGGCAGAATTTCTGATTTTTTGGAAAAAGAAAATAATAAAAATAACAACGGAATTTATAAGTTAACTTTTTATACAAATCCGTATTTCGAACAACAAGGTTTAAAAACATTTTATCCCTTTATAGAGGTTGTTTTTGAAATTGAAAGTGAAGAACATTTCCATGTTCCCATCACATTGTCACCTTTTGGATATTCAACTTATAGAGGAAGTTAAATTAGCTTAAAGAATCAAAAAACATATATTAAATAGCCTTAGATTTCTGTAAGGCTATTTATATGTTTTTTCTATTAGGCAAAAAATTTCTTGCCTTTGTCCTTTCTGTTTGAATCGGAAAATGGTTATTTCTATAAACAAAAAAAGCCTTACATTTCTGTAAGGCTTTCGTGTTTTTGCTCCCCCTCTTGGGCTCGAACCAAGGACCCTCTGATTAACAGTCAGATGCTCTAACCAACTGAGCTAAGGAGGAAACTTAGAATTTAAAAATTTTGATTACTTGCGTAATTTGCTCCCCCTCTTGGGCTCGAACCAAGGACCCTCTGATTAACAGTCAGATGCTCTAACCAACTGAGCTAAGGAGGAAACTTTAAATTTTTAAGTTTCTAAAAACAATAAATAAAAGATCATTACTTGCGTAATTTGCTCCCCCTCTTGGGCTCGAACCAAGGACCCTCTGATTAACAGTCAGATGCTCTAACCAACTGAGCTAAGGAGGAAACTTTAAATTTTTAAGTTTCTAAAAACAATAAATAAAAGATCATTACTTGCGTAATTTGCTCCCCCTCTTGGGCTCGAACCAAGGACCCTCTGATTAACAGTCAGATGCTCTAACCAACTGAGCTAAGGAGGAAACTTTAAATTTTTAAGTTTCTAAAAACAATAAATAAAAGATCATTACTTGCGTAATTTGCTCCCCCTCTTGGGCTCGAACCAAGGACCCTCTGATTAACAGTCAGATGCTCTAACCAACTGAGCTAAGGAGGAAACTGTAACTTTTCAGTTTCTTTTTTATGTGCAATAAATAAGAACGTGCTTTAGGCATTTTGCTCCCCCTCTTGGGCTCGAACCAAGGACCCTCTGATTAACAGTCAGATGCTCTAACCAACTGAGCTAAGGAGGAAGGTGTGTTACCTTTATTGCGATGCAAATATAGAACGATTTTTCATTTCTGCAAAGCCTAAGCCGAAAAAAAATCAATCTTTTTTAGTTGCCTACAATCGATTTATAAATGTCGTTACCATTAGCAAACAAAAGCAATGCGATAAGTATTACAAAACCAACTGTTTGGGCATATTCCATAAATTTATCACTTGGTTTACGTCCTGAAATTATTTCATATAATAAAAACATTACGTGTCCTCCGTCTAATGCCGGAATCGGTAATAAGTTCATTACACCAAGCATAATTGATAATAAAGCCGTAATACTCCAAAACGCTTCCCAGCTCCAAGTTTGTGGAAAAACATCAAATATAGCTTTAAATCCACCAACTCCTTTGTAAGCTCCGGTCTCTGGAGAAGCAATCAATTTTAATTGTTTTCCATATCCTACCAATTTATCAACTCCCATTTGAAGACCAACTGGAATCGATTCTACTAAAGAATATTGATCAGCACTTAATTTAAACAAACCTAACTTTTCAGCGTCGTTTAGATTAAGTATCGCTGGTGCAACACCAATTTTTCCATCAGCATTTACATTTAAAGAAATGTTTGTAATAACACCATCTCTTTTAACATTTGCAGGAATTGATTGATTAGCATATTTCTTCAAAACAACCTCAACCTGGTCATAATATTTTATTTCTTCACCATTTACAGAAACTAAGAAATCTTTTTCTTTTAGATTTTCTTTATTTGTAGAATCATCAGAAAAACCTCCAACAATAAAAGGCATACGAGGCATTACTAATTTTTCGTCTTTATTTTCAACAATTCCCTTTACAAAATCAACAGGTAATTGAATGATTTTCTCTTCACCACCTCTATTAACAACAATTTCTTTAGCTGTCAACATTTTATTTTGAGCCTGATCGAAACGTTCTAATTTTTCGCCATCAACAGAAACGATTTTATCTCCAGATTGCATACCTGCATTTTTTAACACATCGTACGTAACCCAAACACCATCTTTCAAACTGTTGTTTGCGATGTATTTATCTCCGTAGAAATAAGTCATTCCAATATATATAACAAATGCCAGAATGAAGTTTACTGTAACTCCACCCAACATAATAATCAAACGTTGCCAAGCTGGTTTTGAACGAAATTCCCAAGGTTGTGGCTCTTGTTTCATTTGTTCGGTATCCATACTTTCGTCAATCATACCAGCGATTTTCACATATCCTCCTAAAGGTAACCAACCAATTCCGTAAACGGTATCGCCGATTTTCTTTTTGAAAAGTGAAAATTTCACATCAAAAAACAAGTAAAATTTCTCAACTCGAGTTTTAAATAATTTAGCAGGAATAAAATGTCCTAATTCGTGAAGTACAATTAATAATGATAAACTCAGTAAAAACTGAGATAATTTAATTACAATATCCATTCTAATAAATAAGATTTATTTTTAAGTTAGCAAAAGTAAGATTTTAGTTGAACTATATATCAATCTATTTTCAAACTATTACTTTTTTATAAATTTTTTATGAAAAGTTCCCAAATCTGTAGCAATAACAGCGATGTAATTACCGCTTGATAAATGCGAAACTTCTATTGGACTACTTACGTTTTTTAATATTTTTTGTCCATTTAACGAAAAAACATCAATTGATTGAATTTGAAATTCGCCTTGTTTTTCGATGGTTAATAAATCTTGAACCGGATTTGGAGAAACCTGAATCGCATTAGAAAGTTTTTCAAAGTCATCATTTCCTAAAGTATAAGATTCGTTTTTCGTAATAATGTCTTTATCTGGATTGATTATCACATTGGTTGGAGCATAAAAAGGCAACTCAACAATAAACTCTTGATTGTTTTGCGTGTGATTTAAGATAACCGTTTCACTCTGATTATTCGGTCCAACAAATTTGATTTTCACAGGCATTTCAAAAAACGAAACTGAATTATGAGAAGTCGTTTGTGATAAAATCACTCGCACTTGATTATTATCTAAAACCGAAACAGCTGCATCGTAAATTGGATAACCTTGACCGTAAATCCAATCGTTAAAAAACTCAGTTAAATCTTGCCCTGAAGCGGTTTCTAAATGTGTTTTTAATTGTGTAGTAACTGTAAAATCATACGCTAAATTTGGGTCAGCTAAATAATTTTGCATTCCTTGAAAGAAAGCTGTATCACCTAAAACATAGCGCAACATATGAACTACCATCGAACCTTTATCGTAAGTCAATCTTCCGCTAAAAATACGATTTGAATCTTCTGCTTGTGCATCTGTTAAATATAAATTTCCATTTGGCAAACTTGTGATGTTCTGAATCTTACCATTTTTCCAATTAGTAAAAGCAGTTTCTCCATCTAAATGTTCATAAACCAAACCTGACATATATTCTGCAAAACCTTCATTTAACCAAATATCTTTCCAAGTTCCGCAAGTTATTTTGTTTCCAAACCAATGGTGAGCTAATTCATGAGCAATCAAATCACGAGAAAAACTCCCCATGAACGAAACCGTTGTATGTTCCATTCCACCGCCCCAACCAAATTGTGCGTGACCGTATTTTTCTTCGTGAAACGGATAAGTTTCAAACAAATCTTCAAACAAATTCATAATCGGTAACGTAACCGCAACCTGATTTACCGCTGTATTATAATTTTCTGGATAAATGTAATTTACAATCGGAAAAGTGTTTGGAGCTGTTCCGGCAGTTTGCTGATAAATCTGATAATTGGTAACTGCAAAAGCAACTAAATAGGCCGGGATTGCATAATTATGTTGGTAATGAACTGTCTTTGTCCCATTGTTATTTGCTATTTCTGAAACTTCCAAACCGTTTGCAACACCTTTATAAGCTGAAGGAGCAGTAATATAGAAGTCAATATTTTCAATTTTATCTGACAAATCTTGTTTACACGGCCACCAATCTCGAGCACCAAAAGGTTCGGAAAGCGTCCACATAACAGGCGTTCCTTGATGTTGACTTGTTGTAAAAGCTTCATTCACATAAGTTGGCGAACCTGAATATGTAATTTCGACTTCACCAATTTGATTTAAAGCAACAGCTTGAGCCAAAGTTATATTCAATTCGTTATTTATGTGCGTAAAATTCAAAATCTGATTTCCTTGTTTAACTGTTGAAACCGCAAGCGGACTGCTCAAATCAAAAACTACTGAATTCATGGTTCCTGAAATGGCTTTAAAACGTGTAGTCACTTTTCCTGAAACGTTATAAACAGCAGGATTTACGGTTAATTCAATTTTATGATAACGAACGTCGTAATTTTGTGTATTGGGATTTAATTGAAACGCCATCTTCTTTTGAGCAGATTGCATTTCTCTTTCAATCATTTTTTGATAATCAGAATCGATATTGGCTGTTTGCGCAAAAGTTAATCCCGATGCAAGCAAACAACAAACAAGCCATTTAAATTTCATAACCTTTTGATATTTAAATCAAAAATAGCATTAATTATCGAAAAAAACTCATAAAACTATTTGAATACAATTTTAATTACTACTCTAAAAAACAAACCGAACCAAAAACTCATTTTCCAACATTTTTTACTAAATTTGCTTTCTATAAATAACTTAATTTTATCATGTTACAGATAGCATACATCAGAGAAAATCAAGAAAAAGTGATTAAAGCACTTGCTAAGAGAAATTTCGACGCAACGGAATCAATCGCATTAGTTGTTGAACTTGACGAAAAACGTAGAAGTACTCAAGTAGAATTAGATAACCTTCTTGCTGAATCGAATAAGCTATCCAAAGAAATTGGTGAATTAATGAAAGCTGGTAAGAAAGAAGAAGCAGCTGCAATCAAAGAGCAAACAGCCGATTTTAAAGAAACGACGAAAAACCTTACCGAAGTTTTAAACTCAGTTACCGAGCAATTAGCACAAGAATTATATAAATTACCTAATACACCATCGGATATTGTTCCTGAAGGAAAATCTGCAGACGATAACTTAAACGTTTTCGAATCTGGCGAAATTCCTACATTACACGAAGGCGCAGTTCCACATTGGGATTTAATTAAAAAATACGATATCATTGATTTTGAATTAGGTACAAAAATTACAGCACCTGGTTTTCCTGTTTACAAAGGAAAAGGAGCAAAATTACAACGTGCCTTAATTTCTTATTTCTTAGATAAAAATACAGAAGCTGGTTACAATGAGGTTCAAGTTCCACATTTAATCAATGAAGCTTCTGGTTACGGAACAGGTCAATTACCAGACAAAGAAGGTCAAATGTATCACGATGCTAAAGACGATTTATATTTAATTCCTACGGCTGAAGTTCCAGTAACAAACATTTACCGCGATGTAATTTTACAAGAAAGCGAATTGCCTGTAACCGTAACAGGTTATACGCCATGTTTCCGTAGAGAAGCAGGTTCTTGGGGAGCTCACGTTCGCGGATTAAACCGTTTACACCAATTTGATAAAGTAGAAATCGTTCGTATTGAACATCCAGAAAAATCTTACGAAGCTTTAGACGGAATGGTTGAACACGTAAAATCGATCTTAGACGAATTAAAATTACCTTACCGTATTTTACGTTTATGTGGTGGTGATATGGGATTCACTTCAGCTTTAACTTATGATTTTGAAGTATATTCAACAGCTCAAGAACGTTGGTTAGAAATTTCATCAGTATCTAACTTTGAAACATTCCAAGCAAATCGTTTAAAATTACGTTTCAAAGGAAAAGACGGAAAAACCCAATTAGCACATACATTAAACGGAAGTTCGTTAGCTTTACCACGTGTTTTAGCTGGTATTTTAGAAAATTATCAAACTCCAGAAGGTATCGTAATTCCAGAAGTATTAAGAAAATACACAGGATTCGATATCATTAACTAACATAGAAAAGACACCAATCAAAAGTTGGTGTTTTTTTATCAAAACAAAAGCAATGATTATTTATAATATTACTGTAAATATTGACGAAAGCGTTCATAACGAATGGTTAGAATGGATGCAAAACGAACATATTGCCAATATGATTGCTACTGGAAAATTTACCTCGGCGCGTTTGGTGAAAGTTTTAGTAAATGAAGATATGGGTGGCGTTACTTATTCGGTTCAATATGCATCTCCTGACAAAGAAACTTTAGACGCCTATTATAAAGAAAACGAAGCAGCATTAGATATGGAAGCTCGTAAACGTTTTGCTGATAAGATGTTGACTTTCTGTACCGAATTAGAAATCATCAGCGAACATTAATCGCCTAAAAAATTAAAATGGAAAAAGTAAGAGCAAAAAAACATTTGGGTCAGCATTTTTTGAATGACGAATCAGTCGCTAAAAATATTGCCGATGCACTTACGTTAGAAGGTTATACAAAAGTTCTGGAAATTGGACCAGGAATGGGAGTTTTAACCAAATATTTATTAGACAAACCTATCGAAACTTTTGTGGTTGAAATCGATAAGGAATCTGTGGTTTATTTAGAAAAAAATTACGAAAAACTTCACGATCATATAATTGGCGAAGATTTCTTAAAATATAATATCAAAAAGGTTTTCAACGAAGAACCGTTTGCCATTATCGGAAATTTCCCTTACAATATTTCTACGCAAATTGTTTTTAGAACCTTAGAAATGCGTAACCAAATACCAGAATTTGCAGGAATGTTCCAAAAAGAAGTTGCAGAACGTATTTGTGAAAAGAAAGGAAGTAAAGCTTACGGAATTCTTTCTGTTTTATGCCAAGCTTTCTATGATGTAGAATATTTATTTACAGTTTCTGAACACGTTTTCACACCACCTCCAAAAGTAAAATCTGGAGTTATGCGAATGAAACGTAAAGAAAACTATCATTTACCTTGTAGTGAAAAATTATTCTTTACGGTTGTAAAAACAGCTTTCAATCAAAGACGAAAAACGTTAAGAAACAGCATCAAAAGTTTAATCAATGACGAAATTAAAGACGACGAAATCTTTAACTTACGCCCAGAACAATTAGGATTCGAAGAATTTATAACCATCACTCAAAAAATAGAAGCGTATGGAATTCAAAATCAGTAAAGAATTTATCACGGAAATTGAATCTTTAATTTCTGCAAAAAACGAGCAGGCGATACTTCAGCTACTCGAAGATATTCACTTTGCTGATATTGCCGAATTGATGAACGAACTTAAAAGTGTAGATGCAGGTTATCTGTTTAAGCTTTTAGATTCAGAAATCAGTTCAGAAATTCTTTTGGAACTTGATGATGAAGTTCGTGAAAAAATCTTAAGTGAACTTTCGGCAAAAGAAATTGCTGAAGAGTTGGATGAGATGGATACCGATGACGCGGTAGATATTATTGCCGAACTTTCTGAAGAAATGAAAGACGAGGTAATTTCCGAACTTGAAGATTTCGAACACGCCAAAGATATTGTTGAACTTTTGCGTTACGATGAAGATACCGCCGGAGGTTTGATGGCGAAAGAATATATTCAGGTTAACGAAAACTGGAATGTTTTAACGTGTATTCAAGAAATTCGTAAACAAGCCGAAAACGTTTCTCGAGTACATTCAATTTACGTAGTTGATGACGAAGAAAGGTTGAAAGGTCGTTTATCTTTAAAAGATTTAATTACTTCTTCGACAACCACAAAAGTATTAGACATTTATATTCCAAAAGTTGATTCAGTAAAAGTTGACACCGAAGATACCGAAGTAGCTCGTATTATGCAGAAATACGATTTAGAAGCTATTCCAGTTGTTGATGAAACCAATCGCTTAGTTGGACGAATTACCATTGACGATATCGTTGACGTCATCAAAGAAGAAGCCGACCGTGATTACCAAATGGCTGCCGGTATCTCGCAAGACGTTGAAGCCGATGACAGTATTTGGGAATTAACAAAAGCTCGTTTACCTTGGTTAATGCTAGCTTTGATAGGAAGTTTTGTTGCCGTAAGTGTTTCGCAAACATTTAGTGACGCGATGGAGGAATATAAAATTCTATTTTTCTTTACGCCATTAATTGCCGCTATGGCTGGAAATGTTGGCGTGCAATCTTCTGCGATTATAGTTCAAGGTATTGCAAACAATTCATTAACTGGTTCGCTGTTTAAACGATTAACAAAAGAAATGTTACTTAGTTTATTTAACAGTACCATTTTGGCGGTTATTCTTTTATTTGGAACTCATTTTTTAATGGAAACCACTTACGAAATGTCTTTCACGATCGGAACTGCATTGGTAATGGTAATGGTAATTGCAAGTTTAATTGGAACCTTTGTACCTATTTTATTAAACAAATACGGCATTGACCCAGCAATTGCAACCGGACCTTTCATCACAACAAGTAATGACATTTTCGGAATTTTTATTTATTTCTCAATTGCAAAAATCATTTTAGGATTTTAAATACAAAACGCTTCTCGATAGAAGCGTTTTTGGTTAATTTAATTCAAATAAAGACTTCGTTGGATTTTCACTTTTCCATATTTTTATTAATTTATTTACATCACACGGAGAATTCAAAATATCTCTTTCTAATATCTTATCATTTAAATAAACAAAATCTCCAGCTCTGTATCCGTTTTTGTATAATAAACTATTATGATTTATAGTGGATATCATAATTTTGGAATCATTTACATCAAAATAAATTCCCTCATCTTTAATCTTGAAATCAATTTTATTTTTTGAAATATAAATTTTACTCTTTCTAAAATCAAAAATAACTTTTTGAAACTTTTTAAAAAAACCAATCCCAATTAGATTATGATTTGCGGATGAAGAATATCTTATATCATTAGTTAACAAATTATTATTAAAAAAAATCAACTCAATATCTTTTAAAAATTCAATTGTCTTAACATTTGAACCATTAGCTCCAAAATAAGTAATATCGACATAATCAATTGAATTATTATAATTTACAATTTTATTCTTAATAAGAATTTCAGCACTAAATCCTAAATCTAATAAAAAATTAATTTTTTCTCCAGCTAAGCTTGCTTTAATTTTATATCTATAATTAAAACTATCAAAAGTTAATGGTATTTCAATATAATCTTTATCATCAAATAAACTCAAGTCTTCTAAAACTTTAAATTCTTGTTTTTCAAAGTTGAAAAATAAAATTTTTTCATCTAATGCATCAATTCCTAAAAAAACATCAATATCTAAACAGTCTTTCATTTTACCAATTGTTAAAGCCTTCGTTTTTAAAGGTCCAAAACCGAAAAGATTAAGATCTAATTTTTGCTTTCCTCTGAATTGTTTTTTATTATTGATATCTTTAATTAACATAAATCCTAAAGTTTTGTCACCAATTTTTTTTTCAGTAGAAACAAAAGTTGGAGCAGCCGTATCAAAGCTATAAGTAATGTTATTAATTGAATCAAAAATAGCTGGAAAACCATTTATATAATTAAAACTAGTTTGAGAATAAACAGAGTGAAAACTCAAAAAAAACAATAAATATTTCAATTTAGACATAATGAATTAATTATAATATGTATCCCGTCGTTTTATTCAACGGGATACATAAAGTGATTTCTAATGTGTAGAAACTTCCCACCCTATTTTAACAGTATCAACAAGAAGAACTGCACCTGAAGCAGCAACTGTAACACCAATCTGCACAGCTGGTGTCGCAGGTGCAGTAATAATTGCAGCTGCTGTATCAACTAATGCAGCTGCCACCCATCTTAGCCACCCTAATTTTCTCTTATAAATAGTATTTTCAGGAGGTGATTGGTCGTATTTATACCAAAAATCAGAACTATTCTTAAAAGTAGCAATCATTTTAAATAAATGTTCTTTATCGTAATGAGAAAAATTAGAATCGTTCACTTCAATTTCTTTAGCCTTAGCATAATCAATTGCTTGTTGGAATGTAATTATATCCTGTTTAGATGAAATAGAAGTAATAAATTCGAATGCAAAATCCTGTGCATTTGTTGATAGACCTGAATTAATCAAACTTTTTTTATCAAAAGTAAAAGTTTTTTCAGTAAAATTATAACCAACTTTTTCCAATTCGTTTATTGACACAACATTAGATGATGTATAATTATTAATATTTTCAATGATCCCATCTAAATTTTCCTCAGAATAAAAAAAGGAATTTTCTAAAATTTCATTATGTTGAATACCAAAATTTTCTTGCGGATTTATAAAAATTTCACGACTCTTAAAATCCTTCGATATAATTTCTGCTTCACTCTCATTACTACAAGAATAAAAAGCAAATGACAAAATTGAAATTGTCGTAATACTAAGAATAAAATTATTAATTTTTTTCATAAAAGATAAATTTTTAATTTGGTCAATTAAACCAAAACATTAGTTATTGATTATACAACCCATTTGATTGTATATACTTTTTTATTTAATAAAGCGCTTTATTAAATAATTTTGTTAAAATTTAACTTTTCAATAATAATAATAATAATACAAAACAATAGAAATCAATAAATTAGATTAAAATTCTAAATAAAATACAAATCATAACAAATTAACATTGTATAAAAAAATTTACACTTCAAATAATCTTTAATTGAATTTTCTGACAGATAAAATCACTCAACAAATTAAAGATTTCAGAATAAAAAGGTTCATTTTTTTTATCTAAAAAATCATTTCTAACTATTAGTACATAAATAAAATAAAATTTTCATTACTTTTAAACTGTAAAAAAATCAGTAATGAAAATACTCCATTTAGACACCAATCACGAATTAATGCTTGAACAATTAGCGCAAGCTGGTTTTGAAAATCACGAAGATTACAGCTCATCAAAAGAAGTAATTGAACAAAAAATTGCCGACTATGATGGTATCATTTTAAGAAGCAGATTCAAAATAGATAAAACCTTTTTAGACGCTGCAACTAACCTTAAATTCATTGGACGTGTTGGAGCTGGTTTAGAAAACATCGATTGTGAATATGCGCAAAGTAAAGGAATCAAATTGATTGCCGCTCCAGAAGGAAACAGTACTTCGGTTGGTGAACATGCTTTGGGAATGTTACTTTGCTTGATGAATAAACTCAATTTAGTGGACCAAGAAGTGAGAAATGGAATTTGGTTACGCGAAGAAAATCGAGGTTTTGAAATCGAAGGAAAAACCGTTGGAATCATCGGTTACGGAAATATGGGAAAAGCTTTAGCACAACGTTTACAAGGTTTTAATTGCAATGTTATATGTTACGACATCAAACCAAACGTTGGCAATAAAAACGCTAAACAAGTTTCGTTAAACGAATTATTCGAACAAACAGACATTCTGAGTTTACACACACCGCAAACTCCTGAAACATACCATTTGATTAACGAATCGTTCATTTCGAACTTTAAAAAACCGTTTTGGTTTGTGAACACTGCAAGAGGAAAATCGGTTAATACCGCAGCTTTAGTTGATGCTTTAAAAACCGATAAAGTTTTGGGCGCCGCTTTAGATGTTCTCGAATATGAAAAATCGTCATTCGAAAATATGTTCTCGGATAACGAACTTCCTGAACCAATGCAACACTTAATCACTGCAAAAAACGTTCTTTTAGCACCACACATCGCCGGTTGGACAATCGAAAGCAAACGTAAATTAGCACAAGTTATCGTTGATAAAATTATAGCTAATTTTAATTAGAAGCTATTTCCAGCTTTCCGCTATATCTTTTAATGTTACCTTCGACTCCGCTCAGGCAACATTAAAAGGATGCCGCTACAATCTGGGCTAAAACTTAAAACCTGCAAAATAATTCGTTTTGCAGGTTTTATTTTATTTCGACATTATAGAACAATCAACTCCGACAGAGTTCGAAACTCTGTCGGAGTTAAACTATTATTTCGTTATAACTTTTACTTTTTATCCTTACAACTTATACTGAACCGAAAATAAGAAAACTCTTGGTAAAATATAAGTATTCGAATTCACAATCTGAAAGTTTGAAAATGAAATATTATTTATTAATCCTGTATTAAACAAATTATTTCCTTGAATCATAAACAACCACGGACTGTTTTCTTTTTTATATTCTAACGAAACATTAGCTTGCTCGTATTTAATATTTGAAGTATTGTATTTACTGATATTGTAATTGTAATCACCTTTAAAAACAAAACCTTTTAAGAATTTGTAATCCACTCCGAAACTTAAATTATCTGCTGTTGATTTATTGTCATAAGACGATTTTAATTGTGAAAAGCTTTTATTGTAACCAATTCTGAAAGTTGGAATTTCTTTATAAAACGTTTTTACAGACAAACCAATTGATTGGTTATTACTTTGTGTTGGAATATCTATATTGTTGGTATTCTGAACATATTTATTGAAACTCAAATTTCCGTTTACGCCAAATTCCCATTTCTTAACACGTTGCGAAAAACTTCCGTACATACTCACTCGTTCATCCGGATTATTCGTCATAACCGTTTGGTAGAATAAATCGGTATTGGTAACCTGAACCTGATTTCTGATGGTATTATTCTGTTTATTATAATTAATCGAAGCCCAAATGCTTGAACCTTGATACAGATTAAATTTTGAATATCGCAAATTCAAGCTGTGATAACGCAAACTTTGCAACAACGCATTTCCTTGATAAATAGAATTAAAGGAGTAAATTTGATAACGGTTTGCATAACTATTCGCATCTAAAAAATCGTTAGTTAGATTATAATTAAAATTTAAACTTTCCGATTTATTAAAATCATAAATAGCTGTTACTGTTGGTTCTAAAAACCATTCATTGAATGTTCGTCTATCAGAAATTTGCTTGTTATGTAAATTGTAATTATTAAGTTGTAAACCAAAAGTTGTGGTTAATTTCTTGTACAACAATTTATATTCTAACCCTAAATAGGAGTTGAACAACTTATAATCTAAATCGTTTCCAAAACCTGCATCGAATAAACTTTGCGAAGTGTTTTCCAAAAGTTGATTACTTGCTGAATGCAACTTGGTCAAATTAGCATTTAAACCCAAGGTTGTGTAAATATGATGACGTTTACCTGCAATCCAGAAATGTTTAAAACTGGTTTGAATTTGATTGTTTTGTACTTTTTCGACTTGTTGTAACAAATAAAAATCGGCAGCTTGCAACGGAATATATTCTCCTAAAAAAGGTTGGTCTGCTCCCCATTGATAGGTTGGTTTCTCGTTTGAATAATTATGATTAAAAGCAAACGAACCTTTGTGTTTTTTATTAAAAGTTTTCTGATATTCAAACAACTGCGCAATAGCAAAATTATCGGCTTTAGAATGGGTTTCAAATAGCGTTTCTCTTAAATTATTTTGGGTTTGAATGCTGTTGTTTCGGTTGTTATTGGATAATGAAGTTTGAAAATTATAACTGTAATTGGTTGTTTTATTCTGACGAAAATCTGCAGAAATTCTTCCAGAAACCAAACTTGTTTTGGCTTTTCCGAACGTATTTCTGTTTTCAAAACTAATTTCGTTTTCTTGTAAATACTCAATTGATTGGTCACTTTGTGAACGAATCCAATTTTTGTTTGCCAAAACAAAAGCCTTTACATCCCAACGTTTACCAAACGAATAACGAAAATCGGTAGCTAAAAACTGATTTTTATTTTCGGTTACATTGGTGTTTGGTGTTGTGTAATTATATAAATTAATTAACGAATTGTTACTTTTGAGATACAAACTTTTAAAGCCTTCAAATCGGGCAATATCACCATAATCTAAAACCTGACCGCCGTAATTGTTTACGTTTAGAAAGGCACTCCAATTAATTTTTGGTGCATAATAAAACAACGAAGCGTGCGTTTCGTAATATTTATTATTGCCATAACCCAAACGCAAATCACCAAAAACAAACTGCTTTTTATCTTCTTTAAGTTTAATGTTCATCGCCAATTCATCAGAACCCGAAACCTCTTTCATGTGAGCTACCTCGTTAAAATGATCGATAACTTCTACTTTATCCACCGCATCTGCCGGAATGTTTTCTACGCCAATTTTAGTTCCGCCACCAAAAAAGCTTTTACCTTCCACCATAAATTGCGTTACGGTTTTACCTTGAACTTTTACTTGTCCGTTATCAGAAACCTCAACACCGGGAAGTTTTTCTAACTGTTCTTTAAGCTTGCGTTCATTACCGTTTACAAAAGCAGCTACATCATAAATTAACGTATCTTTTTTTACAATTACGGGTTGATAATCGTATTCAATAACAATTTCATCTAATTGGGTTTCTTGTGCTTGCAACACAAAATGGTAGGTTGTTATTGGGTTTTCGTTGGAATACGTGATTTTCTCACCAACAAAACCAATATAACTTACCGATATTTCGTAATCGGTTTCTTTTTCAAGTTCCAGTTTATAACGCCCCAAATGGTCGGCAATAGCAAACTTCATCCCTTTTTTACCACCCAATGGTTTTGCCATTACGTTGGTGTTTTCTAAGGGTTGCTCGTTTTGGTCTTTTACGGTACCAGTAATAGTTTGCGCTTGAAGTTGCAAGGTAAAAAAGAATAATAAAAGGATTAGGATTGGTGGTTTCAAGGGAAGGATGGGGTTAGTTATTGATTCTTAATATTCGATTTCATCGTATTCATAAATGGTCATCGACTTTTTCTTTAAAAGATCTAATGGAATTTCATAATTAACATCGAATTCTAATTTGGTTAATTGAAAAATAGTTTCATCTTGATTAACTGCTAAAACTACTAAACCTGGTAAGTTATTGTATTTTGACGGTCCGTAACTATATGGTAATTCTGGACAATACCAGGCTTCTATTTTAGAAAAAAGATTTGGATTTTCTTTACTAATTGATTTTATTTTACCAATAGCTTTAAAACAGGTATATCCGTTAATAATTTTACTTTCATCTAGTAATTCCCATACACAAGCATTATCATCTATAACAACTTTATCACCAATTAAGGGAGCATGACTATAAAATACATTTTTCTCTTTTAAATATAATACCGAATAATAAGCGTTTAATGTTATTGGAGTGTATATGAAACGTTCATCTGCAAATGAAGCAAAATCCTCTTTCGGTTCTAAACCATAATACGAGTATTTTGAATTAAATAAAACAATCAAATCAGAAAATTCTGCAAATTCATTAATCTCTTGGGTAAAATTTTCTGTAAAGCTAGAAGTATCACTAGCTAAAACTTTAAATGTATAGGTTGCTTTGTTTACTTTTTCTTGAGGTAAAATACTACTACAACTTAGAAACATTAAGTAAATGATAATTTTTTTCATATTTAAATGTTTTAAAAAAGGCACTTTTACGTGCCTTTTAAATTAACTTACAGTTATAGTATCATTTTTAGGACGTGGTGCAATATAATTTGCTTTCTTTCCTTCAACACATCCTTCGTAGTAAATTTGACCTGCTAATTTAGCTCCAGGAGATGATTTATCTTTATATTTTTCATTAATAAATTTATCTCTTTTGGCTGCACAGTCCTTATCTTCGTTTTTTGTTTCTGGTTTTGTTTCTGGTTTTGTTTGTGCATTCATTGTTCCTGTAAATGCAATCATTGCAATTGCTATAAAAAATATTTTTTTCATTTTATAAAAATTTAGGTTCGTTAGGTTTATTCTTAAAGTCGTAACCTAATTTAGCGACTATCATCATTTTTTATTATTCACCAAACAATTCTTTTGTAAACTTATGATATTCAGCAACATTTATAGTTTTTGCTTCTAATATATTTAAAGGAAGTTTTTCTGGTACATTGAACTCAATTTTTTCAAGTTTATAAGCAATTTCGTTGTTTTGAATTGCTAATACAACTAATCCTGGTAACCCTTGATACATATTTGGTCCAAACGGATAGGGTAATTCAGGACAATACCAAACTTCAGCAGTAAAAAATTTATCAGAATCATTTGTGTAATAATCCTTCGATTTACCTACAGCTTTGTAACATAAATATCCATCTATCATACGAGTTTCATCTTCATAAACCCATTTGTAAACATTATCATCTAAGATAACTTCATCTTTTAAAAGTGCATTTTCATATAAAAAAAAATTATTTTTTTTATTATAAAAAATTGGATAAAATGCACCAATCATAAAAGGAACCATTTCAAATTGTTCTTGATAGATATCATCGTTGTTTAATTTACCACTCAACATATAAAAAGAATAGTTTGAGTCGAAATAGACATTCAGCTCAGCATATTCAGCAAATTGATTAAGTTCTTCTCCACTCATTTTTCTTTGTTCAGAAACATTTTCTAGAATCATTTGAAAAGTATAGGTTGCTTTGTTTACTTGCTCTTGACCATAGATGGTATTAAAGAAGAATAATAAAAAAAGAATTGTTTTCATAGTAATTTATTTAGGTACATTTAAATGTTCATGTTATACACTAATAGCGAGACATACCATATTTTTGTTGTTGCAAGTCTGCACGGATTGCTTTTCTTCCATCCATACAGCCTATATAATAAATTACACCTGCATTTTTGATTTCTGCTTCTGTTTGTTTACCTTCTTTTCTAATTTTGGATTTATATTTATTCATCAAATCTGCACAAACTGTACTATCTTCAAAATCACTTTGTGCATTCGCACTTACTGTAAACGCTACCATAGCGATAGCTGCAAATAACATTTTTTTCATTTTATAAAAATTTAGGTTAGTTAGGTTTATTCTTAAAGTCGTAACCTAAATTTACCGACTATCTTAATTTTTTCCGGAAATTTCAGATAGCCAATAATAATAATAATACAAAACAATAACAACCAACAAATTAGATAAAAAATCTATTTTTTTGATATTGTCATGGAATATTTAAGTCAAAAACTGTTTTAACATTTAAAATTGTTGAATGTTTTTCTATAAAACAGAAATTTTAAAGAATACTAAAACATCATTTTTAGATTTAAAACACATTATTTTATGTTAAAAACGTTAAATTATATATTTTATTGTGTTTTTAGAAATTTATAATATTCGGCAATAGCAAACTTCATTCCCTTTTTTACCACCTAATGTTTTTGCCATTACGTTAGTGTTTTCTAAAGGTTGCTCGTTTTGGTCTTTTACGGTACCAGTAATTGTTTGCGCTTGTAGTTGCAAGGCAAAAAAGAAAAATAAAAGGTTTAGGATTGGTGGTTTCAAAATTCAAGTAAATTTTTACATTTTCATATATTCTTCTAAAGTTATTTCTTTAGAAATTTCTTTAAGTTTTTTTATGTTGTTTTCTAATTTAGGATTCTCAATATTTAATTCAATTTTAGATGCGCCATATGTATATTTTCCTCCCATATTATTAGCTTCTAAAATCACTCCTGGTAAACCGTAATAATTTCCTGGTCCATATGAAAATGGTAAATCTGGAGTAAACCAAACGATATGTGTGTTTGTTTTAACTTCGTCACCTAAATCGATAGTTTCAATGAAATAAGCTTTATAACAAGTGAAGTTTTGAATAGTTTTAGTTTCTTCTGTAATTATCCATTCATATGGTTTTTTGGAAATGATAAGATGACTACCTAGATGATGCATATATCTATAAAAAGTATCTTCATTAAATAAATTAAAATCATCTGGGTTCATTGTTCCTAATACGGTTAAAATTTTATCAGCACATCTGATGTTCGATAAATTATCTATAACAGCGTAAAATAAATATTGCTTGTTTGAAAATTGCATTTCATAACTAATTTCATCTGCTAATTCATCATAAAAACAATCTGGATTTTGAGATTTAAAAAATTTATATGATTCACTTTCCGTATTATATTCTTTTGTTACTTTATAAGTTATTTTTCCAGAAATAATTTGAGCAAAATTTTTGATTGTTATTAAAAAAAACAACATTAAAATAATTTTATTTTTCATTATTTTTTAGTTTAAACCGATAGAAATATTCTATCGGTTTATTTAAAATCTATCTAGGAGATATCACTTTAGCTTTAGGTCCTGTTGTAGTTTTACTTCCTTTATCTTCACCAGTTACCGGTCCATTCACACCGCTTCCATCAATACAATTTTTTTTTGCATTATCTGCCTCTGCTCTAGAATCTTCTATTGATTTACCTTCACTTCGATTTAGTGTATAAGACAATAACCAAATTTTAGAACAATCTTCTTCTCTTGAAAATTCTACGCTTTCAACAACTTCATTAGCCGCATTCGTACTTACTGTAAACGCAACCATTGCGATAACAGAAAATAACATTTTTTTCATTTTATAAAAATTTAGGTTAGTTAGGTTTATTCTTAAAGTCGTAACCTAAATTTACCGACTATCTTAATTTTTTCCGGAAATTTCAGATAGCCAATAATAATAATACAAAACAATAACAATCAGTAAATTAGATAAAAAATCTGTACTTTTAATATTGTTTTGAAAATTTTAAAAACAAAACTGTTTTAACATTTAAAATAGTTGAATGTTTTTCTATAAAACAGAACTTTTAAAGAATGGTAGAATACTATTTAACGGATGAAAAATACAACATTTTATGTTAAAAACGTTAAATAATATATTTTATTATGTTTTTTTAGAAATTTATAATATTCGGCAATAGCAAACTTCATTCACTTTTTGCCACCCAATGGTTTTGCCATTACGTTGGTGTTTTCTAAGGGTTGCTCGTTTTGGTCTTTTACGGTAAGCGTTTGCGCTTGAGATTGCAAGGCAAAAAATAAAAAAATTTGGATTGATGGTTTCAATTGATTTTGTTAATTATTTGATTTAAAATCAGGGAACATTTCGGGATTGTCTTTTTTAGCTTGCTCTACTTTTTGCAAATATTCTTCAATAGAAATAATAGGTAATTTAGGTAATTCAAACTTTTCTACTTCATTAAAAGTGATACTTTTTGCTAAATATGCTATATATTGCTCTTGTAATTCCAACACTGCACCAGGTAAATTGTTATAATTTTTAAAACCAGCTTCAAGTGGTATAGCTGGACAATACCAAACGGTCACAGGATAAAAACTACCTTTTGAATTTTCAATATTATTAGAGACTGCTTTATAGCATAAATAGCCTCCTATTTCTTTAGTTTCATCATAAAATTCCCATATATATTTAATATTCGTACTTAACAAATAATCAGATGCTGAATAAATATAATTTGAATTATAAAGAGAATAATTATTCTTTTTAATGTAATCATAAAAATCGGGGTTAAATAAGTCAATTAAAGAATATAAAACTGGATCTTGTTGAATATCATTAACTAAAGAACAAATAGAAACGTTATTATATTTTTCAAATAGTAACTCTGTATTCTCAGCATTTTCTTCTAATCTTCTATAAATTGGGTCATCTGTGATTTTAAAATTCTCTTCTATAAGTTTTATATCGTACGTGATTTTGATATTGTTAATCTGCGAAAAACAAAAAATCGGTAACAGAAAAAAAATTATAATTCTTTTCATTTTTTTATAAAGTTGGTTAAACATATAACTAAATTATCTTGTTTTTATTTTATAAAATACTAAAAATACAAAATAACATAAATCAATTAACTTAAAAAGTCTTATTTTTATCAAAAAAAAAAAAATGAAAAATGAAAAAGCTCTTGCTAAAATTGTTAATTCTTTTAGGATTGGTGAGTTGTGATAATACACAACAATCTGGTTCTTCAAGAGAAGTCAAAGTCGATGTTCCCAACGAAACTTTACTTGTTTCGAGTAAAGGAAGATTGGCAAATTTCAATTTAGAAACCAAAAAAATAACTTGGGAATATGTTTCAAAAGAAGATGCTGCTTTGAATCTAAACAGAAACTTGTTTTCATACGACAGCGAAAATATTTATCTACCGTTTGAAAGTGGTCGGTTTATATCTGCTCAAATCAATTCGGGCAAACTAAACTGGAATCTTGCACCACATACTACAAGTTACATGAACCAAATTATGGATGCTTCAATGGATGAAAATGGTGAAATTCAATTTGATGAACAATCGAGTGAATATGTCGTTTTCATGAGTCAACCTTTGATTTATGACGAATTTGTTTACATCGCTTCTTGCAAAAGAGACGCAACGAATAAATCTAAATTTTATATTTTCAACAAAAAAGACGGCAGCACGCACCTTGTTGATGAAAATTCGACACATTATAACTTTTTTAAACCAGTAGAAAATAACTCCAACATTTATACAACCTCAGCGGTTTATTTAGACATGCATTACAAGCATGGAACTTTTGCTGGTTACGGTTTATATGAAGATGCCGCTTTTGAAAATCCACTTTACATTCAAATTCAAGCAAACAAAAACAGGTTGTTTTTTGGAGATGATAAAGGTGTGATTTACGCTTTGGCAGTTGGTGAAATTGGACTTAAAAAGAAAGGTGATATTTCTGACCCAAAAAATAATTTCATCGACCGAAAGGATTTATTCGAATGGAAATATAAGTCTGAAAAATATCGATATGTTTATAATTTAAACACAGTTTTAACCAAGGATTTTTATATTGTGAATCTGCGTGCAGAAAATGAACAAAACGATGCAATCATTGCTTTAAACATTGAAAACGGCAAGGAAGCTTGGATTTATGAAAACGAAGGACAAATAGAAAATTGGCATTTGGTCAACGATAAGATTACTGCTTTTACGAATGATAAGCTTTTTATGATTGACCTAAATGGAAAACTACTTTTTGAATTACCAACAACTGACAAAAATCTGGCTCCAATTTCAAACATCGAAATAAACAACCAAAACAACCTCATTTATCTTTCAATTAATGGAATTGTCGAAGTAAATATCGAAACTAAAAAAACGGAACTTATCATTCCTTATGAATCGGAACCTGGAGGAATGGAACAAAATCAGATAAAATATTTTAAATAAAACAAAAACGAGTCCGATGTATTTCGGACTCGTTTTGTTTAATCAATGAAATATTTAAAACAATACAATTTCATTGATAACAATTTCAGTTACATAACGTTTATTTCCTTCCTTATCATCATAAGTGCGATAGGTTAATTTCCCTTCAACTGCAATCTCTTTTCCCTTTTCGATAAATTTTTCAATGATTTCGGCAACTTTACCCCAAGCAACCAAATTGTGCCATTGCGTATTTTCTACTTTCTCATTTTTATCGTTATAATAAACTTCATTTGTTGCTAAAGTTAGGGTTGCAACTTTTTTTCCTCCATCAAAGTTTTTAACTTCTGGATTGTTTCCTACACGTCCAATTAATCTAACGCTGTTTCTTAATGTACTCATGGCTTATAAATTTTGATATTAAACATTTGATTTGTTTCTGGAGCAAAGTTGCAACAGTTCTCAAATTTTATTCGGTTAATAATCATTTAAAATCGAATGTAAGTATTTGTTGTCGTTTGTTGTTGTTGGATTTTATTGATGAACCTCAACAAAAATCAAACTTGTACCTGAAAAAAGATTTAATACAATTTTATTAAAAGTTCTAAACGAGAATAGCTATTTTTGTGAAAATTAAATTTATGATTACTTCAAAATTTTCAAATACAGCTTATTTTTATAGTATTCTTGTTATTTCATTTCCAATTATTTCAGCATATTTTGTTCGAAAAATTTTGGGCTTTACAAACGGAGATTACAATTGGCAAATTATTTTATTTCTAGTTTTTGCTGCTATTCTAATTTTAGCTGTTGTGATTTGGGGATTTTTTGTAGAAATGAATGTTCGTATGGCAAAGTTTATTTTGGACGACGAAAAAATTGTCATTAAACAATTACTTGGAATCGGGACGCAACGCCAACACAATTGGAAAGACCTTCAAGGTTTTGTGATTCGAAGTTTTGTGACTCGTGGTCAACATCAAGAACATTTATATTTGATTAAAGAAAATAAATCTGTTGCCGTAATGTCGAGTTTATATATGAAAAATTATATGGAAGTTCGAAATCAAATTACACAACATTTAGAACTTTTAAAATAGTTAATAACGAGCGAAGAAATGACTTCGCTTTTTTTTTCGTCAAATTGAAATTTGTTTTGTAATTTTAAAAGAAAAAATGAGTAAAGTTTGCTTAGAATGTGGTGATAAAATAATTGGCAGAGAAGACAAAAAGTTTTGTAACGACAGTTGTAGAAACACGTTTAACAACAAACAAAACAAAGATGCCACCAATTTGATGCGTAATATCAACAATCGATTACGCAAAAATTATCGTATTCTGTGCGAATTAAATCCTGAAGAAAAATCAAAAACTACACGTTCAAAACTTTTACAAATGGGTTTTGAATTTGAATACTTCACTTCCATTTACACAACCAAAAATGCAACAACTTATTTTTTCGTTTACGACCAAGGTTATATGTTAATCGAAAATGATTGGTTTATTTTAGTAAAACGAAATTCGTAAATGTTTACAAATTTATTAGCTTTCCATTCCATTTTCAGATGGTTGGTTTTGGCCGCTCTTTTTGCTACTTGTATTCTTTTTGTTTACAAACACTTTACAAATAAAATACTAAGCCTAAAAGATTATCGTTTCTTGCAAGTGGTTTGTTTGATTCTAAATATTCAATTTATATTAGGTGTTTTACTATTTTCAAAAAGTCAATTAGCTTTATTATTTTGGGACAATTTTCAAGAAACCGTAAAATTACGTCAACCTCGTTTCTTCGGATTAGAACATCCGTCGATGATGATTCTTGGAATTTTATTATTCAATTGTTTCACGTTTAAAATCCGAAATAAAATCAACACAAAAGAAGCATTTACTTATTTCTCAAAAAGATTCATCCTTATATTAATCATCATTTTAAGCTCCATTCCTTGGTCATTTTCTCCATTAACGCATCGTCCGAATTATAGAAGTTTAGAATTAACTAATTTTTAGCCTAATTATTTATTTTCTATATACTGAAATTTAGTAATTTAGATAAATATGCTATAAAAAATGGAAAGACAAATAAATAAAGTAGAACTACGAAATCTTGAAATTGAAGATTATATCGAGCTTAAAAAATCAATGGTTCAATCTTACGAAGATGAAGACATTGAAGATTTATATTGGAAAAAAGATGAAATCAAACGTTTACTGAAAATTTTTCCTGAAGGACAAATTGTTATTGTAGTTGATGATGTGGTAGTTGGAGCGGCACTTTCTTTAATTGTTGATGAAACTTTAGCTCTATCTAATCACAAATACAACGATATCATTACCGATAGTAAATTTAAATCGCATAACGACGATGGCGATGTTTTATACGGAATTGATGTTTTCATAAATCCAGAATATCGTGGTTTACGTTTAGGTCGTCGTTTGTACGATGCGCGTAAAGAATTATGCGAAACCTTAAACTTAAAATCAATTATTTTCGCAGGACGAATACCAAATTATCACAATTACTCAGCAGAATTAACTCCGAAACAATATTTAGAAAAAGTAAAGAATACCGAAATTCACGATTCGGTAATTTCCTTTCAAATCAACAATGATTTTCATATCAAACGCTTACTCCGAAATTATCTCGAAGGCGACCATAGTTCGAAAGATTATGCAGTTTTATTGGAATGGAACAATATTGCTTACGAAAAAACACCAACCTTAATTAACGTTAAAAAAAGTGTGGTTCGTTTAGGTTTGATACAATGGCAAATGCGTTCGCTAAATAATTTAGACGAATTTTTTGATCAAGCTGAATTCTTTATAGATGCTGTTTCGGGTTACGAAAGTGATTTTGCTTGCTTCCCAGAATTGTTCATTGCACCGTTAATGGCTGATTATAATCATATGAGCGAATCAGAAGCCATTCGTGAAATATCTAAATTCACAGAACCGATTCGTAAAAAATTTCAAGAATTTGCAATTTCATATAACATCAATATCATTACTGGAAGTATGCCGTTTTTAGACGATGAAGACGAAATGCTTTATAATGTTGGATTTCTTTGCAAACGAGATGGTTCATCAGAAATGTATCGCAAAATTCATATCACTCCAAACGAACGAATGTACTGGGGAATGCAAGGCGGCGATGTCATTCAAACCTTTGATACCGATTGTGGTAAAATTGGAATTATCATTTGTTACGATGTCGAATTCCCAGAACTTTCACGATTAATGGGCGATCAAGGAATGGAAATTTTATTTGTTCCGTATTTAACCGATACACAAAATGGTTATACAAGAGTTCGAAATTGTGCACAAGCTCGTGCAATAGAAAACGAATGTTATGTAGCAATTACAGGTTGTGTAGGTAATTTACCAAAAGTAAATAATATGGATATTCAGTTTGGTCAAGCAGCTGTTTTCACTCCATCAGATTTTGCTTTTCCTACAAATGGTGTAAAAGCAGAAGCAACTCCGAATACAGAAATGACATTAATTGTAGATGTTGACTTAAATTTGCTAAAAGAATTACACGAACACGGTAGCGTTCGAATTAAAAAAGACCGCCGTACCGATTTATACAATTTAAGAGCCAAATGAAAAATATAAGTATTCTTGGTGGCGGCTGGTTGGGATTTCCTTTAGGAAAACAATTAGCTAAAAAACATCAAGTTAAAATAAGTACCACTTCAGAAAATAAATTAACCTTGTTTTCTGAAGCTGGTTTAAAACCTTTTTTGTTGGAAGTTCCGTCACACGAACAAATTACAACGAACAATTTTTTCTCAAATTGTGATATTCTGATTATAACTATTCCACCAAATCGCAAAAAAAGCGAAGCAATGGAATATGTTTCTAAAATGAATTGGATTATTTCACAGGCAGAAAAGCATCAAATTAAACAAGTTATTTACACCAGTTCTACATCGGTTTATGATGGTTTAGAAAACGAAGTTGATGAAACAACCATTTTAAAAGAAGATAATCTTCGTGCTAATGAAATTATCATCAATGAAGAAAACTTACTTGAAAACGTAAATTTTATAACAACCATTTTACGTTTAGGTGGATTATTCGGAGAAGAAAGACATCCAGTTAAATTCTTAGCTAAAAAAGAAGTTAACGAAAACGGAAACGAACCTGTGAATATGTTGCATTTGTACGATGCAATTGATGCCATTTTAACGGTAATTGAAAAACCAATCGAAAACGAAATTTACAACTTGGTTTATCCACAATACGATACCCGAGAAATTTTCTATAATAAAGCAGCAAATGAATTAAACTTATCATTAGCCAGTTTTAAAACCGTAGAATTTCCTAAAAACAGAAAAGTTTCAAGTGAAAAATTTCAAAATAAACACAAATTTACTTTCAAACATTTTTAAATAAAAACACCCATCTATCACTAGATGGGCATTTCCCTTATAAAACATAATAAAAACACTACTTTTTAATAGTTTGCAAATAATTTCTGAATCATCTACAAAACAAATATAGAAAATATTTTAAAATATTAACTATAAAAAAACATATTTAAAAATTAAAGTATAATATTTTTACATTATCATCAACACAAAAAAGAATACATTCGATTATTCTAGGTATTTTTCAAAAAACAATAAAACAATAGCAATAGTTCAAAATAATTTTTGAAGAATTCATTTTTTGGGCATTCCCTCGCAGAAAACATTTTATCTCAAAAATAGAAAAAGCCCAACTGCTCGGTCAGGCTTTTCGCTATATCTTTTATGTTTACTTCGGCTCCGCTCAGTCAACATTAAAAGGATGCCGCTGCAATCCCTAATGCGAAATAAGTCATAAAGTCAAAAGTTTATAAGTTTATAAGTTTTAAAGTTTTTAAAATTCAATCTAAATTTCGACTTTCATCTTTCATCTTTAAGACTAAATAACCATCGTTAACTGCAAACGTTTTTTAGCTACATCAACTTCCAAAACCTTAACCTGAACGTGTTGATGTAATTTAACCACTTCGTTTACATCACTTACAAAACCATCTTTAAGTTGCGAAATGTGAACCAAACCACCTTCTTTAATTCCTATGTCAACAAAACAACCAAAATTGGTAATGTTGTTCACAATTCCGTTGTAAATATTTCCAACAACCACCTCGTTAATGGTTTTTAAATTCGCATCAAACTCTAAAACTTTAGCGTTTTTACGCGGATCAATTCCTGGTTTTTCTAACTCTTTAACCAAATCTTGTAAATACAAAATTCCAAAATCGTTAGACACATATTTTTGTAAATCTATTTTAGCAATCAAATCTTTATTTCCGATTAAATCAGCTAAAGAAACTTTCAAATCTTTTGCCATCTTTTCAACCAATGCATAAGCTTCTGGATGAACCGATGAATTATCTAACGGATGTTCGGCATTAAAAATTCGAACAAAGGCTGCCGCTTGCTGATATGCTTTTTCACCTAAACGAGGAACTTTTTTTAATTGTTTTCTGTTGGTAAAAGCACCATTTTCTGCACGGAAATTCACTATATTTTCCGCCATCTTTTCACCAATACCCGAAACATAACTCAATAAGGACTTACTTGCCGTATTTAGGTTTACACCAACTTTATTCACCGAACGCATTACTACAGCATCTAACTCATTTTTCAATAAGGTTTGATCTACATCGTGTTGGTATTGCCCTACTCCAATTGATTTTGGATCAATCTTCACCAATTCTGCCAACGGATCTTGTAAACGACGACCAATAGAAACCGCTCCACGAACCGTTACATCGTAATTCGGGAATTCGTCACGAGCAATTTTAGAAGCTGAATAAACCGAAGCTCCAGCTTCACTAACCACAAACACTTGAATAGGATTATCGAAAGCTATCTTTTTAATAAAAAATTCGGTTTCTCTAGAAGCCGTTCCATTTCCAATTGCAATCGCATCAATCTTATACGAGTTAGCCATAGAACGCACTTTTTTTATAGCCATCGTAGTATCTTTTTGAGGTGCATGTGGAAAAATAGTTTCGTTATACAACAAGTTTCCATTTTCATCAACACAAACCACTTTACAACCTGTTTTAAAACCAGGATCGATAGCTAACACGCGTTTTTCACCTAACGGAGCGGATAATAACAACTGTGATAAATTTTCTGAAAAGACACCAATAGATTGCAAATCTGCTTTTAATTTAGCTTCTTGCAAAACCTCATTGGAAAGCGTTGGTTCTAATAAACGTTTGTATGAATCGGCAATGGCTTTTTCTATATGAACAGCTGTTTCGTGATTTGGATTTTTAATAATCGTTTCTTGCATAAAAGCCAAAGCTTCTTCTTTATCGATAGCCACATCCAACTTAACAAAACCTTCGTTAGTTGCACGTAACATAGCCAATAAGCGGTGTGATGGAGCTTTTACTAACGATTCGCTCCAATCAAAATATTGCTCGTATTTAGAAGCTCCTTCTTCGTCTTTCTTAGCTTTAACAACTTTGGTTGAAACGGTTGAATTACGTTGATATTTTCTACGTAAAGCTTTACGAACAAACATATTTTCGTTAATCCATTCAGCCATAATATCACGCGCTCCTTGCAAAGCATCGTCCTCATTCGCTACTTTATCATTCAAATATTTCGATGCAACAAAATCTAAATCGTTTACATTTTGCGACATCAACATTTTAGCCAAAGGTTCTAACCCGTTTTCACGAGCTGTATCGGCTTTAGTTTTGCGCTTCTTTTTGTACGGAAGGTAAATATCTTCCAATTCTGTTAAATCGTAACTAGCTTCGATTTTAGCTTTTAAAATGTCAGTTAATTGATTTTGCTCTTCAATTGATTTTAAAATAGCTTCTTTACGTTTGATGATTTCTTCAAAACGAGCCGAAGTTTTGGCAATCGTTTCAATCTGAACCTCATCTAAATTACCGGTTTGGTCTTTTCTATATCTAGAAATAAACGGAATGGTAGCATCTTCAGATAAAAGTTTCAGAGTATTTTCTATATTTTTTGGAGCAGTTTTTAAAAACTGTTGGATATATTGAATTACATTCATTAGGTCGGATTTAAAAAGCGAAAATACTACCTTTGCAGCAATTAAACCAAATATGAAATACGTATTCCTATATTTAATTATAATTAATTACATCGCATTTAGTATGTTTCATTTAGATAAGAAACGTGCTCGAAAAAACATGAAACGTATTTCTGAAAAAAACTTGTTAACCATTTGTGCTTTTGGTGGCACTTTTGGCGCTTGGTTAGCGATGAAGAATTTTAATCATAAAACCAGTAAAACTAGTTTCAAGATTCCGTTTTATATTATTGTAGTTATACAAACTGTAATTTTATTTTTAGTATTTAGAAGGTAAACATTTTTTGAGAAAATCCACTATAATGTAACTTCATCCAAACTTCTTATTTGCATATTTAATATCGTTTTCTTAGCTTTAGATATTATTCATATAACTATGTAATTTGAGTATGATTGATTTATAAAAATGATATAAATTTTTTATTTATTCAAATCTAGAAAAGTTATAAATTATAATGAATTCCTAATAAGAAAAAAGATCTTACGTGATATGAATAACAAAATGATTACTTTAATAACAGAAAAGATAATAAGTTGGCAAAAACGGGCACCGTTTTTAATTTTTATTCTTGCTGCTGTTGTTGGTACTTTCACAGGTTTAATAGGTTCATTATTTCAACTTTCTCTTAATTTCATCCTTAATTGGCATGAAAACTTTTCTAAATATTCACTGGAAATTCCTTATTATCTAAAATACTTTTTACTATTTATAATCCCTGCACTTATGGGTGCAATTTCTTTTTATTTAGTTAGAAAATATGCACCAGAAACCAGTGGATCTGGAATTCCCGAAGTCGAAGGAGCTTTAATGGATTTAAGACCTATTCGTTGGAAGCGCGTTTTACCAGTAAAGTTTGTTGGAGGTCTAGCGGCACTTGGTAGTGGAATGATTTTAGGTCGAGAAGGTCCAACAGTTCAAATTGGAGCTAATTTAGGAAAAATGGTTTCTGATACTTGTAAACTTGAAAATAAAGAGTCGCAACATACACTGATTTCAGCAGGTGCTGGTGCAGGAATCACAACTGCATTTAACGCTCCACTTGGTGGAATTTTATTTGTAATAGAAGAAATGCGTGCCGAATTTTCTTACACTAAATCATCCATTTTGGCAGTTTTTATTGGATGTATTTCTGCGTGTTTAACTTATCAATTAATCATAAACTCGGCACCTATTTTAACTATTTCAACGCCTAATTCAGTACCACTAAATAGTTTGTGGCTTTTTATTATTCTTGGTTTTGTATTAGGTATTATAGGTTCTTGTTCAAATTTTTTAATTTTAAAAACTCGCAGTTTTTTAGCGTCTTTTTACAATAAGAATAAATTCAATTTTATAATAACTGGCGCAGTTCTAGCCGGTACTTTTGGACTATTATTTTCATTTCGTTCAGAATTAGCTGGAGATGGTTTTAATGTTATTCCAAAAGTAGTTGAAGGCCTATATGGATTTTACCCTTTATTTCTGATTTTGATTTTTAGATTTTTTGCTACTATTATCTCATTTGGCTCTGGAGCTCCTGGTGGAATCTTTTCTCCAACAATGGCTCTAGGTGCCATTATAGGCGTTTTATTTGGTTTCATCATTCAGGATTTTTTTCCAAATTATGACATAAATCTTGCAACATTTACAATATTAGCAATGGCAGGATTATTTGCCGCAACAATTCGAGCTCCACTTACTGGAATTGTAATCGTAATGGAAATGACTAATGGTTATATGTTAATCTTACCATTAATTTTAACTTGTTCCGCTGCTTCTTTTATGGCTCAAACTCTAGGTTCTTCTCCTTTATATTCAGCTATACTTGAAAATACATTAAAAAATCAAAAATCAGTATAGTTTATATAATTTGTATGATTATTCAAATAATTTTCATCTCCTTTATTTCAGAAAATAAATGTATTACATTATTTCTAGCTTAATTACAATACGTTTCAGAAAACATATTTCAAGAAATGATAAAACAGCAAGTGCATTGGTTGTTTTATTATTCCTTGCAGTAGCCTTAATTTGCTATTCAAAATTTAATGAAATTGGATTGTATTTTTATCTGCTTTTTTTAGACCCAATTCTTTACCAACAAAAAAGAAATGACTTAGAGCTTTTAAAGATTCGAAAAAACTACAAATGGATTTTATTCGTTGAATACATTATTTACACTTTTCCATACTTAATTGTATTAATAATAAAACAAAAATATTACGGCTTAATATTGGTTTTAATGGTTAATTTCATTGTAATTCATATTCCTAAATTACAAATGAAAAACATCAAATATCCGTTTGATTTATTTAATCCGCATTGGCATATTACTTTTAGAAATTATAAAATAATTCTTTGGTTTCCATTATTATTAGTTTTAAGTTTTATGGGAATTAAACATCAAAATCCAAATATTCAAAATTTTGTCCTTTTAATAATTGCTATAATAATTTGTATTCCTTCATTTGAAAGAGAACGAATTGAGGAAATAAAGTACCATTCAAATAATTCAAAAAACTATTTAAAATCACAATTTATAAATAGTTTAATCAACACTTCTTTTATAATTGTTCCGATTGCTGTTTTTATATTATTTAATACTTTTAATTTACTAATTAGTTCATTAATTTTAGTCGTATATGTTTTACCATTAGTAAATATTATTTCGAAATATGCCTTTTTTCACCATCCTATTAAACAACAATTATTCTTAGTTTTTATGATAGTAAGTCTTGGAATTCCAATATTAAGCTTACCTTTTTTACTTAATAAAGCATTAAAAAATTTAAACGAAATAAAAAATGTTGAAAATAGAAATTAAAAGCAAAACTTATTCTAATGACATTGTTTTAAAAAATTTAGAATTAGAAATAACAGAACCAGGTCTTTATGGATTGATTGGTAAAAACGGTCAAGGTAAAACAACATTATTCAAATGTGCTTTAGGTTTAGAAAAATATGAAGGGAAATCTTATTTAGGAAAAGAAAAAGTTAGTTTAATTAATACAGCATTTTGCCCTGCAGAACCTATTTTATACGATGAATTAACTACTGAAGAATTCAATAAGTTCTACGCAAAATTATTTATGCTTGAACCTTCAAAAGATTATTTATTTGACTTACCAAAAGATAAACTTATCAAGCAATTTTCTACAGGAATGAAGAAAAAAACGTATTTGAATGCGCTATTTCAAAAAGATTTTTTAGTCTATTTTCTAGATGAACCTTTCAATGGTTTAGATATCGAAGCAAATTATATTTTATTGAATTATTTAAAAGAAAAATCAAAAACCTCAATAATTATAATTTCTTCTCACATTATCGATGTTTTATATAAAAACTGTAAAGGAATATATATGCTTAAAAATAATAAAACAACTTATTTCAATCATTTAGAATTTGACCAATTAGAAATAGCTTTTTTTAATAATCAATCATAAAAAACCGACTCAAAAAGAATCGGTTTTATATTTATTTAATAAAACGAATAATTGTAGGATAAAAATTCCTAATCGTTCCTTTAGAAATTCGAATTGCATTTATAATAGGGTAAATAAAATTTAATATGGGTAAAAGCATTGTTAGTAAAAATCCAAACTGATAATAAAACAAAATATCAGTTGCTTTTGAAAAAATTAAAATAGTAGAAATACTAAAAAGGATTATTACAAAAAGGATTATGGAAAATATAATTTGAAAATTAATTATATTTTTCCCTTGAGAATCAACACAATCAATTTTATTTCGATTTTTAATCCACAAAATAAGTGGAACAATAATATTTCCTAAAGGTAAAACATAACCTAATAATACAGATAAATGCAACCAAACGATAAATGAATTATCTTGTATTTTGTCAAAATTCACAATCTCATCTGGTGTTATTTCTAAAGCGTCGCATAATAATTTAAGAGTTGCTCCACGAGGTGTAGTTTCGTTGTTTTCGATACGTTGAATGGTTCTTACATTCACTTTAGAAAGTTCTGCTAATTGCTCTTGAGATAAAGCTTTTTGATTTCTGATTTGAGAAATTTTAATTCCAATGGTTTCCATAATTAATAGATTAAATTTTGTTTAGCAAAACTAATTTCATAACGAGAAGATGCTTACGTCACAAAGCCGACATTTACCCGACATTTGTGTCAAAGCTAACAAAATCAAGACTTTTATAAAAATTAAACCGATTCATTTCTGAATCGGTTTAATTTTTATAAATTCCAAAACTTGATTTAATAAAATCTAAAAACTCATTAATTGTTTGAAGTTCATCAATTTCTGGATAATTCTTTAAATAACTTTCTGGATTAGAATATTCAACTTCGTTATAACTATCATTATCTTGAATTTGAATAGAATAACTTATCCCATCTATAATTGACATTGGCTTTCCTATTATATGATAGATATATCCATCTTCAATAAAAATATCAGGTTTAGGAATAAATTTATACCAGATTTTTTGTTCAGATGGAAGATATTTCGCATGAGATAAAAATAAATTTAAAGCATTGAACTCCATGTTATAAATAGATTCTAAATCTAACTTCTTTACAAGTTTATTATTTTTTTTATCAACTGTTACGTAATAATATTCAGCCTTGTATTTATTAGAAGAATCATCAAAATAAAATATAAACAATTCTAATCCTGTTGAAATAGCGTATTTTTTATAAACTCTAATTTCTTTAGCATTATTTGAAATTGGTTCAATATTTAGTTGTTTCTCATATTCTGAAATTGACTGAGCATTAACAGAAATAGAAAAAATAAGAAATAATATTTGAGTTAAAGAACGCATTAAGAACAAGCAATCTTCCCTACTCTATTTGCGTGGCGCCCACCTTCGAATTCAGTTGTAAGAAAAGCTTCAACCATTTCTATTACTTGCGGAATGGCAGTAAAACGTGCCGGGATAGAAATTACATTCGCATCGTTATGTTGACGAGCCAAAACAGCGATTTCTTTAGTCCAACAAAGTGCGCAACGAACACCTTGATGTTTGTTTGCAGACATGGCAATTCCGTTACCAGAACCACAAATTACAATTCCGAAATCTACTTTTTTATCTTCTACATCTTGAGCTACTTTATGTCCGAAATCTGGATAATCAACAGAATCAAAAGTATCTGTTCCGTAGTTGATTACTTCAATTCCTTTAGCTTCTAACATAGCTACAAGAGCTTTTTTGTACTCTGGACCTGCGTGGTCGTTTCCGATGGCAATTTTCATGATTTATGTGTTGTGTTGTTGGAACAAAGATAATGAAAAGTTGGATAGTCTTAAAGTCTAAAGTTAGAAAGTCAAAATCTATATTGAATTGAAACGTATCATCCTAAACTTGATTATCTTCGTTCAGTCGCAAGCTCAGTTTCATTTCACGTATGTACGGCAATACATCTCGATGCGAAAGAAATAAAACAAACTTTTTTAAACTCTGTCGGAGTTGGCCTCTGAAAATTTTAATTCAATCAGGTTACACTTTATTTTAGCCCAGATTGAAGCGGCATCCTTTTGCTTTTAGTAAAAAGCAAAAGATATAGCGAAAAGCTGGAAATAGCTCCGTAAAAAACTATAAACCAAGCTCTTTTATAGAAATTTCACGCATCTCCCCTTTTCTTATTTTTCCGGAAATGGTCATCGGAAATTCATTGACAAACTTCCAATATTTAGGAATACGGTAATGTGCAATTTTTTGATCGCAATATGCACGTAATTCTTCTCCGGTTGCTTCTACTCCATCGTGTAATTTTACCCAAGCCATCACTTCTTCGCCGTATTTTTCACTTGGCACTCCGATTACCTGAACATCGACAATTTTGGAATGTGTGTACAAGAAATCTTCAATCCATTTTGGAGAAATATTCTCACCGCCACGAATGATTAAATCTTTGATTCTACCCGTAATCGTGATGTAACCTTCTTCGTCCATAGAAGCTAAATCACCGGTATGCATCCAACGCCCTTCGTCTAAAACCTCAGCCGTTTTAATAGGATCGTTCCAATATTTTAACATCACAGAATAGCCGCGCGTACACAACTCCCCTGATTCGCCGCGAGGAACTATTTTACCAGTTTCAGAATCAATAATTTTGATTTCTAAATGATCCATAACTGTACCAACGGTTGAAACTTGCTTTTCTAGAGGAACTCCGATTTTAGTTTGTGTAGAAACCGGTGACGTTTCAGTCATTCCGTAGCAAATACTAATTTCGTGCATATTCATTTCCGCTTGTACGCGTTTCATTACTTCTACTGGACAAGGCGAACCTGCCATTACTCCTGTTCGTAATGAACTCAAATCAAATGATTTAAAATTCGGAACGCCTAACATAGAAATAAACATCGTTGGAACTCCGTATAACGAAGTACATTTTTCTGCTTGAACGGCTTCTAAAGTTTTGGTAGCATCAAAACCTTCATTCGGAATTACCATACAAGAACCGTGAGTTACGCAAGCTAAATTTCCGATGACCATTCCAAAGCAATGATAAAACGGAACGGGAATACAAACGCGATCTTTTGTGGTGTATTTCAAACGTTCGCCAATAAAAAATCCGTTGTTTAAAATGTTGTGATGCGATAAAGTAACTCCTTTTGGAAATCCGGTTGTTCCGGATGTATATTGAATATTCACAGGATCATCGAACTGAACTGCTTTTTCGAAAGATTCTAATTCTTCATCAGAAATAGTTTCTGCAGATTGTAGAAATCCATCCCATTGTTCATTAAGATAAACAACTTGAGTTAAAGTTGGACATTCTTCGATAACACAAGAAAGCATTTCTTTATAATTACTTGTTTTATGTGTTACGGCAGAAACCATTAATGAAATTCCAGATTGATTGATTGCAAATTGAACTTCGTGCGGACGATATGCAGGATTTACATTTACTAAAATAACTCCAATTCGTGCTGTTGCAAATTGTAATAAAGTCCATTCAAAACAATTCGGAGCCCAAATCCCTACTCTATCACCTTTTAAAATACCAGCTGCAATTAAACTTTTCGCTACTTTTGTGGTATCGTTATAAAAAGTTTTATAATCTGCTTTATAATTCTGATGAACACTAACTAATGCATCGGCTGTAGGAAAATGTTCTACAATTTTCTTTAAATTTTGTCCGATTGTTTCACCTAACAAAGAAATTTCGGAAATTCCGTTAACATAAGAGATTGTATTCATAACTAATTGTTTTTTATTATATGTCAAATTACAAAAAACAATTAGCAAGACAACGGAATTAACACTGAAAATTTCACAAAAATATAACTAAAAAAATATGTGATTTTTAAAAAATAGATTCAAATTCAATTCTAGAAAAACATACATTGGAATGGTTTATGATACAAACATTCCGATAATTTTAAAATAAGGTTAACTTGATAAAAACGAGATTTCAACTTTATTTTCGTAATTTTAAAAAATAATAGAAAAATGAATGTCACTTTTAATTCCGTATTGATATTCATTGATTAACAGAAAAAATGACAAAACAAATAAAAAAATTAGGCAAAAAGGATAAAGATTTTTCAGGAAAGATTCTGAAATTACTATCTAAAAATCCAAGCAAAGCTTATAACTATAAACAAATTGCAGCTGCTTTTGAGGTTGATGATACCAAAAGTAGAAACGAAATCATCAAAGAATTAAAGTATTTAACTTCTAAGGAAAAGGTTGAAGAAATCGAACGTGGAAAGTTCCAAATTGTTGTAACAACTGATTATATCGAAGGAAAAATTGATATGACTTCTAGAAAAACAGCTTATTTGGTTTCACCAGATTTAGAAGAAGATGTTTTTATTCCAACAAATAATCTAAACAAAGCATTAGACAAAGACACCGTTAAGGCATATATTTTCAACAAGCGAAAAGGTAAAAAACCTGAAGCTGAAGTTGTTGAAATTATTCAACGTCATAAAACTGAATTTGTCGGTGTATTACAAGTCAATAAAACTTTTGGATTTGTGGTCAATGCAAATCCAAAAATGTATGCGGATTTCTTTATTTCGAAAGAAAAATTTAATGGGGCAGAAGATGGTGATGTCGTTTTAGTTGAAATGACTGATTGGCCAGCAAAAGCGAATAATCCGTATGGAAAAATCATTAAAGTTTTAGGTAAACAAGGTGAACATAACACTGAAATTCACGCTATTTTAGCTGAATACGGATTACCAAGTGATTTCCCAATTGATGTTGAAACCTACGCACAACGTTTAGACACTTCAATTACCGAAGAAGAAATTGCAAAACGTAGAGATATGCGCGATGTCTTAACTTTTACAATCGACCCACGTGATGCAAAAGATTTTGATGATGCTTTATCGTTTCAGCAATTAGAAAATGGAAACTACGAAATTGGAATTCATATTGCCGATGTTTCGCATTACGTCCAAGAAGGAACCGTTTTAGATGCAGAAGCTTATCAACGTGCAACTTCAGTTTATTTAGTTGATAGAGTAGTGCCGATGTTACCTGAAGTACTTTCGAATTTTGCTTGTTCGTTACGTCCAAATGAAGAAAAATACACATTCTCAGCTGTTTTTGAATTAAACAACAAAGCTGAAATTGTAAATAAATGGTTTGGCAGAACGGTTACGTATTCTGACAAACGAATGGCTTATGAAGAAGCTCAGGTAATTATCGAAACAAAAGGAAATACAATTCCAGCAGAAATTTCGATAACAGGCGAGGAGCAAATCATTGAAAAACCAATCGTTGATGCTATTCTAAAAATGGATGACTTAGCTAAAATTTTACGTTCGAAACGAATGGCAAACGGAGCGATTTCATTTGATAAAGTAGAGGTGAAGTTTCACTTAAACGAACAAGACGAACCGACGGGAGTTTATTTTAAAGTTTCGAAAGATGCGAATCATCTGATTGAGGAATTTATGCTTTTGGCAAATCGTAAAGTTTCTGAATTCATCGGTAAACAAAAGAAAACTTTCATTTATCGTATTCACGACGAACCAGATACAGATAAATTGTTTAATCTACAAACGGTAATAAATCGTTTTGGTTATAGTTTAAATTTCAAATCAAAAGAAACTATTTCTAAATCATTAAACGAATTACTGGTTAATGTGAACGGTAAAAAAGAACAAAATATGGTTGATACCTTAGCGATTCGTACGATGAGTAAAGCCGTTTATTCTTCAGAGAATATCGGTCATTACGGATTAGCTTTTGATTATTATTCACATTTTACGTCGCCGATTCGTAGATATCCAGATGTTATTGCGCACCGTTTATTACAACATTATTTAGATAACGGAGCTTCTGTTAACGAAGATGAAATCGAAGAAAAAGCAGTTCATTGTTCACAAATGGAAGGTTTAGCATCGAGTGCAGAACGTGATAGCGTAAAATATATGCAAGTGAAGTTTATGCAAGACCATAAAGATGAAGAATTTTTAGGTGTGATTTCTGGTGTAACTGAATGGGGAATTTATGTTGAAATCGTAGAAAACAAATGCGAAGGAATGGTTCGTATTCGTGAAATAAAAGGTGATTACTACGTTTTTGACCCAGAGCAATATGCAATGGTTGGCGAAACTACTAAAGATGTTTTACAACTTGGAGATGAAGTAATTGTAAAAGTGAAAAACGCCGATTTAGTTAAAAAACAATTAGATTTTAATTTTATTAGAAAAGCTTAGTTATGAAAAATTTATTATTTACAGTTGTTGGATTAATAGCTTTTAATTCACAAGCTCAGGTTACGAAAGACATGGGCGATTTTTCAGAAATTAGAACAACAAACAGAATCAAAGTTGAGTTAATTCCAAGTTCTGAAAGTAAAGTAGTTTTGGATTCTAAAGATGAAAGTAATATTACTTTAGTTAATAAAAATGGAAAACTTGCTATTAAAAACACGTTAAAAGAATTGGTTTCAGATAGCGATTATAAAGTTTCTGTAAAAGTATATTATAAGAATTTAAATAGTATTGAGGCCGAATCTGGAAGTTATGTTTTTAGTTCTAAAAATTTAGAAACTACTAAATTAAAATTGAACGCAAACTCAGGTTCTCAAATTGATATTAAAATGAAAACAAAAAACATTGAAGCGAAAGTGTTTGCTGGAGCAACGATGAAATTAGAAGGTAAATCTGATACAGGAACTTTAATCGCAAATGCTGGAGGAGCTATTGATGCAAAAAACCTTGATTTTATAACTGTTGATGCTACAGTAAATGCTGGTGGAAAAATCGATGTTAAAGCAACAGAAACAGTTAATGCAACAACAAGAGCTGGTGGAAGTGTAAATATTTACGGAAACCCAAAAACAGTTGTAGAAAAAACGACTGCAGGCGGAAACATAAACCGTGTGAAATAATTTTTTTGTAACTTGCAAGACTTAATATAAATGCCAATTCTTATATTGGCATTTGTTTTAAACTAGAATTATGGACGATTTTATCACAGCAATATCATTGGGCTTTTTCTTAAGTTTTATGATAGGACCTGTTTTTTTTATATTAATTGAAACCAGTATAACCAAAGGTATTAAAGCTGCATTAACGTTTGATTTAGGAGTTATTCTTGCAGATATAACATTTATTTTAATTGCTTATTACAGTAGTTTTAAATTACTTAGTAAAATCAAAGACGACCCAGCATTATTTATTTTTGGAGGTGGAATTATGGCAACTTATGGAGTTGTTTCTTATGTGAAATTAAAAAAATTAAACAAAGCAGAAATCCATATTGAAACATCTAATTATAAAAATAATTACTTTTCTCTTTTTGCTAAAGGTTATTTATTAAACTTTATAAACATTGGTGTTTTAGGTTTCTGGTTAGCAATAATCATAACAATGGGACCAGAGATGGATATGGTTCCTGATAGATTGTTTTTGTTTTTTTCTTATGTTATTCTAGCTTATTTGATAACAGATATTTTCAAGATATTTTTAGCTAAACAATTACAAAGTAAGCTAACACCAAAAAATATATTAAAAGTAAAAAAAATTAGTTCGCTTTTATTGATAATTTTTGGAATTGCAATTATGTCGAAATCAATCATTCCAAACGATTCAAAATTTATAAATGATACTATTCTTTCAACAGAAAATAAACAAAAAGATACAATACATTAGAAAGTCTTAGTTTTTACTAAGACTTTTTTATTGACAAAAGCCATAAAAAAAACTCCTAATTTCTTAGGAGCTTTTACTTTGAGGCATCGAGCGGATTCGAACCGCTGTGGACGGTTTTGCAGACCGCTGCCTAGCCTCTCGGCCACGATGCCTTGTGTATTACGAGTGCAAATCTACTACATTTTTTTTAATATCAAAACGTTTTTGTAAAATTATGCACGGTATTCTTCCATCACAATCGTAACTTGTTCAACATCACCACCAATCGGAGGATTAATTTTTGAAACTTCTAAAACAATTCTTGAAACTTCAGGGATTTCTTTAAAAATTCTAGTTATAATGCGTTTTGCCACATGCTCTAGCAACTTAGATCGAATTGCCATTTCTTCGACAACAATCTTGTTTAAATGAACATAATCAACCGTATCTGCAAGTTCGTCTGAAACTGAAGATTTTCTTAAATCAGCTTTAATTTCTAAATCTACTCGATAATCGGATCCAATTTTACTTTCTTCAACTAAACAACCGTGATACGAAAACGTACGAATGTTTTTTAATCTGATAATTCCCATTTCTATAATTTATAAACTCAAAGTTAGTATATTTGAATCAAAACTAGCAAAAATCAATACCAAATAAATCAACAAAATTTGGTAAATTTGTAGCCTTAATTCAAGAATATGTCAACAAAAGAAAAATCATTGAATTTCATAGAACAAATCATTGAAGAAGATCTTAAAAATGGTTTGTCACAAGATAAATTACGTTTTCGTTTTCCACCAGAACCAAACGGCTATTTACACGTTGGTCATGCTTCATCAATATGTTTAAACTTCGGTTTAGGAATTGATTATGATGCGCCAGTAAACTTACGTTTCGACGATACAAATCCTGCAAAAGAAGAGCAAGAATTTGTTGATGCGATTAAGAAAGACGTAGAATGGTTAGGATTTAAATGGGATAAAGAAGTTTATGCTTCTGATTATTTCCAACAATTATATGATTGGGCGGTAGAATTTATCAAAAAAGGTAAAGCTTACGTGGATAGCCAATCTTCAGAAGAAATAGCAAAACAAAAAGGAACACCAACTCAAGCTGGTGAAGATTCTCCATACAGAAACCGTTCAGTTGAAGAAAACTTAGATTTATTCGAAAGAATGAAAAATGGTGAATTCAAAGAAGGTGAACATATTTTACGTGCAAAAATTGACATGGCTTCTACAAACATGTTAATGCGTGACCCGATTATGTATCGAATTATTAATGCATCGCATCATAGAACAGGAGATAAATGGTGTATTTATCCAATGTACGATTGGGCTCATGGTGAAAGTGATTATGTAGAACAAATTTCACATTCATTCTGTACGTTAGAATTTTTGCCTCACAGAGAATTATACGATTGGTTCTTAAATCAAGTTTATGATGAAAACAAAGTTCGTCCAAAACAACGTGAATTTGCTCGTAGAAATTTATCTCACACAGTAGTTTCTAAGCGTAAATTATTACAATTGGTACAAGAGAAACATGTAAATGGTTGGGATGACCCACGTATGTCAACCATTTCTGGAATGCGCAGAAGAGGTTATACAGCGGCTGCAATTCGTAATTTTGCTGACACGATTGGTATTGCTAAACGCGATAATTTAATTGATGTTTCGTTATTAGAATTCTGCGTTCGTGAAGATTTAAATAAAATTACTGATCGAGTAATGGCAGTTCTTGATCCGATTAAATTAGTAATTACAAATTATCCTGAAGGACATGAAGAATGGTTAGATGCAGAAAATAATCCGGAAGCAGAAGAAGTAACTTACAGAAAAGTACCTTTCTCAAGAGAATTATACATCGAAAGAGATGATTTCTTAGAAGAAGCTAACAGTAAATACTTCCGTTTAACTTTAGGAAAAGAAGTTCGTTTAAAAAACGCCTATATCATCAAAGGTGAAAGCGTAGTTAAAGACGAAAACGGAAACATCATCGAGATTCATGTAACTTACGATCCAGATTCGAGATCGGGTAGTGGAAGTGAAGCTTCTAAACGAAAAGTAAAAGGTACGATTCATTGGGTTTCTATTCCGCATGCAATTGCTGCTGAAATTCGTTTATACGATCGTTTATTCACAAACGAAAATCCAGATGGTAATAAAGAAGTTGATTTCAAAGAATTTATCAATCCTGATTCTTTAAAAGTGATTACAGGTTATTTAGAACCTAGCTTGAGAACAGCTAAAGACGGAGATAAATTTCAATTCCAACGTTTAGGTTATTTTGCTGTTGATAAAGATTCTACAAACGACAAATTAGTTTTTAATAAAACCGTAGGATTAAAAGATACTTGGGCAAAATTAGAAACCAAATAGATTTAAAAAAGATTTTTTAGAATTTAAAATTGCTAAAAAATCTTTTTTTTATTAACTTTAGTGAATATTAAACTATAAATATAAAAATTATGGGAAGAACAGGCGGAACAATCGTAGCAATATTAGCTGGAGCTGCAGTAGGAGCAGTAGCAGGAATCTTATTAGCACCAGATCAAGGTTCTAAAACTCGCAAAAGATTAGGAAGAGGAATCAAATCTGGAGGCGATGAAATTGCTCATAAATTTGATGATTTAAAAGATCAAGTAAGATCATTAATGAATTCTAAAAAAGTTGATTTAGAATCTACAATCAATTCATACGTAGAAAAAGCTGGTGATAAAACAGAAAACGTAATTGAAGTTTTAGAAAAAAAATTAGCTGAATTAAAAAAAGAAGCAAAAGCAATTAACACAAAATAATTGAAATGGATTTAAATAAAGATTTAAAAGAAGACTTTGAGAAAATCAAAGTAGATGCCAAAGCTTTTATTGACCAAAACGTTGAATATTATCAACTTTTAGGGTTGAAAATAAGCTCAAAAGCCTTTAGTTTATTACTAAAGATTTTTCTTTTAGCTCTTTTTCTTTCAATTGCGTTATTGTTTATTTCAGTTGCATGCGCTTTTGCTTTAGGTGCTTTATTAAAAAGTTATACCTTAGGCTTTTTAATTATCGGAGCTTTTTATTTAATATTATGCTTAATCTTCTATTTTAATAGAAAAGCACTTATTGACATTCCGGTAATTAAAAAATTATCGAATATTTTTTATGAAAATTAATTTTTAAAATTTTAGTTATGAAACAATCATATAATTCGTATGAAGAAATCAACAGACATTTAGAGATTTTAAAAATTGAACGTGAAATTAGTTTTCATAGATTGATGCAATCAACTTCATCAATTTCTAAAAGTTTGACCGCTCCAAATCTTATAAAAATGGGATTAGGTACGATAGGTACAACAATTAGTAGTTCTTTAGGTCAATCAAAGCAATTAAAAGTTTTTCTTTTTACAACTGTTTTAAAATTCTTAATTAGAAAGCTTTTTAAAAGAAAATAAACTTAATTTAAAGAGTTTATCCTAATCTTTAAAGACAACATATCAAAAACAAAAATCCACCCTTAAAAGGTGGATTTTGTTTTAAATTAAATATCATCTGAATAAGTATCTTGAGAAGGTTTTTCGAAATCATCAATTCTACTATCTTTTCGCTTAGCTGAACCAGCGCTTTTCATTGCCTCTCCAACCTGATTACTCGCTGTAAATGAAGCAACCATATTATTTAACATGTCGCTACCAGCTTGAGGCGAATTTGGTAATAAAATTAAATTGGAATTGTTTTCTGCACCAATTGCTTGTAGTGTATCATAATGTTGAGTTACAACAATCAAGGCAGATGCTTCTTGAGAATTGATTCCAACTCTATTTAAAACATCAACACTTTCTACTAATCCACGAGCAATTTCTCTACGTTGATCTGCAATACCTTGACCCTGTAAACGTTTAGATTCTGCTTCTGCTTTTGCTTTTGCAACAATTCTAATTCTACTTGCTTCAGCTTCGTATTCAGCAGCCGTTTTTTCACGATCTGCAGCATTGATACGGTTCATTGCGTTTTTCACTTGAATATCTGGATCAATATCAGTAATCAAAGTATTGATGATATCATATCCGTAAGCAATCATCGCTTCGTTCAATTCACGTTTCACTGCAACCGCAACGTCATCTTTACGTTCAAAAACATCATCTAATTTTAATTTCGGAACTTCGGCACGAACAACATCAAAAACGTAAGAAGTTATCTGATCATGTGGATATTCTAATTTATAGAAAGCCTCGTAAACACGATCTTGAACTACTTTAAATTGAACAGAAACTTTTAGTTTTACGAAAACATTATCTTTAGTTTTAGTTTCGATAATGACATCTAATTGTTGGATACGTAAATTAACTCGACCAGCAATACGATCTATAATCGGAATTTTTAATTGTAAACCTGATTGACGAATGGAATTATATTTTCCAAAACGTTCTACAATAACAGCACTTTGTTGCTTAACTGTAAAAAAGGCACTTAAAAACAGGATTATAAAAATCGCAATTATTACATAATAAGGAATCATAGCATTTTTTATTTTAAAATTAATGCTGAAAATACAATAAAAAAAGAAATAAAAAAAACTCTTAAGCATAATATGTTAAGAGTCTGTGTTTTTTATTTTTTATCAAGAACTAATCGCACTTTCGCTCCTTGAATTAGGTCTAGATAATCTGCAATTTCTGGATATAAAAGCGAAATCATTGCTGAATATTGACTTACATCACTCTCAACTGTTAACTGAGTAGCTGTTTCAGATATAATTGTCCCAGTAACAGGCATGTCAAAAATAACTAATGAAATTTGATTTCCATTACGATTCCAAGGTTGATCCGTTTCCGTAATAGCACAAGTTCCAGGTTCGTGTTCAAATAAAGTTGCAGATGTATTATTTTCAAGTCGAATATAATCTTTATCACATCCTTCTGCGTGTGGATAAGATTCTGAAAACAAAGCTGTCGAACCACTCATTAAGCTAATCTGACCTGGAATCCAATCAACTGTAGTTGGAGTAGGTGTTACTTCTGTTGAAGTTGATGAATCATCTGATGAACATGAAACTAAAGCAAAAATTGAACAAAAGGCAAGCAATAAAATATTCTTTTTCATAATAAATGTAAATTTGATTGGTACAAGTATATAAAAAAAATCCCAAAGAGATGGGATTTTAGAAAATTTAGAAAAAAAAAAATTGTTGTTTGTTGATATGAAAAAAATATCAAATCCTTTAAAATAATCAAGGGCATTTGCTTATTTAAAGTTCTCAAATATATAAAATTTAAAAACACAAATCAAAACAATTTTTTATTTTTTTACGTTAAATTTTAATTATATCTTATAAGTATTAGAAATTCTTTCTAAAACTTCTGCTTTTCCTAACATAAAAATTATTTCGAATAAGTCTGGTCCTTTCATTGCACCTACAATCGAAATTCTCAATGGTTGCATGATTTTTCCCATTGGTAAATCATTTTCTGAAATCCAATTTTTAACGATTTCTTCGATATTTTTAGCTTCGAAATTTTCGATTGAATTTAAAATTACAGCAACTTTATCTAACAAATCATTTGTATCTTCTTTCCAATTTTTTAAAGCTTTTGGATCAAATTCTGTTGGTGCAACAAAGAAGAAATCAGACAAATCATATAATTCAGTCACAAAATTAGCACGATCTTTAACCAAAGAAACCACTTTTTCTACATAATCAATGTTTGTAGAAATTCCTTTTGATTCTAAAATTGGTAAAAAAGAATTTGCTAATTCGATATCCGATTTTGTAACCAACCATTGGTGATTAAACCATTTGTTCTTTTCTGGATCAAATTTAGCTCCTGATTTATTAACACGACTGATATCAAAACTTTGCGTTAATTCTTCCATCGTATAAATTTCTTTATAGGTTCCGTCATTCCAACCTAATAAAGCTAAGAAGTTAACAACAGCTTCTGGGAAATACCCTTTTTCTCTATAACCAGAAGAAATTTCACCAGTTTCTGAAGTCCATTCTAATGGAAAAACAGGGAAACCTAATTTATCACCGTCACGTTTAGATAATTTACCATTTCCTACTGGTTTTAAAATCAATGGTAAATGCGCAAATTCAGGAGATTCCCATCCAAATGCACGATATAACATAAAATGAAGTGGAAGAGAAGGCAACCATTCTTCACCACGGATTACGTGCGAAGTTTCTTGTAAATGATCATCAACAATATTAGCTAAATGGTATGTTGGCATTCCATCTGACTTGAATAAAACTTTATCATCTAACAATGAAGTATTGAATTTTACTTCTCCACGAACCAAATCATTAACTACTAAAACTTCGTCAATTGGTGTTTTAAAACGAATTACATACGGATCATTATTAAACAAACGTGCTTCTAATTCTTCGTGCGTCATATTCAACGATGTTGTTAATTCCTCACGAATCGTATGATTGTATATAAATGTTTTTCCATCAGATTCAGCTTGTTTTCTCAACGCATCTAATTCTTCAGAAGTATCGAAAGCATAATAAGCAGAACCGTTATGAATCAATTCTAAAGCGTATTCTTTATACAAATGTTTACGATCACTTTGACGATAAGGTCCAAATTTTTCGTTCTTTCCGATGGTTTCATCTGGTTCAATTCCCAACCATTTCAAAGCTTCAAAAATATATTCTTCTGCTCCTGGAACAAAACGCGTTTGATCCGTATCTTCAATTCGAATATAAAATGTTCCGTTATTTTTCTTAGCGAATAAATAATTAAAAAGGGCAGTTCTTACTCCGCCAATATGTAAAGGTCCTGTTGGACTTGGTGCAAAACGCACTCTAACTTGCTTAGACATTTGCTTTTAATTTTTTACAAATATACGATTATCAATAATTTCAAAATTATCTTTTGTCGATAAAAGTAATGGTTTTTCTACTTAATGGATTGAATATGATTTTTTGTAATTCTTTTGGATCATCAAAGACAATATTTGGTGTCACACGTAATTTTGCTCTGAAATAATCTTTTATTTTTGATAGAAATTCAGGAGATTCGTCTTCAGAAAAAATTCGAATATTAATTTCATCCGTTCCAATGTCGTTGGTAGCAATCTCAATCAAATGCATTTTAATTTCTTCAAAATGAGATAATACATCTTGCATTGCAGGCGGATAAAGTGTTGTTCCTTTGTATTTTATCATTTGTTGCTTGCGACCTTCGACCGGTCCAATTCGATATGTATTGCGTCCACATTTACAAATATCTGTGTGTTTACGAACCATATCACCTGTTTTGAAACGCAATAATGGTATCGCTTCAATTCCTAAATTGGTAATAGTTAGTTCTCCAACTTCACCATCTGCAACCGGTTGATTATTCTCATCAAGAACTTCGGTGATGATTAATTCAGGATGAAAATGACCGCCCATTTGAAATTCACATTCGGTAAAAGCAGCACTCATCTCGGTTGAAGCATAGGTTGAAAATAGTTTGATATTCCATTTTTTGGTGATGCGTTCAGCTAGAATAGAAGGTTGTAAATCTGAAGTACGCAAAGCTTCTCCGATACAAATTACACCTTGAATACTTGAATTTTGAAAATCGATATGATTCTGTTCTGCGTATTCTATTAATTTCAATAAAAATGAAGGAACCCCGATTAAATATTTTGGCTTGTATTTTAGAATCGAATCCCATTGTAATTGTGGAATTCCAGCACCAACACGAATTACACCGGCTCCTAATTTTCTAAGTCCTAAAAAGTAAGCCAAACCAGCCATAAAACGGCGATCCATTGTGGTCATTAATTGAACCAAATCTCCTTTTTGAATACCAGCGCATTGAAAAGAAATCATTTCGTTATAAGCCAAACGTTCTAAATCCTTATCGGTTAATCCAAAAGTAACTGGGTCACCTAAAGTTCCAGAAGTAGTAGCATAATCGATAATTTCGTTCATCGGAACGCAAAAAAACGAATCGTTATTTAGCTGAATATCGGTCTTGGTAGTGATTGGTAAATTTTGAAGTTGTTCTAACGTTTTGATTTGATTGATTTCAATCTGATTTTTCAAGAACAATTCACGATAATATGGCGAATGATTCTGTAAATAAACTAACAATTCTTGAAGCTTATCTTCTTGAAATGCTTTAATTTCGGCTACAGAACTTGTTTCTATTTTTGGAATCATTATGTTGTTTTTAATTGCTTATTAAAAATTTTTATGAAAATTATTTTCAAAAATTCACCTCGTTTTAAAAAAAAACACCGTTTAAATTACGGCGTTTAAAGTAAACTTATTTAAGATTCAAAGTTATCAATTATTTCAATTGATTCTTTTCAATATCTGTAAAGGATTTTGAAGATTTTGAATACGATTTTATCAACTGTTTGATGTCTGAATTTTGAGAATTATAAGATTTTAAAATCGAGTTTTTATCTTCGGATAAATTCATTTTATACTTCATCATTTTAGGCGTATTTTCTTGAATACTCAATCGAATGATTCGTAATTCTAAATTATTAGGTTCTTGTTTAATCGCATTTTCAATTAATCCAACACCTTTAGTGAAATTTTCTCGTTTTGATTCTTTTGTTCCAACATATTTAGATTGTAAAGCAAGTGCAGCACCTTTATAAGCTAAAATAGTTTGATTATTTCCTGAATAATTTTTTAGTTCATTATAGAAATTTAAAGCATTTTGTTTGTTGGCATTTGCTGTTGCATACGCTTTTCTAGCTTCTGAAAGTGTAACATTCTGAAAAGCGAAAATAGAAATAAATAAAAAAAGTAATATTTTCATTTTATATAGTTTTAAAATTACAAACCAATTTTAATGCCACAGTTTCATCAAACATAGTTGCATTTTTTACTTTAAATTCGTTTGTATTTGATTCTGTAATTTCAAGATTCAAAATCAATTCTGGATTTACTTCAGGATTGATTAAAGCCATAAACTTTACGTTTGAACATTGATACATAAAAAGCTTTTTAGACACAATTGATTCTGTAATTTCTTTAATCATTTGAATCATACAAACGCCTGGCGTAATCGGATTTCCAGGGAAATGGCCTTTAAAAATATCGTGAGAAGCATTTAATCGAACAGAAATTTTGTGATTCAAATTATCGATTTGTACTAATTCTTCAACGTTGTAAAAATGGTTTAATAACATAATGTTCATTCTAAACGGTAAAGATACAAGTTATTAATTAAACGAAAAAAAACTTTCAAAATAGAAAGTTTTAATTGTTAAACGTATAATTTAAACCTATTAAAAAGGATTTGTTTAATGAATTTCCATTAAAGAAATAATATCCACTTGTATAAATTGGTTCGATAATTCCCATTCTCATACGAGCATCAAAACCTAAATTTGGTGTAATCTGATAACCAACTCCTAAATTAATTGTTAAATCTACAGGACTATTACTTTCATAAGGAAAACTAGAATTTCCTCCAATCATTACTTCGTTGTAGTTGTATGGATCTTCAGAAACTTTAATATCTAATCCTGGTCCAGCATGAAAATTAAACTTTTTAACATTGAATTTATTTATAAAGTTTAATGAAATATAATTCAGTTTGATATCTGTTTTTTTGAAAGTTTGCGTATTTACATTTCCATATTGTACATCTGTCCATTTATAATTCTTTGCGCCTTGACGTAGATACATCACTTCAAATTGCATATTATAAAATTCAGTAAGCTTTAATAATCCAAAACCACCGATGTAAAAATCATTGCGATAATCTGTACCTAAATTTGTGATATTTGAAGCAGAATAACCCGCTTTTAATCCAGGACTAAAAGTAACTTGAGCTTTTGATTGAGTAAATACAAAAAACGCAATTGCTATTAAAATCTTTTTCATAACCTTTACTTGAGTTAATTAATTTCGATAAATATAATATTTTAATTTAAAAAAAAACACTATTAAAATAAACTCATTCGTTTATCTTAATAGTGCTTCTCAATATTCAATAAATAGTATTAGCAATTTCGAAGTAAAACCAAACTATGATCTTTTCCTCGATATTGATTATAGCACAAAACGTAATTTGCTTGTGACATTGATTTATTATTCCAAAGTAATTCGTTTGGAATTTCTTGTTTCTTTAAAATAGTTGCAGCTAATAAAACTCCAAAAGCTGAAGCAGTATCAAACTCAGCACTTAAATGCTTGTAATAAATTTGGGTTTTATCTTCAAACAAAGTTTCCATTTCAGTATAATATTCATTGAAATTAGAATCGGCATTTCGTCCAACAACCAAAACATCAATTTGTGATAAATCTATCTTATTTGCTTCTAAAAAAGTGGAAACCGTTTGTTTTAAATCTGATATTTCGATTTTATTTTGAACAAAAACATCACAGATTTCTGCATATGAATTCGATTTTTTTTCTGATGATATCGCTAGAAAATTAGCTCCTTCTCCAAACGGAACTCCAATTGAAGTTGGATTCTTGAAATCGATAGAAGAATTTTCATTTTTGATAACATCAATTTTCTTAAGCAATTTTAAAGTATAATCCGAAATTTCATCAATTCCACCAACCAAAATGCTATTTGCTTCATCGTTTTCTATTTGAAGTTTGGCATCGTTTAAAGCATTTTCAAAAGAATTCGCACCATTTACATAAGTAAAATTATAACCTTTACATCCCAATCTCAAAGCAATTTGAGAACCAACGGTGTTATGCGTGGATTGAATAAAAGATGTTGGAGTAAGAAACTCTTCTTCATTATCTATAATTGCGCGAAGAAATTTTTCAGAATCTTGTAAACATCCCATTCCAGTTCCGGTAATAATAGCATCTGGAATTTCAATTTCAGCTTCATTTAAAGCATTCTGAGAAGCGTAAATTCCCATTTTTACACCTTGTGCCATTCTACGAATCATCGCAGCTGGAATCATTTCCTTATACGAAGGATGTTTGGCGTAATTTACATCGGATAAATCTGAAATAAGTTCAAAATTAAAATCAAAAATATCTTGGTCTTGAATGGAAACCGAACCGATTCCGTTTATATAAACTGCTTTCATTAGTTTTTAGAAAAAATTAAAGTAGAACAATTTCCACCAAATCCGAATGAATTCGATAAAACGTGATTTATTTCTTTTGATTTCACTTCGATATTCGGAATCAAATCAAATTCTTGCATTGGCGTTTCAAAATTTAAGTTTGGGTAAATGATGTTATTTTGAATTGCAAGTACGCTAAAAACCGCTTCAATTGCAGCCGCAGCAGCCAATGTATGACCGGTATAAGGTTTGGTTGAACTAAAATCTGGAACTTGATTTTCAAATAAACGAGCAATGGCTCTACCTTCAGATAAATCGTTATTCGGTGTTGCTGTACCGTGAACGTTGATATAATCGATATCTTTAGGTTCTAAACCAGAAGTTTTAAAAGCCTTTTGCATAGCTAAAAAAGCACCTTCACCATTTTCTGATGAAGCCGTTTGATGAAAAGCATCGTTTGCATTTCCAAAACCAGATACAAAAGCCAAAACTTTCTTGTTTGATTGCTGTACCATTTCTTCCGATTCTAAAACCAAAAAAGCCGCAGCTTCACCTAAATTCAAACCTTTTCTGTTATCATCAAAAGGTTGATTGTACGTATCTGATAAAATCATTAAAGTTTTGAAACCGTTAATGGTAAATTTTGATAATGCATCCGTACCACCAACAATAACGCGGTCCAATTTTCCAGAATTAATCAAACGAGCACCCAACATCACCGCATTTGCAGCAGATGAACAAGCAGTACTAATTGTTGAAACAAATCCCGTTAATCCAATATAATCGGCAATTTTATTTGAAGAATCGCCTGCATCGTGACTGTTGATATATTTAGATAAAGAATCGTCCGTCAAATATTCATAAAAATGCTTTTCTGTAAAATCCATTCCACCAACACTTGTCGAAGAAATCAATCCGGTTTTAAAAGCATTAATATCTGTAATTCCAGCATTTACAACAGCTTGTTTAGCAGCAAAAGCACCTAATAAAGCCGTTCTTGTAAATGTATTATTTTCAGGTAATTGAAGTTGCTCAATCAATTGTTCATTAGTTAATTTGATTTCTCCAACTTTAATTTCATCAACGTGTTTTGAAGCGAAATTTTCTAATCTAGAAATTCCGATTTGTTTTTGAATTAAAGCATTGAAATTTTCTTCAACCGAATTTCCAATTGAAGAAATAATTCCCATTCCTGTTATAGCAACTTTTTTACTCATCTTTTATTTTGTACGATTATCAGCAATGTATTTCGCCATTGTTTCAATGTTTTGGAAAATAGTTTTCCCTTCTTTCGGATCGCTTAATTTGATTCCGTATTGTTTATCCATCAAAACAATTAGTTCTAAAGCATCAATTGAATCCAATCCTAAACCATCACCAAATAATGGATCCGTATCTTTGATATCTTCAATGTTAATATCTTCTAAGTTTAAAACTTCAATAATTTTTCCTTTTAATTCTTCTTTTAAATTTTCCATTTTATTTAAATAAATTTTCTATTTCGTTAATTGTATGTTCTTTTGTTCCTTGTTTTTCTATTAAATAAAAGACAGCTTGATAATCATCATTCAAAAATTCAGCCCAACCGCATAGCACTTTATCTGCTTTTTGATTTTGTAATAGATAATTTGTATAATTCAACATAAATTCTGTTTGATAATTTTCTGAACAAAAAAAGGCACTTTCGCTTTTTAGTTGATGTCTAATACTTACTTCACCAATGCAAATATTTGCCAATGTGTAAACAAAAATTGCTGGGCTAGGGAAGAAGTTGTCTTTATCTTGAATACTTTCTTGATGTTTTAAATCGGTATCTAAACTAGCACTTTTATTCGCAAATAGCAAAGCAATGTTATCTGCTTCATTTTTATCTGAAAGCAAAAACTCGGAAGCTAAAAAAGCTAATTTACTCAATCCATCCATCTTAAAAAACTTTGGATATTCTAATTGTAAATTTTTATATGTAGCTTTTGCAAATGCATTAAAATCGGCTTCATTAGATTCAAAAACTAAGGTTTCATTTTTAAAAACCTTTTGATTTTTAATCACACAAGAATTTGATATATAATAACTTTCTTTCACCTTATTTTATTTTTTTAAAACAATTGCCGAATTGCATCCTCCGAAACCAGAAGCTGTTTTTAAAGCATATTTAATATCTTTTTTCGCAATTTCGGTTGTAATTTGAATCGGTTGTGAAACACCTAAATTTACAAAACCTTTAGAAACAATTAATGTGTTTTTTTGCATACTTTCAATCAATAAAACCGTTTCTAATAAGCCCGAAGTTCCTAAAGTATGTCCAAAATATCCTTTCATACTCTGAGCAGGAATTTGTTGCATTTGCAAACGATTCAAGGCAATTGCTTCCATTTCATCGTTATATAATGTTGCTGTTCCGTGTAAGGAAATCGCATCGATTTTATCTGTTGTGATATTTGCTTCTTTTAAAGCAGATTGAATACTTAAAAACAAACCTTCTCCTGTTCTTGATGGTCCTGAAATATGATTGGCATCGTTGATGTTTGCATCTCCAATAATTTCCACTAAAGCATTCTCAGGTTTGGTATCAACAAATACAACAGCAGCAGCTTCACCTAAATTTACTCCTTTTCGAGAAGCATCGTATGGTTTGCAAGGTTCGTCACTCATTGCTTGAAACGAATTAAATCCCGAAACTACAAATTCAGTAACTTCATCGACAGCAACCACATAAGCATTTTCAAAAACTTGCATTTGTAACATTCGTTTGGCAACAGAAAGTGCCATAACACCAGAAACACAAGCGTTTGAAACGATAATTGGTTCAGTTTGAAACTGAAAATAATTCGCAATTTTTTTAGCTAATTGACTTAAAAAAGCACTTTGTAAATCGTTATTTTCTAAAGCCGAAATATTTCCTTTGGTTGTAGAAAGAATCAAAGCTGTTTTTGGTTGAATTCCGTTTGAATCAATTATCGGTTTCATTACAGAAATCAACAATTGTTCAATACGACTGAAATCATCAACACTTTTTTCAATCTGTTGGAAGTTTTCTTTGATTTTTGAATTTGGAATGCAAGAAGCATAAATATTCGAAAAAGCACCAAATTGCTCGTGTAAAGAAATACCAGTTTGCAGATTTTGAATCGCATTCCAATTCGATGCAACATCAAAACCTAAAGGTGTGATACAATTTGTTTGTTTTATAAATACATTTTTCATCTTACAATAAACCTACTTTTTGTTTCCATTCTTCAAAAAAGGAAGGTGGATTTAAAACTAAATTTCCATCCTTATCTAAAAAAACTTGAGTTGATTCGCCAAAACAAACCAACTGATTATTTGAATTATAAATTCGAAATCTAAAAATGATCTTTGCTGCCGGAGAATCGACAAACGTAGTTTCAATCCGAGCTGATTCGCCATATTTTAATGGCAATTTATGTTCACATACCGATTTTACAATTGGCGTTGTGAAACCGTTTACTTGCACATCGAGATAGGAAATACCGTGTTTTTGACCGAAAGCTTCACGACCATCTTCAAAATAAATGATATAATTTCCGTGCCATACAATTCCTAACGAATCAACTTCGCTAAAACGAACATCAAAATGTTTGGTAACTGTAAGTTTCGAATCTTCTTTATACAAATCTTTTCTTCTTATCATAAATCAGTGCAATTGCAAGCATTAAACTAAAAAACAAAAATAAGGATAAGATTTCGGGAAAAATATCTTTTATTCCACCATTTCTCAACATTATGTCGTAATAACCATTCAAAGCCCAGTTCATTGGAGAAATTTTTGATATAAATTGCATTACGGTTGGCATTGCAAAAACGGGAATCCAAACGCCACCTAAAGCTGCTAAAATAACAACGAAGGTTGAACCAAATGGCGCGGCTTGTTCTTGAGTTTTGGCAATAGTTCCTAATAAAATTCCTAATCCAATTGCTGCTAAACCAGCAAATAAAGTTAAAATAGATAAGTTAATTAACTTTCCATCAACATTGATTTGTGGCAATCCCATTTGTGGAAATAAATACAATGCAACGGCTAAAATCAAATAAAACTGAATCAAACAAATGATTAAATAGGTTGCTGTTTTTCCTAAAATTAAAAGAATATTTGGCGTTGGATTGGTAATTAATCGAACGTAAGTTCCTTGATTTTTTTCCTTTACCAAATTTATCGAAAGCGGAACAATGATAAAAAATATAGCAAACAAGGTCCAAGCGGGAACATTGTGTTGCACCGAATTTGGAACAGCATCGTTTTCTAGATTTGGAACAATTTCTTTGAAACTGATAAATTTATCGTTTGAATTTAAAGAAATTTCCGAACCCATTTGATCTTCAAAAGTCGAGTAAATCGCTTTGGTTTCAATTTGAGCAACCATTTTATCAATGGCATTGATAATTCCGTTTTTAAATGTAGCTTGCGTTGCTGGGTCAAAATACAATTTGATTTCCTTTGAAGGAATATCTTCGATAACCGTTTGAGTTGAATCGGTTTCTAAACCAAATTCTCCTAAAATCTGATCTACATTCTGACTTACTTTTTTATTTAAATCTTTAGATAAATCTTTAGGAATCACAATTGCAAATTGATATTTACCTTTGAAAACAGCATTTTTAGCCATCTCTTCAGTAACCGTTTGATCATCTATTTGATTGATAATCTCTAAACTTCCAGTTTCTTGTAATTGAGAATGAATCGCTTTTGAAATTTCGTTGTTATCATTATCAACAACCAACACGGGAATTTTGGTTTCAGAAACCACTTGAAATGCACTGTCTTGAATCAAAGTAACGGTTATTACCAAAACAATAGGCATAACAAACAAGGTGATTAAACCACCGATATCTCTTTTCAATAAAAGAAATTCTTTTTTTATCGCTTGTAATAATTTATACCACATCTCTCAATTGATTACCCGTTAATGCTAAAAAAACATCTTCTAAATCTTTTGCGCCTTCAGTTTGATTTACCAAATCGGATGGCGTTCCAGAAATAAAGATTTTTCCTTGATCGATAATTGCGATTTGCGTACATAAATCGGCAGCTTCAACCAAATGATGCGATGTATAAATAATTGTTGTACCAGAAGCATTTAATTCCTTTAGAAATTCAATAATCACATTTCTAGATTGTACGTCAACTCCAACGGTTGGTTCATCCAAAAAGAGAATTTTAGGCTGATGTAATAAACCTGCAATCAGATTAATCCTACGTTTCATTCCACCAGAAAAAGTTTCAATTCTTTTGTGGGCAAATGGTAATAATCCCAAACGTTCCAGTAATATATTGATTTTTGATTTCAGTTCTGTACCTTTTAAACCATACATACTTCCGAAGTAAACTAAGTTTTCAAAAGCAGTTAATGTGGGATAAAGCGCGTATTCTTGAGGAACAACTCCAATAAATTTTTTGATTTGCTGACTGTTTTTATCAAAAGATAAACCGTCGATTAGAAAAGTTCCTGTTGTTGGCATTATCAAACCACAAAGCATCGAAATCAAAGTTGTTTTTCCGGCTCCGTTTGGACCTAATAATCCGTAAATTTCTCCTTGGTTGATTTGTAAAGACAAATCTTGTACTGAGAAGAAATCAGCATTTTTATATTTTTTATATAAATTATCAATTTTAATAATAGCTTTCATTAGATGGCTTTTTTAAGTTTTTTAAAGAAAGCTTCTTCCAAATCGGCAATGTGAATCAATTCGGCAGACAATGCTTCGTAAACATTCTCTTGGTTGCTTCTTTGCTTATAAACACGTGAAGCATTCACAGCAAAATCGCGCCATAAATCACCAATTTTCATCATCTCTAAAGATAATTCTTCTAATTGTTTATTATTTAAAATTTCGGCAGCTTGTTGAAGAAATGCTGCATAAATAAAACGGAAACCACCGCCACCTGTTCCAATTTCTTCTTGCATACGAACAATTTGTCCCAAATAATGATTTGCTTTCTTTACGCCGTGTTTTTTAGGCCATTTTAAAATTGCTCTTCCAACCATACGAATTCCACGAACACCAATAATTGGGACTGGAGCAAGCATATCGTTACAAGTCTTTTTGATGGCTTTTTTAATTGCCGGAGCTAAATCAATATTTTGAGGAATATAAATCGGATAATAAAGTTGTCCTTTTGGTGCTAAAGCTCCTTTAGCAAAACGAACACGTTCTAATTCTTCTTCGGTTAAAAGCGTTGTAGTTTCCATAACTGGGTCGCTAATCAGGAAATTACCGTTTTCTTTACCGAAAACAACCAAATTATGCGCATTGAAATGAAAACGATATTCGTCTGGAAAATAGCTTAAATGATAAACTCCAACTTGCAAACCTGTTGGAATATTATTGCGTAAATTTTCTTCTAAAACTTCTTGAGCTTTTCTCTTATTAGAAAATTTGATTCTTTTGATTTTAATACCTAAACGATTGGCTAATCGATTGAAAATTTGTCCAGGTAAAGGACGATATGAAACCGCCGGAGCGTGATTTATTTTTAAAAAAGGTAAATAAACAAAAAACAACCCAGAGCCAATTCCGAAAACCATCGGTTCATTTAATTCTAAACCTTGGTTGCGTAACAAGTTAGAAGCTACGCCGTTTTCGCAATGTGCTGTTTGATGATGTGTAAATGTTGCGCGCATTAATTTCCTGTAAATGTTGTTAATTCTTGTACAGAAATATTAAAGGTTTCTGCATATTTTTTTAAAGTGGATTCGCTTAAATTTTTGAAAACCTTAGGATTGCGATGACGTTTGATTTGCCAAACCCATTTTCCCATATAATCGGCTAAAAGTTTCCAATCCATTCGGTTTAGCTCCATAAAATATTCAACAGGACTTGCTTCGCCTTTTTGAACTTTTAATTTCGCTTCTTGGACAATTTCATTTAAATGATTTAGATTATTTTCTTGAATAGTGGTTTTAACATCCCAACCCGAACTCAATTCGGTTGTGAATTTTCCATCATCATCAATCGCATAACAAATTTCTTTTAAATTTTTATCTTTTAAGCTGCTTTGATCTTGAGGTACTTCGGATTTTTTCATAGTTCCTAATTTTTTTACAATATTATAAATTCAAAAATAGAATCGAATTTAATTTGCAATCACCGTTTTAAGTTCGCCAGTTGCGATAATATTTCCATTACATTTAGAAACGATTTCAACTAAAGTTATTCCTAAATATTCTTGAATAATAGTAACTTCCGTTTCAATTTCTTCATCAATTTGAGGTAATCTTTCAATTTGAATTTTCTTAATCGAACCGATATAACCCGTTAAAGCTTTACCGTCTTCTAACGAATATTGATAACCAGAATGTAAGGCAACTGTTTGTGCCATATGTTCGATTAAACCAGGTTCTTTTAAAACATTATCTTCTACAAAAATATTATCTTCTAAAACTTTTAATCCTCCAATGATATAATTTTCAGTAAAATCTATCAATTTATCGACCATAACAATCGGAGATCGATGTGGAATATACGATTCAATCAATTTTTTATCAGTAATTGGAAAAATAGTTTTCATATTAGCAAACAGTTAAATAAGCATACGAATATGAAAAACGTCCACTTTCAGGAACAGACAATAATATTTTTTGTCCTTTTTTAAGATTTCCTGAATTAAATAATTCTTCTAGCATTAGATAAATAGAAGCAGAACCAACATTTCCTACTTTAAATAAATTCATAAACCATTTTTCATCTTCAAGTACGATTCCTGCTTCTGCAAGTTGATCTTGAAGTCCTTTTTTAAAGAAGTTAGATGAAATATGAGGTAAGAAATAATCGATTTGATCTGCTGTAATTTGATGTTTATCCATAGCAGATTTCATACTTTCAACACCTTTTGTTAAAATATGTTTATCTAAAATTTTTACATCTTGCTTCAATGAGAATACAGATTCTGTTAACCATTCTTCAGCTTTGTAATCGCTCCAAGGTTTGATTGAACCGTCTTCTAATTTATCACCACCTGCATACATACAAGCTTCGATTTCATGCGCATAAGAATATGCATCCATCCATTCAATTTTCAAAGATAATTCTTCTGGATTTGACTTGTTTTGAAGTAAAAATGCAGCAGCTCCATCAGATAACATCCAACGCAGAAAATCTTTCTTAAAAGCGATAATTGGTTGTTGTTCTAAATCGTTTAAATTTTCGATTTCTTTTTCAAACTTATCAGCCATCATCCAAGTAGAAACACGTTCAGAACCCGTACAAACAGCATTGTTTGAACTTCCTGAAAGTACTGATAAATAACCAAATTTTAATGCATTCATTCCGGAATTACAAACTCCAGAAGATGAATTTAATTCAACTGATTTATTTTTTAACAAACCGTGAACCATTGCTGCATGAGAAGGTAATAAATGATCAGGTGTTGAAGTTCCACACGAAAGAACTTCGATATCTTGACTAGTAAAATTATCGTCAAACAATTCTGAAATAGCTAAAAAAGTTAAATCAGCATTTGAATGCGTTACATTTCCTTGGTTATCTATTGCATAATAACGCGATTGAATTCCGTTATTTCTCAGAACAATGCGTCTTGCTTTCGAAGGCGTATTATTTATCTTACCTAAAACTAGTTCCATTTCATCGTTTGAAATAGGCTCGTTAGGTAAAAATTTTGATGCTTTTGTAATGTAAACTTCTTTTAACATGTGTTTTATTAAATGCCTTGATAATATTTTTTTTGCTTTCTTATTTTAAAATATAAAATAGGATATAAAATAGTTTCTATTAAATGAACTATCGGAGAAAGTACCCAAATAGCAACAAATAAATAATAGTTAAACAATTTAGTAAGTATTTTCTTTTTATTAGGGTTTGATAAAATTATTTTTGACCAAATCTTAAACATTTTATTTGCTTTCTTATCCATTGAAATTAGAAAATGTCTAAATTCTACAGCTCCATTGGTAACTAAATCGGTTTGTAAATTGGAGTAATTATTATCTAAAAAATGATTATAAATAATCGTACCAAATTTATTTGATTCTTTAATTTCTTTATCAGAAACTCCTGGTAATGGAAATATTCCGTAAGCTTTTCTTTTTAAACCGCTAAACATCCAATCTACGACTGTTACAACGCTTATTAGATTTATATTGCGATCTACTAATGCAATATTTCCGACTAATTTAGCTTGATTAGCTTTTAATAAAACTTTCATTTTATCTTGTGCTAAAGCCCACATATTTCTACTTCCGCTAATGGTAACAACAGGTTTGTTCTGTAGTATTTTTTTAGCGTATTCGCTTTTCAAAAACGAATTAATTGGAATAGAAGGTGTTAAATACCAAACTTGATAATGAAACAAAATTAAATCATAATTTGTATTTAAAATGGTTTCTGAAGGAGGAATTATTTTATGCGGAATTTGTTGAAAAGAATCTGGAAAAGCTCCAAAAAACGAATCCTTATCCCAAGGAAAAGGAAACTCATTTTCCATTTGTATTTGATAATAATCTACTCGAATATTCGCATCCTTTTGAAAAGGCTGAGAAATTTGGTCTGCAATTTCTTTCAATTGACCTGATTGTGAGTAGTATATAACCAAAATGTTTTTCATTATTCTATACTTTGTTCAAATGACAGTAAAAGTAATATAAACTGACTTTGATATTTATTAGAGAAAAAAATTCAATTAAGAATAAATTCCTCCGTTAATATTAATTATTTCACCTGTAATGTAACTCGATTTATCAGAAGCAAGGAAAGAGACCAAATTAGCAACTTCTTCTGCTTCTCCAAAACGATTAGCAGGAATCATTTTTATTAATTCTTTTTCATCTAAATCTGCTGTCATATCGGTTTTAATAAAACCTGGAGCAACAGCATTTACGGTGATTTTACGTTTTGCAACTTCTTGAGCCAAAGCTTTTGTTACAGCGACCAAAGCACCTTTTGCAGCAGAATAATTGGTTTGACCTGCTGTTCCTTTCACTCCAGAAACAGAAACCATATTGATAATTCTACCGTATTTTTTTCGTAACATATCTTGAATAAAGAAATTAGTTACGTTATAAAACCCATTTAAACTGGTATCAATCACAGATTTCCAATCGTTTGGATGCATCCACATAAAAAGACCATCACGAGTTATTCCAGCGTTATTAACAATGGTTTCCATAATTGCATCTGGATTTTTTTCTTTCCAGTTAGATAAAGCAGTTTGGACTTCTTCTTGATTAGAAACATCGAATTTTAAAATTTCGGCTGTTCCGTTTAAAGCTTCAATTTCTTTAACTGTTTCTAATGCTGCAACCTCATTAGATTGATAATTTACTAATATATGATATTTATTTTCTGATGCTAATTTTAAACAAATAGCTTTTCCAATTCCACGTGATCCTCCAGTAACTAAAGCGCATTTCATAGTTTACTATTTTTTAAATTACATCTTTCATTAAATAATCTTTCACTTTTTGAACAATCGGATACATTACCTGATCTTCTTTAAAAGTAGGAACTATTGCACGAATATCGTTATAAATTGCTTTTGTTTCTTCACAAATCTGATCTTTAAAATCCAATGCATCAATCGCTTGAGCAATCGTAATCATTTCAATTGCAACCACTTCAAATGCATTTTCAATAACTTTACTACAAATCAATGCAGCGTTTGTTCCCATACTCACAATATCTTGATTGTCGTTATTGTTTGGAATACTGTGAACATACATTGAATTTGATAAAGTCTGATTTTCAGCAGTAGTGGAAGTCGCAGTAAACTGAACACCTTGCATTCCAAAATTAAATCCTAATGTACCCAAATTTACAAATGGAGGTAAAAGTTCATTGATTTTAGCATTCAATAAATAATTCAATTGGCGTTCTGCTAACATCGATAATTTAGTAGTTACCAATTTTAATTTATCCATTTCTAATGAAATGTAATCTCCGTGAAAATTTCCCCCGTGATAAACTTGTTGCGTTTTTACATCAATGATTGGATTATCGTTTGCTGAATTGATTTCATTTTCTAAAACCATTGCAACATTTTCAATCGTATCGTAAACCGGTCCTAAAATTTGAGGAACACAACGAATTGAATAATATTCTTGTACTTTTTCTTTGAAGACGTCTTCTGTATTTGTTCCAGAATATAAATGATCTTCACGTTTGCGAATCAATTTACTCGATTGTAAATGATTACGCATCTGTTTAGCTATTTCGTGTTGCCCTTTATGAAGCTTTGTTTCATTCAAGGTTTGAGATAAATGATCATCATAAGCCTGAACAATTTCATTAATGATACAAGAAGCCTTAACTGACCAATTTAATAAACTTTTAGCTTGATTTAGATTTACAATTCCAATACCTGTCATTACAGAAGTACCGTTCATTAAACCTAAACCTTCTCTAATTTCAACACGAATCGGTTCTAATTTTTCAATTTCAAAAACTTCTTTAGTAGATCTTCTTTCACCTTTATAAAAAACTTCTCCTTCACCAATCAAAATTAATGCTAAATGAGCCAATTGAACCAAATCTCCACTTGCTCCAACACCACCATGTGAAAAAATCAAAGGAGTAATATTTCTGTTAATCAATTCTCTCATCAACAAAATAACTGAAGAATTAATTCCAGAATTTCCTAAAGAAAGTGTATTTAATCTTGCTAGAATAGCAGCTTTAACATGCGTTGGATTTAAAGGTTGATTGGTTCCTGATGCATGAGAACGAATTAAATTATATTGAAGTTGTAAACAATCTGATTCTTTGATTCTGTATTGAGCCATCGGACCAAACCCAGTGTTTACACCGTATATGACTTTGTTAGAAGAAAATTCTTTTAAAAAAGAAAAACTTTCTTCAACACGTTTCATTACATTTTCGCTTATTTCAATGCTTTCATTCGAAAAAACAATACGGCTAAAATCTTCTAAATTTAAATATTCGTTAAGTTGTATCATTATATTTTTTTAATTGAAAAATCTATATTTAAAAATAAATCAGATAATATTTTAAAACTTTATTGATTTATAATTAGAGGGCAAATTTAATACAAATTAACAGATTTGAAGAAAAATAAAACAATAGAATTTACAATTTCAGTTTGTGAACGATAATGAATTTTAAAAAAAACATTTTATTTATTAAAAAAGTACTCAATAAATTCTGATAAAAGACAAATCATTAGTATAAAATTATTTTGTTCAAGGTATAGAATTAAGATAGTAGGTTATTTTAAATCTAAATATGTGAATATCAAATGATTAATATAATTATAAATATTTTGTTAATTCAAAAACTTAAATAACTGATAATCAATATATAATAAGTATAATAAAATTGTTAATAACTAAAAATAAAATAAGGCAACTTTTACTTCTTTATTCAAAAAAAATTGCAATACAAGAATTGAATTCGATTTACCAAATTTATTTATGATAAAATTATTTTTGGTTTATTAAGTAGTTATTCATAGTTATCAACAATTATCAACAACACAACTTATCAAATAAAATATATTAATAAACAAAACTCAAATTGTTGATAACATCTATAAAACTTTGTTTTAAAAGGAATTAATAAATTCAAAAATGTTGATATCAATTAATAACTTATAAAACACCATCATTAAAAAAAATTTGTTCCACATATTAACAAACAATATAAAGAAAGAAGAAATTTAATTTTTAAAAATATTTTTTCTTTTATTAAATATATATGTTGATAACAACTTATTGAATTTAAATTTTAGATTAAAACGTTTTATTTTGGTTACATGAGAATCGCTTATAATTTCTATAAATGAATTTAGATACGTTTCTATTTCAAATATGCGATTTATAAGGCTTTGATTTTTAAAAACACTCTTTTTTTTATCATTAGTTATTCCTATGTTATGTTTATAAATCATATTTTACTGATTATCAATATATTAATTAAAAAATTTTAATTTTATTTTAATATTATATAAGTTTTTTCTGTTTTACCTTTGTAGGTATTTTAATTTTTATATAAAATGATCACTTTTAATTACGAAACAGACTTTGAGTTACAAAACGAAGCTGATTACGAAGCTTGGATCGAAACCATTATTGAATCGGAAGATTTTACAGAAGGTGAAATTAATTTTATTTTTTGTGACGATTCTTACTTACATAAAATCAATGTTGAATATTTAGATCACGATACTTTTACAGACATCATTAGTTTTGATTATACCATTGGGAATTTAATTTCTGGAGATATTTTCATTTCAATTGAAAGAGTGAAGGAGAATGCAAAAGAATACGAGGTATCTTTTAATAAAGAATTACTTCGAGTTATGTCACATGGTATTTTACATTATTGTGGTTTCAAAGATAAGTCAGAAGAAGATTCAAATCTTATGAGACAAAAAGAAAATGAAAAAATGGAAATGTTCCACGTGGAACAGTAACCATAAATTCTATATTATTAATTAAATGTTTCACGTGGAACAATGAGTTTATTTCAAGAAGAATATGATGTAATTGTTGTTGGTGCCGGTCACGCTGGTTCCGAAGCAGCAGCTGCATCCGCAAATATGGGAATGAAAACTTTATTGATTACAATGAGTTTACAGAATATTGCCCAAATGAGTTGTAACCCCGCAATGGGTGGAATTGCAAAAGGACAAATTGTTCGAGAGATTGATGCACTTGGAGGTTACTCTGGAATTGTATCTGATCAAACTGCGATTCAATTTAAAATGTTGAATCAATCAAAAGGACCTGCGATGTGGTCGCCAAGAGTTCAATCTGACAGAATGCGTTTTGCAGAAACTTGGCGTTTGATGTTAGAAGGAACTCCAAATTTAGATTTTTATCAAGAAATGGTTTCTGGAATTTTAATAGAAAATCATGTTGTAAAAGGTGTTCGTACAAGTTTAGGAATTGAAATAAAATCTAAAACTGTTGTATTAACAAATGGAACTTTTTTAAATGGATTGATTCATATTGGAGAAAAACAATTTGGTGGAGGTAGAGCAGGTGAGAGTGCAAGTTTTGGAATTACTGAAGATTTAGTAAAAGTTGGTTTTGAATCTGGACGAATGAAAACTGGAACTCCGCCGCGTGTGGATGGACGTAGTTTAGATTATTCAAAAATGGAAGAACAACCTGGAGATATTAATCCTTCGAAATTTTCATATTCAGATATTACGAAACCTTTAGCTGTTCAAAAATCTTGTCACATGACGTATACTTCAAATGAAGTTCACGATTTATTACGTGAAGGATTTGATCGTTCGCCAATGTTCAACGGAAGAATAAAAAGTTTAGGTCCGCGTTATTGTCCATCAATCGAAGATAAAATTAATCGTTTTGCTGATAAAGAACGTCATCAAATTTTTGTTGAACCTGAGGGTTGGCAAACGTGTGAAGTTTATGTAAATGGTTTCTCAACTTCGCTTCCAGAGGATGTTCAGTTTAAAGCTTTACGTTCAGTTGCCGGATTTGAAAAGGTAAAATTTTTACGTGCTGGTTATGCTATCGAATATGATTATTTTCCACCAACACAATTAAAACATACTTTAGAAACTAAGTTGATTTCTGGTTTGTATTTTGCTGGACAGATAAACGGAACTACTGGATACGAAGAAGCAGCAGCTCAAGGTTTGATGGCCGGAATAAATGCAGCTTTAAAAGTTCAAGACAAAGAGCCATTTATTTTGAAAAGAAATGAAGCTTATATTGGAGTTTTAATTGATGATTTAATTACAAAAGGAACGGAAGAACCTTATAGAATGTTTACTTCACGTGCTGAATATAGAACATTACTTCGTCAAGATAATGCTGATTTTAGATTGACTCCAAAATCTAATGCCATTGGTTTAGCTTCGGATGCTCGTTTAAAACGTATGGAATACAAACTTGACGAATCAGAAAAGTTTGTTGAATTTTTTAAAGAGACTTCTGTCAAGACTAAAGAAGCAAATCCAATTCTTGAATCTAAAGGTTCGGCTCCAATGACACAACCTGATAAAATGTTTAAAGTATTTTCTCGTCCTCAAATTGAATTAGAAGATATATTAAAATTCGATAAAGTTAAATCGTATATTGAAGAACATAATTTAGATAATGAAGTTATTGAACAAGCCGAAATTCAAGTTAAGTATTCTGGATATATCGAAAAAGAAAAACAAAACGCTGATAAATTGACGCGTTTAGAAGATGTAAAAATTCCTGAAAATTTTAATTTTGATAAAATAAAATCTATGAGTTATGAAGCTCGAGAAAAATTAAAAAAGATTCGTCCAGTAACAATTTCTCAGGCATCACGAATTTCAGGAGTAGCTCCATCCGATATTTCAATACTATTAATTCATATGGGAAGATAATGTTCCACGTGAAACATGTATAAAAATTAAACCTCGAAATGTATGTTTCGAGGTTTTTTTATATCTTTTATTTTATAAATAGAGTAGAGAATTTATGTAGAAAAGTATTTCAAGAATGTATTTCAAGAATGTATTTCAAGAATGTATTTCAAGAATGTATTTCAAGA
>NZ_RQVQ01000017.1 GCF_003865405.1 Paenimyroides tangerinum
TATACAACTATTTCTTTTTTTTACCAACTATTTTTCTTGATTTATTAATCGAACTCAGGTTATAAAATAATAATAAAAACACTTGTTTCGCATTATTATTATTATTGTATTATAAGTTTTAGAAAAGTTCTATAACATTTTAACTAATTACTTATAATATTATGAAAAAAATGATGTTTAGTGCATTAGCTTGCGTAGCTTTTGCTTTTAGTGGTTTTGCTTCGAGTGAAGTGGTAGAAACGGACAAGATCACTTCTGATTTAGATGTGGAAATAGTTGAGAAACCTGCGGCTGATCCAGTTGTAGGTGTGTATACATGTACTGTTAATGTAGAATTTCCTGACGGAAAGGGAGGGACAATTACTTTAACACATGAACAAAAGTATTATTTTGTGAAGGAGTCTGTTGGAAATAGTAATTGTGCTTCTTTTGTTAATAGTGTGTCTGAAAGGTATCAGAATGTGCTTATGCCAAGCTAAGATTAGAAATATAAACTTCACAGATTTTTTTGTGAAGTTTTAAATTTAAAATATGAAAAAACTTTTTTTAATCATTTTGTTGGTTAACAATCTTCTTTATTCCCAAAATCAATTAAAAGTTGATTATTTAGTGACCTATAATAGATTAAGTTATATTGAACGTTATGCAACACTTTTTATAAATGATAAAATTTCTGTTTTTAATGAAAAAATGGATACTTCTAAAGAAATAAAAAAAGAGATTGTAGATGATGTAATAGATGATAATACACTAAAATTTGACGTAAAATATAACGATAGATATTACAAGTATAGTTCAGAGACAAAAGAAATTGTTTTTGTTGATAATATCATAATGGTTGGTGATTTTATTGTCTATGATAAATTTCCAAATATAAATTGGCAGCTTGAAAGTGAAACTAAAATAATATCTAATTTAAAATGTTATAAAGCGACCGGTGTTTTTAGAGGAAGAAAATGGAATGCTTGGTATTCACCCGAAATCCCTTTTTCAACCGGGCCTTGGAAATTAAATGGTTTACCAGGTCTTATATTAGAAGCCTATGATGAAGATAAAAAATTCTCATTTGTTGCAACTAGCATAAAGTATGGTGTAGTCGATAATTTAGATATACCAACTGATAATCTTAAAAAAATGGACTTCCAAACTTTTATTGAAACTAAAGAAGAGATGCCGTATCTTAAAACAGATTTAAATAGAGATGAAAGTGTAAAAATTAATTTTCCTAGAGCTGAAGAATTAAAATACGAATGGGAAAAATAATTTTTTTCGCTTAAAAGTATATTTAACCTTTTATTTTTCTTTTGAATAATGAAATTGATGTTGGTTTAACTAAATTTATTTTTTTTGATAAATATTTATTTTTTAAGTTAAATTATTATAAAATAATAACAAAAACACTTGTTTTGTATTGTTATTGTAATGTAAGTTTTAGAAAAGTTCTAAAACATTTTAACTAATTACTTATAATATTATGAAAAAAATGATGTTTAGTGCATTAGCTTGCGTAGCTTTTGCTTTTAGTGAAGTATTTGAAACTAAAGATTTAAATCTAAAAATAATTGAAACTATTGAAAATGACGACCCATTTGTACCTGTTTATAAAGTGATTTGTACGGTTTATGTTCATTTAACCGATTGGTTTGGAAGAGAATATACAGTTGTTGAATCAAAAACTTTTTGGTTTGAAACTGAAATAAGTGGGAATTTAAAATGTGATGCTTTTGCAGGTGAAATGGCAAAAAAACATAACATATCTTATAAACAACCAAACGTAATTTCTCCGAACTAATTCGTTTATAAATAAATATTATCTTGAAAAATTTTTTGTTTTTTTTTATCATTTTTAGTTCATTAAATTGTAAGTCACAGAATGATGTTGTTTTTCTAAATTATAAGGTTTTTTATGATTTTAAAAGGCCTTTATCACGAGATGTTTATATGACTATTAGTGATCAGAAGGCACTTTATGTGGAAAAAAATAATTCTACTGTTTATCTTAAAAATGAAGCGGAATTTGTGATACCTGATAATAAAGATGATGAGAGTTTATATACAGATGTTAGTAACTATGTAATTCAATCAGAATATAAATACGATGATAAATTTATAGTTCAAAATTTAGTTTTAAATAAATTATTTGAAACAGTCCAAGATCCATATTTCGGAAATTTTATTTCAGAAGAATCAATAGCCAACATAACTTGGAATTTAGAAAATGAATTTAAAACTATAAATGAAGTTGAATGCCAGAAAGCAATTGGTAGTTTTCGTGGTTTACAATGGAAAATTTGGTTTTCGATGAAATATCCTATACCATTTGGTCCTTGGAAACTTTTTGGAGCTCCAGGTTTGATTTTCGAAGCTTCAACTTTAGACAAAAAAGTTACTTATCTTTTACAAAGTATAAAATCTGGTAATATGATTATAGATGATACTTTACCAAAATATAAATTAATGACTTTGGAAAATTTGGTGAAATTTATGGATGAAAACTCTGATGTTATTAACGATGCAAGTAGAAACTATGAAAATAGGACTAAAGTTGTTGGATATAGAAATTTACTAGAACCCAAATACGAATGGGAAGAATAATATTTTTTCGTTTAATATTAAGTTTCAAAAACTATATTTCTATTTGTGCTTTATATTTCAAATAAATAATCTAAAACACTATATTTTTACGTATTATTTATTTTTTAAGTTAAATTATTATAAAATATTTACAACAATAACTTGTTTTGTATTATTATTATTGTATTATGAGTTTTAGAAAAGTTCTAAAACATTTTAACTAATTACTTATAATATTATGAAAAAATTATTATTTAGTGCATTAGCTTGCGTAGCTTTTGCTTTTAGCGGTTTCGCTTCGAATGAGGAAGTTGAAGTAATAAATGAAATTATAGAAAATTCTAATTTGAATACTTCAATAATTTGTAAAAATAGCTTAAAAAGTGAAGATTTCTTTTTTTGTTATGTAACTATCCAACTTCTTGATTCAAAAGGAAATAAAACGGATGATATGAAATATGAATATAATGCAACAATAGATCGTGATGGTTGTTATAATTTTGCGAATAAAGTTGTTGCTTATTATATGGCAAATTTTAATGTTGGAGGAGTTGATGTAGATTATAATAATCATTAAAAGTTAGATTATGAAAAGATTATTTTTATTTCTATTTATAAGTATAAATATAAGCGTATTCGCCAATCAAATAGAAAAAACATATACAGAGGATTGTATCCTAAATAATCAATAAAAATTATTCAAGATGAAGATTTTTTCTTAGATTGTTATGCAAATGTAATTAAATTAGATAAAGAAGGTAATTATTTAGAAACATTAACAATGGAAACTTGTGTTGCAGAAAGATTTTCAGATTGTACAAGTCATGTAAAAGATTGGATTAAAGGGTTAGAGGCTCAAGGTTTTTATTTAGGAGCTTCTAGATATTCTTGGGGAGCTCCAATACCAAAATAATTATGAAATTTCTTTTTACTTTTTTGGGAATATTTATTTTAAATGTTACTCATAGTCAAAACATTCTAGCTGAATATGATATTTTTTATAATACAGACCATCCAATGAGAAGAGGTTCTGTTTTGTATTATGATTATAATTCGCAAACTTCAATTTTTAGAGAGAACTATAAAAATCTTCCTTGGGATATAAAAGAAAATGAACACGATGCGGATTTTATTGCAACTGTTGCTAAAAATTTAGATAATGAATTTGTTTTGTTTGATTTTAAAAAAAGGGAATGTTTTTTAATTGAAGATTTTGTTAAATCTACTTACAAAGTTGAGGAGATTTTCCCTGTTTTTGATTGGCAAATTACTTCTGATGAAAAACAAATTGGTAATCTTAATTGTAAGAAAGCAATCGGTAATTATCGTTCTCGAAAGTTTGAAGTTTGGTTTGCTGCGGAAATACCAATTCAAGTTGGACCATGGAAATTTAATGGTTTGCCAGGATTAGTTATTGAAGCATATTCTTTGGAAATGAGATATCATTATGTTTTAAGAAATATTAAATATAATGAAGATGTAAATATTGAATTACCGCAAATAGATAAATTAGTATCAATTCGTGATTATGTTACATTACAAAATGAATTTCATGAAAATTCAACAAAAGCTGCAACACCACGAGGTGCAACCGTGACTGTTATAAAAGCTGATAGAGCTAATTTTTTAGAACCCAAATACGAATGGGAAGAATAATATTTATAATCTTAACCTTATTAACAACCGTTCCTTTACTCGCACAAACCGAGTTTAAAGGTACGGTTTCTTCTATGGAAAATGAGGTTTTGCCAAACGTTTCTGTTATTGTAAAAAACACCGAAGACAAAATTTTGCATTTTGGTTTTACCAAACCAAACGGCGAGTTCTCAATTGCTGTAAACGACTTGGGTACATTCGTTGTCGAAGTAAATTCGTTAGGTTACGTTAAACAAATCGCACAAATTACAATAAAAGCAGAAGATAAAAAATTTACCAAAAACTTTGTTTTAGAGCAATCTACAGAAATCTTAGAAGATATGGTTATCGAGATTGACAATCCCATAAAACTGCGTGGCGACACTTTGGTTTACGATGCCAAAGCTTTTAGTACGGGCAGAGAAGTGGTGGTTGAAGATTTGCTTAAAAACATACCGGGAATTACCGTAGAAAAAGATGGTAAAATAAAATTTGAAGACAGAGAAATTGAAAAAGTCATGGTCGATGGCGATGATTTTTTCAATCGCGGCTATTCTATTTTAACAAAAAATATGCCTTCTAAACCTTTAGATAAAGTTGAGGTTTTACGTCATTATTCCAACAACAAATTACTAAAAGGCGTTGAAAACTCCGATGCTGTTGCGCTTAACTTAACTATTCAAGATGAATACAAAAGCATTTGGTTTGGCGATTTAAGTTTGGGTTATGGCATAGTAACCGAAAATCGCTATCAGATTTCGGGTAACTTAATGAACTTTGGTAAAAAGTACAAAACCTTTTTCACCTTTGGTTTAAACAACATCGGTTACGATAATGTTGGTAATATTGATGATATGTTTTACAATTCATCTGATATGATGAGCATTGGTTATGGCCAACAAAACCGCCAACAAATGTATCTTTCAGGTGGCGGAACCGTTTTAAAAGACCATCGCACACGTTTTAATAATGCTGAAATGCTTTCGTTAAATACTATTTTTCCAATCAATCCTAAAATGAAATTAAAATTAGGTGGATTCTTAGGTTATGATGAATTAGATGCTTTTCGTAATTCGGCTAGTTTTACACAAGTAGGCGAAACTAGTTTTGAAAACATCGAAGCTGAAAAATTTAAAAGCAAACTCCAAAAAGGATATTTGAATGCGTTTTTGACCTACGATATTTCTAAAACTAAAATGCTACAAATTGGTTCGTTATTTAGTTTCGGAAATGCCAACAATAAAAACGATTTGACGTTTAATGGCGTTTCTACTTTAGAACGTTTAGAAACCAAAAATATGTTTTTCGATGCCAAAGCTACGTTTACAACCAAATGGAAAGACAAAAATGCAGCTTTAGTTAAAGCGCGTTTTTTTACTAATAAAATTCCACAGTTTTATAACATTAATGATTATTTAATGGGCGATTTGTTTCCGTATGATGTGCAATCGGTTCGTAATGATATACAAAACAATAAAACCTATGGTGGTATTGAAACCGATTTAAAATTCAAACAGAAAAAAGATGATTTAATCGAGGTTAAAGTAGGTTACGAATTTTCGAACCAAGATTTAAATACGCAGTTTAAACTGTTTACTTCAGATACGCAATTTATAGAACCAACAGATTTTCAAGCAAACATTAATTTTCAAATGCACGATTTTTATGCAAAAAGTGGTTACACTTGGAAATGGAAAAAAGCGCAAATAACGGCCAACGCAGATGTGCATCAGTTGTTTAATACCTTTTCAAATTCGTTACACGAGCAAACCACTAAAGGCGTGTTTTTTGTAAACCCGAATGTGAATGCCAAATGGGATATTAATGCAACAAACATGTTGAGTGGATATTATTCGTATAATTTTTCGAATTTAGATATTCAGCAAGTGAATGATACGTATTTGTTGCAATCATCAAGAAGTTTTTCTAAAGGAGTTGGTGAATTTAATCAGCTTGAAAATTCAAATGCTTCGTTAAATTATTCCATTCGTCATTATTTAAATCGTTTTCGTTTTTCATTCGGAATTACGTATTCCAAACAAAACGATGCGTTGGCTTACCGAACTTCGTTAGAACAAAACAGTTCGCTTTCTGAAAGTTTTTTTATTAAGGGTGGCGATAATTATGGTTTAAATACCGAAGCGAATTTTTATTTACGAAAACTAAAAAGTAATTTAAATTTGAAGTTTAATGCAAGCAAAGGTTTTTCATTCAATGCGATTAACGGAAGCGATTTGCGTAAAAATGTATATGAATCTTTACGTTATAATTTAGCTTGGCGTACCAATTTTAAAACGGCATTTAATTTTCATTTAGGAACCGAATGGACTGAAAGTAAAGTGCAATCTCCAGGTTTTGAAAACACCAATTTAAACGGATTTAGTTTCTTGGATTTGTTTTATAAACTTAACGACCGTTTGGATGTAAAAGCGGTTACCGAACATTATTATTTTGGGAATTTAGAAAAAAATCAACGTGATTATTTTTTCTTGGATATCGAAGCAACGTATAAGTTGAAAGGCGATAAATACACCATTGGTTTAAAAGCAAATAATGTGTTTAATACCGAAAAATTCACAACGTTTAATGCATCAGATGTGGGTTATTCAACCACAAGTTATCGTTTGTTGCCACGTTATGTTTTAGGGAGTTTTAAATTTAGGTTTTAGTGTTTTAAAGTATTAAGATATTAGATTTGAGTATTAAGAAGTTAGAATTGAGGAACTGAATTTGAACGTTGAGAAACTGGATTTGAAAGTTGAGTAGTTGAATTTGAAAGTTGAGAATCTGAATTTGAACATTGAGGAATTGAATTTGAACGTTGAGGAACTGAATTCGATCGTTGAGAAACTGGATTTGAACATTCAGAAGTTTAAAACAAACTTTTATGTTTACTTTTAACTTTTAACTTTTCGACTTTCTTACTTTCTAACTAAATTTGCGTTAGGGATTGCAGTGGAAATCCTTTTTAAAGTTACTTGAGTGAAGCGAATGTAACATGAAAAGATTGTAGCGAAAAGCCCGCCCGAAGGGAACGCCCAAAGGATAAATTATAATATTGAAAAGTAATAACATAAAAAGCGATAATCATTTGAAGATTGTTGCTTTTTTTTGTGACTTGATTTCTAAATAAATAGGTCAGTTTGATAGAAATTGTGTAAATTCGCACTTTGATTACAAAAAATAGATAATGAGCACTAAATTCACAGAATATAAAGGACTTGATTTGCCAAATGTTGCATCGGAAATGTTACAATATTGGAAAGATCAAGCTATTTTCGACAAAAGTATCACGTCGAGAGAAGGGAATCAACCTTTCGTGTTTTTTGAAGGACCACCTTCAGCAAATGGTCAACCTGGAATTCACCACGTGATGGCACGTGCCATTAAAGATATTTTTTGCCGATACAAAACGCAAAAAGGATTTCAAGTAAAACGTAAGGCAGGTTGGGATACGCATGGTTTACCTGTTGAATTAGGTACCGAAAAAGAATTAGGAATTACTAAGGAAGATATCGGAACTAAAATTTCGATTGAAGAATATAACGAAGCGTGTAAACGTACCGTTATGCGTTATACCGATTTGTGGAACGACTTAACAGAAAAAATGGGATATTGGGTAGATATGGAAGATCCGTATGTTACCTACAAACCTAAATATATGGAATCGGTTTGGTGGTTGTTGAAACAAATCTATGACAAAGATTTAATGTACAAAGGCTACACCATTCAACCGTATTCACCAAAAGCCGGAACAGGTTTATCATCACACGAGGTAAATCAACCAGGTTCGTACCGTGATGTTACAGATACAACCATTGTAGCTCAGTTTAAAACGATTGAAAGCTCATTACCAGATTTCTTACAAGGTTACGGAGCTATTCATATTTTAGCTTGGACAACAACTCCTTGGACATTACCATCGAACACAGCGTTAACAGTTGGACCAAAAATAGACTATGTTTTAGTTAAAACATTCAATCAATATACGTTTGAACCGATTACGGTTATTTTAGGAAAACCATTAGTTGCTAAGCAATTTGCTGGTAAATTTTTTGCGATTGAAGATGAAGCTGAATTAACGAACTTCAATTCTGGTGATAAGAAAATTCCTTATTTCATTGTTAAAGATTTTAAAGGTGCTGATTTAGTAGGAATTCGTTACGAACAATTATTGCCTTACACGTTACCATATCAAAATCCAGAAAATGCATTCCGTGTTATTTCTGGAGATTTCGTTACTACAGAAGACGGAACCGGAATTGTGCATACAGCGCCAACTTTTGGTGCAGATGATGCTAAGGTTGCAAAAGAAGCAACTCCAGAAGTTCCGCCAATGTTGGTGTTAGACGAAAACGGAAATGCAGTTCCGTTGGTAGATTTACAAGGTCGTTTTGTGGCTCAAATGGGTGACATGGCTGGTAAATATGTTAAGAATGAATATTACAATGAAGGTGAAGCTCCAGAGAAATCGGTTGATGTTGAAATTGCGATTATGCTTAAAGAGCAAAACAAAGCTTTCAAAGTTGAAAAATATGTACACAGTTACCCACATTGTTGGAGAACAGATAAACCAATTTTATACTATCCGTTAGACTCTTGGTTTATTAAAGTAACTGAAGTTAAAGATCAGATGTTCGAATTGAACAATGACATCAACTGGAAACCAAAAGCAACCGGAGAAGGTCGTTTTGGAAACTGGTTGAAAAATGCAAACGATTGGAACTTATCTCGTTCTCGTTATTGGGGAATTCCATTGCCAATTTGGAGAACGGAAGACGGAATAGAAGAAATTTTAATTGGTTCTGTTGAAGAATTGGTTGCAGAAATTGCTAAGGCTAAAGCAGCAGGAATTGATAACGGAAATGTTTTTGAAGGATTCGTTGTTGGAGATATGTCTGAAACGAATTACGATAAGGTTGATTTACACAAAAACGTGGTAGATAACATTACCTTAGTTTCTGCATCTGGAAAACCAATGAAACGCGAAGCCGATTTAATTGACGTTTGGTTCGATTCTGGAGCAATGCCTTATGCACAATGGCATTATCCTTTTGAAAATAAAGAAATGATCGATGAGAATAAATCATTCCCAGCTGATTTTATCGCAGAAGGAGTAGATCAAACTCGTGGTTGGTTCTATACATTACATGCAATCGGAACTTTAGTTTTCGGAACTAATGCTTACAAAAACGTGGTTTCTAACGGATTGGTGTTAGATAAAAACGGGCAAAAAATGTCTAAACGTTTAGGTAATGCGGTTGATCCATTTACAACTTTAGCTGAACACGGGCCAGATGCTACGCGTTGGTACATGATTTCGAATGCAAATCCGTGGGATAACTTAAAATTCGATTTAGAAGGAATTACAGAAGTTCGTAGAAAATTCTTCGGAACTTTATATAATACATATTCATTCTTTGCTTTATACGCAAATATTGACGGTTTTACTTATAGCGAAGCTGAGGTTCCATTAGAAGAACGTCCTGAAATTGACCGTTGGATTTTATCTGAATTAAATTCATTAATCAAAAATGTTGATGATGCTTATGCAGATTACGAACCAACACGTGCTGCTCGTATGATTTCAGATTTCGTACAAGAAAACTTATCAAACTGGTATGTGCGTTTATGCCGTCGTCGTTTCTGGAAAGGTGATTACGCACAAGATAAAATTGCAGCTTACCAAACATTATATACATGTTTAATTACAGTTGCTAAATTATCTGCGCCAATTGCACCATTCTTTATGGATAAACTTTACAAAGATTTAACTGCTGCAACAAATAAAGATAGTTTTGAATCTGTACATTTGGCTGATTTCCCGAAATTTAATAGCGAAATTGTTAATAAGTCGTTAGAAAGTAAAATGGAGAAAGCGCAGATTGTGTCATCTTTAGTGCTATCATTGCGTAAGAAAGAAATGATTAAAGTTCGTCAGCCGTTACAGAAAATCATGATTCCTGTTTTAGATGAAAATCAAAAGGCAGAAATTGAGGCAGTTGCAGATTTAATCATGGCTGAGGTGAATGTTAAGGAAATTGAATTACTTGATGATGCTTCTGGAGTTTTGGTAAAACAAATCAAACCAAACTTTAAAGCCTTAGGACCTCGTTTCGGAAAAGAAATGAATAATATCGCTAAAGAGATTCAGAATTTAAGTCAAGATCAAATCAATGAAATTGATAAAAATGGAGAGATTTCTATTGTTGTTTCAGGAAATAATGTTATCTTAACCATTGCTGATGTTGAGATTTCTTCACAAGATATTCCGGGGTGGTTAGTGGCTAATTCAAACGGAGTTACGGTTGCGTTAGATATTACTATTTCTGATGAATTGAGAAAAGAAGGGATTGCTCGTGAGTTAATTAATAGAATACAAAATATTAGAAAAGATTCGGGATTTGAGGTTACAGATAAGGTAAAAGTGAAAATTTTATCGCAAGCTGTGATTGAAGAAGCTGTCAATGCGAATTTAGAATACATCAAATCAGAAACATTAACTGATGAATTAAAATTTGTTGATGTTTTAGAAAATGGTATGGAAATTGAATTTGACGAGCTTAATACTCAAATTTCAATAACCAAATAATATGAAAAGATATGGAACAAGAAAATTTACAAATACGTTATTCAGATGCTGATTTAGCTGAGTTTAAGCAAATCATTTTAAAGAAAATCGAAAAAGCGCAAGCGGATTTAGATTTGATTAAAAGTGCTTATATGAACGATTTAAACAATGGAACAGATGATACATCTCCAACGTTTAAAGCATTTGAGGAAGGTAGTGAAACAATGTCTAAAGAAGCGAATTCTGCTTTGGCAATTAGACAAGAAAAATTTATTCGTGATCTAAAGAATGCTTTAATTCGCATTGAAAGTAAAACTTATGGTGTTTGTCGTGTAACTGGAAAGTTAATTGAAAAGGAACGCTTGAAAGTTGTACCTCATGCAACGATGAGTATGGAAGCTAAATTGCAACAACGTTAATTTTTAACTTCTTAAAATAATATTAAAACGCTCTTCGGGGCGTTTTTTTTCTTTGTAAAATAGCCTATATTTGTCAATCAAAATAAAAATAATGTCTTTAAAAAAATCCATTCTATTTGTAATATTAGTACTTGTAATAGATCAAGTGTCCAAAATATATATCAAAACTAATTTTCAATTAGACCAAGAAGTTTATGTCTTTGATTGGTTCCGAATTCACTTTATAGAAAACGATGGAATGGCTTGGGGAGTTGAACTTCCAGGGAATTACGGAAAGTTGTTTTTAACCTTATTCCGAATTTTAGCTGTTGGAGGAATTTTCTGGTGGTTGAAAGATTCAATTGAAAAGAATTCATCTAAAATTTTAATCATTTCTATCTCTTTGATTTTAGCTGGAGCCTTAGGAAATATTGTTGATTGTGTTTTTTATGGTGTTATTTTTAACGATAGCAAACACGAAGTGGCAACATTGTTTTCAAACGAGCCTTATGGAACTTGGTTTCATGGAGAAGTGGTTGATATGTTTTATTTTCCTATTTGGAAAGGATATTTACCAGAATGGTTACCAATTTGGGGAGGTCAGTATTTTACCTTCTTCAATGCGATATTCAATGTAGCTGATGCGGCGATTTCAGTTGGGGTAGCATTGTTAATTATTTTTAATAAACGAATCTTTAAAGATTAATTATATAATAGAAAGTCCTTTTAGTAAGGGCTTTTTTTATGTTTAAATGTAAAATAATATCTGATGGATAAATTTAGTCAATTGCCTATTGTGGATAAAATTGCTGCGTTTTTAGTTTTTATTAGCCTAGCATTTTGGAGTTTATCGAAGCTGCCGCAAATTGCCAATTCAGCTGTTTTTAGTCTGTTTTATGAAATGAGTTGGTTGTATATGATTGTTATGACTTTGGTAACAACCTTCTACTTTTTGTATAAATGGATAAACATGAATTTGAAATTCAAGAATGTGTATTTCTATGGATTTGTAATCGGAGTTTTGACTTTAGTGATTATGCGGTTTATGTAGTTTTTTTATTTAATTTGTTAAATTCGATGTTTTTAAGTGTAGTTTTGAAAATGAAATAATTGAAACGAATATATCTAAATTTCTCTATTTTTCAGGTGTTCCTGATTACCATCAAGAACTCGTTTAGAGTATATTTATTTTGATGATGACGATAATGGATTTTTAAACATCAAATTGGACCCACTTATAATGAACAAGCTATAGAGATACAAAGTAAAGAAACACTTTTTGTAGATAAGGATTTTTCGTAAAAATTGTAAACTTTCAAAAGGCGAATATTAATTTGATTTAAATATAGGTAACTTTGGTGGGTATAAAGTATCTAGAGCGAAATATTATAGGTATAGACACAAAATATTATCAAACAAATCTAACTTCTAAATATTTAAAGTTGTTTTTCGAAGATGTTCTTTCAAGTGAAGAATATAATAGTTTATCTAATAAATACCTAGTTTTTGAAAAGGATAAATTCATTAAAGATTATTACTCTGTTTTTGATATAAAGTAATGTTTAAACAAAAAAGAAAGCTTTTCAGCTTTCTTTTTTTGCTTATAAAACGGAATGTAAAAAAAATCAACTTCAAAATGTACTAACTTTATATAACTTATCGTTTATATTTGTAAGTATTAAATCGTGAATATGAAATTTTTATACAACATATTATTTCTGTTTTTATCAGTAAGTGCATTTGCGCAAAATCAAATTTGGAAAGGTTATTTTTCTTATAACGAAGTTCGTGCAATTGCGTATTCATCCTCTAAAACTTATTTTGCAACAGATAACGCCGTTTTTGCATGGAGCGATGCAGACGAAACTTCTGAAATTTACAATTCAATAAACGGATTTAAAGCGTTTGATATTTCTGCAATTGCACATAGTTCAAATTTTAATAAAATTATTATCGGAAACACGAACGGGCAAATTGCAATTATTGATGAAGTTTCAGGGAATGTTATTTTATTAAACGATATAGTTAATAAAAATTCAATTCCAGATAATATCAAAAAGATCAATGATATTTATGTTGATGAAAATTTGGCCTATGTTTCAACGGATTACGGAATTAGTGTTATTCGATTGAATGATAATAATTTCGGGGATTCGTATTATATTGGTAATTCAGGAGAATATACAAAAGTACTTCAAACAACTGTTGTTGGTGGTTATATTTTTTCAATTACTGAAGATTATGGTTTAAAACGAATTTCAATTTCAAATCAAAATAAAATTGACTATGCTCAATGGCAGATTTACGATGCTTCGAAATGGTTAAGTATTGCAAACTTAGACGGATCTTTAGTCGGAGTTAAAGAAGATTTAACTTTAAATCGTTTTGAAAATGATTTGCCAATTGCTGTTGGTACCGTTTACGGTGGATTTTATAAAATTACTGCTTTCAATAAAGAGTTAACTGTTGTTACACACGAATCAGTTCGTTTATATAATCAAAATTTATCTTTTCAATTTGAATATTTGTTCAATGATAATACAGGGAGATTTAATTGCGCTTTAGTTAAAAACGGAACTTTCTTTTTGGGAACAAAACAAGATGGAGCAATGATTATTGACCGATCAACTAATTCGGAAAGGAATATTTCGCCTACAGGACCATATTCAAACAGAACTTATAAATTATTTTTTGATAATAATGATTTTTATGTTGTTTTTGGAGGAATGACTGTAGATTATGGACCAGTTTATACAACTTTTGGTATAAGTAAATATAACACTCAATCAGGTTGGAATTATTTAAAACCAGCAAACTTACATAATGTACGAGCTACAAATAATATTTCTATAAATCCTCGTAAAAAGGGACATATGTTTTTAAGCTCTTTTTTAGAAGGGATGGTTGATATTACATTAGATTCTGAAAATTTTTCACAAAGTACATCTGAATTGTATGATTATACAAATTCACCTTTGAGTTTTGTTGTTGATGGTAGTGTAAATACAACTCGTGTAAGCGGACCTACTTTTGACAGAAATGGAACAGGTTGGGTTTCAAATAGCTGGTCAAATGCTCCACTTAAATCATTCGATTTAGAAGGTAATTGGAGATCATATTCTTTTTCGCAATTTTTTTCAACAACAGGAAATAATCTTCAAGATAAGGAGAAATTTGGTGTACCGCTGATTGATAAAAATAACACCAAATGGTTGGCAACGAATAATAATGGAATTTTCGCATTTAATGAAACTCGAAATAATAAAAGTTTACAGCTTACATTGGGTACTGGAAATTTACCTTCAGCACAAGTTAATTCTATTGCAATAGATAATAACAATCAATTATGGATTGGAACATTAGATGGATTACGCGTGCTTTCTTCTGTAGATCAATTTATAAATTCGAATGTATTAAGATCTAATTCGATTATTATTCTTCAAGATGGTGTTGCTGAGGAGTTATTTTATAAGCAGCAAATTCTTAGAATCACAGTTGATGGTGCAAATAACAAATGGGTTTCAGTTTCTGGTGGAGGTGTTTTCTTGGTTTCTCCAAATGGTCAAGAAACGATTTATCAGTTCAATATGCAAAATTCACCATTACCAAGTAACGATGTTATTGATATTTCAATAAATGGTAAGACTGGTGAAGTTTTCTTTTTAACTTCTAAAGGAATTGTTTCGTTTTTAAATTTTGCTACTGATTCAAGTGAAAAGCTTGATAATGTAAAGGTTTTTCCTAATCCAGTTCGACCTGATTTTACAGGTGAAGTTAAAATTGCAGGTTTAGTTGATGAATCGAATGTAAAGATTACTGATGTTGCTGGAAACTTAGTTTTCGAAAAGAAATCTGAAGGAGGAACAGTACTTTGGAATACTCATAATTTTTCTGGAAATAAAGTAGTTTCTGGTGTTTATATGATTTTTATTTCTGCTCCAGACGGCGGAGATACTATTGTAAAGAAAGTAATGATTGCTAGGTAATGCTTGTTAAAACAAAAGCTATTGTTTTTAGTGCGATTCGTTATCAAGAGAAAAGTTTAATCGTAAAATGTTTTACAGAACAAGCTGGTGTAAAAACCTATTTCATTCGGAATGCTTTTTCTAAAGCTAAGAATGCGCAAAACCGGGTCTATTTTCAGCCATTAACGCTGTTGGAAATAGAAGCTGATCATAAAAATAAATCGAATTTAGAATACATAAAGTCAGTAAGTTTAGGACATCCGTATCATTCTCTGAATATTGATTACGTAAAGAATGTAATGGGTATTTTTTTAGCCGAATTTCTTTCAAATGCAATAAAAGAAGAAGAGCCAAATAAACAGTTATATTCTTTCATAGAAACTGCTTTGTTGTGGTTTGATAACCATGAAGGAAGTGCTAATTTCCATTTGTATTTTATTCTGGAATTAACCAAATATTTAGGTTTCTATTTTGATGATTCCGATGAAAAGTCGTTTTATTTTAATGCAAGAGAAGGTGTTTTTGTAAATCAATTTAATCCAGATTGTTTTAATGAAGAAGAAACAATTCTGCTTCGAAAATTGATGAGGTTTAATTTAACAGATAATGAAAAAATTTTTAGCGCAAATGAACGTAGAAATTTATTGAGATTGTTAGTTTCTTATTATCAAAAGCATGTTGTAAATTTTAAAGAACCCAATTCGCTAAATGTGTTAATTGAGGTTTTTAGTTAAATGTTTTAAGAACTGTCTTTTGGTGTTTTTTGACAAGATTCTTTTAAAAATTTTTACAACTCTTAAAAAGCAAATACGAATGGGAACAATAGTATTTTTTTTACTTAAAACTAGATTCAACTCTTAATTTTTCTTCTGAATAATAAAACCGACACTTTATTTATCTAAACTTTCTTTTGTCGTTAAAATATTTAAAAAAAGCATGTTTTTAAGTTATTTTTGTTACATTAAACTTTTAAAAAGTTCAAATACATTTTTAAATAAATACATATAGTATTATAAAAAAAGATGCTTACTGCATTAGCTTGCCTAGCTTTTGCTTTTAGCAGTTTCGCTTCGAACGAGGAAGCGCAAAATTTTGCTGAAAATTTTGACTTTGAGCCTAAAACTTCATGTACAGTAAAAGTTATTAATCCAGAGGTGATACAGAATATCACGACGGTAAAGGATGTACCATAACTGAAAGAGAATGAAGTCAATTTAAAGTTAAATATTTAAGCGACCTTAAAGAACAAAAATATATTTTTGATGAAAAAACTGATGTTTCTACCTTTTGTGACTATTAAAATTTAAATTAATATGGGGAGTATCTCCCCCTTTTTTTATGAAGAAAATTATATTCTTGCATTTTATATTTTTTATAAATATTCCATTATCTATTTCGCAAAATATTTTTATTTATGATTATAATTTAAAAAGAAATATTCGAGAAGGAGTTTTACTATATGATAGGGTTAATGATGAATCAGTTTACATTGACTTTTTATCAAAAAAACTGACTCAAACTGAAATTGTTCAGTTTACAGATGAAGAGAAAATTCGTTTTAATATTGACGAAACTTCTACTATCTTCACAGCTTCCACTTCTACAGATGACAGATATTTTTTTAAAAAAAATAATGAAATTTCTTATTTTCAAACATATTTAGGAACTCCATTTTTAATAAATGATATAACGTTTGAATTTAATTGGGTTCTACTAAATGAAAGAAAGAAAATTGGTAATTGGTTAGCTCATAAAGCTTTAGTTGATTTTAGAGGTAGAGAATGGATTGTTTGGTACACGTCTGATATTCCTATTAGTTCAGGTCCATGGAAGTTTGAGGGTTTACCAGGTTTAATTATTGAAGCTCAGGAGGCAAAAGGAGAATTTTGGTTTAAATTGAAATCAGTGGAATCTGTTTCTGATTTAAAACTTCCTTTACTTACAAGTATGAATGGAAAAAAGGTCACTTTACGTCAATATTTAGAAATGGAAGCTGAATCAAAACAAAATATGCCTAATAACTCAAATAGAGATTATGAGGTTGTTTATTATAAACCTTCAAGAAATGGCATCGAACTAAAATACGAATGGGAAGAATAATTTTTCAGTTCGTTCCTGAAATATCTACATAGTTTATTTTTCTTAAAGACAGTTTAAATTTTATTCAATAAATTTTTTATGGCGGCAATTTTGACCATATTTTCGGAGTTTTCCATTAATAATTCATAATTGTAGCATAGCCTTCTATCGCTATCAAGCCAAAAAAAGTCCATTCGTTAATCCATATTTTAGAAATTGGAATAAAACCTGTTTTCTTTTCTTCATTTCTCATTGCTACGCTGATAATATATCCGAATTTATTTTTTATTTCCATCATAACCTTTTAATGAACGATCGCTGCCCTATTTTACACTTTGGTCGTTCATAATTCCTAAACTTGGTTCTATATTTTGATGTCTTTTTAATCTAACTTTTTTACACAATTTCGAAAGTAATAAATCAAAATATTCTGTATTTATCCATTTGTTGTAATAATAATAAACCAATTCCCATTTTGGAAAATCTTGTTGAAGCATACTCCTCTGATAGACAATTTTTACAAAGTATATAATTGCATTCCAGATAACTTTTAATTGATGTTTGTGTTTTCTTTCATTGAAATTGAACGTTTATTAAAAATTACCACTGATTGTCAGTAATGTTTGTAGGATAAACATTCACGTTAACTTATTTGCCTTGACAACAACAAGTTACGAAAAAATCAACACCACAAACATCACAAACAACTGTCAATTAACTTATTAAGTAAGTTTTTTTTAATGCTATTCTGTTATTTTCATTAACTTAATTCTTAAATAGACTCTATATTTCAGCTAATTTTGTTTTCAGATTTTCTAACATGGTTTTCGTCATCTTTTTCATATCGAAATCATGACTCCAACCCCAATCTTTTCTTGCTTCTGAATCATCGATACTTGAAGGCCAAGAATCAGCAATAGCTTGACGGAAATCTGGTTCGTAAGAAATTGTAAAACCATTCTGTTCTTCTGCAATACAAGTAGCTAATTCTTTTGGAGTAAAGCTGATTGCAGATAAATTATAAGAAGAGCGAATTTTCACATCTTCTTTTTTTGCTTGCATGATTCCGATAGTTGCTTTGATAGCATCATCCATATACATCATTGGTAAACCAGTCTCTTCAGAAAGGAAACATTTGTATGTATTGTCTTCGATTGCTTTGTAATAGATATCAACTGCGTAATCGGTTGTTCCACCACCAGGTAAGGTTTTCCAAGAAATTAAACCTGGATAACGAATACTACGAACATCAACACCAAATTTATTAAAGTAATATTCACACCAACGTTCACCAGCTTGCTTAGAAATTCCGTAAACCGTTGAAGGTTCCATAACCGTATATTGAGGTGTGTTATATTTAGGAGTTGTAGGTCCGAAAACAGCTATACTTGAAGGCCAGAAAATTTTCTTGATTTTATTTTCTTTAGCTAAGTTCAACACATGGAAAAGTGAATTCATGTTTAAATCCCAAGCGAAAGCAGGATTTTTTTCGGCAGTTGCAGAAAGTAAAGCAGCCATTAAGTAAACTTCATCTACTTTGTATTTTTCTACAGCAGCAGTAACTTGTTCTAAGTTCATTGCATCAAGTACTTCGAAAGGACCAGTTTGAAAAACTTCTTGTTCTCCTTTTCTAATATCTGAAGCAATTACATTATCAATTCCATAAATTTCTCTAAGCTTTGCGGTTAACTCGGTACCGATTTGTCCGCAGGCTCCAATAATTAATATAGTTGTGTTCATGTTCGTTAGTTTGTTTTCAACAAATATAGTGCATTAAATAATTCTTTAAAATAAATTCAAATAATAAATATTTCATAAAAAACGTTCAAATTTCATCTTGTTTTGATTTTAAATATCGAATTGAAACAAAACTCAGTAGATTTTTCTAATTATATTTTAGAAATTAAGTTGTATATTTAATTACCAACACTTTACAAAATGAGGAAAATATTTTTATTCATATCCATTTTACTATTTAGCAATTCAAATTTTGCTCAAGAAATTATTAAACTTGACGAAAAGTACTTCATTGATTTTAATGAGATTTTTCGGAAAAACGGAATTATTGAAATTAGAGAATTGGTTAATTATGGAATTGAATTCGAGTATCCCGAACCACATAATGAAGAAGAAAGAAGTGAATTAATCGAAAAAGAAAGAAATCATCGAGAAGCATTTAAAATTTTTAAACCTAAAAAAGGAAGCTATCTCTTAGAAGGAAAAGGTTTTACCATGCGTTTTGAGGTTAATGAAAAAGGTGAATTTATTGGAATTACGACAATCAAAATTATAATTGATTCTGAGAATTGCGAAATGAAATTTTCTTTTAAAAATGGAAGATTTACAACAGCTAATTTCAAAGATTCAAAAGGAAATACATTTATTACATATGAAGACATTGGCACTTACACCAAATTAAACCAATTTAATCGTGATGGAAAAATAAACCTAAGTATAATTGTACAAAAAGGAGATGAATATGATAAAGGTATTGAAATCTATTATTATCCGAATGGACAAATTAAGAGCGAAAGAGATAATAAAAAATGACTTACACTAGCTATTACGAAGATGGTTCGGTTGAAGTACTTTCGGATTTGAACACAAATGAAAGTATTACTTTTGATGAAAACGGCCAAAAAAATTCAATTTCATATACGATTGACAATCAAATATACTGTACAGATGTTTACGAAAATGGTGAACACATACGCCAACATTTCACTAAGATTGATTCGGATATAACAACAACCTATTATTACAAAAACGATAACTTAGACTACATTACCATTGAAGATTTTACTAAAAACGAGGTCAGTAAATATGATAAAAATGGCATATTTATAGAAACAAAAAATATAACACCTATTCCTTTTTAATAATTTTATTCTTTCCGTTCAACATTGTCAATGTAGAATTCGCTTGGTGACAAATATTCTAAATTTTTTATTTTAACTTTTGTCATTTCGAAATCTCCTTCTTTATTGATTTAGAATAGTTAAAATCAAAAAAACAACAAGTGATTTATTTTCGTTTTACTAACGGATGATTTAAAGCACCGACTTCATTTCGGATAACTTCGTATTCATCTAGATTTTCAAAAAGTTTAGAAAGTGTAGCAAAATTATAAGTCCGAGTATCGAAACTTGGGTCAATTTTTCTAATATTTGCGCCAACAGTAGAAATATAAGCAATTTCATTTTCGTCTGTAGAAATATCAAAAGCACGAGAAATGGTTTTATTGTCTTTATCAGAAAGAATACTGTTTTTCTTTTTAGATTTAGGAGTCACTTTTGGTATTTTACTTTTTGAGAGCGTTCCAACACGATTCGTTTTAATTTCGGGTTCTTTAACCTCAACAATTTTTGGTGTAATATTTTCTGTAAACGTAAAAATATCACAAGATTGCACGAAAGATTCTGGAGTTTTCTTTTCTCCAATTCCCATTACGAACAAACCTTCTTCACGAATCCGTTTTGCCAATCCTGTATAATCGCTGTCGCTAGAAACTATACAGAATCCTTCAACATTTTTGCTATGTAAAATATCCATTGCATCAATGATTAATGCTCCGTCGGTAGAATTTTTTCCAGTTGTGTAAGAGAATTTCTGAATTGGATTTATCGAATGCTGATTAATCAGAGCTTTCCAAGAATTCATTGCTTGCGAAGTCCAATCTCCATAAATTCGACGAATGGTCGCTTTGCCATATTTGGAAACTTCTTCAATGGTTTCTTTTAAAAGTTTGGGTTGTGCATTATCTCCATCAATCAGAATAGCAATGTTAAATTTCTTTTCGCTCATTATTTTTTAGCATTAAAATATCAGCTAAAAAACAGTTGTTCAAAAGCTCTAACTAAATTACTAAAAAACCAACATAAATGTTAAAAATAAATATTTTATTTAATTACATTTTCAACACGTTCCATTTTATCGAGTTTTGACAACGTTAATCGAATTATCGAATCTTGATTTGCTTTTAAATCATGAGGAATATTCGCGTCTAAAGTAATCAAATCACCTGCGTTCATTTCTTGTATTTCACCTTCAGAACCCAAATTAATAGAACCTTGTAAAACGTGAATCACAATCGAAAATGGCGCTTTATGCTCTTTCATCAATTGTCCTTTTGCTAACAAAATTCGAATTTCTTTTGAGAAAGAAGTTTCGATAATTACTTTGGTTTGAATGCGTTCTTGGTCAAAAACGACATCGGTATTAAAAGATTGTATTTTCATTTTTAGGTTGTATAAATTTTGAATCGTTATAATCAAATTTAAAATCGATATTTTCTGCCTTTATATATTTCATGATTTTATCGTTAAATTTCCAATATTCATATTTGGTCGAATATTGCAAATAGAAATCATATCGACCATATTGAAATGAGATAAAAATATTTGCATTTTTAGCCATTTCTTTTTCCGAATTCGAAATACCATCTTTCAAGAAAAAATTCCATAAATTGTTTTGAAAAACATCAAAATCAGAAGAATAGCCATCTAAATATCCTTTTTTGACTAAAGAAATTTCACCATCTTTATAAAGTAAAAACTTAAAATCTACCTGTTGATAATTGTAGTTATCCATTTTTGTTTTAGAAACGGCAATCAAAAAGCCATCTTCCAAAGTCCAATATTTTATATCGATATAGAAATCTACAGGCTTATTTTTTGCATAACTTTTTTCCATTTGAAGATAGCCCTTTTTTAGATTAAAACGCGATTCGAAATGTGAATCATTAACTTTCAATTTACGATTAGAAATCAGATTTCTTCGTTCAGATTCGGACAAATCGCCAACATAAACATCTGGAATAACATAATACAAATCCAATACATTTTGGGCATATCCAAAATTCAGAGTGAAGAATAAAATAAAAATTTGAATTAGCTTTTTCATAAGTGGTTGATTAGTTTTTATTTTCTACGATAAAATATATAATCTGTATTTGCTGGTTCTATCTGAGCTATTTTCAAATCGGTTATAATTTGTGCACGATGATACGTTGAATGATTGATAACATGGAAAATTACATCATCAATAGTGTTTGAAAATATTTCTCCTTTCGAATTTGAATATGAAATCAGTTCTTCTAAATTTCTATTATCAATAATTTGCATAGTATTTTCAAAATTTGATTCATTAATTTCTACTAAGTCAGAAAAAATACGTGTTTGCCAAACTTCAAATGAAGCTTGATTATTGATTCTTGCATTCCAAATTTGATGTGCGTTTATAATATGATTTATCAACAAAATGGTCTTTTCATTTACTTGATTTAAGTTTTTAGAAATCAAATCGAGTAGTCGTTGATTCATTTCTTTGTTATAGGTAAAAAGTTTTTCGAATTGTGTTTTCATAAATTACATTTATTTACTAATATTTAAAACTTGCTTCAATTTAAGTTCATAGCAACCGTTCAAATCGATACGCGTAATATCGTGAACATTTAACAAAACAAATTTTCTATCCAATGAAATCATGGTTCCATATTCATGCATTACAATTGTTTCATTATCTAAATCGTGAATTTCTCCAATTAAGCAAACTTCAGAATCTAAGTCTTCAATATGAATGGTCAAAAAATCGAAATGTTTTTGAATACTTTCTAAAATTGAATGAATGGAATCTAAATCGATATTAGGTTTTACATCAAGCCTTTTCGAAACATCAATTACTTTAGCAATACTTTGAATTTCATTCCCTTCCCAGCGAATTCTTGAAATGTTTTCTAAAAAGAAAATAGTTAAACCGTCGTAATTATTTTCATCATTAAAACGTTCAACAATTACAAATTCATCATTATAATCTAAAACGAATCCAAAACTCGAACAATTGTAAGCATCGGTATAAAAATCGGCTAACGTATTTGTTTCCTTTAATTGATTGAGAATTTTTGTTTTTACAGTCATTTTTTTATTTCTAATTTACAAAAAAAGCAAAGTCGAAACTCTGCTTTATTACATTTTATTTTATAACCATTGAAAAGAATTTGACCAATTATAAAACGCATCTACTTTTTCTTTGTTTTCTTTTAAAAACTTCATTGCATCTTTATCATTTTTAGCAGCAAAAGCAATATTTGCAAAGGTATTTACTAAGTCTTGCTTTTTCATATCGATAAAATAGGGAGCCAAATATTCCCAATAATAACCCGATTGATTATCTTTGGTTTCGGTCAAACTTCCAAATAAAATCGATAATTTATCTGAAAACTTTTCTACATCTCCTTTGTATTTATTATCATCTGTCATTTCATAGGCTGCACTCATAGAAACCATTAAATTAACAGACGAAAAATCGTTTTCTCGATTTTTATCTTTCTTTACAAAATCGCTTAAAGTAATGTTAACCTCATTAGACCCCTATTTTTCAACACCTTGATTCATCAACTTTAAAATATATTCTATATTATCATTTGCACGAGCCGATTTATTATCTAAACTCAAAAATCGACAAGCCGACATAATCGCTGCAATTCTATTATTTTCATTCAAAATACCTAAAACATTAAACGAACCTGGATGATTTGGTTTTAGAACAGTAGCTGATTGAATCGCTTCTTTTGCTTTTTCGTTTTCGCCTAATCCAGTCAATGCAATTCCTTTATTGAAATAAAGTTGGTATTGGTTAGGATATTTTTGAATCCCTTCATCATAAATTTTAATTGCTTTTTTTGAATCGTTCAATAAATCCGTAGCATTTCCATAAGTAACATATAACATCGAAAGTTCTTCGTTTGGATGTAGTTTTAAAACTTTTTTACATATTTTGATAGATTCCGAATAATCTCGAGTAGCAACTAAAGTCATTGCTTTTTCTGCAAGTGCAAGAAAATTATCTTTATCTACTTTTAATGCATCGTCATATTTTGAAATGGCTTGCGAATATTTTCCTTCATCGTAGAGCGCAACACCTTCTAATACTAATTCTCTGGCAACTTCAGGATTTTGGGCAGAAGTAACCGTAGAAATTAGTAATAATAAAAAACAGATTCTTTTCATAATTAGATTGGTTTAGAATATCAACGAATCAAATATAGAAAAAAAAGCTCCTCAAAAATTCAAGAGCTTATATTTTAGTTTGAATAAGAAATTACATATCTTTTCAAATCGGCTTTTAATTGTTTATGAATCACGAAATAAACTAGAGTTACATTACAAATCATTAATGTTAATAAAATACTCAATTTGATGCTGTTTGTAAAGAAATCATAAGTTTCTGTATTGAAAGAATTCATTGGTTCTACAAAAAAATTAAAAGCAAAATTGGTAATTACAGCATTTAATCCAGTCAAAACAGCAATGATTTTAAAACTGATACTGTTTAATAAAAATCTGTTTTGTGTTCCGTTAATTTTTTCGGTTTGATACATGTTTAATAAAATCAATCCTAATCCGAAGAATAAACAACCTATAGAAACGACGAATTTAACTTGCGAAAACCAAAATTCATCAATCATTAAAAGTTTAAAAATTAGAATTCCGACCAAGAAAACATATAAAATTCTAGGTGACAAGAATAGTTTCTTAAAAGCCGAAAAATACAATTTAGTATATTTGCTTTTCAAAGCTTTTTCTTTGGCTTGTTCTAATTTCTGAAGTTCAGAAACATTCCATTTTTGCTTAGCAATTTCAAAAGCTTCGCTAAACGATTTGTTTTCTGTTTGTATTACATCTTCAATATTCGAAGCTACATGATCGGTCATTTCACACTGAATATCGTAATACAAATGCTTTTTATCTTTTCTTCCAAAAGAATCAAAATCAGTTATTTTCTGATTTGCAATCCAGTTTGATACTTGTTGTAATTGTGTTGTGGTTAATTGCATTTTAAATGGTTTGGTAGCGTTTTTCGGTTTCTTTTATACTTTTGACTAAACTTGGCTTTATTAAATTGTAAAAAACAAAAATAAACAAGAAGTGCATCACAAGAAAAGCGGTTAAAAAATAAATTCCTGCATTGGAAACTGCTAAGTTTTCTTCAAAAAAACGTCCAATCATTGAAAAATAAACCCCACCAAATCCGATAGTTGGAATTGAAAACATCTGTTGCGCCACAGATTGAAGTAGCCAACTTTTACCTTGTTTTTTCTGCTCTTTTTTAATTTTGAATATAAATCGAAACCCATCAAACATAAAAACTATAAAAGATATAATTAAGGCTGCAAGTGCAAATGTTTCGCCTATTGCTCCTGTTTTTTCTAAAATATAATAAACTAGAAAAAACAATAGCGCCGTCAATACAATTTTAGGAATAGTAAAAAACGATTTAATTTCATTCCAAAGCATTTTATTATAGTGCTTATGAAGTTCGTTTTGTTTTTGTTCTACCAAACCAGTAAATCCAAAAATTCCAAACTTTTTAAATTCAGCTTGTAGTGTCTCATCAAACGATAAATTCGGATTTACTTCCCAAGCTGCTTCAATTGCATTTGCTAAATGATCTACCAATTCTACTTGAACATCGTAAAATTCAACATAATGTTTTTTGGTAAATACAAACAGCTGGTCGATTTGTTCTTGAGTTAGTTTTTTCATATATGTTGGAATTTTTTCTCTGTTAAACCAATTTCATTTTTAATTAAAGGTATAATTTTAAAAAACAAAACAGCTACAAATAGTATGTATAAAGTAGTTGTAGTTGAGCTTAAAACAATTGTAAACAAGCTTGGATTACTTTTAACAGAAAAACCAAAAAACACAATTAATGTACAAGGCAAGCTGTAAAAATAATTACTGATAGATTGTATTAAATATTTTTTGTGACTGTTTTTAATTTTTCTGTATTGATAGATCCATAATGCTAAAGTCATTATCAATAAAACAACTTCTAAACTAAACCATAGTTGTTCTCCAAGTTCAGTTGGATTAGAATAAAACCGAAACAAAACATAAAATAAGGCAAGGGTTAAAACGATTTTTGGAATAGAAAAAAAGCTGCGGATTTCTCTTTTAATTACATTCCAATAATGATTTTGTAACGTAGCTTGTTTTTGTTCTACCAAACCAGAAAATCCAAAAACACCAAAGTTTTTATATTCTTTTTCTAAGGCAGCTGTAAACGAAATGTTTGGATTTATTTCCCATTCGGCTTCAATAGCGTTTGCTAAATGATCCACTAATTCTACCTGAACATCATAATGTTCTACCAAATGTTTTTTGGTAAATACAAATAATTGATCGATTTGTTCTTGAGAGAGTTTTTTCATTTTTATTGAAATAAATTTTGATATTTTTTATCGTTTTTAATCTTGAAATAAACAGGTAAATAATAAAGCATTAAACTTGTTGCTATACCAAATGAGATAAAACCAATTAATGTTAAACCAGAGGATTCTTTGAAATAACTAACTAATAAAAGATAACCGTATAACAAATATGAAACAGTGAAAAAATTAGAAAATGAATCTGTTGATTTTCTTTTTGAAATAATAAAATAAATCAAATAGAAAGTAATAGGAATCGACACCAATTGTAATGGAACCACTGTTAAATTTGAAATAGGAAATGCTGTTATATAAGAATTAATAAAAAACAAGAATAAGAAACTAGATACCCAAATAATCCAAAAAATTGGATTGATAATAAAATCACTTAACAATGTTTTTTTGTTCAATATTTTTGAAAGCGTTGATTTTTTAATTGTTTTTAAATAATCGTTTTGTTCAGTGAAAACAGCATTTAAATTAGCTTCAAAATCATTAGATTCTTTTTCTTCAAGCAAACAAAGTAAATGATCTAAAACTTCAATTCGAATATCTATAAAACCAAAACCGTATGTAATTAATCTTTGATTTACTTGTTCTATTTGTTGATTGGTTAGTTTTTTCATCTAAATAACTTTTAAAAGTTGATTTTCTATTTTGATGTTTTTATGAGCAACGAAAGCTCTACCGACCATTAATATTGAGAAATAAATTAAACCATAATAAAGTGGAAATAAGTTATAATTATCTCCGTCTAATGATAAAGCAATATTTAAAACAATAAAAAGAACAAAAGTGATTGAGTTTTTATAGATACGTTTAAAAGCATAGACACTTAAAGTTGTAGATACTTTTGTTGTGATTTTTTTATAGAACAAATAAACATTAGCGCATAATCCAATAAAAATAATTGGAAGAAAAAGTGTAAATACAGACATTCCGTTTTCAATTAATTTATAAAAAACAAAAGTCAATAAAATCGATAATACAAAACTTCCATAATAAAATTTTGAATCTAAAGATTTCCAAAGTTTACAAACCATGTATGGAACATTGCTATAAAAACTTACCGTTTTTGGCAAAATCAACGGATTCCATTTATTCAGAATTTTTATAAAAGCTGTTTTAAAATCAGAATTATTATTGTTCATATCTTCTTCAATCTCAGAAGCTAAATGGTCAACTATTTCTAAACGTACATCATTAAAATCTTTGAAATCGCATTTTTCGATTAAGGCATTCTCAATAAATTGAACTTGTTCGGTAGTTAATGTCTGTTTCATCTAAATTGTTTTTAAATCAGGACCAGTAACAATGTTTTGCATATTGCGAATAAAATTTTCCAGTTCTTCCATACGCGAAACCGTTTCTTTAACTCCGCTTTCAGTTAACTTGTAATATTTACGAATTCGTCCGTCTACTTTATCCATTTCTACATCCAAGAAACCTTCTGCTTCCATTTTGTGTAAAGCCGGATACAAAGCACCTTCGGTAATATTCATTTCACCTTGGGTAATTTCTTTCACCTTTTGGGTAATTTCATATCCGTACATTTTTCCGTTTTGTTCAAGAAGTTTCATAATAATGGTATTCAAACTTCCTTTATATAATTGTTGTTGCTTTTTCATACTAAAGAATTTTAGGTATAGCAAATATACATAATTTTCTTATACATCAAAATTATAGGTATTAAAATTTTATCTTTTTGTAAAACCTGACATTCGTCATAAAAAACACAAATTAAAAATTCGTATTTTTGCACAAATTAACTATTTTATATGTCTACATTTAATTTACTTACCGTTAAGGAAGTTCGTAAAGAAACGCCAAGTGCAGTTTCAATTTTATTTGAAATTCCGGAAACGTTAAAAGATTTGTACACTTTTATTGCAGGACAATATGTTACTGTAAAACACATATTCAACGGAAATGAAATTCGCCGTTCCTATTCGATTTCGTCTTCACCAAAAAGTGGCGATTTCAGAATTGTTGTTAAGGCGATTGAAAATGGAGCTTTTTCTACATTTGCAACTACGCAATTAAAAGCAGGCGACCAATTAGAAGTTGGAACTCCTGAAGGAAAATTTGTTTTTGAACCAAAGGAAACTAAGCAAAATAATTATTGTGGTGTTGCTGCTGGTAGTGGTATTACACCAATTATATCTATAGCAAAATCGGTTTTAGAAAGTGAATCAAACAGTTCATTTGTTTTGATTTATGGAAATAAAAGTCCAGAAGAAACCATTTTCCACAATCAAATTCACGAATTACAACAAAAATACGTAGGTCGTTTCTTTGTACATTATACCTTCACACAGGCGCATCCAGAAGGAAGTTTATTTGGAAGAATTGATCGTTCTACAATGAATTTTGTTTTAAAAAATAAACACAACGAAAAAGAATTTAAGGCTTATTATTTATGTGGACCGGAAGATATGATTAACTTGGTTAGTGATGTTTTAAAAGGAAATAACGTAAATGAAAAGCATATTCATTTTGAATTATTTACACCAAGCACAGATGGTGGAAAACAAATTGAATCAAGCGGAATAGCAAAAATCACGGTTTTAGTTGATGACGAGGAAACTACTTTTGAAATGTCGAAAAAAGAGATTCTTTTAGACGCAGCTTTAAAACAGGGAATTGACGCTCCGTATTCTTGTCAAGGCGGAATTTGTAGTTCTTGTATGTGTAGAATTGTAAAAGGTTCTGCAGAGATGAAAAAGAACTCGATTTTATCTGACGAAGAAGTGGCTGAAGGTTTGATTTTATCTTGCCAAGCGATTGTAACTTCAGATGAGATTTATGTTGATTTTGACGATGTTTAATAGAATCATAAAAAAATCCCGATGTTTAAAAAAGCATCGGGATTTTTAGTTTTATATTGTTGGTTTCAAAAAGAATTAACCAGCATTTTCTTCGTTGTATAATTTAAAAATCTGAATTAAATCAGGAACATTATTGATTTCCAATTTTTCAAAAATTCTATTTTTATACGTACTAACCGTTGATTTTTGCAAATCTAATTCGGCAGAAATCTCAGTATTTCCAAAACCTTTTACCAAAAGCTTAGCAATTTCAAATTCTCTGTTAGAAAGTTGTTGTAATGCGTTAGAAGGCTTCTTGAAAATCAAACTATCCATAATTTGATTTTGGATGTTTCTACTAAAATACTTTCCATTATTCATAACGTCAGTAATCGCATTTTTGATTTCGTTTACTCCGCTTGATTTACTCAAATATCCATTTACGTTTGCGTGAAAATATCTAATCGCATACATATTTTCGTCATGTCCAGAAAAAACTAAAATTTTAATATCTGGTTGAATGGCTTTGATTTTTGGTATAATTGTCAATGTATCACCTTCAGGAAAAGAAATATCTAGAATCAATAAGTCTATTTTCTCCTTCTTTAAAGCTTCAACAATCTCACTTAATTTATCTATTTGATAAATCTCTGCATCTTTATATAAATCTTTAATAATAAAAATTAAAGATTTCGCAATTATTTCGTGATCATCTGCTGTGATAAATTTGAATTTATTAAACTTATTTATCATTTATATTTAAATTATATTATTAGTAATATTAGGTTTTAGCCGAATTATTCATTTGTTGAATGATTCGTTGCGCATTCACGATTTGCTTATGAAGCTCATTACTCATTTCAAAGAAATTGATTGAACTCACTTCTGATTCTTCCCACTTAGTAACTGTTTTTAACAAACCAGCTAAACCAGACATTCCAGCAGTTCCTTTTAATTTATGTAAATACATTTTAACAGACTGACTATTAAAATTATCTTCAATATGTTTTAGATTCAATAATGAACTATTTAACTCAGTAATCAACAAATCTAAAAAATAAGCTTTAAATTTCTCATCTCCACCTGTTTGCGCTTCTAAAACTGATAAATCAATATTCTCTGTATCATCATCTAATTGATTATCAGACAAAGCATCAACTTCAAAATAGGTAGCTAACATGTTTAATAAATCTTGTTGCTTAATTGGTTTGGCTAACATATCTGAAAAACCTGCTTTCATACATTTTTCTTTTTCAATCAAAATATTTCCAGCTGTGACCCCAATAATTGGAACATTATCAAAACTTGATATTTTACGAATTTCTTTGGTAGCTTCAATTCCATCCATAATTGGCATTTGAATGTCCATTAAAATTAAATCAAAGTTTTCTTTTATACAAGCTTCAACTGCTAATTTACCATCTTCTACTTCGACCAATTTTGCATTCGGAACAAGCAATTCCATAATTTTCAAATTCAAAGCCATATTTACAGGATTATCATCTGCTAAAAGGACTTTAATTTCTTGAGAAATGATTTTAGCTTTCACAACCTCATTTTCATTATTTGTAGCAATTTTGCTCAACTGCGTACTAGCACGATGTAAAACCGAATAAAGTTCGTTTGATTTAATTGGTTTCAACAAACAATATGATTGTTCTTCTTTCCTAACATTTGCTATAACTTCTTGCTCTTCTGATGAAGTATGTAAAACGATTAACGGAACTTTATTATCTTGATTTTTAAATAGTTCTTTGATCTTTTCGATAGTTTCTAAACCTGAAAGAATTGGCATATGATAATCCATCAAAATAGCATCATATTCATTTCCTTTCATCAACATTTGAATCGCTTCTAAACCATTTGCAGCTAAATCTGCATTTATTCCTTTAAATGAAAGCATTTGTTTTAGAATAATTCGGTTTTTTTCGTTGTCATCTACTACAAGTACATTTTGTAAATCAATAGTTTCTTCGTCATCAATTGTTGTATTTTCAAACGGAACTTCAATATCAAAATAGAAAACCGAGCCAAGACCTAATTCGCTTTTTAAAGAAAGAGAACTTCCCATATATTTCAAAATATTATTCGAAATAGTCAACCCTAAACCAGTTCCTCCATAACGTTTACTAACAGAACTATCTTCTTGCGTAAACGCATCGAATATTCGCTGTTGTTTATCGACTGGAATACCTATTCCAGTATCACGAACAGCAAATCGTAAAGTTACTTTTCCATTTGCTTGCTCCATTTTACGAATTCGAAGTTCAATTTCTCCACTTTCTGTAAACTTAACAGCATTACCAAGTAAATTCATTAATACTTGTTTGATTCGAGCAACATCAATCCAAACAAAATTTGGTAAATCATGTTCGATATTTAGAAGTAATTCTATTTGTTTTCGCTGTGCTTGATACAAGACAACATTGATTACTTGATCTCCAATATCAGTGATTTTATACTTGTCGATAAATAATTCTAATTTACCTGATTCGATTTTAGAAAAATCAAGAATATCATTTATAATATGCAACAAACTATTACCTGATTCATTAATATAATTCAGATATTGTTGTTGAATTTCGTTCAATGGCGTTTTCAATAATAAATCAGAAAAACCGATAACACCATTTAACGGAGTTCTGATTTCGTGACTCATATTAGCTAAAAATTCCGTTTTGGCTTTACTTGCAATATCAGCAAGTTTTTTTGCTTCTATTAATTCTTGATTAATTTTTACTGCTGGAGTAATATTTTGAGTAAACAAAATAATTCCTCCTATTTCGCCATCAGAACCATACCAAGGTTTAACCGCCCAATTGTAATGTTGAGGATTTTCTTCTTTTAAATCTAAAAAAACTTCATTTTCATTTACATACGTTAGCCCTTTCAATGCATCGCTATATATTTGTTTTCTCTCCTCAGGAATATTTGGAGAGATATCATACATATGTTTTCCAACAAGTTTTTTATTTTCTTTATTATAATCATCTGACCATTGTTTACTAACAGTCATATAATTTAAGTCGGAATCAAACATCGCTACAGCAGCAGGTACATCTTTAACAAAAGCCTGAAGCATCGCCTCTTTATTCGCTAAATCTAAATAAACTTTTTTAGTTTCGTCAATATCTTGAATAATACCAAACAGACGTACACAAACATCACCTTTAAATTCAGGTATTCCTTTAACACGAACCCAAATAATAGTTCCGTCTAAACGAACTAATTCTAATTCTTGATCATAAGGTATCCCTTCGTTTATAGCTTTTGAAATTAAACTATTTACAAACTCCTGACTTTCATCTGTGTAAAACTGAATTGCTGTATCAAGATTTGGATCATAATCTTCAGAAACTCCATGAATCTTTTTGGTGTTTTTAGACCAAGTTATTTCGTTTGTTTCTACATTTAATTCCCAACCTCCTACTTGAGCCACATCATTCGTTTGTTCTAGAATTTGTTGAATGTGTTTGAATTTCTTTTCTAACAGAATGCGTTCTGTGATATTTAAAGCAGTACTTACAACATAAGGTTCACCGTTTTCATCAATTTCTAACATGTTATGGTACATCCAATACAATTTGGAACCATCTTTTGCATTCAAACGCATTAAACCTTTTGCTACTTTATTTTTGGCAATTGTATCTAAATATCTTGTGATATCATTTTTTTCAGCTTCATCAACCAAAGAATATAAGCTCATCTGGCTAACTTCACTTTCATCATACAACAAAGCGCTTCTTCCTTGTTCATTAACAGCCAGCATATTTCCTTGAAGATCATGAAGACTCATCAAACCGATAGAATTTTCAAAGAACTTTTTAAATTTTTGTTCTGAATTTGCTAGTTTGATTTTTTCTTTATTTTCTTCAGTGATATTTCTTCCAAAACATAAAATTTCTGTTTTAGAAGCATTCAATTTAATATGCCAATCAATTTCAATTAGTTCACTTGTATCTAATGTTGATTGAGTTAAAATATGAACATCTTCAAAATTTTGCAAATTTGTTTTTGAAAGTTTGTCCCAGTTATCAATACCATTAAACAAATCTGTGAATAACAACGATAACGTTTTTTCTTTTGAGAATTTGAAAAGATTATCAAAAACAGGATTCGTTTCTTTGATTTTAAAAGTACTATCTAAAACGCAAATAATATTATTTGTTAAATTAAAAGTATCCATAAAATATTCTGCATAAGCATTTTTCTTTTTGCTTAATAAGATTTTAGTTATAGATTCTCCTAATTTTTTTAAAGAATGAACTTGCTTACAAGAGATTTTCTTAGGTTGAAAATCAAAAGCACAAATAGTTCCTAATGCCACACCTTCTTCATCTAATAGCGGAACTCCAACATAAAAACGAACACCAGCCTGAATCATCATTTCGTTAAAACGAGAACGATCATCTAGTAAAGTATCTTCAATTACCAAAACTTCATTACTCATAATGGTGTATTGACAGATTGTACTTTGACGAGGTACAAAATCTAACTCCATTCCAACACAACTTTGAACGGTTTGTGTTTCAGATTCCATCATTGCAATCAATGATGCTGAACAATCTGTAATCAGACAAGCAGCTTCAGCAAACACATCTAAATCAGAATCTTTTGCTAAATTTTGTAGACCATAATAAGCTAATTTTTCAAGACGCTTATTTTCATTTCCGGGCATTGGAAAATTTATCATCGCATTTATATTTGATGCAAATTTACTATCTTTATTTATAAGTTATGTATCTGATTATAAAAAAACAAAAAAATATTTTTAATAAAAAACTAGATAATTTTTCAGGAAAATAAACAAATCATTAATTTTCTATTAGTTTATAATCTTTAAAGATATATAAATTTTCATTATCCGAATTTATTTCAATAAATTGAATAATTTGAGGAGAAAGAAACTCAAATTGATACGCATCGGTTTGCTCATCTGATTCGCGATATTCGTAAAAAACATCGTCAATTACATACCAATTTCCTGTTTCAAAAAATTGTTCTGCGGTTCCGTCTTCGTAATGTGTTTCAAAAATGATTTCGAACGTTCCGTTTATTTTTCGATGCATCATCCAAAAATTAATTTGCCCTGGAATAACTTTTCCTTCATCAGAACCTTTCCATTTTCCTACAAAACGAGAATCGATTGTTTTTGTCATTTATCTAAATTTCAGAATACAAAACTACAAAAAGCAATTTTGTAAAAACCTCAATTCGCCTTATAAATAACATCTTTATAAAAATCCGATGACAGAAATTGATTTTCGATCAAACTTTCAAAATAGCTTTTTTCTTTCCATTTTAATTCACCTTTGATGTAAATAAATTCCATTCCATAATATTCAGGATTGTTTAATTTTAGAATTTGAATTTCAGATTCAACATCTTTATTTTCTGATCCATTTACTTCGATCAACACATTTTCTAAAACTACATTTTCATCCTGATCTAAATCGAAAGCATTTTCATAATACAAAATATTAAAATCATTGTAATTGAAATAAGCTTTAAAATCACCGGTTAATTCATCGTATTTATAAAAATCATTGAATAAGGGAATGATTCGAATGATGATTTCTTCATTACGAGTAAATGAGCTAACAACCAAATTTCTTTTGATGTTCTTAAAAGATTCATCCTTAAAAAACACATTTAATGAATTTTGAAGACAAATATCAACTTGATTATTAGTTGAATTTTCTTGTGAAAAACCAATTGAGGTAAAAAAAATAAAACTTAAGATTAAGAATCTTTTCATTATGAGATAAAATAAAAAACTAAAATACGAAAAAAAACTCGGTATAAACCGAGCTTATTGTTATTCTTGATCCAAAGCGTTTAAGGCTGATTCCGTATTTTAGAAATTTTCCCATTTAAAAACGATCTAACATTTTTTCAGAAGTATAATAATTATATGAACTAAAGACCATTCCATTTGATTCATTTTCTAAATTAATTTTATAAATGAACTCGATCATATGATAATCTAAAGAATGAAATGTTTCTGAACTATCTGTATATTTTAAAATATTCAACCCTTTTGTTACTTTGTAATCTTCACATAAAAACGCAAAATATTCATTACTTAAATCATTTTCTTTACCTTTTTTCAACTTTATGATTTCATCTTCATTCGAAGAAATATAATGAATGATTTCACCTGTATCGAGATTTTTTATTTTGACACCAACAATTTTATTTACTTTACCATGATTCGGAATACTTCCTAAATATAAATAATAAATTACATTTCTATATTCAGCAAATTGATTTTGATTCTCATCAAAAAAATCAGCTTCAATTTGATTTTTGTAAATTAAAAAATCTTCGAAACTTTTATCTTTCCATCCCGTATTATTTGGAATTGTGGAATCTATTTTTATTATTTCTTCAAATAGCTTTGATTGACAAAACGAAAAATTAAAAGAAAATATGACTAACAAACAATACAAATATTTCATATAACAACTTTAAAAACTCAAAATAAATCATTTTAATTATACATATAAAAATACAAAAAAGTCCGATGTAAAAACATCGGACTTCTATTATTCTTTTACCAAAGCATTCAACGCTTGGTGTACTTTATTAAAATTAAAATCATTAATCACTTTTTCAAAAGCTTCAGAAATTTGCTTGTTCATTAGATTTCCAATACTTCCTTCGTGTGTGTGATTTACTTCTTTTAATGGTTTATAGGTTCCGTCTTCAATAGCTAAACCAATATTCTTGTAAGCTTCACGGAAAGGAACTCCATTTAAAACTTCGTTATTTACCACCTCCACACTAAATAAGTAATCGTATTTAGGATCGTTTAAAATAGTTTCGTTAATCTGAATATGATCTAACATCAAAACCAACAATTTCATACAATCATTTAACGATTCAAAAGCTGGGAATAAATTCTCTTTCAACAATTGTAAATCTCTAAAATAACCCGAAGGTAAATTCGTAGTCATTAAAGCAATTTCATTTGGTAAAGCTTGAATTTTATTGCAACGCGAACGAATCAACTCTAAAACATCCGGATTCTTTTTATGCGGCATAATACTTGAACCGGTTGTTAAATGATCTGGGAATTTCACAAAAGCAAAATTCTGATTCATATACAACGTAATATCCATTGCCATTTTTGCCATTGTTGCAGCAATACTGCTCATTGCTTGGGCTAAAATACGTTCGGTTTTACCACGTCCCATTTGTGCATAAACCACATTGTAGTTTAATTGTTCAAAACCTAACAAATCTGTTGTCATAGTTCTGTTTAACGGAAACGATGATCCGTAACCTGCTGCTGAACCTAACGGATTTTTATTGGTGATTTTCCAAGCAGCCAACATCAATTCTAAATCGTCGATTAAACTTTCTGCGTAAGCACCAAACCATAATCCGAATGAACTTGGCATAGCAACTTGCAAATGCGTATAACCAGGAAGTAAAACGTTTTTATGTTTTTCGCTTAACGAAATCAACGTATCAAATAATTCTTTTACGTGAAGAACCATTTGCTCGATTTCTGAACGGAAAAACAATTTTAAGTCCACCAAAACTTGGTCGTTACGAGAACGTCCGCTGTGGATTTTTTTTCCAGCTTCACCGATGCGTTCTGTCAACATAAATTCAACTTGTGAATGAACATCTTCCGCGTGGTCTTCAATTTGAAAATTTCCAGCTTCGATTTCTCGAAATATATTTTTTAATTCTTTTTGAATTTCTTCTAAATCTTCCGAAGTCAATAAACCAATAGATTCTAACATTTGTGTATGAGCTAAAGAACCCAAAACATCGAATTTTGCTAGATAGAAATCCATTTCTCGGTCGCGACCAACAGTAAATTTTTCAACGGTTTTATCTACTTCTGTATTTTTTTGCCAAAGCTTCATAATACAATTTGGTCTAACATTTTAATATATAAAGGAATTCCTTCCTCAATCTCTTTTACATAAATAAATTCATCTGCTGTGTGTGAGCGAGCCGAATCTCCAGGTCCTAATTTCAACGAAGGAATACTTAACAAAGCCTGATCGCTTGTTGTTGGAGAACCGTAAGTTTCTCTTCCTAGAGCTATTCCAGCCTGAACAATTGGATGTTTTTTGTCAATACAAGATGGCTTTAATCTTGTTGAACGTGGATGAATTTCACTAATGGTATTTTCGTGAATAATATCCAAAACTTCATCGTTTGTGTAAGCATCTGTGATACGAACATCAACTACGAAATCACAACTTGAAGGAACCACATTGTGCTGTGTTCCGGCATTTATCATTGTAACTGACATTTTGATCGGTCCAAAAATTTCAGACTCTTTTTCGAATCTATAATTTTGAAACCAAGCAATATCTTTCATTGCATTGTAAATGGCATTCTCGCCTTCTTCACGAGCTGCATGACCTGATTTTCCAGGTGCTTTACATTCTAAGACCATCAATCCTTTTTCGGCAATAGCCAAGTGCATTTGGGTTGGTTCACCTACAATTGCGAATTCTAATTCACCTAATTTAGGAACAACAAATTCCAATCCGTGTAAACCAGAAATTTCTTCTTCAGCCGTAGCTGCAATAACAAAATTATATTTTAAATCTTGTTTGTCGTAATAATGTAAAAACGTTCCGATTAATGAAACCAAACATCCACCAGCATCGTTACTTCCTAAACCAAATAATTTGCCATCAATAATTTCTGCATTGAACGGATCTCGTGTATAATCTCTATTTGGATGAACCGTATCGTGATGTGAGTTTAATAAAATCGTTGGTTTTGATGAATCGAAATATTTATTGAAAGCCCAAACATTATTTAATTCACGATGTGTTTTAACACCGTGATTTTGTAAATATGTATCAATAATTTGAGCGGTTTTATCTTCTTCTTTACTAAAAGATTGCGTTCGGATTAAATCCATTAACAACCCAATACTTCCTTCTATAATCTTTTCCATTTAATGTTTATTTGGTGACGATTGTTCCAGCAAACGCATCTAATAAGTCATTTGCATTTTTAATAATTACCTTTGAAACACCTTTATCAACTGCTTGTAAGGCATTTGTAATTTTAGGAATCATTCCGTCTGCAATAATTTTTTCTTCAACAAAAGTATTAAAATTCAACTCATTAATAGAATGAATCACAGAATTTTCATCATTAATATCTTTTAAAACTCCTTTTTTCTCAAAACTATAAATCAAATCTACTTCATAAAATTGAGCTAAAGCAATTGAAATTGTTGAAGCAACAGTATCTGCGTTTGTATTAAACAACTGGCCTTGACCGTCGTGAGTTATCGCTGAAAAAACAGGAAGATAATTTCTATCTAACAAATCACGTAAAAAATCGGTATTGATGTTTTCTTCAGTGATATCACCCACAAAACCATAATCAACCTCGAAAATTGGACGCTTTTCTGCAACAATTACATTTCCGTCTGCACCAGTTAATCCCAAAGCATTTTCTTTTAAAGCTTGTAGTTTGGCAACAATGGTTTTATTAGTTAAACCAGCATAAACCATCGTAACTACTTTTAGCATTTCGGCATCTGTAATTCTACGACCTTTTACCATTTCTGGATTTAAACCTAATTTTTGACTTAATTCTGTAGCAATTTTACCGCCACCGTGAACCAAAATCTTTTTACCCTGAATTTGATGAAACAAGTTTAGGAAATCAGTTAACGCTGTTTCGTTATCAATGATGTTTCCACCAATTTTTACAAGTGTTAGTTTTTCCATAGTTGTAATTTTAACCACAGATACACAGATTAAAAAATTATAAATCTGTGAATTTGTGGCAAAATAATTATTTATTTTCTAAAATACGTTTGATAACAACTTGAGCTGCCCAAACGCGATTTCCTGCTTCTTTAACTACTAATGATTTTTCTGAATCTAGAATATCAGACCCTAATTCCAAATCACGGCGAACTGGTAAACAGTGCATTACTTTAGCATCGTTAGTTATTTTTAAACTTTCTAAAGTTGGCATCCATTCACCTTCTACAGGTAATATCTTTCCGTAATCTTTATAGCTAGACCAGTTTTTAACGTAAATAAAATCGGCATCTTTAAATGCATCTTCCTGATTATAAACCAAAGTTGCTCCTGAAGTAAAATCTTCGTTTAACTCATATCCTTCTGGTTGCGCAATAACAAAATCAACTAAACCTTGCTTCTGAGCTTCACACATCCATTCAGAAAATGAATTCGGAACTGCTTGTGGCAAAGCTTTAACGTGAGGTGCCCAAGTTAAAACAACTTTTGGCTTTTTACCGTTTGGAATATATTGTTGCTTAGCTTCATCAAAAGTATAATCACTATTTTCGATAACCGTGATTAAGTCTGTTAAACTTTGTAATGGATGGCGTGTTGCGCTTTCTAAACTCACCACTGGCGTATTGCAGAATTTCAAAAATTTATTGAATAAATCTTCGCTATAATCTTCTTCAGCATCTTTTAATCCTGGGAAACAACGCAATCCTAAAATATCGCAATATTCGCCCATTACAGCAGCTGCTTCACGAATATGTTCTACAGTTGTTCCGTTCATTACAACTCCATCACGAGTTTCTAATGCCCAACCGTCTTTATCCATATTCATCACCATAACATTCATTCCTAAATTCATGGCTGCTTTTTGTGTACTTAAACGCGTACGCAAACTTGGGTTTAGAAAAACTAATCCCATCATTTTGTGTTTACCCAATGCTTCGTTGGCATTTGGAGAAGCTTTTTCTGATAAAGCTTCTTTTACAATTTGTGATAAATTATCAACATCACCAACTGAAAAGAATTTTTCCATTTATCTTGATTTCAAATTGTTATTAATTAGTTTGAATGTTATAAAGTTTGAATGTTATAAAGTTTGAATGTTAACGAGTAGTCATTTGCTCTTTATTCTTTTCTCTTTATTCTTTTCTCTCTCTTCTTTTCTCTAAAAAACTAATATTTATTTAATTGCATTTTTAATGCTTCTAAAAACATATCTGCTTCTACTTTAGAAACGTTTAATGCAGGCAACAAACGAATTACGTTAGGAGCTGCATACCCTGTAAATATTTTATTTTCGAATAGCAATTTATCCTTTACAGCTTTTAATTCCACTGGTAAATCAATTCCAATCATTAAACCTTTTCCACGAACTTCAGTGATTTTGTCGAATGATTTTAATTCGTTCATTACATAATTTCCAACTTCTAAAGCGTTGTTCATTAAATTATCTTTTTTGATAACTTCTAAAACAGCTAAAGCCGCAGCACAAGCCAAGTGATTTCCACCAAAAGTCGTACCTAACTCGCCATGCCAAGGAACAAATTTTTCAGAAATAGAAATTCCACCAATCGGAAAACCATTCCCCATTCCTTTTGCCATCGTGTAAATATCAGCTTCATCACCTGAATAATCTTGCGCATAGAATTTACCTGAACGCCCATAACCACACTGAACTTCATCAGCAATAAAAACAGCATCATACTGCGTAGTTAACGTTCTGATTTTTTGCAAGAAAGAATCTGAAGCCAATTGAATTCCACCAACACCTTGGATACTTTCGATAATTACAGAAGAGATTTCATTACCAAAATCTGCGAATGCTTTTTCTAAAGCAATCTCATCGTTAAATGGTAAGAAAACCACATTATCTGTTTCGTTAACTGGAGCAACAATTTTTGGATTATCTGTTGCAGCAACCGCTAACGAAGTACGCCCGTGAAATGCATTTTTAAAAGCAACAATCTTTTTGCGTTTGTTGTAGAACGAAGCTAATTTTAACGCATTCTCGTTTGCTTCTGCACCTGAATTACATAAAAACAATTGGTAATTTGCTTTACCAGAAACCTCTCCTAATAAAGTTGCTAATTGTTTTTGAATAGGAATTTCAATGGAATTTGAATAGAAACCTAAGTTTTGTAATTGTTCTGTTAATCTGTTTACATAATGTGGATTGGTATGCCCGATTGAAATCACAGCATGACCACCATATAAATCTAAATATTTTGTTCCGTTTGCATCAAAAACATAAGAACCTTGTCCTTTTTGAATTTCGATTGCATTTACTGGATATACATCAAATAATTTCATTCCTTAATCTGTTTAAAGTCTTAATGTCAAATGTCATAAAGCGCTCTTAATACTTTATACTTTTATCTTAATTCTTTTTAGAATACTACAGCTTTCAATTTTAAACCAGCAGTTTCTTCTAAACCGAACATTAAATTCATATTCTGAACGGCTTGCCCGCTTGCTCCTTTCAATAAATTATCGATCACAGAGAAAATAGCTAATTTGTTTCCGTGTTTCTTTACGTATAACAAACATTTGTTGGTATTCACTACTTGTTTTAAATCTATATTGGTTGTAGATACAAACGTGAACGGATGTTCTTTATAATATTCTTGATATAATTTTACAGCATCTTCTTCAGACAAATCTGATTTTAAATAAACTGACGCAAAAATTCCTCTTGAGAAATCGCCACGTTGTGGAATAAAATCAATCTCTTGGTCAAAATTTGGTTGTAATGAAAGAATACTTTCTCCCATTTCATTCAAATGCTGATGTGTAAATGCTTTATACACCGAAATGTTATTGTTTCTCCAACTGAAATGTGAAGAAGCGCTTAATCCTTGTCCAGCCCCTGTAGAACCTGTAATCGCATTGATATGAATATCATCATTCAATAAATTAGCAGAAGCTAATGGCAATAAAGCCAATTGAATGGCTGTTGCAAAACAACCTGGGTTTGCGATATAATTTGCTTGTTTGATTTTTTCACGATTCATTTCAGCCAAACCGTAAACAAATCCATTCGCATTCGCAGCTAAACGATGGTCTTGACTTAAATCGATGATTTTAATGTTTTCGTTGAATGAATTGGTATCTAAAAACTTCTTCGCATCTCCATGACCCACACACAAAAACAATACATCAATATCTTGAGAAATTTCACTAGTAAACAACATATCTGTTTCACCAATTAAATCTGTGTGAACTTTATATAATGGATTACCAGCATTACTATTACTGTGAACAAAAGTAATTTCTGTATTTGGATGATTTACTAAAATACGTAATAACTCACCACCTGTATAACCTGCACCACCAATTATTCCAACTTTTACTTTCTTCATTACTTTATATTTTCAAAAAAAGGCAGAAGCCAAAATGAACTTCTGCCTTAAAGTAGATAAAATTTATTTGTTGTTTACTTTATGCCAAATAGAAACTTGGTTTCCAAAAATTTTCGAGAATCCTTTTACATCATCACCTGTCCAAGAATTATTCATTTCACCGTAAGTACCAAATTTATTTGACATTAAATCGTTTTCAGATTCAATACCAATTACCGTGAAATAGTTAGGTTGTAATTGAACAATTACACGTCCGTTTACTGTTTCTTGAGATGATTGTAAAAAAGCTTCGATATCTCTCATCACTGGGTCGTGGAACTGACCTTCGTGTAAGAAGTTACCATAAAAAGCTCCTAATTGATCTTTCCAAGACAATTGCCATTTTGTCAATACGTGTTTCTCTAACGTGTGGTGCGCTTTTACAATAATGATTGGTCCAGCAGCTTCAAATCCAACACGTCCTTTAATACCAATAATTGTATCACCTACGTGAATATCACGACCAATACCATAAGGCTGTGCGATATCTTGTAATTTTTGAATTACCTCAACAGAAGTCATTGCTTCACCGTTTAAAGCAACTGGCTCACCTTTTACAAAATCAACAGTTACTTGTTCAGTCCCTGATTTAGAAATTGGAGTTGGCCAAGATTCTTCAGGTAAATATTGGTTAGAAGTTAAAGTTTCTTTACCTCCAACTGAAGTTCCCCAAAGACCTTTATTGATTGAATATTTTGCTTTTTCTGCGTTTACTTCGACACCGTGCTTATGTAAATATTCAATTTCTGCTTCACGAGATAATTTTAAATCACGAATTGGAGTAATTACTTCAACATTCGGAACTAAGATTTCAAAAATCATATCAAAACGCACTTGGTCATTTCCTGCACCAGTTGAACCGTGAGCTACGCATTCTGCTCCGATTTTCTTTGCATAATTTGCAATAGCTGTAGCTTGACAAACACGTTCTGCACTTACAGATAATGGGTAAGTTGCATTTTTAAGTACGTTTCCGAAAATTAAATATTTAATACTATCGTTATAGTAATTTGTAGTTTCATCAATAACATTATGAGAAGCTACACCTAAACTTAAAGCCCTTTCTTCGATTTGTTTTAATTCTGCTTCATCGAAACCACCTGTGTTAACAACCACAGAATGTACTTCTAAATTTAAATCTTTAGCTAAATAGATGCAGCAAAATGAAGTATCTAAACCTCCACTGAATGCCAAAACAACTTTCTTTTTACTCATTTTAATACGTATTGATGATTATACAAATAATGTCACGATTTTACTACCTTTAAACTTCATTACCAATCGTTTAAGTAATGAAGATTTTTTTTGCATATTTTTTAAACGCTCTTTCGCTTTTGTTTTTTCTTCGATTTTGCGTTTTAATTCTTTTTCTTTTTCTGCTGGATCCCAAAGCATCGCCGTACATAAACAATTGTTACGTTCTTTACTTTGTAAGATTTGGAAGTTTACACAAGAAGTACATCCTTTCCAGAATTCTTCATCTTGCGTTAATTCAGAATAAGGAACTGGTTCGTAACCTAAATCCGAATTAATTTTCATTACCGCCAAACCAGTAGTCAATCCAAAAATTTTAGCATCTGGATATTTTTCACGTGAAAGCTTGAAAACTCGGTTTTTAATAGATTTTGCTAAACCACATTTTCTAAATTCCGGATTTACAATTAAACCTGAATTCGCTACGTAATTTCCGTGACTCCAAGTTTCGATGTAACAAAAACCTGCCCAGCGACCATCTTTATGAAGTGCGATTACCGATTTTCCTTCTTTCATTTTGTTTGCGACGTACTCAGGTTTTCTTCGGGCAATTCCCGTTCCTCGAGCTTTTGCTGATTCAAACATTTCATCACAGATTTGCTCTGCGTAACCCATATGCGATTCATTCGCTGGTATGATAATAAAATCCGATGGTTTATTCATTTGGAAATTATGGCTGGTCAAAATAATCTGAACAAAACACACGTATAGTGTAATGTTTCAATTAATATTATTAATAAAATTGTTTTTGAATGTTTAGCTAAACTAAGCTGTTTATGCTAAAAGAGATTTCGAAAAGTGTTCGAAAATCAAGCCCTGGCCCTTATAGGCGAAAAGGGAGAAGTGGTATTCACACAACGTCGCAACATAGCTTGGATGCTATATTGGTCGAATAAAATATTTGTGTGAATTGAAATCATTTCCTTTTAGATGAAATTTTATGATGCAAAGTTATCTAATATTTTTTTTAAAAAACAAGAAAAAAAGTTTTTTTTAACTTATACATACATTTGTAAATCAATAATTTACAAACATTTTTTTTTAACATCTAAATAAAAGCAACAAAGCTGTTGTTTGTGTTTTTTTAAAGAAATCATTTTTTTAAATATAAAAAAAACCGACATTCAAAAAAATATCGGCTTCAACTTATATATATTTTAATAATTTAAAAATTATTAACAAAAATTACGTTTTGAAATCACCAGTTTTAAAACATCATTTTAATGTTTTATTTTAAGAAAAGATTAACCTATCAATTTTTCTTCAGAAACTTCTTCACCTTTAAAGAAAGGAAACACATCAACAATCGGCGATTCTGAAATTGCAGGAATCGTAAATTCACCCATTGTGTTTTGCATCACTTGCATGGTATTATCAAAAGCTTCTTTTACATCATTGGCTTGAATTAACAAATAAAAGCTCGTTTTACGCTCTTTACCACTTTCTTCATCATAGGCTAAAAGAGAAACTTTAGACTTAAACCAACGATCAGAGTTTTCGAAATTATGAATCTCAGCAAAATTTGCTACTTTAATGTTTACAATTTTAAATTCTTCAGTAACAAAAGCAGCCATTTCCGTATTAATTCTAGATTCCGCTTCGGTGAACGAAAGTGCATCAACCAAATAAGGTTCAGAAACTACTTTTTGAACTCCACTTTCATCTATTTTTCTATATTTAACTTTGCATTCGTACCAAGTTGCACTCATAATTACTTTAATTTTTAAGGAACGCAAATATAGATTTTAAAGAAAAAGTAATAGTTAAAAACAACAAATAGATATTCACAATTTGAAATATTGTGTCTAAAAGCCGGATAACTAATAATGTATCAAAGCTTGTACATCATAACCTTTTAATTTTTCTTTTCCGTTTAAGAAATCTAATTCCATTAAAAAATTACATTGTACGATTTCACCACCAGCACGTTCAATTAGTTTACAAACTGCAGCAGCAGTTCCTCCAGTTGCCAAAACATCATCGTGAAGCAAAACTTTTTCTCCAGGTTTTATCGCATCAATATGCATTTCTAAGGTATCTGAACCGTATTCTAATTCGTAAGATTCAGAAATAGTATCAAAAGGTAGTTTACGTGGTTTACGAACCGGAACAAAACCCGCATTTAATTCTTGAGCCAAAAGCGTTCCGAAGAAAAAACCTCTACTTTCTATGCCAACAACTTTATCTATTTTTTGTCCGTTTAATTTTCCTACTAATAACTTCAAAGCTTCTTTACGAGCTTCAATATCATTTAAAAGTGGCGTAATATCTTTAAATCCAATTCCTTCTTTTGGGAAATTTTGAATATCTCTGATAAATGATTCTATTTTCATAATCAATTATTTTACAATTTTATTAATTTGATTCACAACCATTTCTGGTAAAATCGTGCGCATAGCATTTTCGTAACCAGGTACAATTTTATTTCCGTAAATAGATGTTGGAATTAACGGATATTGATTTCTGTCTGCGGTTAACGAATTTATTTCAGGTTGATTGAAAGGCACAAAACCTGCAAACGGATGGGTTTGCCCCCAAAGCGAAACCACCGGAATTCCGTACATAGCAGCAATATGTGCATTTCCAGAATCCATTGAAAGCATTACATCTAAATTTTGAATCACGATTAATTCTTCCTTAAAAGAAAGTTTTCCTGCCAAAACAAAAACATTATCAATTTGTTGTTGCATTTGGTTTAACAACTCAATTTCCTTGTTTCCTCCACCAAATAAAAAGATACGATAATTCTGATTTTCTGACAAAATTCGAATCACTTCTTCCATTAAATCTTTTGGATAGACTTTAGAATCATATTGTGCAAAAGGTGCAATTCCAATCCATTTATGTTCTTTATTTTCGACTTTAGAAATAATGTCTTCGTTTAGAATTGGTTTAGTTGGAAAAATCGGATTTTGTAACGAAACATTAAATCCTAATTTCTGTAAGGTTTCTAAATGACGATTTACCATTGATTTTACTGGAGCAAAAACTTTATTTTCTGTACGAGTTAAGGCTTTTTTCTCATCGCGTCCTTTATCTGTAAAAGCAACTTTTGTTCCTGATAAAGCAAAAAAAGTTCGAACAATTTTTGAACGTAAAACATTATGAAAATCGGCAAAATAATCAACTTTCAGCTTCTTTAAATCGGTAAACAATCGGTATAAACCTAAAAATCCTTTGTGCCGATTATTTAAATCAACAGCAAAAAATTCGACATTAGGAATATGATTGAAAAATGGCTTAAAAAACGGACGAGAAACCACGGTAACTTTCACTTCTGGATATTGCGAAACCAAAGCAGAAATAACCGGAACCGTCATTGCAACATCGCCCATTGCCGACAAACGCATCATTACAATATGTTTCATTATTCTGTAAATGCATTTAAAATGGTTATTGAAAATCGGATGAATGTGTTATATCCGTAAGCAAAAGAAAGCAGCGGAACTACAATCATAAATAGGATTAAATATCTCCAAGGTTTGGAAGTTTTAGCACCAATTAATTTCACAAATGAATATAATAAAAGATAATAAACACTTAAAAAACCTAATGGCAAAAGAAAAACTTGTGCGTAAGGATTAAAGAACGACCAAATTACTGCACCAACAATCACCAATAAAATGGTAAATATTAAGATTGAAATGGTTTTTGAAATTTTTTCCATAAATAAAAAAAGACTTTCCGATTTAGAAAGTCTTTCAAAGTTACTATTTTTTGTTCTGATATAAAACAGGGTTTAAATCATCGTCGTTGTACATTTTCATTTGCTTGTACACTTTCATATATTTATCTCCGTTTTCGATATCAGAAATTAATTGACTGATAGAAGTGAACATGTCATTTTTTTGGTCTAATAACACGTCTAATTTCGCTTGACATTTAGCTCTATGTTCTTCAGAAGCTGTTTCACGAGTTGCTTCTTCGTTCATATGATAAATTTTTAAAGCTAAGATAGATAAACGGTCAATTGCCCAAGCTGGACTTTCTGTGTTGATTTTAGCATCTGCTTTTACAACAACATCTTTATATTTATCTAAGAAATAACCATCAATATATTCGACCATATCTGTACGAACTTGGTTAGAAGCATCGATTTTACGTTTTAAATCTAAAGCTGCAATCGGATCAATTTGTGGATCACGAATAATATCTTCATAATGCCATTGTACTGTGTCAACCCAGTTTTTTGCGTATAATAAATGTTCGATTGTTCCTTTTTCGTAAGGATTATTTATAGGCTGATAAACATCATCAAATTTGTGATAGTCAGCAATACTTTGCTCAAATATTGGAAATGCGAATTCTGCAAACATGGTTAAAAATTTTATTTACAAATATACTTTTTATAACTTTATAAACTCAAATTTTTATACAAAAAACCATGCATATTCACTATATATCAGAGCAGAATAGTATTCTAAATCACTTTTTAGCGCAACTTAGAGATGTAAACATCCAAAAAGACAGTATGCGTTTTCGTAAAAACATCGAACGAATTGGTGAGATTATGGCTTATGAATTAAGTAAAACCTTACCATATCAAGAAGTTGCCGTACAAACCCCACTTGGGATTAAAAATACAACCACCATAAAGGACAATGTGGTTCTATGCTCAATTTTACGTGCAGGATTGGCACTTCATACTGGTTTTATGAACTTTTTTGATGATGCTGAAAATGGTTTTGTTTCTGCATCTAGAATTCACGGAAATAAAGAAATCAAAGTGGAATATCAAGCTGCTCCATCATTTGAAGGAAAACATTTATTGTTATTAGATCCGATGTTAGCAACGGGTCATTCTTTAGTAGCGGTTTATAACAAATTGCTAACTGAAGAAACTCCAAAAGAAATCCATATTTGTGTGGTTATTGCTGCTCCAGAAGGAATTAAATATTTACAAGAAAACCTTCCGGATTATTGTCATTTATGGGTTGCAACTCTTGATGATGGATTAAACGAAAAGAATTACATTATTCCTGGATTAGGTGATGCAGGAGATTTAGCTTACGGTGAAAAATTATAATTGCGTAATAAAAATCCAAATACTAATTCCAAGAACGCTTACCAAAGTTAATTCTTTCATCCAATTCTTTGCTAAGCGTTCCATATAATTTGCACCTAAAATAGAAAGTGGAAAGAAAGTGTAAACTAATAAACTATTCATTTTGTGGTCAGAAAGTACATAAATCGAAACCCCTACTAAAAAGGACACAAGTAACAAATTATAGATTGCATGTAAACTTATAGGTAATTTCCTAATTTCTAAAACTTGAGAAAAAGCAAACAAACAAGCGATTGAAGTAAATAGTGCCAAAGCTATATTTTGATAAATATTTTCGAAATAAGTAAAATTAAAACTAACTACAGCGTGATCTTTCCAATAATTAATAAAAGAAATATCAGCATATAAAGTATAGGTATAAAACAAAATACTTACCGAAAACAACGAAATGAAAGGAATAAACCAATTTCGATAATCTTCTGAAACAAACCAAAGAATCGCAAAATACAACAGAATTATAAAAAGAATACTCCAAAAATGAAATAAGGAAGCTACTAAAATCAAAAAAGCAGCGTCAAAAATCTTTTGTTTTACATCTCGTAACGAATGAAGTGAAAAAATCCTACGCAATGCCAGCAAAACAAAAAAATTGGCAACAATAACTTCATTATTATCTAGAATAGTAGAAAATAGGATAAAAAAACAAGTGTAAAAAAACAACGAATACAAATTTTGATTCGCTAATTGATTTTTAAAAGTTATGAATTGAACCACAAAAACAGATAATCCCAAAACTAAAAACAAAATAATTTTATTAACCAAACTAAAACTACTTGTTGACCAAGAAAAATCAGTAAACAAATTCACTAAATACACCAATAACAGAGCTATGGTAATTAAAAAATAGTTGATTGGCCTGCTTTTAGAAAAAAGATTTGTTAACATGTATAATTTTTTTATTATTTATGTAAATAACTTGTTGATAAAATTATTACTTTTGTAGCAAAGTTACTATTTAACTTTTCTCAATCAGCAATTATTTAATAACAATATTATGTGGACATCTTTATTTGAAGGACTAGGTAGTTTTTTTACCGATTTTTTAATGGTACCATTTTTATGGCTATCTAAAGTAGAAAATGCAAACTGGTGGTTAGGTAATATCATTACATTTATTTTCATCATCATTTCTATTATTGCATTCTTCTATTGGATTAAGCAATTACAAATTTTCGAAAAATCTGGCGAAGATGTGCAAGATACAACAGCACATTCTTTCTTAAAATAATATACCTAAGTCACGACGGAATCGTGACTTCTTTTTTATACAAAAATAATGACAATTAAAACCTACCAATCATACAATTTCCCATTTGAACTAAAAAAAGAAATTGTCGATTTTTTATTCACGCATCTTGAACAATTTGGAGACAGTAAGGAAGTAATCACTAAAGCACTAAATTACATTGTTGACAAGGGCGGACATTTAGTTCTTTGCCTTGAAAAAGAAGAGATAACAGGTGTTGCAGTAATTAATCACACACACATGGATAGTTATATACCTGAAAACATTTTAGTTTATTTAGCAACTGATTTAAATCGTCGAAGAACTGGAATTGGAACTTTAATCATGAAAGAAGTTTTAGATGTTTGTAGAGGAAATATTCTTTTGAGAATTGACGCTCATAATCCAGCAATTAAACTTTACGAAAAATTCGGATTCACAAATCCATATTTAGAAATGGTTTTAAAAAGATAAACACCTCATTAAGAAAAATAATTTCACAATCTTTCAAAGCTAACCTCATCATAAAAGGTTGGCTTTATTTTTTACCAATATTTTAACAAAAAAATCATATATTTATACATATTTTTAAAATTCAAAAAAACTAACCGATTTTAATATTAATTTATGAATTTAAGAAAACTAACACTTGGTTTGTTAATTCTTCCAGCATCTTTATTTGCGCAAATTGCAGATTTAAATCAAAAATTACCAACGGATCCAAATGTGAAAATTGGAAAATTAGACAATGGATTAACTTATTACATTAGACACAATCCAAAACCTGAGAAAAAAGTTGACTTACGTTTGGTTTTAAACGCTGGATCTATTCTAGAAACCGATAACCAAGTTGGTTTAGCTCACTTTATGGAGCACATGGTTTTTAATGGAACAAAAACGTTTCCTAAAAACGAACTTATCGATTATTTACAAAGTATTGGTGTAAAATTCGGTCAACATTTAAATGCTTATACAAGCTTTGATGAAACCGTTTATTTTTTACCAATTCCGGCAGATGATCCAGTAAAACTAGACAAAGGTTTTAAAATTCTTGAAGATTGGGCTTTTAACGCAAATTTGGATGCAAAAGACATCGATGATGAACGTGGAGTTGTTATTGAAGAATATCGTACGCGCTTAGGTGCAAATGAACGTATGATGCGTGAATATTTGCCAAAAATGTTATACAATTCAATGTATGCAAAACGTTTACCAATTGGAACGAAAGAGAACTTAGAGACTTTTAAACATGAAGAAATCCGTCAATTCTACAAAGATTGGTATCGTCCAGATTTAATGGCTGTAATCGTTGTTGGAGACATTGATGTGAACGAAATGGAGAAAAAAATCAAAAGTCATTTTGGATCGTATAAAAATCCAAAAAATGCTCCAGCTAGAAAATCATTTGATATTCCAAATCACAAAGAAACTTTTGTTTCGATTAGTACAGACAAAGAAGCTACAAATGCAAATGTTCAAATTTTATATAAAGATCAAGGAATTTCAAAACCTTCAACTACAGTAGGTGATTACAGAAATGACTTAATTGAAGGATTATTTGGACAGATGATCAATGCACGTTTAGAAGAATATACAAACAGTGCGAATCCGCCATTTATTTACGGATATAGTTATTATGGTGGAATGTACGGTAGAAATAAAGATGCGTTCCAATCGTTTGCGATGACAGCTGAAGATAAACAACTAGAAGCTATCAAAACATTAGCAATCGAAAATGAAAGAGCTAAAAGATACGGTTTTACTCAATCTGAATTAGATAGAGCTAAAAGCGAATATTTATCTTCTTACGAAAAAGCTTACAACGATAGAGATAAAAATAATTCTTCTGCATACTTAGGTCAATATCAATCTAATTTCTTAGAAGGAGAAGCAATACCTTCTATTGATTATGAATTTAATTTAGTTAAGGAGTTGCTTCCTACAATTACATTAAACGAAACAAATAAATTAATTCAGAACTACATTAAAGATGAAAACCGTGTAATTATCTTAACTGGACCTGAAAGAAAAGACGGAGGTAAAACTACAGAGAAAGAAGTTTTAGCTGCTTTAGACGTTTCTAAAATTGAAATCACACCGTATCAAGAAGCAACTATTGCGGAATCATTAATTCGTAATGAAATCAAACCTGGTAAAGTTGTAAAAACTACTAAAAATGCAAAATTAGGAACTACAACTTTAGAACTTTCTAATGGAGCTAAAGTAACCTATAAAAAAACAGATTTCAAAAATGATGAAATTCTATTTAATGGAGCTAGTTTTGGTGGATTCAACTCAATTGATACAAAAACATACAAAACAATTAATTTAGCAACAGGAGCGGTTCCACAAGCTGGTATTGCAGGAATGGATCAAAACGCACTAACTAAGTTTAATTCAGGTAAAATTTACCGTGTAAGTCCATATGTTGGTGGAATGACCGAAGGATTTTATGGTAGTTCTACACCAAAAGATTTAGAATATCTATTCCAAACTGTTTATGCATATTTCACTGATTTAAATTATGATGAGAAAGCATACGAATCAGAAAAGAATAAAAATAAATCATACTATGCTAATTTAATGTCACAACCTGAAATGTATTTCTCTAAACAAGTAAATGATTTCATGTATGGACATAACGAACGTTACATCTCTTTCCCACCTAGCGATAGCGATTGGGACAAAACAGATTACAAAAAAGCATACGATTTATATAAAGATCGCTTTGCAGATGCAAGTGATTTTGAGTTCTTCTTCGTAGGAAATGTGACTGATGATGAAATGAAAGCTTATTCTGAAAAATACATTGCTTCTTTACCAGCTCTTAATAGAAAAGAAACTTTCAAAGATACCGGTTCAAGACCAATAAAAGGAGTTCATAAAAAAGAGGTATTCAAAGGAAATGATGATAAAGCTACAGTAAGAATTTCATATACTGGAGAAACTACTTATTCAGAAAAAGAAAATTTAGCAATGCAAGCTTTAGGAGAGATCTTGACGATTAAACTTATTGAAGAATTACGTGAAAAAGAAGGTGGAGTTTATGGAGCTAGCGCACGCGGAGGCTTAAATAAATTACCTTATGGTTCATATAGTTTTAGTATCGGATATCCAACGAATCCTGCTAGTGCTGATAAGTTAATTGAATTGACTTTAAAAGAAGTTGAGAAAATTCAGAAAAATGGTCCTGAAGCCAAAGATTTAGAGAAATTTAAAGAAGGTGAAATGACAGATTACACAATTTCTTTAAAAGAAAACAACTATTGGCTTGATGTTTTAAGTGATTCATATACTGACAAAGAAAATCCTGAAAAAGCATTAGACTTTGAGAAGAACTTAAAAGCTTTGACAGCCAAAGATGTTCAAGATGCAGCAAACAAATATTTGAAAAACAATAGAGTAATTTCAGTTTTAAAACCTGAATCTGCAAAAAAATAATTTAATAAAAAAGAGCTTCGGAAATCCGAAGCTCTTTTACTTTTATTTTAAATCGAAACCTATATCTTTTCTGAAATACATACCGTCAAATTTTACTTTTTCGATACTTGAATATGATTTTTTCAAAGCATCTTCAAAATTATCTGCATAAGAAGTAAAGGCTAAAACACGACCTCCATTAGATACGATTTCATTATCTTTCAAAGCTGTACCCGCGTGAAAAACAATTGAATCTGTTACGTACTCTAAACCAGTAATCACTTTATTTTTTTCATAATCTTCTGGATATCCACCAGAAACAACCATAACTGTTGTTGCTGCTCTTTCGTCAATTTCAAAAGAAACCTCATCTAATTTTTGAGCACCAACTGCTTGGAATAATTCAACTAAATCTGATTTCAATCTTGGAAGAACAACTTCAGTTTCTGGATCACCCATACGAACGTTATATTCAATAACAAACGGGTCATCTCCAACTTTAATTAAACCTATAAATACAAAACCTTTATATTCAATATTATCACTTTGAAATCCATTTACCGTAGGAATTACGATGCGTTCTTCAATCTTTTTCATAAATTCCGCATCAGCAAAAGGAACTGGAGAAACAGCCCCCATTCCACCTGTATTCAATCCTTGGTCACCTTCACCAATTCTTTTGTAATCTTTAGCAGTCGGAAGTAATTTATAAGATTTTCCATCAGTTAAAACAAAACAACTTAATTCAATTCCATCTAAAAACTCTTCGATAACTACTTTTGAAGAAGCATCTCCAAATTTAGCATCAACCAACATGTTTTTTAATTCTTGCTGAGCCTCGGCTAAATCGTTTAAAATTAAAACACCTTTACCAGCAGCTAATCCATCAGCTTTAAGAACGTAAGGCGCATTTAATGTAGTTAAAAATTCACAACCTGCTTCAACCGTATCCTTTGTAAAAGATTGATAACGTGCTGTAGGAATATTATGCTTTACTAAGAATTCTTTAGCAAATTCTTTACTTCCTTCTAATTGCGCTCCAAGTTTAGATGGTCCAATTACTGGAATTTGAGTTAACAAATCATCGTTTTTAAAGAAATCATAAATTCCATTTACTAAAGGATCTTCAGGACCGACAACTACCATTTCGATGTTGCTATTTAAAACAAATTCTTTAACTGCAAAAAAATCGTTTGGATTCATCGCAACGTTAGTCGCAATTGAAGCTGTTCCTGCATTTCCAGGAGCTACAAAAAGTTTCGAACATTTGTTGCTTTGTAACATTTTCCATGCGAAAGCGTGTTCTCTTCCACCTGAACCTAATAGTAAAATATTCATTGTGTTGTGTCGTTTAATAATTTAGGTCAAAAATACTCCTTTCTAATCAATATTAAAAACAAAAAAAGAAGAACATTGTTCTTCTTTAGTATGCTTTTTTATCACCTAAAACTGCATTTTTAACTGTCAAATAAACAATTTTTAAATCAAGTAGTAAGGTCCAATTTTCAAGATAAAATATATCATATTTAACTCGATTGATAATATCTCTTCGATTCTCAATTTCTCCACGACAACCATGCGTTTGAGCCATTCCAGTAATTCCAGGTTTAATGTAATGGCGTAATCTAAATTTAGTTACAACACGCTCATATTGATTGGTCATTGAAACCATATGAGGTCGTGGTCCACAAACAGACATATCACCTAAAAACACATTAAAAAACTGAGGCATTTCGTCTAAACTCGATTTTCTCAGAAACTTACCAATTTTAGTTATTCTCTTATCGTTTTTTGTGGCTTGAATAGTATGCGCTTCATTATTAACATACATAGAACGAAACTTGAAACAATTAAATTCATTATAATATAAACCATTCCTAATCTGATTAAAAAATATTGGCCCTTTTGACTCCAACTTAATAAGTAATCCGATTAACGGAACTAACCATGACAAAACAAAAACAATAACTAAAGAAGATACAATCAAATCAAAAGTTCGTTTAATAAATTTATTAAATGGCTTTTGTAGTGGGAATTTTCGAGATGGAATAATTGGAATAAATCCATAATAATGAACATTAACAGCATTTGATAACATTTCCGTTTTGGTTGGAATGTATTTTAATGTTTTAAAATTATTATCTGCAAAATTGATGTATTTATTTAACTCTGAATTCGTTGTGTCTTCCAAAGAAAAATAAATTTCATCAATATTATTTTCAGAACAATATGTAATTACATCTCTTACATTATCGTTATTCTTAAAATGATTGACCAAAGAATAACCATAATCTGTTTCTTTAATAAAAAAATTAGCTAATTGATTTGACAAAACATCTTTCCCTATAACAACAACTCGTCGATGATTTCCTTTGTAATATTTTCTAAATAATTTTAAAGCATTAAAAATCGTATATTTTACAAATACAATAATTACAAAAGAAGAAATTAAGTATTTGACTAATTCGATATTTGAAAAACTCTTAGAAACAAATCCAACGTAAGCGAAAGAGAAAACTGCAAATAATCCAAATTGCTTTAAAGATTTATCAGCAATCTGTATTAATTTGGTAAATCGATATACTTCATAAAAAGAAGTAATAAACGAACAAACAATCCAAAAAAGTGAGATTACTAAAAATTCTGAAACAGTTAATAAATGAGAATCAAAGAAAAAATAAAACAATAAATTTACTACACTAACATCAAAGAGAATGGTTAGTGGACGAATGTATTTTGAATATCTACCGATGTATTTTTTCACTTATTTAATATAATTAGAAAAATCTTTATGTTCTTCCTTTTTTAATTCTTCAGGAGAAAGTGTTTTAAAATAATTATAGGTTATCTGCATTCCTTCGGTTCTACCAACTTTTGGTTCCCACCCAAGAATATCTTTAGCTTTTGTGATATCTGGTTGTCTTTGCAAAGGATCGTTTATAGGTAACGGATGATATACAATTTTATTATTTGTTTCAGTCAATTTTAAAATTTCTTGTGCGAATTCATTTATTGTGATTTCATCTGGATTTCCAATATTTACGGGTAAATGATAATCAGAAAACAACAATCTATAAATACCTTCAACTTGATCATCGATATAACAAAAAGAACGCGTTTGATTTCCGTCACCAAAAATGGTTAAATCTTCACCTCGTAAAGCTTGTCCCATAAAAGCAGGAATTACACGTCCATCATTTAATCGCATTCGTGGTCCATAAGTATTAAATATACGAACAATTCGAGTTTCTAAACCATGAAACGTATGATAAGCCATTGTTAAAGATTCTTGAAAACGTTTAGCTTCATCATAAACACCACGAGGACCAATTGCATTTACGTTACCGTAATATTCTTCGGTTTGTGGATGAACTAACGGATCGCCATAGACTTCTGACGTCGAAGCAATTAAAATGCGAGCATTTTTAGCACGAGCTAAACCTAATAAATTATGTGTTCCTAATGAACCAACTTTTAAAGTTTGAATTGGAATCTTTAAATAATCAATCGGACTTGCTGGTGAAGCAAAATGTAAAATATAATCTAAATCACCCGCAATGTGAATGAAATTAGTAATATCGTGATGATGGAATTCAAAGTTTTCTAAATGAAAAAGATGCTGAATATTTTTTAAATCTCCAGTAATCAAATTGTCCATTCCAATTACGTGAAATCCTTCAGTATTAAATCTATCACATAAATGCGAACCTAGAAAACCTGCCGCTCCTGTTATTAATATACGTTTCATCACTTAAATTTATAATCGTAAAATTAAGGCTTTAGATTCGTATATAAAAGTTTAATTGTGAATGTTAAAATAATCTTTTTCACAATTATGAACAAAGTTCTGCATTTCATTCGAAAAGCGTTCTTCTGAAAAAGTTTGTGCATGAAGATGTATTTTTGTTGCATCCCAATCACTTTTCTCAAAAGATTCAATTGCATTAAGTAAAGATTCTTTCGTTTGCTTTTCGAAAAAAAATCCAGTTGAGCCATCCAAAACAGTTTCTAGAATTCCTCCAGCTTTAAAAGCAATTACTGGAGTTCCACAAGATTGAGCTTCGATTGGAGCTATTCCAAAATCTTCGACTCCAATATGTATAAATGCTTTTGCTCTTGATATGTATTTACGAACTGTAGAAGAATCAACAAAACCTTTGAATTCAATATTTTCTGTTGCGTTTTCTTTAAGTTTACTTAATTCAGGTCCATCACCTAAAACTATTAATTTTTTATCAGAATTTTTAAAAGCTTCCACAATTAAGTCAAAACGTTTATAGGCTACAATTCGACCAACTGCGACATAGTAATTTTCTTTTTGAGTTTCTAACGGAAAATCATCCAAGGCAACTGGTGGATAAATAACAATAGAATCACGATTGTATTTCTCTTTAACCCATTGTTGTACAAACTTGGAATTACTGATAATAAAATCAGGTTTTTGAGCTTGTTTAAAATCGAGTTTTTGAAGATAATTGATTAATGGTTTGACCAAAAACAAAAACTTTCCGAAATAAAGAGGCGCATCATCCCAAATATATTTAAAATTACGAGCTTGAAAATAACTGATATGCAGTTGATTTTTAGAAGATTTTGAAATTCCTTTTGCAACAGCGTGTGAAGAAGAAATTATCGTTTTGGCAGAGGAATCAATTTTAATTTTTGAAATAAAATAATGAAAAGTAAAAAAGAACAATCTGAAAAATCTCCCGAAAATTTGTAAAAAAGTTGTTGTTATAAGAATAGATTTTCCTTGAGTAATTTTATTTAAATCACTCGGCTTCATCACATTTGTTAAACCATAAATTTGAGTAAATCTAAAAGTTTTTTCCAAACTTGCAATAACGCGTTCGGCACCTCCAAACTTATCCAACCAATCAACTACTAAAACTCTTTTCAACAGAATCTATTTTTTAAAAATTATAAAAAAGTCGTAAATCTGACTATAAAACATTAATCAAGTAATTCGGATTTTATGGAATTTTTATTACGAAGATAAAAAGCAGTTCCCAAACAAATCCAAATTCCAAAAAACACAATTCCATCAAAACGAATCAGAAAATCATCAAATAAATTTGAAATAAAAAAGATGATTCCAAAACAAAACAAAATTACATTTTTACTTTTAAACCCAATTACAATCGGAACTAACATATAAACAATTCCCATAATTGCACCTAGAAAACCAAATTTTACAAAAAAATCTAAGATTTGATTGTGAACGGGAAAAGCATATTTCGTCAAAAACTGTTGATTGGTTCGTTGAAAATAATCAACAACTTCTCTTTTTCCATCAGCAGAACCGTATCCAATTAATGGTTGTTCTAAAGCTAATTCGTAGGAAGATTTCCAAATAGAAAGTCGAGTTACAAAAGCATTAAAAACAACAACTTCGGGATTTGGAATTTCGTCCAATTTTCCAACCTTGTCCATATATGCAAAAGTAACGGATGAATATTTTTCTTTCATATAAGGATTTGATTCAAAACTGATGAATAAAATTCCAGATATAATAGCAACAAAACCTATTGATAACTTAACAATTTTTGAAGTTTTGAATTGTTTAATAAAATATTGCAAAGAAACAATCAGTGAGCATAAAATAGCAACTGCTAAAGAAATACGAGTATTTAAAACCAATAACGAAAATAAACTAACAAAGAGTAAAAATATATTAATCAACAAATTTTTAAAAGTCCTTTTTCTCAATAGAAAATACACATTTGTTATCACCAAAAAAGCTACATGCATATTAATTGCCGGTGCATGATTACCAAAACTTTCAGCAAATTTATATCCCATTTCAGCTAAATGAATACCATTTATATATTTATGTACTAAATCGTAATCAAAAACTAGAAAACGCAGTAATAAAATCACCCAAATAAAAGTGAACAAATAACGATACTGATTAAGAATCTTAAAGAAGGATAATTGTTGATAGTTTCCTAAAATAAAAAAGGAGAACACAAATAGCGATGCGTATTTCTCTAAAGATTTAAATCCAAGCGTTACACTGGAATTATTCCAAAAGAAAAGAATTTCAAAAATCAAAGGTAAGCTTAACAAACAAACATATTTCCAAACGTTATTAGGCCATTTTAGGTATTTGAAATGTACTAAATTATAAATCGTAAAAAGTATAATCAATAAGGTACAAACCGGACGAAAAACGATTGTACTTGCAATTAAAACAATAAAAACTGAAATTATTTTATTGTAATTTTCTTTTGAATTCATCATAATAGAACAAGAAATATATCAATGGTAATATACCGATTTTGTGTCGAACAGCAGAACCTAAATCTGGTTCAAAAATAGCCTGAATTACTAAGTAACTTAAAAAGAAAAGCATTAACCAAAATTCCTTTTTTCGTTCGGTATAATCCTTTAGTAAATAACCAAATCGAACAACTATAATCCAAGTTAATAACAATTGCCAAACCACGAAAGCAACAACTTGAGGTTTATAAAAAAACTTTAATGCGTTTATTGGAAAATTTACAGATATAAAACCGTAAACGGTTGCAAAAGCTTCTCCGAAAATATTAGTTGGAGCAATTGGAGAAACAAGCATTGTATCGGCATTTTCTTTATTCATTCGTTCAAGATTGATCGTTTCTCTGGTCATAGCAGAAAAAAATTCGCCTTTAACCAAACTGTAAGAAAACGATAAAAGAACAATGACAGCGATTCCGGCTACAATACCAAATATCCATCTATTTTTAAAACGAATTCTTGTTATTAAAAATATACCAATAGAAATAATTGGAACAAAAGTAAAATAAGGTCTGAAAACAGCTCCGAAAATAAAAAACATTATAAAACTAATCAACAAACAAATTCCTAATGAAAGCACTTTTTGCTGAAAAAGCAATACTATTATACCGATAAAAATAAAAGTAAAAAATTCTTTAGATGGTTGGCCAATAAAAATAGCCATCATTACAAAACAAAGGTAAATTAGAATATTTTTAATGGTAAAGATTTGAAATCGTTCTGGTATACCAACAAGCCGAAGAATAAAATACAAAATCGGTAATTGAATCAGTGCAACAATACTAAACGGAAGTTTTCCTAACTTGGTTAAATGGTAAAACATCATTGAAATTGGATAGCTTCCAATCCAACCTTTTTCATCCCACGGATCTTTTACAATCAAAATTGCATCTAGAAAGAAACGTTCTGGCAAAACAAAAGGCAACACTAAGCTGAGAACAACTGAGAAAATCACTAAAACATAAAACTGTAATTTATTCATCATACCAAAGATTACTCAATTGAAAAGCTATATTGTTTTCAAAATTTTGAATTTAACATAAAAAAAGGCAACTATATTCCAAAAAAACAAACTTGCTACGAAACTGCTTGCTGCGCCAATCATACCATATTTAGGAATCAAAAACAGATTTAAAATTAAATTTAAAACCGTTGCTGCAACTAATATATTTTTATAAATATGTTGTTTATCAGCCATATTTAGCAAAGCTGCATTAGATCCAAAAAATGATGTTGCCATTTGACCTAATACTAAAATTACCATTGGATAATAGGCGTTGGTATAATTTTCGCCAAATAAACTCAAAATTTGAAATCCAAATACAATTAAAACTATTCCAAAAAACGAATTAACACAAACAATAACTTTTCTACTCTTTTTAAGAACTTCGTTTAAATTAAAAAAATCCTTATTGGTAAAAAACTCAGCTAATTTTGGTGAAACATTAGTATTTATTGCAACAATAACCATTGTAAGTACTGTCAATAACTTAACGGCTGTAGCGTAATAAGCAACTTGTTCGTTTGAAAAATATTTTTTTAATAAAAAAACATCTATACTTAACATCAGAAAAAAACAAGTTGCGCTTATCGCCATTGGATACGAAACTTTAATGATTTCTTTTGATGTTACAATGCTTCTTTCGACTTTCACAGCCTTAAAAGATTTAAAGACCATAAAAGAAGTAAGTAAACTCAAAATTATAAATCCATAAATATAAAAATCTACTAACCAATTTGGGTCACCTACATACAACAATAAAAAAGCTCCAACTAAAACAGGAAGATACTTTAAAATATTCCTGAAAATTTCTGCCCAATAAATATAATCTAAAGCGCGTAAAACCTCGGTATTAAATAAGGTTAAAATGAAAAAAAATAAAATAAAGAAACTTTTTTTAATGTTTTGATAAGCTACAAAATCATTATTAAGAAAAGAAAGTAGAATTTCTTTGGGAATAATCAGATAAACAATAGTAGAAAAAAATACGGTTATAACAAGTATTCGCAGCATTTTAAAGTACACTTGTTTTAAACCAGTTACATCGCCTGTTGCTTGATATTTCCCAGCATAATATAATACAGATTGTTCTGTACCTAATAGTGCAATACTTCCAATTACAAGTAAAAATACGCGTACAGATTCGTATTCGCCAACAATCGATGGTGAATAAAAATTTGTGATGAAAACAGTAAATCCAAATAAAATTAAAACTCCAAATCCTCTCAATAAAATAGTAATTAAACTATGTTTAAGAAGAGAATTTGAATTTATTTTTTCAATAAAACTTTTAATCATTTTATAAAATCAAAAGTTTAGTTTCTTGACAGATAAGCTTTCTTAGTATTTTTAAACCATGAAACCATCCAAGAAACTATAAAGAATATGAATAAAAACAAGAATGGAATCTTAACAATGTAACCAAAGAGATTTGCAGAAATGTTATTTTGAATCACAGTTGGAAAAATAGCTACACTTTGTTCAGCCAACTCAGTCTCTAACTTATTCAACTGTTTCAAAAGCAACGACTTAGTCTTTGTCAATTCATTCATCTGGTTGTATGTCGTAATATCTACAGAAGCAGAAGATTTATCTTTTGTAATACTTTCGAAAACAGAATTTATATTTTGTACTGATTTTTTAAACTCTTCAATCTTAACCAAATTGTTTTTGTATTCAATTTTCTGTTTATTTACAAAATACGGTGTATTATTTATTTTCGCTAAAAATTCGCTTACAACTTTACCTGTTTCATCCTTACCATTTGTATAAATTGTTAATAGATGATATCGATAAAAAAAGATATTACTACTACCTTTTTCGTATTCAGCAATTTTCAATCCAGATTCGCTTAAAAAAGTTACAGCTCTTAAATGATCTTCATTGTCAGAAATTAGTTGAAAAATATCATTTACAGGAACGATGGTAACTTTAGTTATTTTTGAATCTTTTGATTTATTATTACTAATAAAATTATATAAATATTCAGCCGAGTCAAAATTAACAGCAACAATAGTTTCGTGCTTATATTGTTGCGGTAAATTTTTATCCATAAAATATCCCAAAACACCACCAACGGCGATTATCGCAAGGATATAAACTATCTTATTTAAACAAAATTGAATGAATTTAAATATTCCAAAACGTATTGATTGGAAAAAACCTTTAATTTTTCTAAATAAAAACACCAAATCAATTTCTTGATTGTTTGTGTTTTCTTTTGGTGGTGTGTTGTTCATATTTTATTAAATATTAAAAATCTGTTCTAAAATTTTAATTGTAATCAAATAAGTTGGTTTTACTCCGGTTGAACCTAATCCTCCAGAAGCTAAAGTACTTCCAGTTTCTAACGGATTATCAGAAGCATAATACGCGTAACGAACTTTTACATCTGGATTGATACTTTTTCTGATTTTTGATGCCGATTGAATTGCTTTTTGATAATGTGAGCCTTCCATTTCAAGACCAATTGCTTTCCAAGTTGAATCGTGGAAAAATTGTAACAAATCCTTATTTTGCAAAGAAGTTCCTAAAACAGAAATCATTGTTCCAGAGAAAACAGGAATTCCATTTCCTTCAAACATTTCTGCTGTTAATTCATTTTCGAACGCATAATTATCTCCTGTTCCCTCGTTAACGTGAGCAAACGGAATCATAATATCTCCTTTTCCTCCTGTTAAAATTCCAGCTTTACCCATTATCGAAACCGATTCAAAGTTCAAATATATATCTTTTTTGAATGGTTTTAACAATTCGTCAATAGTTTCATAAGCTTGTTCTCCAAAAGCATAATCCATTACAATAATTACAGGCTTTTCTGCATCATTTTGTGGTAATTTTGCATTTGAAAACAAGGTGTTTTTGAAATCGATTTTAGCTGTATCAAAAATTTGAACATCGATGTTTGTCCCAGAAGTATCAGGCAAAAATAACATTCCTTCTTTTGCAGCACGGTCAGAAACTAAAGCACGTAAATTTCCGTTTCCAGATTTACTTAATTCTTCATAAACTTGAATATCTTCTTTTGCTTTTAATTTCGTTTTTAAAACGTTTGTTGCAAAAATAGAATTCATCACGCTGTGCATATTTGCACTGATAATATGCAATGGACGCTCTAGTAAATCCAAACGTTCTAATTCGTTTTTGATATTATCTGCCCAGATTTCTCCGTAAATGTGATGTCCTAAACGTTCGCGTAAAATGGGACTAAACGTAATGGTACGTTTTTCGTTTTTCACCGTTTCTTGAATGGCTAATTTTCCTAACCAATAAATCACGTGAATAAATCGATCTGGATTATCAGTTGTTGCAAATTGTGAATATATCGAATTGATTTCAGCGAAACTTCTTCCTAAAACATTTGAAGCGTGTGAAATTGCTAATTCTCTTTCTTCCAAAGTTAAAGGTTCGTTCTTTTGTACCGCTTGTTCAATCTTAATCCAATCACGTGAAATAATTTCTTCTTCATCACCTAAAACACGGTCTTTGATTTTATGAGATTCAATAAAAATAAAAGTCAAATGGGTTAAAACATCATAAATATCTGAACGACCACGAGTGATTTCAATATTCATTTGCTCATCGTCAATTCGGTAACAATTTCTTCTTCTTTTTGGAGGAACGATTGCCGAAAAATGCGATTGTGAATAACCTTCATCTGAAGTTAAATTGATAAAACGACATTCTTCAATACCGATTGGTAATCGTTCAATAACATATAAAAGTCCATTTAGTTCAACCTTTTCTTCTGCGATTGAACCGTAAATTTCCGGACGTAGTAATAATAAAGCTTCTCTTAAAGTTTCTCCAGAAACACCCATTGGTTTATAAAATCCGCGATTAAATAAATGGCGCATAGTTATATACATTCTTTCAACAGCTGCTGAAGATTCTTGTGCTCTGGTTCTTGTAGTATTTTTAATCTCTTTCATTCTCTTTTCGTTTAATATTAATTAGTAAGAATTAAATTAATTGCTGGCTCAATAATTGGCTTCGCTTCATCTAATTCAGATTTTTTTATAAAAGTATCATTTCTTTTCCATTCTCCAGCCATATAGCGATAAGCGTTACTTTCTTCAACCTTATTACATACTAAATCAGGAGCATATCTGTAATCTGCAATAGCTTCATCGCCTTTATAAAACGCAGTTAGTTTTATTCGATTATTTTCGGTTAATAACCATTCAATGCCAACAAAAACGCCTTCTTCAGGAATTTGAATTTTATAATCTAAAAGATTAATTGTGTTTTTTCGATTATCTCGAACAGCTTGAACAATAATCGGTTCAATTAGTAAATCATCTCCCGGAGTTCCATCGCTATTCGATTTAAAAACTCTCAATTTAAAAGTTGCATTAGCAACATTACTCCGAACAAAAACTTCAACTTTATTAATAAAGCGAATACTTTTATCAGGATTTTCATTTTTAAAATATTTCACATAAATCCAAGGAAGATTGGCAGGCGAAAAAAACAAATTCTGTCTGATTGCTTTTCCAATAGTATGTGAACGTTTTTTTTCTGGTAAAACAGAAGAATCGATAATTTGCTTTTTTATCGATTTCAATTTTATGATTTGGTCGTCTTTTACTTGTAATTCTCTAGTTTCAAAACCAGCCAAACTAATCACAAGTGTATCTTTATCAGTAGCTTTCTCAACGAAAAATTTCCCTTCCTGATTGGTTGTTGCTCCAGCAGAAAAATCTTTATTCCAAATATTTACAAATTCAAGTGGTTTATTATTATCATCAACTACAACCCCATTAATCTGACTAAAAATCAGATTTGGAAGAAATAGCAAAAAAATAATAAATCTTTTCATCATATAAATTTTTATAAACAATCGGTAATTTTCCTATCGTTTGATAATCGTGGCAATTTATTTTGCCCGCCTAATTTTCCAATTGATTTCATATAATTCTGAAAACCATTCACAGGTACTTGAGTGATTTTTAAAGTTCTTAATACATTTCCAACAATCAAATCATCGTAATACACATTTTGATTTCTCATTGAATTATCAATCTTCAAAGCAAATGCATCCAAATCTGAAGGTAATTTTTCAAATTCAACAAACCATTCGTGATATGGCAAACCATCAATCGGATTGATTTGAGGTGCAACTGTAAATTCATTTACAATTGCATCACTTGTTGCTAAAGCTTCCTGCAACGCAGTTTCAACTTCTTTACCAATTACGTGTTCACCAAAAGCAGAAATGTAATGCTTAATACGACCAGTAACCATAATTCGGTACGGTTTCAAAGAAGTAAACGCAATTGTGTCGCCAATATTGTATCCCCAAAGTCCAGCATTTGTAGAAAGAATCAAAACATAATTGATGTTCAATTCAACTTCACCAATCGTATAACGTTTTGGATTTTCAGTAAAGAATTCGTCTGCTTTTATGAATTCATAGAAAATTCCAGAATTTAAAAGTAGTAACATTCCTTTTTCTTTTTGAGAATCTTGATAGGCAAAGAAACCTTCAGAAGCAGGAAACAACTCAATAGAATCCACACGTCTTCCAATCATTTGTTCAAATTTCTGACGGTAAGGCTCGTAATTTACACCTCCGTAAATAAACAAATTGAAGTTTTTGAACAAATCTCCAACGGGTTTATTTGACTTTTCAATCAACTTTTCAAAATACATCTGAACCCAAGATGGAATTCCAGAAATCACAGTCATATTTTGATTGTATGTTTCTTTGACAACTGCATCTACTTTAGTTTCCCAATCTTCGATACAATTGGTTTCCCAACTTGGTAAACGGTTTTTTTGTAAATACGAAGGAACATAATGCGCCGCAATTCCAGATAATCTACCAAGTTTAATTCCGTTTTTCTCTTCAAGAATTGGACTTCCTTGTAAGAAAATCATCTTTCCGTCAACGAAATCTGCATTTCCGGTTTCATTAATATAATAAAGAATGGCATTTTTAGCACCTTCAATATGAGAAGGCATCGATTCTTTAGTAATTGGAATATATTTAGCACCTGAAGTTGTACCCGAAGTTTTTGCAAAATAGATTGGTTTTCCCGGCCATAAAACATTTTCTTCTCCTTGAACAACTCTATCAACATATTTACGCAAACCTTCATAATCATTGATAGGGACATTTTTTACAAAATCGGTATGATTTTGAATCTTATCAAAATTATGGTCTTTACCAAAAGCTGTATTTTTAGCATTAGAGATTAATTCTTTAAATATTTTCTCTTGGGTTTCAATCGGATTATCGACCCATTTTTTATTTTTTGAAACTACAGTTTTAGCGTAAATTTTAGCAAAAAACGATTTAATAGACATATTGAAGTTTTATTTTTTATTACCAAAAAAACAAATTGGTTTTTATTATACGCATCAAAAGTTCAAAAGTTACAAAACCAAAAAAACATTTAACACTTTATAATAAACCAAACAATTAATTAATAGATAAATTAATTTTCTAAAATTACAAATAAATAAAAACAGAATCGTAAGCTTATGTTAAATTTATAATCCGCTTATAAACATTTCAAAACAAATTGTTTTATCTTTGTCAAGAAATATTTTAAATCTTTTTACTATGAATGCATTAGTAACATATTTAGGGATGGTTAGTCCATGGCAAATTGCCTTGATTCTGGCTGTAGTTTTATTATTATTTGGTGGAAAGAAAATCCCTGAATTAATGAAAGGTTTAGGTTCTGGAATCAAAGAATTTAAAGATGCAACAAAAGAAGAAAACGCTAAACAAGAGAATTCTTCAAACACTGATTCTGAAACCAAAAAATAAAAAAAAATGGGAGGTCTTAGTCCAACAGAAATTATATTAATCATCGCAGCAATTTTATTATTATTCGGTGGTAAAAAAATTCCAGAACTAATGAAGGGAATTGGCTCAGGAATTAAGGAATTTAAGAATGCAACTAAAGAAGAAAATTCAAATACTGCTTCTAAAAATACATCAGATACAAAAGATAAAAGCGAACAGTAGTTCGCTTTTTTTATTTCAACAAAGGTTCTAAAACAATATTTCTTACTTTTTCTTTCAAAGCCGGTTTATCATCTTGCGTTAACCCTTTCGTTGTTATAAATTTATGAACGTAAACCGGAATCAATCCAGGTTTTCCTGCGAAGAATCTAAAAGGAAAATGTTTTTTCAAACCAACAAAAGTGATCGGAACAATCGGAATCTGAAATTCGATTGCCAATCGAAATGCTCCATCCTTAAACGAATCCAAAACAATCGATTCATCATCAGGAACTCCGCCTTCAGGAAAAATACAAACACTCAATCCTTGATTTAATTTTTCTTGTGCTCGAAGAATCGTTTCGTGACGACTTTTCACACTTGAACGATCAACTAAAATACAAGCTTTTTTATAAAAATATCCGAAAATTGGCATTTTAGCCAACTCTTTCTTTCCAACAAAAACAAACGGATTTTTCTTAACCATAATCAACATCAACATAATATCCATCATTGATGTGTGATTCGCAACTAACATATAACTTTCATTTTTATCAAATGTTTGAACACTTTTCACAACTTTACGAAATCCGATTCCATAAAAAATAATAATTGCCCAAGCTCGAGCTAAAACAAAAAAGAATTTATACCAACGATTATTCGATAATGAAACAATTAATAAGGGCGAAAATAAAAGTATTACAATTAAAACCAGTAAATAAAACCATAATTTCCAGAAAAACCAGAACAGGTATTTGACAATTTTCATAGATTGGGTTGATTTTGATTCGACTAAAATAAGAATTAAAAAATAAATATCCATTCAAAAAGCTCGAACTGTAATAAAAAAAGTAAATTTGTATTATTAAATGAAATATTAAAAATGGCAAAAATTTTAACTGGAGTTCAAAGTACTGGAACACCACACTTAGGAAATCTTTTGGGTGCTATTTTACCAGCAGTAAAAATGGCAAATTTACCTGAAAATGACTCGTTTCTTTTCATTGCCGATTTACATTCGGCTACACAAATTAAAGATGCGAAAACATTAAAAGAAAATACATTAAGTGTTGCAGCAGCTTGGCTTGCTTGTGGGTTAGATATTAATCACGTTACCTTCTACAAACAATCTGATGTACCACAAACAACAGAACTTTCTTGGTATTTGAGCTGTTTTTTTCCGTTTCAACGTTTAACTTTAGCACATTCATTCAAAGATAAAGCAGACCGTTTAGCAGATGTTAACGCAGGATTATTTACTTATCCGATGTTGATGGCTGCAGATATTTTATTGTATGATGCACAAATTGTTCCAGTTGGAAAAGACCAATTACAACATTTAGAAATTACTCGTGATGTGGCTTCGAGATTCAATCATCAAATGGGAGAAACGTTTGTTTTACCAGATGCTAAAATCGAAGAAAATGTAATGATTATTCCAGGAACAGATGGAGCCAAAATGAGTAAATCTGCAAACAATTTCATCAATATTTTCCTAGATGACAAAGCTTTAAGAAAACAAATTATGGGAATTGTTACAGACGCAACTCCACTTGAGGAACCTAAAAATCCAGAAACCTGTAATGTATTTACTTTATATAAATTAATTGCAACTCCTGAACAATTAGAAATTATGCAAGCTAATTATTTAGGCGGAAATTATGGATATGGTCACGCTAAACAAGCTTTATTCGAATTGATTTGTGATTATTTCAAAGACATTCGTGAAAAATATAATTTCTACATCAACAACACAGAAGAAGTTGAACGTTTATTAAAAATTGGCGCAGACAAAGCAGCAGTTGTAGCCAACGCAACTTTAAAGAGAGTTAGAGAAAAAATGGGATATTAAATTAAAGTCGGACTTAGGTTCGACTTTATTTTTTTAAATCGTATAACTTTCCTGGCAACGGAACAATCAAATTTCGAAGTTCTAAATTCAACAAAACAACACTTAACTTATACACAGGAATATCAGTTTGCAAAGCAATAATATCTAAAATTTCAGAACCGTTTTCATTTAAATAAAAAACTACTTTCAATTCATCTGAAGTTAAATCACTTGGGATTTCATAAGATTTGGATTCACTTTTCGTTTTATTCGTAATATCCCAATTTAAATAATATACCAAATCCTCAACTGAAGTTAACAAATTAGCTTGATTGGTTTTAATTAAATGATTACATCCTAAACTAAACGAATCCGAAATCCGCCCTGGCAAAGCAAAAACATCACGGTTATAATCGTTAGCAAATTTTGCAGTTGATAACGAACCTCCTTTCAAAGCACTTTCAATTACAATAGTTGCTTTTGATAAACCAGCAACAATCCGATTTCTCTTAATGAAATTTTCTTTACTAGCTTTATCACTTATTGAAAATTCAGTTATAAAACCTCCATTTTCCATAACAAGATTATTATATTTCTTATGAACTTTAGGATATGTGGTTTCTAAACTCTGACCAAGAACAGCAACGGTTTGTAAATCATTCTCCAGAGCAGCTAAATGCGCACAAATATCAGCACCATAAGCATAACCACTCACAATTAAAGGATTGTATTTTTTTAAATCTTGAATTAATTCTTTCACAAAACCAGAACCATAAGATGTTATATTTCTCGTACCTACAATACTGATGATTCGATCGTTTTCAAAATCAATATTTCCTTTTGAAAACAGTATAAAAGGTGCATCATAACATTGCTTTAAGTTCATTGGATAATTATCATCCAAAACAGAAAGAACATCAATTTTATTATCTCTAATAAAACGGATTTCATTTTCAATAATTTTATTTTTTTTGAACATTTTAATTTTTTCAAAAACTCCATTTGGAACACCTTCGCAAGCGAAAGAATCAATCGGTTTATTTTCGAACAATTCCTTTAAATTCGGATACTTCAAAGCGATTTTGCGAGCAAATACCGGTCCAACACCATCAACTTTTGAGAGAGCTAAATAGTAAAATAAAACATCATCCGAAAAAAAATCCATATACAAACAATTAAAAATCAGTATTATATTTTAAATATATAAAAAAAATACGTAAGTTTATTCCATATTAAACCACTTATTAACAACAGTGTGGAATTAATTAAAAATTGTTGATAACATTTGTGAATAATTTTTTGTTTCCCATATTGTTTCTATATTTTTGTAGTATGATGATAGAAAAACACATATCGGCTTTATTGTATCGTTATCAGTGCGTTATCGTTCCTGGTTTCGGCGCTTTTTTAACTGAAACTTCTTCAGCTCGCTTTAATGAACTTACTGGAACTTTTTCACCTCCAAAGAAAATGATTTCTTTTAATTCTCAATTAAAGAATAATGATGGATTATTAGGTAATCATATTGCCTTAGAAGAAAACCTATCTTATAACGAAGCATTAACTTCAATAAAAGATGGAATTTCTAAATGGTTTGAAGTTTTAGATCAGAACAAAACTCTATATCTTAAAAATATTGGAGAAATTCAACTTAATGAAGAACGTAAACTAATTTTCGAACCAATAGGTTCAACGAATTACCTAACTTCTTCTTTTGGTTTAAGCTCAATTTTGGTTGCAAATATCGAACGTTCGAAATCAGAAAAATCTCAACCTGTAGTTATTCCAATTCAAAGAGCTAAAAAAGGTACGAATTACTTAAAATACGCTGCGATTTTGGTGGTAGGACTTGGTTTATTTAGTTCAATTATGAACTATCAAAACAACCTAGAAATCAATACTCAAAAATCTAAGATTGAAAAACAGGTTCAACAAGAAGTTCAAAATAAAATTCAACAAGCAACTTTCTTCATAGAAACTCCTAAAACCATCAATGATGTATCTAAAATTGTTGATGAGAAAATTGTTAACGCAAAAGAAGAGCTTCGTTATCATATTGTTGCAGGATCATTTAGAACAGAAGCAAAAGCTCAAATTTTAGTAGATCAATTAAAAGAAAAAGGTTACAAAAATTCAAAATATCTAGTAAAATCAAAACATGGGATGAGACCTGTGATTTACAACAGTTACAAAACAAAAGAAGAAGCACAAGTAGAATTAAAACAAATTCACAACAACGTGAATAAAGACGCTTGGGTCTTCATTGAAGAATAAATAATAAAGAGCTTTAATCAGCTCTTTTTTTATGAAATAGATTCATATATTTGCATAAATAACAACAAAAATGCAAGCAAAAACTCCTTCCGATTCAATAACCATTTTAACAGATATGGTATTACCTGGCGAAACTAATCCTTTAAACAACTTATTTGGCGGCGAACTTTTAGCACGTATGGATAGAGCCGCAAGCATTGCCGCCAGAAGACATTCAAGAAGAATTTGCGTTACAGCATCTGTAAATAACGTTGCATTTAACAAATCAATACCTTTAGGAAGTGTAGTAACTATTGAAGCTAAAGTTTCAAGAACATTCAGAACTTCGTTAGAAATTTTCATTGATGTTTGGATTGAAGACCGCGAATCTGGAGAAAAAATAAAAGCCAACGAAGCAATTTATACGTTTGTAGCAGTTGACGAAACTGGAAGACCTGTAGAAGTTCCTGTAATAATACCTGAAACAGAGTTAGAAAAATCGCGTTATGACGCAGCACTTCGTAGAAAACAATTAAGCTTGGTATTAGCAGGAAAGCTAGCACCGTCTGAAGCTACAGAATTAAAAGCACTTTTTATATAAAAAAACAAAATCGGAATTTCATTAACGAAATTCCGATTTTTATTTACATAAAAAACCTAAAGTGACTAAATTTCAAAATTATAAGATAGTAAGTCATTAATTTTGACAAAATTTTAATCGTAATGAAAACTTATAAAAATCAGATTGTAATTGGTATCTTTTTATTGATTACACAATTAAGCTTTGCTTGGGGAACGAATGGTCACAGAATCATTGCAGAAATTGCAGAACGTAACCTTACAGACAAAGCAAAAGAAAACATTGAAAAAATCTATGGTAAACAAAAACTAGCTTATTGGGCTAATTGGCCAGATTTCATAAAATCTAACCCAGATTTTGACTATGCTTCTTCTTGGCATTATGTCAATATTCCTGGTAATTTAAATTACGATTCGTATTTAAAAACCATGAATGAAACATCTGAAGACAATATGTATAAAAGAGGTTTGATTTTAATCGACGAATTAAAAAATGACAAAAAACTAACAGATCTTGAAAAGCAACAAAAACTATCGTTTTTAATTCACATTATAGGCGACTCTCATCAACCAATGCATGTTGGAAGAGCAGAAGATCTAGGTGGTAACAAAATCACTGTAGAATGGTTCGGAAAACGCACAAATATCCATTCTGTTTGGGATTCTAGTTTGGTTGATTTTGAAAAATATAGTTATACTGAGTATTGCGATGTTTTAGATATAAAATCAAAAGAAGAAAATAAAAAATTAATCGAAAAAGAATATATCGATTGGGTTTTTGAAACTTATCAATTATCGAATAACATTTATAATGAAGTTCAACTTAACGACAAATTAGGTTATAAATACCATTATTTAAACAAAGAAAATGTAGAAAATCAACTATTAAAAGGAGGTTTGAGATTAGCAAAAGTTTTAAACGAAATATACGGATAAAAAAAATCAGGCAATTGCCTGATTTTTTTTATTTATCTTCCAATACTTCTTCCAGAAGAACTTCCACTGCTACGAGAAGATGACGGAGCACTCATACTTCTAGAAGGTGCAGGTGCTGAAGATCTATTAAAAGACCCTGAGTTTGAACTTCTGTTAAAAGAACCTGAATTTGAACTTCTAGTATTTGAACTTGAATTAAAATTATTATTCGAATTCGATCTTGTTGATCTTTCTATTCTAGTATTAGATTGATTAAAATTTGTACTAGAACCTACATTTGAACTTGATCTAGTTGTTGACGTTGTTGGAATACTAACTCTTGTTTGACCAGAATTCACATTTGTTCTTGTTGCATTAAAATCACTACGTACTCTAGTTCCGGTTGAACGAACAGATGAAGAAGTACCATTTACAGTAGCTCTATCAACATTAGTTGCAGTTCTTGATGTTTCTGAAACTCCAGTTCTACCAACAGTTGATGATGTTCTGTCTGTAGAGATATTTGATCTACCTGAAGAAACTCCACCTCTATCACCACTAAAAGTTGCTGTTCTAGTTGCTGTTCTTTCTTTATCAAATGCATAACGATTAGTTACACTATTATTTCTACCCTCAAATGATCTACCTGGATTTTGACGTTCCAAAGAATTTCCTCTAACATTTGAATACATTCTATCTGCTCTAGAAACACGTCTAGTATCTGTATAAACGTATCTATTGTTTTGATTTATATAATTATAACAGTTTCTATTATATCTAAAGTAAGGAACTGGAGCCCAATAAGAATAATAAGTTGGATAATAACCCCAATACCAAGGAGAATAATATGGTCTATAAGTAGGCATCCAAAAGAAATCAAAAAACACTGGAGTTCTATAGTAATATGGTTCATAAATATAATTTGGCCCATATATATAAGGATTCCCTACAATTTGAATATTTACATTTGGTGAAGATGAAGATGCTGTTGCACGTTGTCTTTCCAATTCAATCGTTGCAACATCCTGAAACTGATCTTGACCTAAAACAGCCTGAATTACAATCACACGAGCATCACCTTCAGCAACTTCAAGAACTCTTAAATAATCAACATATCCATCTTGATTAAGGTCTAAATTTGATATTTGCATCGAAGGATCATTCAACTTTTTTTCAAAATCTTCTAAATCCTTTGAGTCACCAAAAATAGATGCTACAGCTTGCAAATCTAAATTATCAGAAATATCACGGCTTTTCGCAACAACATTTCCATTTGTATTTTTTTGCGCAGATACTACGTTCACGAGCATCAAAGCAAAAAACATCAGAATTAATTTATACGCTTTCATATCTTTATATTGTTTTATCTATTATTGTTGATAGTCATGATTCAAGTATCGTGCCACAAATTAAACTTTATTTGTTAATATACAAAAAAAAGCTCAACAAAAAAATTCTGTTGAGCTTTCTCCAAATTAAATATAAATCTATGCTAT
>NZ_RQVQ01000018.1 GCF_003865405.1 Paenimyroides tangerinum
CTTAAATAATGTTTACAAAAATGTAGCTTAACTTATACTGAACTTTTTGTTTGCATATCCATTTAATCAAAATCATAAAGTAAAAGTATGGTTTTTAATCAAGATAAAACATCATACATTTTGTACCTTTGAAAAAATATATTGAATAATGCATCAACATTTTAAATTACATAAACCACACGGATATATTTCACAGTTTGTTTATGAATTAAAACGTAATAAGAAGAAATTAGGTGAACTTTTTCCTTTTCCTGAAGGGACAATGGCAATTGGTCGACTTGATGAAGATTCGGAAGGTTTATTGCTTCTAACAACGGATGGTTTGATGAGCGAAAAAATTAGAAGTTCACATTTTGAAAAAGAATATTATGCTCAAGTTGATGGAATTATTACAGATGAAGCAATTGAACAATTGAAAAATGGTGTTTTGATTGGTTTTAATGGAACAAAATACTTAACGAAAAATTGCAAAGCATTCAAATTAGAAGGTCAGCCAGAATGGTTGGGAGCTGGAAGACGAATTCGAGATGAAAGACACGGTCCAACTTCTTGGGTTTCGATTACTTTACGTGAAGGAAAATATCGTCAAGTTCGTAAAATGACTTCAGCAGTAGGATTTCCAACATTGAGATTGGTTCGCGTTCGAATCGGAGATTATTATTTACAAGGTTTACAACCAGGCGAGGTTGAAGAATTAAACGAATTATAAAATGATAAATGCACAAAATTTAGCAGCTAAAGAAAATTATCAGTTTCAAAAAATTGTTGCTGTTGTTGGTGTTTTGTTGTTTGTAATTAAATTTATTGCTTGGTATATAACCGATTCGGTTGCGGTTTTAACCGATGCTTTGGAAAGTGTTATTAACGTTGTTAGCGGATTCATTGGTTTATACAGTTTGTATTTGTCCTCACTTCCTAGAGACGAAAATCATCCGTACGGACACGGGAAAGTTGAATTTATTTCTGCCTCAATTGAAGGAACTTTGATAAGTGTTGCTGGAGTTGTTATTATTTATGAAGCGATTTTAAATTTGCAACATCCAAAATTTATTTCAAGTTTAGATTACGGAATTTATTTAATTGCTATAACTGCGATTGTCAATTATTTTGTTGGAATGATTGCGGTTAAAAAAGGTAAGAAAAACAATTCGTTAGCTTTAATTGCAAGTGGTAAACATTTACAATCAGACACGTATTCAACGGTTGGAATTATCATTGGTTTGATTGTGATGTATTTTACAGATTTGCCTTGGTTAGATAGCGCAGTTGCTTTACTTTTTGCTGGTTTTATCATCTTTACAGGTTATAAAATCTTGCGCGAAGCTGTTTCTGGGATTATGGATGAAACCGATGAAGTTCTGCTAAAAGAATTGGTTGTTTTTTTAAATAAAGTACGACGTCCTAATTGGATAGATTTACATAATTTACGAATCATTAAATACGGAAGTACGCTGCATATCGATTGCCATATGACTGTGCCTTGGTATTTTAATATCCAGGAAGGACACGCAGAAGTTGATGCTTTAGAAGATTTGGTTAAAGATCATTTTGGTGACCGTATCGAAGTTTTTGTTCATTTGGATAGTTGTAAGGAATATTCGTGTCAGATTTGTACAAAAACAGATTGTCCGCTTCGTAAACATAATTTCGAAAAACGTATCGAATTTACAATGGCCAATATTTCCAAAAATGAAAAACACAACAGAAATGTTATCTTAAAATAAATTGTTTTGTATTTCGGTCAAAACGTATCGAATCATCGTTAAAAAAATTATCAAAAATTCCCTGATTGATTAATTCATTTGGGGAATTGTGTTTAAAGATGTTTTCTTTCATCAAGATAATTTCATCGCTCAATTGAATGGCTAAATCTAAATCGTGAGTCGAAAATAAAACACATTTATTGGTTTCGTGTGCCAGTTTTTGTAAAAGTTTGAAAAGAGAAACTTTATGAAATAAATCTAAATGTGTCGAAGGTTCGTCTAAAATAATAAACGGGGTATCTTGAGCAATTGCTCGTGCAATCATTACTTTCTGAAATTGTCCATCGCTTAATTCGTAATATTTTCGACTTCTTAAATCATTAATTTGCGTTAATTGCATCGCATTATCGATTTTAATTTCATCTTCGGGTGATAATTTTCCTAACCAATTGGTATAAGGTTGACGTCCTAAAGCAATCAATTCGTAAACAGTTAATGAACTTGTTGGTAATTTTTCGGTTAAAACCAAGCTCAATACTTCTGCAAGTTCAGTAGCTGTATAATTGGATATTTTTTGATCATTTAAAAAAATCGAACCATCTAATGCAGGAATGATTCCTGAAATGGTTTTTAGAAAAGTAGATTTTCCTATTCCGTTGCTTCCAATTAACGAAATCAATTTTCCTGAATGTAAACTAATATTGATGTCAAAAGCAATAATTTTTGTAGAATGATTGCTTTGATATCCGATTTGTAAATCCGTTGTTTTTAAAACTTCCATACTCAAAATTACATCTTTTTCATAATCCAATAAAATCCTAAACAAGCAAAAAAGATTAAAGCACCGTTGGTTAACCAAAGTACATTGAATCCATAATTACTTGCAATTCGTGTTCCGACTAAAGGTGCAAAGACATTTGCGATTGAAAACGAAATTGCATTCAAAGCCATATACGAACCTCGATTTAAATGATTAGAACGATTAGCGGCAACCGTTGCTGTAAAAGGCATTACTAATATTTCGGAAATACAAAGTAAAAACATTGAAAAATAAAGCATTACAATATGTTGGGAAGGAATTAAAACCAAATAAGTCAATCCGCATAAAACGCTTCCGATTATTAATATTTTAGAAATGGTGTATTTATGTTCAATCCAATGTACAATAATCATTTCTAGAAGGAAAACAATAACTCCACTAAACGCAATTAATAAACCGATTTCTTGTTCACTTAATCCAACTTCATCTTTATAAAAAAGTGGTAATAAGTTTAAAATCTGAAAGAAACAAAAGGCATAAAACGCGACAAACACACTAAACCAAATGTATTTCACATCGGTATAAGCAGATTTTCGTTCCACAGGTTTATCTTCACGTAAATCACTTTGATTTTGTTTTGGATTTTCAATTCGATTTCTAAAATAAAAAAAGTAAACCAATCCCGCGCAAAAAATCATAATCGCATTGGTGTAAAACAACCAACTAAAGGAATAAGCTGCGATAAATCCACCAATCGCCGGACCAATAGAATATCCTAAATTTAATGCCATTCGATTTAATGAAAAAGCACGGGTTAAGTTTTCGGGTTTAGCAAAGTTATAAACCGATGCACTATTTGCTGGGCGAAGGATTTCGGTTATTGAAGACAATAAACCAATTCCCAAGCATAAAGACGAAAACGTAGTTAATTCAGGTAAATATAAATAAACTGGAATACAAGCAAATAAACTCAAAGTTTGAATTTTAAACGAACCAAATTTGTCCGTTAAAAATCCTCCGACTAAACCTCCAATTATTGAACCGATTCCGAAACAACTCAATACAATTCCGGCTCTATCAAGCGAAAATCCCAATTGACTAGTTAAATAAACACCTAAAAACGGAACCACCATTGCACCGCTTCGGTTAATAAACATAACCAAAGCCAAAATCCAAGTAGCGTTAGATAAACCTTTGTAAGCTTCTATGTAATTGTTCCAAAATTCTTTCATAAACCAATTTTTCAACACAAAGGTAAATAACCATTTGCAATAAAAACATTTTCAGTTTGATGAATATATTAAATTGTTAGTTTTTATAAAATAACTATCTTTGTTTTATAATTTATTTAAATTTCTAAATGAAACCTACAACACAACAATTAACAGATTTTACAACTCAAGTTAGAAGAGACATTTTAAGAATGGTTCACGCCGTAAATTCAGGTCACCCAGGTGGTTCTTTAGGATGTGCTGAGTTTTTAGTTGCACTTTATCAATCAGTTATGGAGCGCAAAGAAGGTTTTGAGATGGACGGAAAAGATGAGGATATTTTCTTCTTATCAAACGGACATATTTCTCCTGTTTTCTACAGTGTTTTGGCTCGCAGTGGTTATTTTCCAGTTAGCGAGTTAGCAACTTTCCGTAAAATCAATACACGTTTACAAGGACATCCAACTACACACGACCATTTACCAGGAGTTCGTATGGCATCAGGTTCTTTAGGACAAGGACTTTCTGTTGCGATTGGTGCAGCTCAAGCTAAGAAATTAAACAAAGACAACAAATTTGTGTTTGCTTTACTTGGTGATGGTGAGTTACAAGAAGGTCAAAATTGGGAAGCAATTATGTATGCATCAGCAAAAAAAGTTGATAATTTAATTGCTGCAATTGACTTAAACGGAAAACAAATCGATGGTTCAACGGATGAAGTTTTACCAATGGGAAGTTTAAAAGCTAAATTTGAAGCTTTTGGATGGAATGTTCTTGAAGTTAAAGAAGGTAATAATTTAGAAGCAATTATTGCAGGTTTAAACGAAGCAAAATCACTTTCAGGTAAAGAAAAGCCAACAGTTATTTTATTATATACAGAAATGGGTAATGGTGTTGATTTTATGATGCACACACACGCTTGGCACGGAAAAGCTCCTAATAACGAGCAATTAGAAAATGCTTTAGCACAAAACCCAGAAACTTTAGGAGATTATTAATTTCTTATCTTAACCAAAACCAACCCAACTTATGAAAAAAATCATTATTGTTTCAGCATTAGTTTTAGCCTTTAGTGGTTATGCCCAAAAAAAACAAATTGTTTTTGATAATGTTTTAGATTATAGCTATAAAAGTCCAAATAATGAAGAATCGAAATTGAAGATTAGTTATTATTTAGATCAATCGCGTAAATTTAATTTCATTCAATCAAATACATTTGTTTCTACTAATGATTTTGCATTTTTTAATAATGGTAGATATCTAAAAATAGATGCTTTAGGTTTTGATAGGTCTTTAATCGTTAACGATGCAATTGAATATACATTTCCTAAAATGAAAAGTATTGGAGATTTTTTTAAGTCCAATATCGTTCTTGAAAGTATGAACAAGAAAGGTAACTTCATGGGATTAGCTTGTGATTTTTATACGATTAAATCGGATGCTCCTGAAGAATCTAATTTAGCTACTGAAAATGTTTGTTTGTGTATTGATTCTGCGAATAAGGTTAAAAACCTAAAAGCATTATTGCCAAATGCAAATATGGATGGGTTGATCTTAGCTTACGGTCATGTTGATTATCCTGGTGAAGAAATTTCATTGAATGCGATTCGTAAAGTAGATATTGAAGTAGATTTTGATTTCAATGAAGAGTATAAAAAGCAAGAAACGGCCTATAATTTATATCTAAAAGAAAAAGAATTAGAAGAACATGCGTTTTCAACTATTGAAGAAAATGTTGTCACTACAGATAACGATCCATATTATGATAATTATTATAATGATCCACTTTGTAACAATTATGAATATTTTCAAGAATTAGAAGAAAACACCAAAAATTACGCATATAAATTTACAAATTTGGGGTGTGATTTATCTACTTTAGATTCTGATTATGACCGAAAACCAGATATGACACGAGAGCAAGCTATTCAAATAGCTATGAAACAAAGTGAAGTTATGGTGAAGCAAGGTCAAAAATCTAAAATCATAAGCAAAGATGAGGCTAAAAAGTTAAATAAAGCTTTTAATAAATTATATACCGATGCAACAGCTTATGTGCCAAAAACTTACGTAGAAGAAGCTATTCCTACAGAAACTTGGGCTACAGCAGAAGAAGTTGATTACGGATATAGAAGTTATAGTTCTGATTATAAATCAATGTACATTGATAATGTTTCTTTAGCTGCTGAAACGCAATTAGACAATTCAATTCAAAATTTGATGCCAAATTACTGTTTTGAGCTGAAACAAAATGTTCCTAATTTCCAAAACGAAAATTTAAAAAAACACGTATATAATTTAGTAGGTCAAATCTGCGATTTATATTTATACCAAAATGGAGGAAGTGTTGACTATTTTGGAACTATCGATTCGATGCGTAAAAGCTTATTAGAAATCGAAAATATGAGAGGTGAACTTTCGAAAAATGACACAAAACTTTTAAATGAATATTTAAATTCTTTAGACTAAAAGAAAATGAAAAAATATACAAATACAGGTAGTAAAGATACACGTTCTGGTTTCGGAGCTGGATTAACTGAATTAGGACAAAAAAATGAAAACGTAGTTGCACTTTGCGCAGATTTGATTGGCTCTTTAAAAATGGACGATTTCAAAAAGAATCATCCTGAGCGTTTCTTTCAAATCGGAATTGCAGAAGCAAATATGATTGGTATTGCTGCTGGTTTAACAATTGGAGGTAAAATTCCATTTACAGGAACTTTCGCAAACTTTTCAACAGGTCGTGTATATGACCAAATCCGTCAATCGGTTGCTTATTCAGAAAAAAATGTGAAAATTTGTGCTTCTCACGCTGGTTTAACTTTGGGAGAAGATGGAGCAACACATCAAATATTAGAAGATATCGGTTTGATGAAAATGCTACCAGGAATGACAGTTATTAATACTTGTGATTACAATCAAACAAAAGCAGCAACTTTAGCAATTGCTGATTACAACGGACCAGTTTATTTACGTTTTGGTCGTCCGGTTGTGCCTAATTTTATGCCTGCTGACGAACCTTTCGTAATCGGAAAAGCAATTGTTCTTAACGAAGGAACTGATGTAACTATTGTTGCAACGGGTCACTTGGTTTGGGAAGCTCTTGAAGCTGCTGAAGCTTTAGAAGCAAAAGGAATTTCTGCTGAGGTTATTAATATTCACACAATCAAACCTTTGGATGAAGAAGCGATTTTAAAATCGGTTGCTAAAACAGGTTGTATTGTAACTGCTGAAGAACATAATTTCTTAGGTGGATTAGGAGAATCTGTTTCTCGCGTTTTAGCTTTAAACAATCCGTTACCTCAAGAATTTGTTGCTGTTAACGATACTTTTGGTGAATCTGGAACTCCAGAAGAATTAATGGAAAAATACGGTTTAAATGCTAAATCTATTATTGAAAAAGCTGAAAAAGTTATTTCAAGAAAATAATTAAAATACATATTTTATAATAACTGTCTCAATTCTTTTGAGGCAGTTTTTTTTTGTTAAAATATTAAATATTTTTTGTATATTTAGACTGATATTCTGAAAGTTATGAATATCACCAACCACTAAACAACAGCTTCATGAAAGTAATATTAACCTATTTTTTATTTTTTTTTAGTAATTTAATATTCGCTCAAAACAACCAACTAACATTTGACAAACAATATGTTTATGGATTGATTAATGAAAAGGAACTAAATTCAGATTTCACAAATCTAAAAATAAATTTATATGTTGCTTCGTCCGAATCTATTGGGTTAGCAGATATATATTCTCCTTATTTAAAAACGGATTTATCACTTTTTAAGAAAGGAAAGATTTTAAAATTAAGTCAATTTGGTTTTGAAAACAATCAAATATCAGTTAGTAAAGAAGCGCATTTATTTAACCGAGTGAAAGTGGTCGACAGCTTGTTAAGTTCAAAAATAACATTTGAATCATTAAATAAAAAAGGTTCGTTTTTAGGATTCGCTTGTGATTATTACACATTAAAATCCGACATTTTTAATGATAATTTAATAATTACAAATGTCAATTGTGTTTGTATAGATACCACTAATAAAAATAAAAATGTAAAAATAATTTTTCCAAATTCCAATATTGATGGTCTGATTTTAGGATTTAGTTTTACAGAAAGTTTAGATAATATGATTGTTCTTAACGAAATTAAAAACATTGATATTAAAAATTCTTTTGATTTTGATTCTGAATATATTCTGGCTGAAAATAATTATAATGACTTTTTGAAACGAATAAGTGATGAAGAAAATCACGTTTTTGATTACGATAAAACTATTTTACCTCCGACAAGTAATTTCTACAATAATTATAATCTAGATCCGCTATGTAATTCTTATTTATATTTCAATGAATTAGATACAAAATTAAAAAATCTTGCAGAGCGCTTTACTACAATCGGATGTAGATTGTATTATGAAGATTTTTCTTTTGAAAATAAGGAGAGTGAATATAGTCGAGAACTGGTTATAGAACTTGCAAAATCGCAATCTAATGATTTATTAAAACAAGCTTTCAAATCTAAAGTTATAAATAAAACTGAACGAAAAAAACTAGCTAAAGCTTTCGAAAAGTTTTATAATGAAGCTAGTATATTTATTGAAAATCAGGATATAATAGAAGAAGTTACTAACGAAAGTACTTCTGACGATATTTGGAATGGTACTGGAGTTGAATCAGCTGAATATATTTCTGAATATAAATCTTTACAAGTTGATATAAATAATCTGGCAGCCGAATCCAAATTGAATGAAGATATAGAGCAATATATGCCAAATTATTGTAGCGACTTGAAAAATAAGGTTCCAAGTTTTCAAAACGACAACTTAAAAATACATGTTTATAATTTAGTAGGACAAATCTGCGATTTATATTTATACCAAAATGGTGGTAACGTCAACTATTTTCTCACAATTGATTCGATGCGTAAAAGCTTATTAGAAATTGAAAATATGAGAAGTCAACTTTCAAAAAAAGACACCAAACTTTTAAATGAATTTTTAAATTCTTTAGATTGATATTTATGAAACATTTTTTTATTTGGTTTTTTTACTTATAATCGCAAAAATGAATTGTATCAAACAAATAATTGAATTGTACAAAAAAATTAATTTTCATCGATATATCTTTCTTTAAAATTTCCAACAACAAATTCTCTTTTATAATGAGTTATTGTTCTTTGTCCAATCGCTAAAGTGTTGTCTTTTTCTTTTAGTTTATTATATATCTCTGACTCTGAAAGACTAGTGATATCTTCGAATATTTGATTCAAAACATTAAGCTGATCATCAGTTATTTTCCTAGCATTCTTCTGCACTCTATTTAGATTGTTTTTTAGACACTAAAAAAACCAAACGTTCATAATGTAAATGCGGATATAACACACATTTTGGGATCAAAAGTATTTGGCCTTAGGAATGTAAGCAATGTCGCTCTGGGACTTCATTACAAAGCGGAACTAATATGTGAAATTCAAACTTATCTTTTTTAGTTTGGTACAAAACGATGTTTTTAATGAGCTGTACTAGGAAAGGTTTTTCAACAAAAGATTCAGATACAATTTGTTTTAATTGTTCAATAATATCGTTAGTTAAATTTCCGTATGTTTTGATAATAAATAATACAAATTAATAAATGTTTTTAGCATAAAAAACATCCACTTTAAAAAATTTAAATTTAAACCAAAATTAAAAGACAAATATACATAAGCCACATAATTAAAGAAAATACAAAATATTACAATTATAAAATTCACTAAAACTATAAATAAAAAGAATTAAAAATCAAGACACAAAGCTTAATACACAATCCTATACTAGTAATTAAAATGATATCAATTTTAAAGTTTGAGTCTCTAAAAAAACTTTGAAAACATTTAATATAAAGTTCTTTCGAGCAATTGACACAAATCCCATATTAAGATCAAAATATATCGAGAAAATAAAACAACAAAAATCAATTTTTTTTAAATAAAATGGTTTTCAAAAATTATTATTTATATTTGTGAACCCCTTAAAAATAAGGACTTTTTAAAATAATAGTAAAAATGGAAAAATTAAATTTATTGACTGAATTACACAATCAGGCACACAAAGAAGCGGAATCATTTTATACTCAAGGAAATAAGGCTGCAGGAACTCGTTTAAGAAAAGTTATGTTAGACATCAAAAAATTAACTGACGAGGTTAGAAAAGATGTACAAGCTATAAAAAATGACGAGAAATAATATCATAAAGATGAAATCAAGTTTATTGATTTCATCTTTTTTTTAAATAATCTGTTATTTTAGTAGCGATAAAATTTCTTGCTGTAAAAAAAAATCAATAAAACGAAAAAAACATTTAAAACAGAATCGATATATTTTAAATCATTTAAATAAATTTGCAAAAACATTTTAAAACAATGACCAAGCTAAAAAAATCTCTAGAAACACCTAAATACATTAAGAGATCTGCAAAACTAATTTCTTTTTTTTCGGATAAATTAGCTGTTCAATTTGCAATGAAATTGTTTATCACACCGATTAAATTTCCTACACCAAATAGGGAACTTAATATGGAAAAAAAATCTAAAATTTTCCCGTTGGAACTTCCAAAAGCTAAGAAAGATTTTATGGTCTACGAAAATGGAAATGGTTCAAAAAAAGCTTTACTAATACATGGCTGGAATGGACGTGGAACTCAATTAGTTTCGATAGCAAAAGAATTAGTTGATTTAGATTATACGGTTGTAAGTTTTGATGCTCCGGGTCATGGAAAATCATCTAAAAACACAACAGTGATGACTGATTTTATAGAAGCTGCATTTGTTTTAGAACGTTACTATAAAGGATTTGATTTAATTATTGGGCATTCTTTAGGCGCGATGTCAACAATAAACGTTTTGGGACGCGGTTTCAAAGCTAAAAAAGCAATAACCATTGGAAGTGGCGACGAAATCATAAATATCATTAAAGATTTCGTCAAAACAATTGGTTTAAACGAAAAAATAGCACACAAACTTAAAGAAGCTTTTGAGGCAAAATACAATAAAAAAATTGAAAATTATACCGTTCACGAACAAATAAAAAAAATTGAAATACCTATTTTTATTATTCACGATAAAAACGATTTAGATGTACCATATTCTGCATCAGAAAACATTCATAGAAACGCCAAAAATTCAAAACTTTTACTTACAGAAAAATTAGGTCATAGAAAAATTTTAGGTGATTCAAAAGTGATTGCTGAAATAAAAGAATTTGTGAGTAAAAAAATATAAATTTTAATACAACATTTTTATTTCTTTTAGATTAAAATAAATTAACTCTCCAGCTTCATTTAAAACACCAAGTTGCCCCAATTGATTTACATCTTTTATCATTCCGGTAAATTTTAGACCTTCTTTGATTTCAAAAGTAACTGGGATATTTTTTTTAAATAAATTTTGATGATAATAATCCCACTCATGCTTTTTATTAGAATCTAAATTTAAAATTACATCTTTAAAAACTTCGACAATTTTTATCATTAAATCTTGTTTATCAACTATAATTCCATTTGCTTTTAGAATAGAACTTGCTTGAGGCAAACCATCAAAATTAGTCTGATTGACATTTATACCAATACCAATTATAGATTGAATTTCACCATTTGACTTTAAGCTATTTTCAATTAAAATACCACCAATTTTTTTATTACATGACATAATGTCGTTTGGCCATTTTACAAAAACATCCTTTAATCCAAAACTTAACAAAACTTTATGTATTGCATTCGCAATTGAAACGTTTACTGTAAAAATATCGTCAATAGACAAAAGCCCGTAACCTACCAAAACACTGAAGGTTAAATTAGTAGATGCTTCAACTTGCCAAACTGCACCCATTTGCCCCTTCCCTTTTGTTTGTACTTCAGCAACGACAATTGTAAAATCATTCAAAGTATTAGTAACTGCCAATTCTTTCAGATAATCATTGGTTGAAGGTATGGCATTGAGTTTGATTATATCCATTAAGAAAATATTAAATGTAGATTGAGACAAAATTAAGCTTAATTAACGTTTGATTTTAATAAATTTGCTTAAATTACTTTTGTTATTAAAGAAATATAAATGACTAGAAAAAATAACTACGACGAGCTTTTAGCTTTAATTATTGATGGCATTGAAAATGTAAAAGGAGAAAATATTACGATTATGGATTTGAGACATATCGATAGTAGATCAGCTGATTATTACATTATCTGCGATGGAAATTCAAACACTCAAGTTAATGCCATTGCAGGATCAATTCAAAGAACTGTTTCGAAACAAACTAGTGACAAACCTTGGCACGTTGAAGGAACAGAATTATCAAATTGGGTATTAATGGATTACGTAAACGTTGTAGTTCATATTTTTCAAAAAGAAACAAGAGAATTTTATAATTTAGAAGATTTATGGGGTGACGCAGAAATCACAACCATTAAAACAGACCAAACAATAAATTAAATATGTCGCAAATAAAATCAAATAAACCTCGTTACAACCCTTGGATGCTTTATGCGGTTATTATATTAATAATCATAGGAATTAGTTATACTTCAGGTGGTTCAGGAAATTCAAAACAAATTAGTTTATCTAAATTCTATAATTTACTAGATGAAAATAAAGTTGAAAAAGTGGTTTTCAACAAAAACACAGCCAAAATTTATTTAAATAAAGAAGCAGCTGAAAAAACTGACAATAAATCAGAAAACCTTCCGAATCTTTTTGGCAGAAAAAATGACAGCCCACAATACATTGTTGATGTTGCAAGTCCTGATTTATTTCAAAAGAAATTAGATGAAGCTCATTTATCAGGAAAACTAAAAGAATTTGGTTCTGAAGCAGAAAGTAATTGGGGAGAAATCTTAACGATGTTATTACCTGTTATTTTAATTATTGGTTTTTGGTTCTTTATGATGAGAAGAATGTCTGGCGGTGGTGCTGGCGGTGGCGGTGGTCAAATTTTTTCAATCGGAAAATCTAAAGCTAAATTATTCGATGAAAAAACAGACACACGCGTAACTTTCAAAGACGTTGCTGGATTAGAAGGAGCAAAAGAAGAAATTGAAGAAATTGTTGAATTCTTAAAAAATCCTGAAAAATATACATCTATCGGAGGTAAAATTCCAAAAGGAGCATTATTAGTTGGACCTCCAGGAACAGGAAAAACATTATTAGCAAAAGCTGTTGCTGGTGAAGCTAAAGTTCCATTCTTTTCTTTGTCAGGTTCAGATTTCGTTGAAATGTTTGTAGGTGTGGGAGCTTCTCGTGTTAGAGATTTATTCAAACAAGCAAAAGAAAAATCACCTGCTATCATCTTTATTGATGAAATTGACGCTATTGGTCGTGCACGTGGAAAAAGTAATATGTCAGGTTCAAATGATGAAAGAGAAAACACATTAAATCAGTTATTAACTGAGATGGATGGTTTTGGTACTAATACAAACGTAATTGTTTTAGCTGCAACCAACCGAGCTGAAATTTTAGATAAAGCTTTAATGCGTGCCGGACGTTTTGACAGACAAATTTATGTTGACCTTCCGGATGTTCGTGAACGTAAACAAATATTTGAAGTACATTTAAGAAGCATCAAAAAGGTTGATGATTTAGATGTTGATTTCTTAGCAAAACAAACTCCTGGATTCTCTGGAGCTGACATTGCAAATGTTTGTAACGAAGCTGCATTAACAGCTGCTCGTAAAAACAAAAAAATGGTTGACAAACAAGATTTCTTAGATGCTGTCGATCGTATTGTTGGAGGTTTAGAAAAGAAAAATAAAATCATTTCACCAGAAGAAAAATACGCAATCGCAATTCACGAAGCCGGTCACGCAACAGTTAGTTGGTTAACAGAACATGCAGCACCACTTATTAAAGTAACAATTGTTCCTCGTGGAATGAGTTTAGGAGCAGCTTGGTATTTACCAGAAGAAAGACAAATCGTTAGAACAGAACAAATGCTTGACGAAATGTGTGCTACAATGGGCGGAAGAGCTGCAGAAAGAGTGATTTTTGACAAGATTTCTACTGGAGCATTAAGCGATTTAGAAAAAGTAAACAAGCAAGCAAAAGCAATGGTAACTGTTTACGGTTTGAACGAAAAATTAGGAAATATCACTTATTATGATTCGTCAGGACAAAGTGAATACAATTTCTCTAAACCATATTCAGAAGACACTGCAAAGCTAATTGACAAAGAAGTTTCGGATTTAATCGAAGGTCAATATCAAAGAGCAATCGATATATTGACAGAGAATAAAGATAAATTAATTCAACTTGCCGATTTACTTTGCGAAAAAGAAGTTATCTTTAAAGAAGATTTAGAAACAATTTTCGGAAAAAGACCATTTTCTAAAGAAGAAATTATTGTAGAAACGGTTTAAAAACAACTACATACATATAGTTATAAAAAATCTTAGTTTAACATCTTGTTGAGCTAAGATTTTTTTTATCTTTGAATATTACAATATCTCCAATAATTGAAGATTACTTGACATGAATTTTTTTAAAAAGATAATAGGGAACTTTGTACCATCGATGAAAGAAGATAAGTCTTCCGAAAATAATGAGAGCAAATACTTTCCCGATCCTGAAATACCGGTTGATGAACTATTCACCTTTAAATTTAAAAATAATGGTGGGAAATTTATCTATTGTGAAAACGAAATAGAGTTACATGAAAATTTCATCAGTATATTACAAGAAAATGATTGGTTCGAAAAAGAAGCAATTACATACGAAAAAAACTTACAACCCTTTTTAATCGAAAATAGAATATTTTTTCAGAATATTGTAAATCCAATATTTTTTCTTTGTACTTGTGAAAGTTTAATTGCTGACGATGGATCCATTTTATTCTCATCCCATCAGTTTCTTCACCACAAATCGAATGAACTACCAAAAGACATTATTGTAATTGCTAAAACAAGTCAAATTACACGTTCTAAAAGTGATGGTTTAAGAGGTATTAAATACAGATATAGTTCTAATATTCCTTCGAATATAACAACCTTACAAAATTTTAAAGAAGTAGTAAACGATAATTTTTTACAGTACGGAATTGCTCCAAAAAATTTATATTTATTACTATTAGAAGATTTATAATATGTCTGAAACTTTAACGAGGTCAATTTCCGGAATTGTTTACATCGTATTATTAATCGGAGCAACTTTATATTCAAATTGGTCTTTTGATTTATTAATGCTTTTTTTTCTATTCGTTGGGATTTATGAATTTAGCAAACTCTATTCAACAAACCTAATTGGAAGTATTTTAATCGGAATATTTTTTACTTTTCCGTTAATAAATAATACAATTCTCTTTCAAAATTTGATTCCATATGTTCTTATTTTTGAAATTCCTTTTTTAATATTTTTAATATTTGATCTATTCAAAGGTGATTTCAAAATTTACAAGAATAAAGTTATAAAATACCTATTCTTACTTGGTTATGTAATTTTCCCTTTTTTGATTTTAACACAATTACCGTTAATTCATAAAAGTTACGAACCAAAAATTGTTATAGGAATGTTTATTTTAATCTGGAATAACGACACTTTTGCTTATATTTGTGGCAAATCTTTTGGAAAAAGAAAACTATTTGAAAAGATGTCACCTAAAAAAACAATTGAAGGTTTTATAGGTGGATTGATTTTCACTTTAATTGCGAGTTATATTTTAAGCATTTATTTCACCTTTTTTGATTTAAAAACTTGGCTTCTAACAGCAGTTTTGGTAAGTTCACTTGGTACAATTGGGGATTTAGTAGAATCCAAATTCAAAAGACAAGCAAATATTAAAGACAGCGGTTCTATCATGCCAGGACATGGAGGGATTTTAGACCGATTAGACAGCGTTATATTCGCAACACCATTTTTATTTTTAATTTATTTAATTCTGAAATAATGTTTCATAAAGAAGGAGCAAAAATTATATTAGCATCAGTTTTCATTACAGTTGTAATTATTCTTTTAACTGATTTTTTCATTCCGATTGATTGGTTAAAAAAAACAATTCAAGTTATAGCAGCAGCTTTTCTGATTATTGTCTTACAATTTTTTAGAAATCCAAAACGTAATGTCGATGATATCAAAGATCATACAATATTAGCACCTGTTGATGGAAAAGTTGTAGTAATCGAAGAAGTTTACGAACCTGAATATTTCAAAGACAAACGTTTAATGGTTTCAATTTTTATGTCTCCTGTAAACGTTCACGTTACACGATATGCATTAAACGGAATCATAAAATATAGTAAATATCATCCAGGGAAATATTTAGTTGCTTGGCATCCAAAAGCAAGTGAAGAAAACGAAAGAACAACTGTTGTAATTGACAATCCAGTTTTCGGTGAAGTAATGTATAGACAAATTGCAGGTGCATTAGCAAAACGAATTGTAAATTACGCAAAAGAAGGACATCGTGCAATTCAAGGTGAAGATGCAGGATTTATCAAATTTGGTTCAAGAGTAGATTTGTATTTACCAATCGGAACTAAAGTTAATGTTGTACTTAATCAAAAAGCAAAAGGAAACAAAACCGTTATCTCTTTTAAATAATCTTTTAATTTTAGATATATGGATATTGAAAAAGCTTTTGAAGAAGCGTATGAAAAGGCATCTAAAACAGAGAAAGAATTAGCGGTAGATATTAAATTATTAATTTACGCATTTTATAAACAAGCTACAGCTGGTAGTGTTCATCAATTTAATATTCCAAATAACGAAGACATTATTAGAGCTTTTAAATTTAATGCTTGGCAACAAATAAGTCATCTTTCGAAAGAAGAAGCGAAAATAAAGTACATCAATCTGATTAATTCAATCGATTTATGAAAACAAAACGTTTGATATTAATGTTTACAATTTCATCTATCCTTTTTTCTTGTGGAAAAAAAGAAGAATTATATGAAGTTGAAATCCCAGAAAGTGTTTATGCTACTGAAGAAGAAGTTGATAATTCTCCCACAAAAGTAGTTGCTAAAGACGGTTCTTTCAAAATGAAAGGTTTATCTTTTAATTATTCGGATTTAGAACCAAACTTAGATGCGCAAACTATAGAAACGCATTATTCAAAACATCATTTAGGATATTTAGAAAAACTAAATGAGTTAATTAAAGGAACTGATTTGGAAGAAAAATCTATTGAAGAAATTTTAACTTCATTGGATTCAGAAAAAAAAGCTTTGATTAACAATGCAGGTGGTTACTACAATCACAATTTGTATTGGGAGGTTTTGACTAAAGAAAAAGAAAAAACACCAACAGGAAAAATTGCTGAATTAATCAACCGTGATTTTGGTTCTTTTGAAGCGTTTAAAACGCAATTCAAAAAAGCAGGGCTTGATGTATTTGGTTCTGGTTGGGTTTGGTTAGTTCTTACAGAAAATCAAAATCTTAAAATAACTACAACGGTAAATCAAAACAATCCATTGATGTCATTTGAAACCGAAAAAGGTTATCCTTTGATGAATATTGATATGTGGGAACACGCATATTACTTAAAATACAAAAACAATAAAAGCGATTATATCGATAATTATTTTAAACGTATCGATTGGGATAAAGTAAATTATCGAATTGAGTTAAAATCAAACTAAAAAAATACCTTCAGAAAATTATAAATTCTGAAGGTGTTTTTTTTTTAAACTTAGTAATTAATAAAAACTATTTTTTCTTTACTAATGCAATTGCAGAGAATATCGTAATAACACCTCCAAAACCTAGTAGAAACATAGCCAAACTAGTACCTCCTACTTCATTTTGATTATTTGCAGCAATTAACTTAGCAGCTTCCTCTGCACTTGTTGCTGAAGTTGCAATTTCAAGATTTTCTTTATTTATAGCATCTCCATCAATTTGGAAATAAAAATAAGCTCCAGCAACCAAACATATGATTCCTACAAGCAACAACAATCCTGGATTTTTTTTCATATTTTCAATTTTTTAATAAATATAAATAAAAAAATTGATTTTTTAACAATTTAAATAAGTTTTTAAGAATTACCAATCAATAGGTTTACGTTTATTTTTCTTTAAATATTTATTTGCTTTACTGAAGTGCTTGTTCTCAAACCAATGTCCGCGATTTGCACTTAATGGTGAAGGATGTCCAGTTTCTAAAACCAAATGTTTTTCAGAATCAATTAAACTCATTTTTTTACGAGCAAAACTTCCCCAAAGCATAAAAACAATATGATCATAATCTTCTGATATTTTTCGAATCACTTCGTCTGTAAAAGTCTCCCAACCTTGTTTTTGATGACTTCCTGCTTTAGATTCTTCAACTGTTAATGTCGCATTTAATAGTAAAACACCTTGCTCCGCCCAACGTTCTAAATTACCAGAAATTGGTAACGGTAAATCTAAATCGGACTCGATTTCTTTAAAAATATTAATTAATGAAGGCGGAAATTTAACACCATCAAAAACAGAAAAAGCCAATCCATTTGCTTGAGCAAAACCGTGATATGGATCTTGACCTAAAATTACCACTTTTACATCTTCGGGTTTACAATATTCAAAAGCAGAAAAAATCATTTCTTTTGGCGGAAAACATTTTGCATTTTGATAAGCATCAAAAACAAATTTATCTAATTTTTCAAAATTTTCATTTTGTTTTTCAGTATCTAAAACAAATTGCCAAGCATCAGGAATCTTTAAAAACATAACTAAAATATTATCTTAGCAAGATACAATTTATCTATAATTCTCTCATAAATAAATAGTATTTTTGTACTTATTCGATTTAAAATTAAGTATGAAATCTATTCATCATAAAACCTTACAAGATTTAGAATTTTTAACTGTATTAGAAACCATTTCAAATTATTGTACAACCGAAATGGGAAAAGAACTAGCTCTTGAGATTGAACCTTTTCCAAATCAGGAAATACTAGAATATAAGCTTTCTCAAACTTCAGAATATAATTCGAGTTTCACAAATAACAATGCAATTCCAAATCATTATTTTGATGCAATTTCGCACGAATTAAAGTTTCTTAAAATTGAAGATAGTTATTTAGATGCAAGCAGTTTCAAAAAAATTGCAACATTGGTTACAACAGCCAATGAATTGATTTTATATCTAAAAAAGTTTGAAGATTATTATCCTAAATTAAATCAAAGAAGTAGTGAATTAGAAGTAAACAAAATCATTCTTCAGAAAATTGAACAAGTTTTAGATAAATACGGTGAAATAAAAGATAATGCTTCAGTTAATTTACAAAGCATTAGACAAACCATAAATGTAGTTCGTGGAAAAATAAATCAAAGTTTCGGAGTTGCTTTACAGCAATATAATAGCTTAGGATATTTAGATGATATCAAAGAAACTATCGTTGATAATCGTCGTGTTCTTGCGGTTTTAGCAATGTATCGTAGAAAAGTCAAAGGTTCAGTTTTAGGACAATCTAAAACGGGAAGTATCGTTTATATGGAACCTGAAACAACTTTTAGATTCACGCGCGAACTTTCTAATTTAGAATTTGAAGAACGCGAAGAGATAATGCGAATTTTAAAAAATCTTACGAATGATGTTCGAATCTTCGTTAATGAATTAGAAGATTTTCAAGAATTTTTAGCAGAAATAGATGTCATTTCAGGTAAAGCAAAATATGCAACTCGAATAAACGGGATTCTTCCGAAAATAAACAACGACAAACGTTTGTATTTCCGTGAAGCCTTCCACCCTATTTTATACCTTAATAATAAAGCAAAGAAAAAAATTACTTATCCACAAACGATTGAACTTACCAATGAAAATCGAATTATTGTAATTTCAGGTCCAAATGCAGGAGGAAAAAGTATTACTTTAAAAACCATTGGTTTACTACAATTGATGTTGCAATCAGGAATTTTAATTCCTGTTCACGAACGTAGTGAAACCTTCTTTTTTGATAGAATTTTAACCGATATTGGAGATAACCAATCAATCGAGAATCACTTAAGTACCTACAGTTACCGTCTAAAAAATATGAATTACTTTTTAAAGAAAGCAAATCATAAAACGCTTTTTTTAATTGATGAATTTGGTACAGGTTCAGACCCTGAATTAGGAGGTGCTTTGGCAGAAGTTTTTCTAGAAGAGTTATACGATCGCGAATCATTTGGGATTATTACCACGCATTATAGCAATTTAAAAATGTTAGCGAACGAATTGCCAAATGCGACAAATGCGAGTATGCTTTTCGATGAAAAATCATTAGAACCAATGTATAAATTGAGTTTAGGTCAAGCAGGTAGTTCGTTTACTTTTGAAGTAGCTCAGAAAAATGGAATTCCATATGGATTAATTAATCGTGCTAAAAAGAAAATTGAAACAGACAAAGTTCGTTTTGACAAAACCATTGCTAATCTTCAAAAAGAACGTTCTAAATTAGAAAAAACATCTCAAACATTAAAAGAAGAAGAAATAAGAGCGCGAGAAGAAAGTAAAAAATTAGAATCGACAAATACTAAAATTCAAGATAAATTAGAACGTTATCAAGAATTGTACGATGCCAATCAGCGACTGATTTATTTAGGTCAACGATTAGATGATTTGTCTGAAAAATATTTTAATAATAAAGATAAGAAAACACTTATAGGTGAAGTTTTAAAAACGGTTGAAATAGAGAATTCAAAACGCAAAAAAGTAACCGTAAAGGAAAAGAAAGCCAAAGAAGTAATTGAAAAAGAAATTTTAAAAGAAGTAGAAGTTAAAGTTGAGCAAATTCGTGTTGAAAAGAAAGAGAAAAAGGCTAAATTAGCCATTGAAGAAAAAGCGAATAAATCAAACTTTATTTTAAAAATTGGCGACCGAGTACGAATGATTGATGGAAAAGCAGTTGGAACAATCGACCAAATAGAAAAAAATAAGGCAACGGTTAATTACGGAATTTTTACTTCAAAAGTAGCTTTAGAAGAACTAGAAATGGTTGAACGAAAAAAGTAAAAAAAATGGAATTCCCAAAAGAAAAACAAATTATACTATTTGATGGAGTTTGCAATTATTGTAACGATATTGTAAATAAAATTATAGAATCTGACAACAAAGATTTATTTCGATTTGTTGCACTTCAATCTGAAAAAGGACAAGAAATTATCAAGTACATTGGAATTAATCCAAATATAGATAGCATTGTACTTTATCAACCTGGGTTTGCCTATTATGTAAAAAGTGAGGCGATTTTTAAAATTGCACGACAGTTAAATTCTGGCTTTACATTAATTAAGTTACTAAGCATATTACCAAGTAGTTTAGCTGATTTAGGATATAATTATTTTGCTAAAAACAGATACAATTGGTATGGTAAAAAAGAAGCTTGTATGATTCCTACTCCAGAAATAAAAGCGAAATTTTTATAAAAATAAAACCACTAATTAATTTCTATTAAAATATGGCAATGCGTATATTTGCCTTTTAAAAAAACAAACTGATGCAAATTTCATATAACTGGTTAAAACAATTCATCAAATTAGAAACTCCTATCGAAGAAACGGCTGCTTTATTAACTGATTTAGGTTTAGAAGTAGAAGGAATTTATCCTTACGAAAGTTTAAAAGGTGGTTTAAAAGGTGTGGTTGTTGGACACGTTATTTCGTGCGAACAACATCCGAATGCAGACAAATTAAAAATTACCAAAGTTGATTTAGGAAATGGTGAAGCTCCAGTTCAAATCGTTTGTGGTGCTGCAAATGTAGCTGCTGGTCAAAAAGTAGTAGTTGCAACAATTGGCACAACACTTTACGATAAAGACGGAGAATCGTTCCAAATTAAAAAAGGAAAGATTCGTGGCGAAGAAAGTTTTGGTATGATTTGCGCTGAAGATGAACTTGGTTTAGGAGAATCTCACGACGGAATTATGGTTTTAAGTGATGCTTTAAAACCTGGAACACCAGCTGCAGAAGTTTTTGAAATTACAACAGATGATGTTTTAGAAATTGGTTTAACACCAAATCGTGCTGATGCAATGAGCCATTTAGGTGTTGCACGTGATTTACGTGCAGGGATGTTACAAAACAATCCAAACCAACATATTTCTGAAATTCTTACTCCATCTGTTACAAAATTTAAAGTCGAAAAACGTACATTAAAATACGATATCGACGTTGCTGACAGCAAACAAACTCCACGTTATGCTGGAGTTACCATTTCTGACGTAGAAGTAAAATCTTCTCCAGATTGGTTACAAAATCGATTAAAAGCAATTGGAATCACTCCAAAAAATAATATCGTTGACGCTACAAATTACGTTTTACACGAATTAGGTCAACCTCTTCACGCTTTTGATTCGGCAAGAATTAAAGGAAATAAAATCTATGTTAAAAACGTACCAACTGGAACTAAATTTGAAACTTTAGATGGAATCGTTCGTGAATTACACGAAGAGGATATTGTTATATGTGATGATAAAAGTCCGTTATGTATTGCAGGAGTTTTAGGAGGAAGTTATTCAGGAGTTTCGGCAACAACAACTTCTATCTTCTTAGAAAGTGCTTATTTTAATCCTGTTTCTGTACGTAAAACTGCGAAAAGACACGGAATCAGTACAGATGCATCTTTCCGTTTTGAAAGAGGAATCGACCCAAACATTACGGTTTATGCATTAAAACGAGCTGCTCTTTTAATTATGGAAATCGCAGGTGGTGAAATAACATCGGATATTGTTGATATTTACAATAAAAAAGTTGAGGATTTCAATGTATTCTTAAACTTCAATAATGTAAATAGAATTTTAGGTGAAGAAATATCTAAAGAAACCATCAAAAAAATCTTAGTTTCATTAGACATCAAAGTTAATAGCATTTCTGATTTAGGTTTAGGTTTAACTGTTCCTTCATACCGAGTTGATGTACAACGTGAAATTGATGTGATTGAAGAAATTTTACGCGTTTATGGTTTTAATAATATCAAAACGGGTTCAAAATTAAACGCTACTATTTCAAATAGTTCAAGAACTGAAGATTATAAAGTTCAGAATATCATAGCAAACCAATTAGTAAGTCAAGGTTTTAATGAAATTATGGCAAATTCATTAACTACGCCTACCTACTCTACTTTGGTAAACGAATTAAATGAAAATAATCAAGTAAAAATTTTAAATCCTTTAAGTAATGATTTGTCAATTATGAGACAAACCTTATTATTTGGTGGTTTAGAATCGATATCATTCAATATCAATAGAAAAAACACCGATTTAAAATATTTTGAATTCGGAAAAACCTACGCTAAAACTTTAGTTGGTTACGAAGAAAACAAACATATGACGTTATTTGCAACTGGAAATATTACACAATCAAACTGGAATATTAAAGTTCAACCGATGGATTTCTTCACTTTTAAAGGATATATTGAAGTTGCTTTAGAACGTTTAGGAATTAACAAATACAATGCAAAACCAACCGAAAGTGATATTTTCGCTGAAGGAATGTCATATTTTGTTGGAGATAGAAAGATTTTAGATTTTGGTTTAGTTAAAAAATCAATTGCAAAACATTTTGATATCAAACAAGATGTTTTCTATGCCGATTTTAAATGGGATAATGTATTGACTTTAATTTCTGCTAAAATCAAATTTACAGAAATCAATAAATTCCCAGTAGTTAAACGTGATTTAGCACTTTTAATAAACTCTGAAGTTGCTTTCAATCAGATTTATCAAACAGTAAAATTAGTTGATAAAAACATCATTACAGATATTTCGTTATTTGATGTCTATGAAGGAGATAAACTTCCTGAAGGAAAAAAATCATACGCAATTAGTATCAAACTTCAAGATGCAAATAAAACTTTAACTGATACTCAAATCGAGAAAATTATGTCAAAAGTTCAATCACAATTAGCAACAGAAGTTGGTGCAGAATTAAGATAAAAACAAAAAAATCAGCTTTTCAAGCTGATTTTTTTGTTTCAGTATTCCTAGTTTTGCTATAAACAAAAAGAGCCTTTAGATTAACTAAAAGCTCTTTTGTAATTTCTTAAAAAAGCAAGCGACCTACATCGCACCGCTACAACCAAATACCTTTGCTGCGTTCCCGCCCTGGAGGAGTCATTAGGAGCTGGTCGTGTAGGACTTGCTTCTGCAAATATACAACAAATCCAGTAACTTCAAAGGATTTCAAACAAAAAAACTCTACTTTTTTAAGTAGAGTTTTCTGTATTATTTTAAAAAATGGCAAGCGACCTACATCGCACCGCTACAACCGAATACCTTTGCTGCGTTCCCACCCTGGAGGAGTCATCAGGAGCTGGTCGTGTAGGACTTGCCGCTGCAAATATACAAACATTTTATATTTTCACAAGTACTTTGTAAATAAAAAAATCTATTGTATTATTGTAGTATATAAAAAAAACGAAATGAAAAAACATAACATTTTAGCATTGTTTACTTTAGGTCTAATATTTACAGCTTGTAATGATGACAAAAAAAATACTTTCTCTATTAATTCTAGTACGTTAAAACAGACTTATCATACAAATGAAACACTTCCGCTTGAAATTGATAATCCAAATAACACAGTGATAGATTCAGTTGTATATTTTTCTAACGACTTAAAAATTGGCTCTACAAAAGGTAAATTACCATTTAATTATTCGTTATCTAAAGAAAAATTTGGAACAAAAACAATTAAAGCTATTGTTTATTCACAAGGTCAAGAATCAGAAAGTACAATAAAAGTTAACATATACTCTAATGTTGCTCCTCAAATTTTATCGTATACAGTTCTAAACACATATCCTCACGATATTAAAGCATATACACAAGGTTTAGAATTTTACGGTGATATTTTAATTGAAAGTACTGGAAATGGTGAAGGAGTTGGAACCAGAAAGAAAGGTAAATCGAGTGTAAGAAAAGTAAATCCTCAAACAGGTGAAGTTTTAAAAATCAACGAACTTCCTGATTCAATTTTTGGTGAAGGTGCAACTATTCTTAACAATAAATTATTTCAACTTACTTATCTAAATAACGAAGCTTATGTTTATAATTTAGAAACTTTAGAAAAAGAACAAACAATTCCGTATTTCAAAAAAATGGAAGGTTGGGGTTTAACAAACGATGGTACAAATTTATATATGACTGATGGTTCAGATAGAATTTATATTGTAAATCCTGAAACCTTTGAAATGATTGATTACATTGTTGTATCCACTCCAAACGGAACAGTTCCTTCAATAAACGAATTAGAATGGGTTAATGGTAAGATTTTTGCTAATTTTTATGGTCAAGAAGCTATTGCTGTGATTAATCCAACAAACGGAATTATTGAAGCCGTAATTGATTTAAGTACTCTTAGAAACAATGTTACAAAACACGCTGACCTTGATGTTTTAAACGGAATAGCTTACAACAAAAAAACAGACACTTATTTTGTTACTGGTAAAAACTGGGATAAAATGTTTGAAATTAAAATTAATAAATAGTAAAAAGTCTTTTTTAAACATGTCCCAAAAAGACATACACTTTTTTGGGGCATGTTTATAAATATAAAAAGGAAAAAAAATTCAGTGTAACACATTTTTAGATTTAGTAATTAATCAAGAAAGCTACTAATGTTTATTTAGTAATTATATTTATTGCCTTGAGATGAATTACTATATTGTTTCTTAGAGTGAATATAAATACTTTTTAATTTTTAATATAACTTTAAAAAAAACTCTTAGCCTCGTGCAAAAGATATAACTCATTAATTTAAAAAATGTCTTCACATCATATTGTTCGCGACGATCAAGAACCTGCATTAATAATTGCAAATGGAGAATCTTGTAACAGAGAATTATTAGATCAATTGCTTGAATGGTCACCACTTGTAGTTGTTTTAGATTCAGCTATTGAACGTGTTATCGAACTAGGAATAAAAATTGATGTTTTGATTGGTGATTTTGACCGTGATTTTGATTTTGAAAAATATAAAGATTTGCAATTCCCAATTGAAATTGTAAAAGTCGAAGATCAAAATTCTACTGATTTAGACAAAGCTTATAACTATTTGATAGAAAGAAATATTCCAGCTGCAAATGTTGTTTGGGCAACTGGTCGCAGAGCTGATCATACAATCACAAACTTAACAAATGTTATAAAATTTAAAGATAAATTGAAGATCGTTTTATTAGATGATTATTCAAAAGTATTTTTACTACCGAAATCATTTAAAAAATGGTATCCGAAAAACACTCCTATATCATTAATTCCACTAGGAATCGTAAACGGAATAACAACAAATAATTTAGCGTATTCTTTAAAAAACGAATCTTTAGAAATTGGTTTTAGATCAGGAAGCAGTAATCATGTTTCTGAAGATGGAATAGTCGAAATTACATATACAAAAGGTTTTTTATTGATGATGGAATGTTTTGACTAGATAATAAAATCAGCCAAAACCAAAGCAGCCATGGCTTCAACAATTGGCACGGCACGGGGTAAAACACAAGCATCATGACGTCCTCTTCCTTCAATTTCTTTTAATTCACCTAAAACAGAAAGCATTTCTTGTTTTTGAAGCAACGTTGCAACAGGTTTGAATGCAACACGGAAATAAATATCCATTCCATTGCTTATTCCTCCTTGGATTCCACCTGAATAATTTGTTTTTGTAGTTCCATCAACATTGAAATAATCGTTATGTTGGCTTCCAAACATAGTTGTACCGTCAAAACCACTACCAAATTCAAAACCTTTAGAAGCATTGATACTCAACATTGCTTTGGCAAGTTCTGCTTCTAAACGATCAAAAACAGGATTTCCTAAACCAATTGGAACATTTTTAATAACACATGTAATAATTCCACCAATTGTATCGCCATTTTTCTTTAAATCTTTAATTAAATTTTCCATTTGGTTCGCAACTTCAAAATCGGGACAACGAACATCATTTGATTCTATTAATGTTAAATCTAATTCATTATAATTTTTAGTAAGAGAAATATTACCTACAGAAGATACATAAGCTTGAATTGAAATCGAATTAATTATCTGCTTAGCAATTGCACCACCAACAACACGACAAGCTGTTTCACGTGCAGAACTTCTTCCGCCACCTCTAAAATCACGATAACCATATTTTTGCTGATAAGTAAAATCTGCATGACTTGGACGGAAAAAATCTTTTAAATGATCGTAATCCTGTGACTTTTTATTTTCATTAGGAATCATAAAACCAATTGGAGTACCTGTGGTTTTACCTTCAAAAATCCCAGAAAAAAACTGAACCTTATCTGATTCTTTACGTTGAGTTACAATTTTAGATTGACCCGGTTTTCTACGGTCTAATTCAGTTTGAATAAAATCTAAATCAATTAAAATTCCAGCCGGACAACCATCTATCACTCCTCCTATTGCATCTCCATGAGATTCACCAAATGTTGTAAGCTTAAAATTCTTCCCAAACGTATTTCCTGACATATTCGTAATTTTTACTTCAAATTTAATGATAAAATAAAAAGCTATCAATAAATGATAGCTTTTATTTAGTAAACAACAAACAAACTTTGTCTCAATACAGACAAAAATTTAATAAAGATGACTAATTGAGTAATAATCCTTAGCAATATAGTTATTTTATTTAACAATTACATAAATATTAAAAGTTTTTTTTGAATAAAACATTATTGTAAGAAAATTTAATTATTATTTTTATAATGAGTGTAATATTGAATACAAATTTAATTTTCAAAAGAAAACATACTGAAAACTAAAAATAATTAATTTAATTATTTTCTAATTAAAACAACAAATGTTAAATCAAATTAAAACCAAGCTAATTAATGTTAAAAAAAACTAATTTTTAAAACAATAAATTACTTTTGTATGATCAAACCAAAAAACACATTGAAAATTTAACCTGATTAAAAAAAAATCTATAGTGAATTTCTAAATAAATTATTAATGGAACAGCTTTCAATGTTAAACAAATTAGCTCAAATTGAAACGAATGGGAAATTACTTCCATTTTCACCTTACTATATTATATTTTCAGATGGAAGAATTTATTCTTTGCGTTCTAATAAATTTCTTAAAAAAGTAAAAAGTGCTGGAAAAACATCAGAAAAATATTATTACACATACGATTTAGGCGCATCTGGTAAACATTTAGTTACACGACTTGTAATGTTTGTTTTTGGAAAGCATAAATATAAAAACATTATTGAAATGCCTAAAATCACTTTAAAAAACAATGATTTAGAAGATTTAAGTATTTCTAATTTAGAATTTGTAACTCAAAGTGAAATCAACAAAAAATATGACATTAAACCAAGTGAAAAATGTTATTTAAATAATAATAATCAAAAAATTGATGAAGATCAAATTGAGATTATCAAAGATTTACGTAATCAAAATATATCTTTAAAACAAATTGGACTAAAGTATAACACTTCCGAAATGTCAGTACATCGTTTTATAAAAAAATATCAATTATAATTTTTGAAATAAAGCAAAAAAAACCATTCAATTGAATGGTTTTTCGTTTTTATAAAACATTTATTACATATCTTTAAAGATAGTATGCATTAAACGTTTTTTATCGTTGATACTTTCTTCTAACGAAATCATTGATTCAGTTCTGTAAACTCCATCAATATCATCAATCATGAAAATAACTTCTTTTGCATGTCGCGTATTCTTAGCTCTAATTTTACAGAAAATATTAAATTTACCTGTAGTTACGTGAGCAACGGTTACGAAAGGAATATCATTGATTCTTTCTAAAACGAATTTAGTTTGTGAAGTATTATGTAAGAAAATTCCAACATATGCAATGAAAGAATAACCTAATTTTTCATAATCTAAAGTCAAAGATGAACCTTGAATAATTCCTGCATCTTCCATTTTTTTCACACGAACGTGAACTGTTCCAGCTGATATCAACAATTTTTTAGCGATATCTGTGAATGGAACTCTTGTATTATCAATCAACATATCTAAGATCTGGTGATCTATCTCATCTAAACGAAATTTACTCATAAAACTTTTGTTTTTTTATTCTTATTTCTGAATGCAAAAATAAAACTTTTGTTGAAATAATTTAAAGAAAAAGCAATCTTTTTTAATATTTTAATAAATAGTTAACATCAAACACTCCATTTTCTGTTCTTTTAAGGTTCATTTCATTCAATAAATCGCATATATCTGCATTTCTAGTTATTTCAAAATCAGACGCATCGACTTCTAAATAACCAAATTGATGATTTTCTATCAATTCATTATCAAAAATAGGAATAAACGAAATTTCCTCAGATTTTAACACTTCTTTGTATTGAATTCCTAAATTTCGTATTGAAATATTTTCCTCTGTTTTAAACTTAATATCTCTTAATAAAATATCGTTAATCAATTTTTGGTTTTCGGGAATCTTGAAATAATCTTGAATATCCTGATTTATATAGGAAAGTTCTTTAATTGAAAAAAGCGCTTTTAATAAAGCTACAAAAACAATTTTTCTAGTTTCTTCTCTTTGATAATCTTTAGGAAAATGTCCTGCTTCAAACAAAATAGTTGGAACACCAAGATTCGTAAAGCGATCGCCAATACAGTTAAGATTAAATGCGTCATCAAAACGTCCAATTTGATTTGGAATGTATTTAGAAACTTCAACATTCATTTCACAAATAACTTGCATAGCCGTTTTTCTAACTTCATTGATTTCTGTTTCCTTATTATAAGAAGGAGCTAGAAAAGAAATTGTAGCAGGAATGTTCTTGTTTCCAGCTGCAAATAATGTACGTTGATCGTGCATATTAAAAGCAAAATCAGGTTTAAATTCATCAAAACATCTTCTAAGAAGTTGACTTTCTGGTTGTGATAAATCAACAGAATCACGATTTAAATCAACTTGATTTGCATTTACACGTGTGTAGGCTTCTGCACCATCTGGATTTAAAATCGGAATTATAAAAATCGTGAAATGTTCTAAAATTGATTTTGCTTCTTTAGTATCTGAATTCAAAAAATATAAAAAATCAACAATCGCTTTTGTTGTCGTGCTTTCGTTTCCGTGCATTTGTGACCACATATAAACTTTAGTTGAACCTGAACCAATTTTTAAAGAATAAATATTTTTATCAAGAACAGATTTTCCTTCAACATTCAAATTAAAACTTTTTGGCAAACTTTCTAAAAGAGGTAAAATATGTTCATTAGTTAAATATCTTCCTTTAATAGTTGATTGCAAACTTGATTTAGCGATTTCTAGCAGATTCATAAAACAAATATTTTTACAAAGATACGATTTGCTTTTTTTGAGGATTCGTTTTAATTCTTAAAAAATCAATTACCAATCAAATAAACCATTAAAATGAATTAATTTTGCAGAAATATCAATTATATGAAAGATTTAAATCAAACCAAAAAGAAGTTACATCCTAGAAACAGACATCATAAATCGTATGATTTTGAGAAACTAATCAAATTTGTTCCAGAATTATCTTCTTATTTAAAAAAGAATCCTTCAGGTATTGATACGATTGATTTTGCAATTCCAGAAGCTGTGGTTTTATTAAACAAAGCTATTTTGATGAGTGAATATAAAATTACGTTTTGGGAAATGCCAAAAACGAATCTTTGTCCACCTATTCCTGGAAGAGCAGATTACATTCATTATATAGCGGATTTGCTTGCAGAAACAAATAATAATCAAATTCCAACAGGTAAACGTGTGAAAATTTTAGATTTAGGAATTGGCGCAAATGCGATTTATCCAATAATCGGAGTTGCAGAATATGATTGGGAATTTATTGGTTCTGAGGTTGATAATGATTCTATAAAAACAGCAAAAAACATCATTGAAAACAATCCTTTCTTAAAAAATAACGTTACAATCAGGAAACAAGAAAATAAAAGAAATATTCTAAAAAATATTATTCAAGAAAAAGAATATTTTGATGTTATAATTTGCAATCCTCCTTTTTTTAAATCAAAAGAAGAAGTTTTATCTAAAACTAGTCAGAAACTTAGAAATTTAGGTAAGGAAATTAATGGTAAACCTGTACAGAATTTTAGTGGACAAAATAATGAACTTTGGTGTGAAGGTGGTGAAAAAGCTTTCATCACAAATTACATTTATGAAAGTAAACATTTTAAGACACAAGCAATTTGGTTTACAACTTTAGTTTCTAACAAAGAAAATTTGAAACCTTTACAAAATTTGCTTAAAAAAGCTGAAGCAAAAGAAGTTAGAATCATAAATATGGAACAAGGAAATAAAATAAGCCGAATTTTAACTTGGAAATACTAAGAAATAAAAAGGAAGTGATTTTTTACACTTCCTTTTAAAAAATAACTAATAATTAGATTGATGTTCTAATTTCATAAAAATGAGAAAAATTGACAAATAAACTTTATTTGAAAACTTAAACAGTAAAAAATAAACAACTAATAAAAACTGTTTAATTATTTTCTCAATTTTAAATAAGTGGTTGGTTAGGCCTGTTATTTAAAAACTTTCTAAACATAAAATATAAACAACAACATTTTTCTATCTTTAGAAATAATTACATGACAAATATCGAAAGAATAAAAACACTAAAACATCCCCGTTTTCAGGTATATTTAATTTATTTTTAACAATTAAACACCCAAACAAGAATACCTTTTTATCAAAAAATCAATAACTAGATAAAAAAATTAACAAATTCACTTTACTGAACCTATAAATTTTACAGTTTCTCATATTATTTTTATTTTGTTTATATTTGAATAAAACGATGAAAAAAATATCCTTTGTTTTACTTTCAATTGCTTTAATTGGATGCGCTTCTGGTAAAAAAAACAATCTTCGAATGAACACAGAACTTTCTGTTGATGAAATGAAGAAAGATGTAAAGTTCGTGGAAAGAAAATTATTTAATATGCATCCAGATGTAGATTTGTACATCTCAGAAGAAGCGTTGCATAAAAAATTCGATAGCCTTTCTAAAACGATTACACAACCATTAAAACCAAATGATTTTTATTTAAAAATAGCTCCAGTTGTAGCTTCTGTTCGTCAAGGTCATATGAGTTTGAATTTATTAAACGAACAACTTGAAAAAACAAATAAAAAGAAATATAAAGGAAGTAAATCGCCTTTGTCACAGTTTGATTTTTTATGGAATGATGGAAATCTTTATGTTTTAAAGAATAATTCTAAAAATAAAGAAATTAAAGAAGGTTCTATAATTTTAGATATTAACGGAATCTCACCTCAAAAATTCTATGAGAAATACAGACCAACCATTACTTCAGATGGTTTAAATGAAACGTTTATTCAAAAATGGTTTGGTCGTAAAGTTACAAGTTATTATGCATCTGAAATAGGAATTGTTGATTCATTGACAATGAAAATTAATTGTTCCGATTCTATTTCGACACAAACTGTGCATCGTATTTTCAAGAAAGAAGTTAAAAAATCTAAAACTTCAAATAAATCAAAAGCTGTAAAAGATTCTACAGCAATTGTAAAAAATGATACTTTAAAACCTATTAAAAAAATTCTTACAAAAGAACAACGTAGTGCACAAAGAGATAGTTTAAAACTTCTAGCCAAAAAAGATAGAATTTACGGATACAATAAACCAAAAAATGAATACTCAATTAATTTATCCTATCCAACTAAAGATTCTAAGTTTGCCGTATTGAAAGTCCAAAGCTTTACAGGAACAAAATATAAAAAAGCCTACAAAGCAATTTTTAAGGAAATCAAAGAAAAAAACATTCAAAATTTGGTTCTGGATTTAAGAGGTAATACCGGTGGACGAGTTACAGAAATCAATGAGTTATACTCTTATTTAACAAAGGACGAAAAATTTACTTTATTAAATCCTACGGTTGTAACATCGAAATGGAAACTTCCATATTATATGCACGCCGGACGTTCGGCTTTACATTATTTGTTGCTTTCTCCTTTTTATGTAATTCAATCTCCAATAGTATTTTTTAAAACAAAAAAAGGTAAAGACGGAAAATTTTATTATAAATTAGAGGAAGAGAAAAAATATAAACGAAAAGAAAATTATTATGATGGAGAATTATTTGTTTTAACTGATGGTTTATCATTTTCTGCTGCTTCTATAATATCTTCAAATTTAAAAGGTACAAAAAGAGCCACGTTTATTGGAAATGAAACAGGCGGAACATACAATGGAACAGTCGCTGGAAGATTACCAATCTTAACACTTCCTAATTCGAAATTAAAATGGCGCTTAGGTGTTATGAATATTAGTCCGTCAGAACAAACAGATGAATTTGGTCATGGAGTTCGACCTGATGTAGTATTAATTCCAACTACAGAACAAATCATAAATAAGGAAGATCCAGAATTGGATTGGATTTTAAATAAACTTGAAATTCAAAAATAAAGAATGGAGCATTTGCTCCATTTTTTTTACTTTCATATTAAAATGCCAAAAATAAATTCAAAAACTGAACAATAAAATTCTTCAATTAATATATCTATTTTTTGTTTAAAAATACGTAAGTTAGTATAGTTATAAAAGACAATAATTAAATATTGTTTTATTTACTAACATAATAATTGAATTTTTCTTATGAAATCATTAAAATTTATACTCTTATTTTTAGTTTTTACAATGCTTGCTTCTTGTAGCGGTTCCGATTTTTATAAAGGTTTATGGAAAGCAAAAGACTCAAACGGAAACCAAGTTCAAATAAATTTTGAACCAGAATCATTTTCTGTTAAGGATACTTTAGGAAATTCTCGGGAATATAATTACACTCAAAATTCAATTAAAACTTCTAATTCTATAAAAACTTATGGAATAAAACTTTCTGATGGTAGAGGTTATCAGATAAATTTTCCGAATACTACGACTGATGATGTTGCCTTAATAATGGACGAAAAAGGAAAAGTGATTTATACAATAAGTCGTAATGAATATATCGTCTATGAAGATATTTACAAATTGAATTAATCAAATACTTAAATATTTTTTAGTATTTATCATTTAGTTTTTCATCAAGCTTTTTTCCGTTGTAAATTAATTTAAAATAAAACCATGTCAAAAAAAACAGTAAACGATTCATAATTAGTATTTGTTTTATCTTGATTTGTTTTGTTTCAATCGCTCAAAAACATAAATCTGACGAATTAATGAATCCTAATGAAAAATATGCAAATTATGTTATCAAATTAAAATCGGGACAAACAAACATAGATTATGCAGATTTCAGAACTGTATTTTCAATGAGTGAAGAATTTATGAACCAAGATTTAAAAAAATCAATGCTTGAATCATTAAATGAATTATTAAGTACAAAAACGGATAACAATGACAAAATCATTGAACAATGTTATCAGATTTTGGATGTTGATTACACAGAAATTGGTATTCATTATTTATTAAGTGAATTTCTATTAGAAAGTAATAAAGAAACAGAATCGCTAAAACACAAAGAGATTTCAACAGGACTTAAAGATTCTATTTTGAAAAGTGGAGATGGAAATTCTTGTAAAACGGGATATCATGTAATAAAAATCTCCGAAATATTTGATATTTTAAACTTTATGAACGCGGAAGTGATTAGTAAAAAAAACAATTTTTCAAAAGATGGTATTCCTTGTTATGAAGTCAAAGCCAAAATTAATGGCAAAACGAAAAAAATATACTTTGACACAACTGTTATGATGGGATACATTTTACTGAAAGACAGTGAATAACATTTTATACATGCAATGCTATGAAAATTTATTGGTTTCTTATTTTAATTGGCTTTTTCTCAAGTACAAGCTTGTTCTCGCAAACCAGCTATAAAGGTTTTGTAGATAAAAATCCGTATGAAATGTTAATAGACATAAAATCAAATAGTTCTCCAATAGCAACTTTTGTAGATACAGATAAAGATGAACCTTTTTCAATTTATGGTCAAATAGAGAATAACACTTTAATCTTTATAGAAAAAGATCAATTAAAAATGTAATATTTAAAATTGAATTTCAAGATTTCGATATCAAACAAATAAAAGCCAATGGAATTTGGCAAAATTATAAGACGAATGAACAATACAAAATCGACTTTACTCAAATATTTAATTTAGAAGTAGATCAAAGCAATTCGTTAGTTAATCGAGATATTATTCAATCAGTTACGACAAATAATCATTATTTTAAATTACAGATTGTAAATGATTCAATTACATCGAATTTATATGTTTCAGCAGTAAAGATTTTTGAAAAGAAAACGGATAAATTTATTCAAAAATTAGATGTAAAATGCCAATTTATGGGGTTTTATGGTTTTATCATAAATGATTTCAATTTTGATGATGAATTAGATTTTTCAATTTTTGAAGGATCATATTCTGGCACGAATACTACAAGTTTATATTTTCTATACAATAAAAAAACTAATACATATTTTGAGAGTGGAATTTATGGTATAAATCTTGAATTTGATAGTGAAAACAAACGAATCATAGAATATAATCAATGTTGTGCAGGAGGTAAACAAACCGAAATTACTTACAAACTCAGAAATAATAAAATGATTTTGGTTAAGAAAAAATGTTTCGTTTGGGATGAAGAAGAGCTTGATATTATAGAAAAAAAATGGAAAGAATGTAAATAAAATAATTTAAGATTTAATGAAAAAAATTACAATCGTAAGTTTAATTATTTTGACTTTATTTTCTTGTGAAAAACAAAAAAATGAAACTTTAATCGAAGAAAAAAAATCGCTAATTATTGAATCAACTGAAACAATTACAGAAACCGAAATTGTATTCCCAAAAACTGGTAAAAAATCAAAAGATTTCCTTCCGAAATCTAATACTTATGAAATTCAATATGAAACTAAGGGAGATTTGAATAATGATAATTTAATAGATGTTGCCATTGTACTTAGGAATTTAAAAGACAAAACCGCAGAAAGACCAATTTTAATCTTGCTTCAAAACGATGATAGAACTTTTTCATTAGCAAAATTATCAACGATTGCAATGCCTGAAGAATTTTCAGATGACAACTTTAAAAATTATGATTCAGAAAGCATTGAAATAGAAGATGAAGTCCTGCAAATCAATTTATATGGTTCGGGTGGTTTGGTTGGGAATTTATTTAGTCATTATAAATTCATCGAAAACGAAATGGTTCTTATTTACATTGAAACATATAATGTTGGAGCTGGAAGTTGGCAAAATTTATATTACGATTTACAAAAAGGAGAATTAATTGAAGAAATTACAAACACTATGTCTGAAGATATGACAACAAAAGATAAAACATTTAAAGTCAATAAAGAGCATCATTTATTTGATAATGCTGTTCCGAATGATATAATATTCAATACTTTAAATAGTAGTGAAAGTAATTGGTAAAAAAGCAAATCGTAATGAAAAATAAATTCGAAACAAAAGAAATCGTTTTAAAAAACAATGCGAAAATTATAATAAGAGAAGCTCAAATATCCGATGCAGAACAACTTTTGGCATGTATAAAAAAATACATTTCTCAAAGTGATTATATACCTAAATACGAACATGAAATAAAATTGACAATTGAGCAAGAACGCGATTGGATTCAGTCATTTATGACCTATAATAATTCATTGCTTTTAGTTGCGGAATTTGATAATGAAATCATTGGAAACATCGATTTAACAGGTTCTCGCCGTCAAATGATGGAACATACAGCAGTTATTGGAATGGGAATGTTGGCAGAATGGCGAAATATTGGTTTGGGTTCTGCCCTACTTAACGAAATTATTTGTTGGTCAAAATCAAATCCTATTTTAGAAATCATTTGGCTTCAGGTTTATGTGCAAAACGAATTAGGTTTGAATTTATATCGAAAAATGGGATTTGTAGAAAGCGGAACTATCAAGAATTTTTTCAAAAAAGATGGCACTTATTTCGATAACCTTACGATGATTTTAAACCTTTAATTAAATAAAAACTATGCGAATCAATTATTTGAAATTAATTATTATTTTCTTATTTATGAATAATATCACGATAGCTCAAAACTTCATCAAGCCTTTTGAAGACAAAATAAATTTCAATTTATTAAGCGAAACCGTTTTATTATCCGATTCAGAAACTTATGTAAAAAGTGAAAAATCGAAAGAAAATTCTAAAAATTTATTTTATTATTATAGTAATAAAACCAAGAAAAAAATAATAAAAGAGGGTTTTGAAATGGCATATCCTTTTGTTGGAAAGACTGCAATTGCCAAACAAAACAATCATTGGATATTAATCGATTTAGAAGGAAAAGTCGTTTACCATTCAAAAAATGAAACTGCACCCAATTTTAGTTCGTTTGAAAAATTTATACTTTTTGAATATGGGAAAATAGTTTATAATTTAAAAACTGGAAAAAAAGAGAATGGTTATATTTATTGTGCTGAGCCATCTTCGCCAAATTATTTTATCAAAGAATTAGATAACGGAAAATTTATATTCATAAAATATAATTTTATAAATAATAATCAAGAAGAAATTTTCAATACTGAATTTGATTCAATTCATAAACAAAATTTTTTGATGTTTGAATACAATGACAATCTTTTGATTCTAAAGAAAAACAATAAATATGGGATTTCGTTAGCAAATGGAAAAGAAATAACTGAGATTAAATACGATAAGGCAGCTTTTATAGGTAACTATGTTATGCTTTACGAAAATAAAAAATGGAATTATTATCTATTTGAAAACAAAAAATTAAATCTTATTCTTACATCAGACATAAAATGCGAAGATGCAACCTATCAATCTAACGTAATCGGAGTTTTTGAATCTGATAAAAAATTCAATTTACTAAAAACAGACGGTCAAATTCTTAACAAGTATTTCGATTATATCAGTTGGGATGGCACTTTTGGTATAAGTGGTGATTCTGTTTATATTTTTGATAAAAACGGCGATTACCAGCTGTATTTTTCTAAATAGAACCAATTTAAAACTTTATAAATGAAACAAATAAATCTCATATCGATTTTATTTTTGGTTAGTTTTTCTGTTTTCGGACAAGAAAAATTAATCAAAGATTTAGATTTTGATGGAATAGATGATTCTGTTTATTATGACGAAAATTCATATACCGTTATATGTAAACTTTCAACACAAAAATTTAAACCAATTGTTAATGATTTAATTGAAACTTATGGAAATGGAATTTATGTTACTGATGCAAAAAATGGTTTTTATATAAATATAAGCTGGATGCGATCAGGAATTAGTAGTCAATTCAGATACAACAAAAAGACAAAAAAAATGCAATTGATTGGTATGAGTCGTTATGAATTTGGAAATGCTGCAAACGATGGCTCAGGCGAATCCAGTGTAAATTTATTGACTGGAGAATATATTGGAAATTGGAATTTTTATGATCATTTAGCAAATAATGAAGAAGGTGAATTGATTAAAATTCCAACAATTAAAACCAAAATGAAATTCATTGAAATCAATTTAGAAGATTTTAGTGATGGAACTTTCTTTGATTTTTCAGATCGTTGTTCAACTCTTTATTATAAAGAGAAAGAACGCATTCTAAAAGAACAAGAGCATAATATAAATGAAGAATAATTAATTTTAAAAAAAAGCTATGGAAACATTTTTTTTCTTTTTGTAAGATAAACAACGTTTTAAATTTTTATTAAAATGTATTTTAATTTCAATTCCCATTTTTGCAGTAGTAATCATAGGTGTTAACTACTATGAAGATTCTCAGGCATTGAATGGAACACCAAATAGTGAAGGTGGATTCAATTATTATTATAAAGGTGATGGAACTGAAAAAATCCCAGAAATAATCTTAAATAAAATATCTATTTATCCAAATTGTACAACAACTTCAATCAACATTACTAAAGATGCTAATAATGATTTACAAGGAAATTTATATTTTTTTACAAACGACGATTTTGAGAAAGTAAAGAATTTTTATAAATCTAAAACTATTGAAATTATATATGAATCTAATTCAAATTTGAGATTTAAAATCAACAATGAAGAAATAACTATTACTAGTGAAAACATTTACGACGGCGACCCAATTCAAAATCAAAACAAATTTAAAATATACTTCTCTTAATTATAATCATTTTTATAAATCAGAATAATTTTCATATAATTATCTAATTGCAAGAAAAAAAAACTATCTTATTTTAGATACATTATTTTTTTGCTAAATATCCATGAAATCAGGGATTTTTTCATAAACAAATATTAAGTAGTTTTATTTCACAGAAAAAGAAAATACTTAAATAAAAAAAACGTTATGAAAGACTCAATTCTATTAAAAGAAAATATTAAAGATAAAATCATAGAAAATTTTTCAGAGATTAAAAATCAAAGTAGAAGTCACAGATTGTATAATTTTATATTAAACAGAATAGATGATTCTAATTTATTGTTTTTACCTGTTTCTGGAACCTTAAAGAATTTGAAAGATAAAATTGAAGATAATAATTATAATTATCCTGCATTTTGGACTGCAAATGAAATGAATCTCACTTGTGAAAATCTTGAACCTTTAAAACAAGATATACTTCAAAAGTTGAATCTTTTAAGTCCAAAAGAAATTGATTTACTTTTGATTGAAAGCTTAAAGGAATTAAAACAAGACGATTTATTTATAAATGAAATTCCTGAATTTTCTGTTTATATTCAGAATGCAGAAAATAATATCGAAATAGATGAATATAGTTTTAAAATTATCAATGGAAATATGTATTGGAATCAATTCAAAAATAGAAAACTGAATAACAATATTTCTTTAACAAATTTATTAGTTGAAAAATATAATCTTCGTTAATTTTCAATTAAAAAAGACACAAAGTTTCAATCAAAGCCTTTTATTTATAAAACACTTGAAATCAAATTATTACAAGTTTTAACGTTAATATTTTTCTTAAAATATTCAAATTACTAGATAAATAATCTAAAATAAAACATATATAATTAAAATAAAACTAAATTTTCTATATAAAATATTTTTTTTAACAAATAAAATATGTTATTTTTATTTTAAACAAAAAAGAAATGTAAATAATTTTTTAAAATAAAATCGCCCATGGAAACTACATTGACTTTAAAAGAAAGTATTAAAGAAAAAATCAGGGATAACTTTTTTGAAATTAAAAAACAAAGTGGTTATTATAGATTGTACACTTTTATACTAAACAGAGTAAACAATTTCAATACAATTTATTTACCTGTTTCTGGAACATTAAAGAATTTAAAAGACAAATTTGAAAAAAAATCAGTTCATTATCCAGCATTTTGGTCAGCAACTGAAATGAATCTTTCTTCTAACGAACACGCCCCAATGGAGAAAGAAATGGCTTATGAACTAAATTCATTAACAAAAGAAGAACTAGATTTATTGCTAATTGAATGTTTGAAAGAATTGAAAAAAGATGGTTTGTTTGAGAATGAGATTCCAGAATTTTCGATTTACATCCAAGATGATGAAAACAATAAAGAAATAGAGGAATATAGTTTTAAAATGATTAACGGTAAATCGTATTGGAAACATTTCAAAAAAAGAAAAACAAATTCAGAAAAATCACTAACCAACTTATTACTTGACAAATATCATCTACGTTAGAAAAAAACACCATGAAAAACAAAAGCCTTTCCGTTAATTGGAAAGGCTTTTAAAATTATTTAAACAATATATCTCTACTTAATTGCTTATCAATGCTGATGTATCCGGGATATTTAATTTTTTGACCTGCAACGGTTAAAGTTGGTTTTACTTTTATAGTAAAATTTGCTTTAGATGAATTATCACCAAGTAAAAAATTCAATAAAGCTTTATCATTTCCGAAAATCATATTATAAACTTCTCCTTTAATCTGAATTGGCACAACTGAAGTTTCTTTTGATGGAACAGAAATTTGTTGATTCACGGTTCCGTTTGCTAATTCTTTATTTTCAAAAAGTATGATGTAATCAAATTCGTCAATGGAAGCTTTTGAATCAGTCGGATTTGTGATTTCTAAATTAATTATTGCGTCCAACGGTATATTTTTCTGTAAAGCTGCAATAGCAATTCCAGGTAAACTGCCCAAATCTAGATTTCCGTTTTTAGCGATTTTCTCTAAAGGAGTTCCAGCAATGGTCATTTCTTGGATTGATTTAATCTGAAATTTACATTTTGCTAAAGATTCCAATTCGGTTTTTGTGTCTTTAATTCCACAACTATTCAGAATAAAAACAGTTGCTAAAAGTATTAAACTAAGTATTTTTTTCATTATAATTTTTGTTTCAAATGTACGATTAGAAGATAAATTCTACATCGATGTTAGCATTTTTTTAGCTTTTTCTAAATCTTCAGGTGTATCAATTCCGATTGAACCTTTGTCTGTTTCAATCATTTTGATACGTTTTCCGTATTCTAAATAACGTAATTGTTCTAATTTTTCCGAAGCTTCTAAACTTTTCATCGGAAGTTTATAAAAATCCATCAAAGCAGATTTTCTGAAAGCATAAATTCCGATGTGCTTCATATATCGAACCCCAACGTTTTCTTCTCTTGGAAACGGAATCACAGAACGAGAAAAATAAAGTGCGAAATTATGATAATCAACCACCACTTTTACGTTATTCGGATTATCGATTTCTTCTTTATCAGTAATTTGATACATCACAGAGCCTAAATCAATTTTATTTTCTACGTCAGCTTTAAAAGCATTAACCAAACTTTCTAAAGCTTCTTTATTGATAAAAGGCTCATCTCCTTGAACATTTACCACAACATCAACATCCATATTTTCAACAGCTTCAGCAATTCGGTCGCTTCCACTTTCATGTTCTTTGATGCTCATAATGACCTTTCCCCCATTCGATTCGATTTCTTTAAAAATAATTTCCGAATCGGTAACTACAAAAACATCATCAAAAAGTTGGGTGTTTTTTGCAGCTTCATAAGTTCTTAAAATAACCGTTTTTCCACCTAAATCTTGCATAAGTTTAGCAGGAAAACGAGTTGACGCATAACGCGCAGGTATTACAGCTATTATTTTCATTTGTTTTATTTTTTTCTATTATTAGATTGAAAAATTGAAAGATTGAAAAATTGAAAGATTGAAAAATTGAAAGATTGAAAAATTGAAAGATTGAAAAATTGAAAGATTGAAAAATTGAAAGATTAAAAAATTGAAAGATTGAAAAATTGAAAGATTGAAAAATTGAAAGATTGAAAAATTGAAAGATTGAAAAATTGAAAGATTGAAAAATTGAAAGATTGAAAAATTGAAAGATTGAAAAATTGAAAGATTGAAAAATTGAAAGATTGAAAAATTGAAAGATTGAAAAATTGAAAGATTGAAAAATTGAAAGATTGAAAAATTGAAAGATTGAAAAATTGAAAGATTGAAAAATTGAAAGATTGAAAAATTGAAAGATTGAAAAATTGAAAGATTGAAAAATTGAAAGATTGAAAAATTGAAAGATTGAAAAATTGAAAGATTGAAAAATTGAAAGATTGAAAAATTGAAAGATTGAAAAATTGAAAGATTGAAAAATTGAAAGATTGAAAAATTGAAAGATTGAAAAATTGAAAGATTGAAAAATTGAAAGATTGAAAAATTGAAAGATTAAAAATAATCATTAAATCTTAAATCATTAAATATTAAATCCTTAAACCTTTAAACCTTAAATCATTAAATATTAAATCATTGAATCATTAAACCTTAAATCATTAAATCTTAAATCATTGAATCATTGAATCATTGAATCATTGAATCATTGAATCATTGAATCATTGAATCATTGAACCTTAAACCTTCAACCTTAAACCTTCAACCTTAAACCTTCAACCTTAAACCTTAAACCTTAAACCTTAAACCTTAAACCTTAAATCATTAAACCTTGAATCTTTAAACCTTGAATCTTTAAACCTTAAATCATTAAAATCAATTCTCAAAAAAATCATCTTTAAATCCGATTAAATATAATTTTTCTTTAGCACGAGTCATCGCAGTATATAACCAACGAATATATTCTTTTGAAATTCCATCTGGCAAATAAGGTTGTTCAATAAAAATCGTGTTCCATTGTCCGCCTTGCGATTTATGACAAGTTACTGCATAAGCGAACTTGATTTGTAATGCATTAAAATATTCGTTTTCTTTTACTTTACTTAGTTTTCTATATTGTGAAATTTCATCTTGATAATCCAATAAAACTTCTTGGTACAAACGATTGGTTTCTTCATAAGATAAAGATGCTGATTCTGAATTTAAAGTATCTAAAAATACAATCGTATCAAAGGGTTTTAAATCAGGATAATCAATCATTCGAACTTTTACGGAAGCAAATCGGAAACCATACAATTCAATGATTTTATAAATCTGTTGAATTTCAAGAATATCACCATTTGCAATAAAATCAGTTGTGGTTTGTTGGTCTTTCAGCCAAAAATAATTATTCTTTACAACCATTACATAATCTCCGGGAGAAATTTCGCTTTCGTTATCTAAAATTCTCAATCGAATTTGTTGATTGTATTGATTTGCTCTTTTATTAGAACGAACAATAAATGCCGTTTCTTCAGTTCCGTTTTTTTGATATGCATCTTGAATCGCATCTAAAATTTCATAACCATCTTCAAGACGAACAATATCTTTAAACGGTTTGATATTAAACTGAAATGTATCAAAAAAATGTGAATCTAAAAGTTCTCGTAAATTTGTGGCATTATATAAAATTCCCGAATCTAATTCTTGACGCATCACTTCATCTAATTCGATATGTGAAACATTCATATTAAAATTCAAACTCATTTTATCAATATCCAAAGCTGGACTGATTTCCATATGAACTGGCGGAAGCTGTGCTGTATCTCCTACCAAAATCATTTTACAATTTACACCAGAATATACATAATACATCAAATCGTCAAGTAACGAACCGTGCGTGTACATATTGGTTTCGTTTGCCATATCAGAAATCATTGAAGATTCATCGACAATAAAAATGGTATTTTTGAACTTATTGGCTTGCATTGTAAAACCAACTCCAGTAGTTTTATTTTTTTTGGGATAATAAATTCGTTTATGAATTGTGAACGCAGGTTGATTTGAATAATTAGAAATTACTTTTGCAGCTCGACCAGTTGGAGCCAACATCACATATTTTTTATTAACGTGCTTTAGCTGATTTACCAAATTAGATAGTAAAGTTGTTTTACCTGTTCCTGCATAACCTTTTAAAATAAAAAGTTCATCTTGTTTATCATTGGTAACAAAATCAGCTATTTTATCTAAAAATATATCCTGTTTTAATGTTGTTTCGAACGGAAATTGTTCTTTTAAAATTCGGTAAAACTCAGTTCGCGTCATATCTTTCAAAAAGTAAAAACAAAGATAAGATGTATTTCATTGATTTAAGAAATTATCGATAAATAATTGTAAATTTGCTTTGAATTGAATCGTATCAAAATATGACAAACACCAAATACAATAAATTAATCATTCAGGTTTCGTTACAAAATTTTACGTTTTGTGTTAAAAATCAAGTTACTGACGAAATTACGTATTTCAAAAGTTTACCAATCAATTCATTGGCTTCATTAGAAAATCAGTTGGAAACAATTTTCAACCAAAATGAAATGTTACATATAACTTATGATGATGTTTTGGTTTTGCACGATAATAATTTGAATACGTTCGTTCCAGACGCCTATTTTGATGAACAAAATTTAGGAAGTTATCTTCAATATAATACCAAAGTTTTCGCTACAGATTTTTTCACTCATGATGATTTGGAACTTCAGAAAATGAAAAATGTTTATGTACCGTATGTAGCTTATAATAATTTTTTTATTGACCAATTTGGTGAGTTTACTTACAAACATATTAATACTACTTTGGTAGAATTTGCTCTGAACGAAACCAAAAATCAAGAAGATGTAATTGTTCACGCACATATTAGCAAAGACCTTTTTGAATTGGTAATTAGTCAAAAAGGAAATCTTCTTTTATTCAATAGTTTTGAAATTCAAACACCTGAAGATTTTATATATTATATCTTATTTTCGTACGAGCAATTAAAATTAAATCCAGAGAAAACACCAATTCAATTATTTGGAACAATTGAGAAAAACGATTCTTATTTCGATATCGTTTACAATTACATTCGAAACGTAAACATCTGCGATGCAAAAGTCAAAACCATTTCTTTTGATAATCAAACAAACGACTTACAAAACCATTTTATTTTAATACATTCATGAGAATTATTTCAGGAAAATATAAAGGACGAAGAATAACGGCTCCAAAAAAATTACCCGTTCGTCCAACCACAGATTTGAGTAAAGAATCTTTATTTAACATCTTAAATCACCAATTTAATTTTAGTGAATTAAACGTTTTAGATTTATTTTCAGGAACAGGAAACATCAGTTATGAATTTGCTTCACGCGGATCATCATCGATTACTTCTGTTGATGGCGATTTAGGTTGTGTTGCATTTATTAAAAAAACCGCTCAAGAATTTGATATGGATATCACGGCTATCAAATCGGATGTATTTAAATTCTTAGAACGTAGCAAAGCCAAGTTTGATGTTATTTTTGCTGATCCACCTTATGATATGAGTCAAGAAGATTTTGAACGAATCGTAACTTTAATCTTTGAAAATGATTTATTAGATGAACAAGGTTTACTTATTATAGAACATTCGCCACATACAAAAATGGATCATTTAGAACATTTTTCATCGAACAGAAAATACGGATCTTCAATATTCTCTTTTTATGAATATGAACAAGTTGAAACTGATGAAGAAGACGAAGATGATGAATAAACTCTTATAAATGAATTTCGAAATTGAAAATTACATTCTAACGCAAACTGAAAACGATCAAAAAATTTGCGCTTTACTTATGCAAACTATTTGCAATGTATTAACAATGGCTGAATCTAAAATTTGGCATAAACACCCCGTTTGGTTTTTAGACGGTAATCCAATTGTTGGATTTAGCAAACAAAAAAACGGAATTCGATTAATGTTTTGGAGTGGAATTGATTTTGATGAATCTGAATTAAATGTTCAAGGCAAGAAATTCAAAGATGCTTCAATATTTTATAATAAACTTGAAGAAATTAAAGTAACCGATTTAAATCGTTGGTTAGAAAAATCAATTGAAATTCAATGGGATTATAAAAACATTGTAAAAAGAAAAGGTATTCTTCTGAAAATAGAATAAAAAAGCTCGAATTTCTTCGAGCTTTTTTGATATCATTTATTTTATATAATCTTCTAAATAAGAAAAACGTTCGGTTAATTTACCGTTTGTGCAAATTGTTGCGCGTTTCAGAATTTCATCTTTATCTCCATTAAAGAAAGCTGGAATTACAGATTCTAAAAACATTTCTCCAAATCCTTCACTTGCATCTTTTGGAAGCTCACAAGGTAAATTATCAACAGCCATAACCGTAATTGCAGCCGGATGATCCAAAGAAACTTCTTTATCTTCACGTGCATAATATCCATAAAATGGTTCTTCGATTGTTGAACTTCTCAAAGTCGAATCAATTGGACCTAAAATATCACAAGAAATATCACCGATTACTTTAACTTGATTCAAAGGCGCATTCAACATTTCTTTAGTTAGGATTTTTGGAGATCCATCTTTATAAAAATGTCCAGCCAAAACAATATCTGCAACTTGAGAAAATTTCTCAAAATCAGATTCGTAATCATTTGGATTTGCAATAAAATCATCTTTTGTTGCAGGTTTCCCATCAATACGACGGTAATAATCTTCAACATCCAACTGAACATAAACAGGCTCATCAAAATCCTTAGTCAAGAACGATTGAATATCTACTTGTTTATATCCAACATCATCAAGTAATTCTTTTGCTCCCATTCCCACTTTACCTGTTCCTGTCAAAGCAATTTTTAGTGGTGGCATGAAAGGTTTTTGTAAACGTGCAATTAAATCTTGTTTACTACCTAACTTTTCTGCTTTTGCAAGACTAAATAATTCGTATTTGATACCGAAGGCTCTCATTGTATTATAAGCTCCAACAATTCCAGCATATCTTCCAAAACCAATCAAACGGATATTATTTTTATCTACTAAAGTCTCATGATCAATTAAAGTTATGTTTTTTTCGATACAAGCTTGCAATAATTTTTTATTATAAGGTTGCTTCTTAATTGTATGAGAAAAGAAAAAATATGTTTTATTAGGAATTAATTGCTCAACTGGAACTTCTTTTACTCCAAAAAGCACATCGCAATTTGATATATCGCTTAAAATCTCAAAACCAGCTTCTTTATAACTTTCGTCAGAAAAAACTCTAATATCAGACGATTCAACAAAAAGTTCAGCTTCGTTAAATGTTGTTTTGAATTTTTGTAATGCGTTTGGCGAAAAGACAACACGTTTATCAGCAGGGATTTTTCCTTCTTTAATTATTCCAAATTTCATATTAAGATTCTTGATTAGGATTAATCTATTTTTAAAAATAGACTTGCCAAATATACAATTCGTAAAAATGAAATACAATTTTTTTTAAGAATAGTTATTTCTCAAGACAAGAGGTTTATTTTTATTGAATATGTTTTAATTTCTTAAAAATTAAACAATATAATAATAAATTTAAATTTTAACATTTTTATTATAAAATACTTTGTTATAATTTGTAATTTAGAAATTATTAATATTTAAATCATGCAAAATGGGAGATAATTTTAAAAATAACCGATACGAAGGAATTGCGATGTTATTTGTGTTATTTATTGCTTTTTTGATATACATAAGTTTCTAAAAAACATCTTATATGGAATTAAAATCAACACAATAAAAAGTACTCAAAAAAATAGTTTTTGAGTACTTTTTATTCATTTATTCAATTTAGCAACAATACCTTTTTCATCAATAAAACCTGTGTGTTCCCAAACAACATTTCCTTTTTTATAAAGCTTTAAAGCTGGTAATCCAGAAACTTTTAATGTTTTAGCTAAACTTGCATTTTCATCAACATCAATTTTCAAAACGATTACACGATCTTTATAATCTTTTTCGATTTTATCAATATAAGGTTTCATTTTTTTACAAGGTGCACACCAAACCGCATTAAAATCAACCAAAACCAATTTGTCCGAATTGATTAATTTATTATAAGTATCCAAAGTCATTCCATTCGAATCACTTTTGATTCCAACTTCAGGTAAACTTTGAGCGCGCCATGCCATAATTCCACCATTAAGTTCTAAAACATTTGTATATCCTTTTTCTCGCATTGCAGTTGCAGCTTGATTACTTCTTCCACCACTTAAACAATAAACCAAAATAGTCTGATTTTTATCAATTGCTTCTAATTGCGTTTGAAATTCAGAACCTTTCCAATCTAAATTTAATGCATTTTCTAAATGACCTTTTGAAAATTCTTCAGTTGTTCTAACATCGATTAAAACGGCAGAAGTATTATTTTTAATTAGAGAGTCAAATTCATTTGCAGAATATAGAATCTTAGTTTCAGTAGCTATTATTTGATCATTCTCTACTTTTGGAGTTTCTTTTTTTGAACTATTGCAACTACAAAAGGCAATTACAACAAATAAAACGATTGTTTTTCTAAACATTATAAATAATTTTTATATACTTCAAAAGTAAGAAAAGGAAATAGATTAAAAAAAATCAAAACAAAATTTAAAAAGAGTTTATATAATGCTTGTAACTTAGTATTTTTGAAGATATTTTTAGCAATGAAATCATATATATTTAAAATATCATCTTTACTAGGTATTATCGTACTTTCAGCAGTTTCATGTTCAGTTCAGAAAACCGAAATTAAACTTGATTCAGAAAAAATTAGCGATCACGATTACTACATTCGAAATCCAAAGGAACTAAATGTAGAAGAATTTTCTAATTACAAAGTTCAATTACCAGAAACAAACCGTGAATTTAGAGGAGTTTGGATTGCTACAGTTGCTAACATTAATTGGCCTTCAAAAAAAAATCTGACTGTTTTTGAACAAAAAACAGAAGCTATAAAATTACTTGATCTGCTTGATGAAATGAATTTCAATGCTGTGATTCTTCAAGTTCGTCCATCGGCAGATGCGTTATACCAAAGTAAATTTGAACCATGGTCGTATTTTTTAACAGGAGAAATTGGTAAAACTCCAGCTCCTTTTTATGATCCTTTACAATTTTGGATTGATGAAGCTCATAAAAGAGGAATGGAATTACATGTTTGGTTAAATCCATATCGAGCACATCATTCAAATGGTGGAAAAGTTACAAAAGAAGCAATGCCAAACAAAATGCCAAATGAAATTGTTCGATTAAAAAATGGAATGTATTGGTTTGATCCTTCAAATAAAAAAACTCAAGATCACGTTTCGAATGTTGTTACTGACATCGTAAAACGATACGACATTGATGGCGTTCATTTTGACGATTATTTTTATCCATACGCTTCTTACAATGGAGGTGCAGATTTTCCTGATCAAAAAACTTGGAATGAATACATAAATTCTGGTGGTTTATTAAAAAAAGCAGATTGGAGAAGACATAATGTAAATGTATTTATCGAACGCATTTATAAAGAAATAAAAACAGAAAAAAGACATGTGAAATTTGGAATTAGTCCGTTTGGAATTTGGAAATCAGGTTATCCTGAAGGAACTGTTGGCTTATCTCAATATGACGAACTTTATGCAGATGCAAAACTTTGGTTAAACAACGGTTGGATTGATTATTTTACACCGCAATTATATTGGCCAATTGATTCGAAAAGACAAAGTTTCGCTAAATTATTGAAATGGTGGAAAGACGAAAATACTAAGAATCGTCATTTATGGCCGGGATTAAACACAGTTGAAGTAAATGCAAAAGATCGATCAGTTGAAATATCGAATCAAATCAATTTAACGAAAGAAATTGTTCCAGAAAGTGCTGGAGTTGTTCATTACAGTATGGCTGGATTAACTAAAAATCCTTCGTTAATGAAAAATTTGAAAGAAAATGTCTATAAAGAAAAAGCTTTAGTTCCAGCTTCGGGTTGGTTACAATCTGAATACATTTATAAACCTTCGATTAATATTAATAAAAATAAAGAAAGTGTAGCTGTCGATTGGTCTATAAAAAATCCAAAAATAGTAACCAAATGGGTTTTATATAAACGTTTTGGAGATGATTGGGAAATGGAAATTTTAAAATCACATCAAAATTCATCAAATATAGAAAACTACAAAAACGGAAAAAAACTAAATACGGTTGCGATTCGTGCAATTGATCGCTTAGGAAACGAAAGCGAATATGACGCAAAATCAATCTAATTTAAATTTAAAAAACTCTTTATTCATGACGTTCTGAACTTCATTAATAAAGAGTTTTTTTATCAATTCCCCTAAAAATTACTCGTTTTGATGACAATCGCAACACAATTCTACAAATGTTAAAAAACACAACACCTTATAAAACAACAACTTAAAATAAGGAACAACTTTTGAAATTTGATAAGTGAGAAAAACTCACAAATTAGTCAATCTTATCAAAATATATTTCAAATGTTAGAAAATGTTCATTACAATGAAAGTTCTAAATCGGAAAGCTCAAAACTGTCAAGTAAATTTAATGCTTCATTATTTTCAAAAATAGATAGAAGCAATTTTAGATCGAAAGATTATTTTGTTTTTTCGATTACAGCCTTCACAATCTTAGTTAGTCTCTTTTTGATTTACTATTTACAGCACGATTTTGAGGAGTTACATCTATCTAGAACTAAAACTATTTGGGGGCAACTCTTACTTGGTTTATCTTATTTATTATTGATATATCAAATCATTTTTATTTTTTATATCATTTATAAATTTTCAAAATACAAAGCTATAGAATCGGTTTCTGATTCTGAATTACCAACTTGTACAGTAATTGTTCCAGCTTATAATGAAGGAAAACTAGTATTAGACACATTAAGAAGTTTGGTTGCAAACGATTATCCAAAAGAAAAGCTTCAAATCAAGGCCATTGACGATGGTTCAAAAGATGATACTTGGAAATGGATGCTTGAAGCTAAAAAAGAATTAGGAAATCGTATTGAAATTTTTCAACAACCCAAAAATATGGGAAAACGACATGCACTTTACCATGGTTTCACAACTGGAACAGGTGATGTTTTTGTGACAGTTGATAGTGATTCGATTGTAAAGCAAGATACTTTAAGAAATTTAGTTTCACCTTTTGTTACAAATAAAAACTGTGGAGCTGTTGGTGGAAATGTTCGTGTATTGAACAAGAAACAAGGATTGATACCAAAGATGTTAAACGTAACCTTTGTTTTTAGTTTTGAATTTATTCGATCTGCACAGAGCGTTTCGGGATCGGTACTTTGCACGCCTGGAGCTTTAGCCGCATATAAAAGAAGTGCTGTTCTAAATTGTTTAGAAGATTGGATCAATCAAACATTTATGGGAAAATCATCTGACATTGGAGAAGATCGTGCCTTAACAAACATGATTTTAAAACAAGGTTTACACGTACTTTTTCAAAAAAATTCTTTTGTTTATACCAATAGTCCAGAAAGCTATCAACAATTGAACAAAATGTTTATCCGTTGGGAAAGAAGTAATGTGAGAGAAAATATTGAAATGACAAAATTTGCATTTTCAAATTTCAGAAAAGAACAAAAATTTGATGCGCGATTTTTACTAATCAATCAATGGATCAAAGTGATTCTGTCAATTCCATTTACATTATTAATGTTCTATTTAATCATTTCTAATCCGATCTTATTTTTAAGTTCAACTTTTTTTGGAATTTTCATTTTCTCTACTGTTCAAGTGATTTTATATTCAAAAAGATATAATTTCTTAGAATCATTATGGTTTTATACTTATAGTATTTTTTACACGTTTACACTATTTTGGATTACACCTTATTCTATTCTAACAGTAGGAAAAAAAGGCTGGTTAACACGTGAAATAAACAATTAAAACTTATGAAAAAGAGTTGAAATCTGCATTCGTTTTTATTTACTCTGAAAAGCTGTTTATTAATTTAGACAGCTTTTTTATTTAAAAAAACACCAATGAGAAATGATATATTAAATCTGCATGTAAAAGTATTATATTAGTTAAATAATTATTTGTTGTGTACTATAATTAAAGTGTCAAAATATCAAAAAAAACAGTTAGTTTTCAAATACAATTCAGGTAATATTAATACTTAAAACCCTCTTAATAAGTATTAAAGAAAAGTTTATTTTAATCAATTAGCCCGAGACTAAACCTCGTGAAATTCTTTCGATTAAATTAAAATTCTTTAGTTGATATTATTAAATTTGATAATTAACTATTATATCATAAAAAAATATTATTTATGACAACAACACAAGAACATGATGCGAAAATAGCAAAGTTGGTATTTGCTTCAGTATATCCTCATTATTTAAAAAAAATAGAAACAAAGGGTAGAACGGTAACTGAATTACATCAAGTAATTGAATGGTTAACAGGTTTTGATGAAAACTCACTTCAACAATTAATTGATGAAAAAGTTAATTTTCAGATTTTTTTTGAACGTGCAAACTTAAACACGAATGCTCATTTAATTAAAGGCATTATATGTGGTTATCGTATTGAAGATATTGAAACACCTTTAACAAAACAAGCTCGATATTTAGATAAATTAATAGATGAGCTAGCTAAAGGCAAATCGATGGATAAAATATTTCGGAAATAATAAAGTCAGAACTTTCGTTCTGACTTTATTATTATGATAGTTGAATATTAGCATTCAATCCTTTTAATTTTTGAATAAAATCTTCTTTTAAATGTTCGATTTCATACGTTCCTTTTTTATCACCACTCGATACGATTAAACCTTTTTCAGTTCGTGTAACTGTATCAATTAAATCGATATTTATAAACAAAACATCATAAATTTCTTTTGGTTTAGCAGGATAAAAAACCATTCTTTTATTGGTTAACATTAAATCGCCTTCTTCATTTTTTTCATCTTTTACATTGGCGATAAAAATTGCTTTTTCATCTGGTTGGAAGCTATTTTGAAAAGCTTCGAATATATGTTCCATTATTTTTCTTTATTTATTGGTGGCTCTTCATTATCACTTTGTTCATCTCTCCTATTTTCTTGAAACTTTAAGAAATCAACTCCATAATCATCATCTGGAATTTGCTCATCCGTTTTCTTTTTATTTTGCTCGATGGCTTTTTCTTTAGCACGTTTATCAGCACGAATCATTATTTTTTGAATTAATTCTTTGAATGTATCGAAACCAACTTCATAGGTAATACCAACACCTTGAGTATATCCGATTCCTTCTCCAATATAATTAATATCATTCTCGCGATTGAAAACTCGACCACGTAAAGTACCGTCTTCATTTAACAACAATTGAATTTCAACATCACCAATAATTACATTATCTTCAGCTCCACCAACTGGAACACCAAGTTTTCCATTTACAAAAACACGATCACTTATTTGAGTTTGAAGCGTTACACCTACTCGAGCGGCATCATCATCTGCTAATGGATTACGTGCACTTTGAGAATAGGTCATCCCTATTTTAACTTTACTATCTTCATCAGAAAATAAATCATCAAATAAACTACTTGCACGTTCAAATAAACTACCATAAACTACAGATGTATCAGAACTTGCACTAATAAAACTACCAGTTGCTAACAATGCAAATGCTTGAGTTTCTCGAGTATCTTTATCAGATAATTTATATTCTAATTCAGACTTAATAGTTGAACTCACATTTGGAAAATTAATCTCAAAATCAATATTCGGATTAGAAAGATTACCTGTCAACACAATGGCAACCTCAGTATCTACTTTTCTATTAATTGCAGAGTTTTCAACTATAATTGCCGGATTTGCTTGTGTTTTATAAATGGCACTTAAATCTAAAGCTGCGTTTAATGGATCGCCATCCCAACGAATTGTACCGTATTTTTTAACAGTAAACTTTTTATCAATTACCAATCCATATTTATAGTTATAATAACCTTCATAAACTTGGAAATCACCCCACATATTAAAACTTCCCAACGTATTAATTTGCATGGTTATAAAACCTACTCCTTTACCTTTCATTGCATGACCAGTTGCAGGATCAAGAATAACTTCAATCTCAGCTTCTGGTGTTATTTCAAATTCAAAATCTAATTGAATTCCACCAAATTGATTGACATTATTCGTTTCTACAATTCCCAATTCACGATTACGTTTTTCTTCTGGAGAAAGGAAATGTATAAAGTTATTATCTCCAACTCCGCCAGAATCACCTAATGGAATTTTTATATTGGTTCCTTTTTCAGATTTTGCTTCAATTTTGATTTGTAAAGCTTCTGCAGGACCAACAATTGTTGCGAAACCATCAATAAATGCAGTTCCATAATATGGAGTTCCTTCAATATATTTAGTATCTAAAGCTAACAAATTATTAGAACTTAAGCGTACATTCAAATTCCAATCTTGGAAAGCTTTATGCGCAATTGTACCATTTACAATACCTTTCGTTTGGTATTTTGAATCAATAATATTTGCATTTCGTAAGATAAATTTTGATTCAGTAACATCTAAAGTTGTATTTTCTTCAAACAAATAATCAACACCAGTAAAAACTGGGCGCATTCCCGAATTTTTTAAATACAAACGTCCGTCAATCGCTGGTTTTTTATGCGTGCCTTTAACAGCAATTCTTCCAGAAGCATCGCCTCGAACATCAGCCATAATACTTGATAATAACGGAGCAATTGACTTTAAATTGAAATCGACAAAACCAGCTTCTAAATCTAAAACACTAGCATTCTTTTGAACATTAATATTTCCATTTAGGAAGAAACTTTCAATGTCATCATTTTCGATAGTTGAATTAACTTTAAAATTACGCAATGATTCATCTCCTTTAACATCAAAACTGAATAATCCTAAAAGAATATCATTCACAGTTAAATCATCTATGGTTAAATGTGAAGTTGGTTTAAAGATTTTATTTTCTTGGATAAATGATATGTTTCCGTTTACTAAACCTGCAAAACTTAAATTATTTAAATCAGGAGTAACCTTTGCTAAATCAACTTTATCAAAAGTCAAATTTATATCTTTATAGGTTGAATCACGCATTACTCCGTTTAAACGTACCAATTGTTCGTTATGAGAAAGTGAGATTTCTTCAACATTAAAATCTGTTAACTTTTTATTGAAAACAATTCTATTTGATGCATCATCATCTTCATTCAAATACCATAATGAATTCTTGAAATTCACTTCTGATTTTTGTAAACCAACAATTGACTTATTTCCTTCATCAATTGTGTAATACAAGTTTAGATTGTAATAATCTTTAGCTTCTTTTCCACCTTTAAACTCAGTACGAGCAAATAAAGTATCGTTCTGTGTAATATTGATAAAATTAAATTCAGTTATATCGTAATTCGGAATTTGAATGGAATCAATAGTTATATAAGTATTAAATAATGGATTCTTGTTATCGACAGTAACGTCAATTTTTTTCAAAGAATTTTGAGCGAGTTTTACATAAGGTGAATTTAAATTGAATTTAAAATCACCGTCATCAGCATTAATATTTCCCTGAACCTTGGTATTTTCACTAATTTCAATATTAGGAACAAATATTTCTATAATTTTACTATTAATATCAAAATCGAATTCCATAAACTGACCTTCAGCCAATTTATTAGGTTTATAATTTGTGTAAATACTTCCTAAAGCATTTTCGATAATGTCTTTTACTTGTTTTAATTGATATTTTCCACGTACATAGCCATCAAGAATATCAGGGGAATTCATTTCAATAGTTCGAACTCCTTCTTCATCAAAAGATGATTTTAATTCGAAATTATCGAAGAAAAATTGTTCTTCTGAGTTTTGATAAAATGCATTTTCAACATGAAGACTTCCAGCAAAATCATCGATAGAATTCCCTGTTGCATTTAAAACAATATTTCCTTTGAATTCTGAAATTGAATCTTTTACAAATTTTAATGCATGAAGATTGATGTGTTCAACATCTAATTTGAAATCAACAGCTTTTGTTTTTGAACTAAAATCAATATTTCCGTCAAAATCTATTAAAGCATTTACATCTTTACTTATTAACGAACCTTGATATTGCGGCCATTTTAAGTTACCGTCAATTTCAATATCTTTAAAATTATAATTATTAAAAACGAAAGAATGAATTGCACCACTTACGTTCGTATCCAAACTTTCAGCATCAAAACCTTTTCCGTCAACGATTAGGTTTAAGCTTGTAGCTCCAATATTTGATTGTGAAATTAAGTTTCCGATATTGAAATTATCTAAATTAATTTCACCGTAATATGTTGCTAATTTTGGCTTATTCAATTGCTGCATCGAAAGTATAGCTGTTGCTTTTCCTAGATTAGAAATTGCATTAAAATCGGCATCTAAAGTGAAATTCGAATATTGTATTGAACCATTTAAATCAATCATTCCAAGTGTTGATAATTGAGTCGGAAGTGATTTACCTAAAACATTTGGCAATAATGAAACTGCATTTTCACGAGAAATATACAATCTCTCTAATTGTGAAAAAATTTTAAATTCTTTTGTTTTGTCAAGAAGATTTGTAAAATCAAATGAACCACGGATTTGAGAATTTAAATCATCAGTTAAATTGGTATTTGATAAAGTAAATTTATTTAGCGTTCCTTTTAATTTGGTTTTTAGATATAGTTTTTTGTTTTTACCAAATTCATTATAGAAATTTTGAAGTTCATTTGTAGCTAAAATGGATTTTTCAATATCAATATCAAGATTTACTTTATCGACGAAATATTTTAAATCACCTTCTGCATAATTCATTTTGATCGAACCTTTCAATTGAGAATCTTTTGTTTCAAGATTTAAATTAGCAATATCCATCGATGTTTTAGTCATCGAAAAATCAGTTTTTAAATCTTTAACATGAAAACCATGATGATCATCAAAATTTAGCTTTGTGATATTAGCCGAAATATTTGGTCCTTTGATTAATAGATTATCTAAAGATCCATTTAAATTAGTAAAATCGAGTGTTTTCGGATTTTTATTATTATCATCAGTTATACTAAAGCTTCCATTTTCAACTTCGATATGATTTATTTTCATTAAAAACTTACCAGAACCAGGCTTTCCATCATCAATTACAGCAATAAATTTATCAAGATTTGAGATTGTATCGCCTTTGTAAGTATGAATATGAAAATCTAATTTTTCGACTTTAGTAGAACCAAAAAAAAGTTGCCCGTTGATTAATTTATTAAAATCTAAGATATTTGTATGCAGTTTTCCAATTTTCCCAAGTGTATTTTCATGATCGTCTTTAACAGAAACATTTTTAAGGATAACATTTCCGTCAATTCGGAGAGCAACCATTCCAATTGAAGTGTTCATATTAAACTCTTCGTTTATCTTTTTTGAAGCATATTGAGCAATTGCAGTTTGAACCACAGGTGTAGTCAAAGCTACTGATATAGCAAAAATTAGCAACAAAAGTACCAAGAGAATTCGAAATAGTATTTTAATAAATTTTTTGATAGTTGTAATTGTTTTAAATTTGCTTCGGAAATTCAGTTTTTGAATAAACAAAAATATGGAATTTCAGATAAATTCTGCTATGAAAGTACAGTAAACTTTCTTTAAAAAATGAAAAATAAAGATATATATATTCTAGCTATCGAAAGCTCTTGTGATGATACAGGAGCCGCTGTTTTAAAAGATAATAATGTGATTTCAAATGTAGTTGCTCGTCAAGATATTCATGAGCAATATGGCGGTGTAATTCCAGAACTTGCTTCAAGAGCACATCAGCAAAATATCGTTCCGACGATAGATGTAGCCTTAAAAAAAGCAAACATTACCAAAGAACAACTTTCTGCAATTGCATTTACGCAAGGTCCAGGTTTAATGGGTTCGTTACTTGTTGGCGGTTCTTTTGCTAAATCATTATCAATGGCATTAGATATTCCGTTAATCGCCGTAAATCACATGCACGCTCACATTTTAGCACATTTTATTAACGAAGAAGGTTTTGACAAACCTAGTTTTCCATTTTTAGCTTTGACAATTAGTGGCGGCCATACGCAAATTGTAAAGGTAAATTCATTTTTTGATTTAGAAATCCTTGGAGAAACAACAGATGATGCAGTTGGTGAAGCTTTTGATAAAACAGCTAAAATTCTAGGTTTTCCATATCCTGGAGGTCCATTAATTGATAAATTTGCAAAAGAAGGTAATCCGAAAGCTTATGCATTTACAAAACCGAAAGTTCCAGGTTTGAACTTCAGTTTTAGTGGATTAAAAACGCAAATTATGTATTTCATTCAAAAGAACATGGCAGAAAATCCAAATTTTATTGAAGAAAACAAGGCTGATATTTGTGCTTCAGTTCAGTTTACAATCATTAATATTTTGATGGATAAATTAAAAATGGCTGTAAATGAAACGGGTATTAAACAAATTGCTATTGGTGGTGGAGTTTCTGCAAATTCAGGAATTCGTCAAACCTTAAAAGAAGCTGAATCAAAATATGGATGGAAAACCTATATCCCAAAATTTGAATATACAACAGACAATGCTGCCATGATTGGAATAGTCGGTTATCATAAATTTTTAGAAAATCATTTTAGCGACAGTTCAACTGTTTCTAAAGCAAGAATTGAGTTTTAATTATGCAATTATTTTACACTCCAGAAATAAATAACGACACTGAAACTTACTTTTTTGACAAAGAAGAAAGTAAACATATAATTAAAGTTTTACGTAAGAAAGAAGGTGATATTTTACATGTTACTAATGGTTTAGGTTTTTTATTCAAAACAGAAATCATTCTAGCTTCTGAAAAAAAATGTACGGTAAAAATAATTGAATTCCAACAACAAACTGAGGTTCCTTTTTACATCCATTTAGCGGTTGCACCGACCAAAATGAACGATCGTTTTGAATGGTTTTTAGAAAAAGCTACTGAAATTGGAATCCAAGAAATCACACCAATTATTTGCGATCATTCTGAACGAAAGATTATTAAAACCGATCGTTTTGAAAAAATCATTCAATCGGCAATGAAGCAATCAAATCAGTTTTATTTACCTAAGCTTAATGAACCAATGACGTTCAAAGAATTTATGAATCTTTCTAATGACGGAAATTTATTTATTGCGCATTGTGAAGATACTATCAAAAATGATTTACATAAAAACATTCCTTTGAATGAAAAATACACCTTATTAATTGGACCAGAAGGGGATTTTTCAACCAAAGAAATTGAAACTGCAATCGCAAAAAATTTCAAACCAGTAGCTTTAGGAAACACCCGTTTAAGAACTGAAACTGCTGCTGTTGTAGCTTGTCATACTTTTGTTTTAGCAAATTCATAAATTATGGATTTATCTTTTATACTTCTTCCAGAAATTCAAAAGTTCATTAATGAAAATCTAAATACTGATGTTCAAAAATTAGCTTTAAAAAAGAATCCATTTCCAGAATATGATTGGAAGATTATAATCAATCAAATTCACGCAAAACAAAAAGCACAATATAAATTACCAACTTGGTTTGAAACAGAAAATATCATTTTTCCTTCGGTTTTATCTATTGAGCAAACTTCATCTGAACCTTTGGCAAAATTTAAAACAAGTTTGATTTCAGGCGAAAGATTAATTGATTTAACTGGTGGTTTTGGTATTGATGCTTACTATTTCTCAAAACAATTTAAAGAAGTTTATCATTGTGAATTTAACGAAGACCTTTCGGATATAGTAAAATCAAATGCAAGATTTCTTCAATCGCAAAATATCAAAACATTTAAAGGAGATTCATTAGAAATTCTAAAAAATTTAAATCAAACTTTTGACTGGATTTATATTGACCCAGCAAGAAGAAGCGATTCTAAACAAAAAGTTTTTTTATTAAAAGATTGCACGCCAAATGTTCCTGAAAATTTAGAAGAATATTTTAAATATTCAAATCAAATTTTAATAAAGTCTGCTCCTATTTTAGATATTTCTGCTGGAATCAATGAATTAGAATTTGTAAAGAAAATCTACATCATCAGCTTAGAAAATGAAGTTAAAGAATTATTATGGATTTTAGAAAAAGGATTTAAACAAAAGATTGAATTAGAAGCTGTAAATATAAATAAAACAGAAGATTACAAAATTTACAAAACAACTTTAGAAGATGATTCTTTCTGTGATTTTAGCCAACCTAAAAACTATTTGTATGAACCATTTTCTTCAGTTATGAAAACTGGAAATTTTAATAAAATCGCCAATGATTTCAATTTAGGAAAATTGCATCAGCATTCCCATCTTTACACAAATGATGATTTAATTGATTTCCCTGGAAGAAGGTTTAAAATTGAATCCATAATTCCGTATCAAAAAAAGGAAATGAAAGCTGTTTTTGAAAATCAAAAATATAATATCACAATTCGTAATTTTCCAATTTCGGTCGAAGAATTAAGAAAAAAATGGAAAATCAAAGATGGTGGCTCAAAATTTGCTTTCTTTACAACTAATTTTCAAAATGAAAAAATAGTACTTATTTGTAATAAAATATGAAGAAAATTTTACTAATTCTTATAATCGGATTTATCAGTTCTGTTCAAGCTCAGAAAAAAAACTGTTCTATTGATTATGAAGTCAAAAACGATTCAGTTGATTTAATCAAATTGAATGACAAATTAATTTTCGAGAAAAATTTCAACGAAAAAAACGAAAGTTTATTTTTCTCATTAATTCGAAGCGGAGACGAAAATGTTTTACAATTTCAATGGCTAGAAAAAAGTAAAGATTTCACAATCAATCGTTGTTTTAACGCTGATTCTGAAATTCGTATCGATTTAATAAATGCAGATTTTGTAAACTTGAAAATTTATGACAATGACGTTTGTGCAACACTTGTTTTTGATGAAGTTCAACAAAACAACCTTAGAATTTTAAATACTTATTTCAGAATTGAAACTCAAGATTTAGAAAAACTTTTAGCTTCAAAAATGTCGTTATTAACAGTAAATTTTTCTACAGGAAAAGAATATTATAACATAACAGATAAGTTAATATCAGAAAACTCAAAAACAGAATCTAAACCAGCTTTCTTTTTTATCGAAGAAATTCCTTGTTTAAAAAAATAAATAATCACAATACAAAAATAACAAATGTTATATCAACCTATATTCAATGAGTTTTATGAACTTGTTAAAAAAAGTATCACTGAAGGAAAATTTGCAAAACTAACACTTGCAAAAACTATTGGTGATACTGAAATTAAAAACGTATATATCAAGCTAAATATCTTAGAAAACAATACGTATAATTTTGCTTTACTTACTAGATATAAAACGGAAGAAATTGAAAGTTTTCATTCTATTGATGAAACGTTTGAAATAATAAGTTCTTATATTAAAAATCCGTTTTTGACTGTATTATTATTTACAATTGAAAAAGATTATACTTTCAAAGTAAATAAAAAAAATGCAGGCTCTATAGTTGAACAAGAACCAACATTTAAAAATGTTTCTCCAGTTATGCAAGAAATGATTGATAAAGGAATTATATAAATTTAAAAAGCGATTTCTAGTTATCATGAATACATACAAATCTAGAGTTGGAATTGAAATGAAAATCATTTTACTTCTAATGTGCTTGTTTAATTTATATATTCTCATCACCGAAGGCTTTCATTTTTTCTTATTGATTTTAATGTTTAGTCCGATTGTATTTATCATTTATGTTATCAATCAAACATATTATCAAATCAAAAATGAAGTTCTTTATATTAAATCAAGCTTCTTTTTTCGTGAAGAACTTCCAATAAATAGGATTAGAAAAATAGATGAAGTTATAAATATAATCAACTCCCCTGCAATGTCAATAAAACGACTAGAATTGTTTTATGGTAAATATGATAGCATTATGATTTCACCTAAACATCAGGAACAATTTATATCTGAACTTTTAAGTGTGAATAACAATATTGAAATTAAACTTAAAAAATAAAATCCAACTTATTTAAGGTCGGATTTTATTCAGCATTAAAATTTTCAGATTTTGGTATAAATTCTATCAAACCGACCAATTCATTTGGAATTAAAGTAAGTTTTCTTTCAGCTAAATTCATCCAAGCACCATCAACATTTACAACAGCACATTTCACATCTTTACTATTGTACAATTCGTGTGTAATCGAAAAACGATGATTCTCGTCATTAAATTTAGTCATTAAAACTTTTACATACACTTCTTCATCCATTCGAACTTCTTTGAAATAAATAGTTTCTTCTTTGAATAAAATAGGACCAATTTTATGTTTCGCAAATTCTTGCATTGAAAAACCTACCTGTTTCATCATATTGCTTCTTGCTTGCGTACATAAATCCGAATAAGCAGAATGTCTTAAATGTCCGTTTGCGTCTATTTGAGACCAAAGAACTTGTCCTTTATAGTAGATGTTTTCCATTTTTTATATTTGAACACAAATTTAATTTATTTTTACTTCATTTTCAACCTAAAAAATAAATTTAAAAGTATATTTAAATTTAAGTAATTGTAAATTTGAGGGGGTGATTGTGTGTAATCAATCTGTTTTTGAAAATAAACGCAAAAAAAACAGGGGTCTTGTTATGTTTTTGATTTTTTTTATTACTTTTGAGCCATAATTAAGGAAGTAAAACTTAAAACACTTAAAAAAATGTCGTCAATTCGTTTTGAAGCTTTAAAAGCAGCTAGTTCAAGAAAGCCAGTTCATGTTGAAGAATTGGATAAAAAATCTATTATTTTCGGAAGCAATGTTTTTAATGATAAAGCAATGCGCCAGTTTTTAACTTCAGAAGCTTATAAAGCTGTAAAATCTGCTATGGATCACGGAACAAAAATTGACCGTAAATTAGCTGATTATATTGCTTTAGGTATGAAAGAATGGGCTCTTACAAAAGGAGTAACACATTATACACACTGGTTTCAACCATTAACTGGAACTACAGCTGAAAAGCATGACGCATTTTTTGAAACTTCTTTTGACGGATCTGATCCAGTTGAAAAATTTGGCGGTACTCAATTAGTACAGCAAGAACCAGATGCTTCTTCTTTCCCAAATGGTGGAATTAGAAATACATTCGAAGCTCGTGGATATACAGCTTGGGATCCAACTTCTCCAGCTTTTATTTATGGAACTACTTTATGTATTCCAACAGTTTTTGTTTCTTATACTGGTGAAGCTTTAGATAACAAAACACCTTTATTAAGAGCGTTAACAGCTATCGATCATGCTGCAACTGAAGTAGCTAAATATTTTGATAAAAACGTTAAAAAAATAACTCCAACTTTAGGTTGGGAACAAGAATATTTCTTAGTTGATGTCGCTTTAGCAAATTCTCGTCCTGATATTCTTCAAACTGGAAGAACTTTATTAGGTCATGTTTCTGCAAAAGGTCAACAATTAGAAGATCATTATTTTGGTTCAATTCCATCTCGTGTTTTAAATTACATGCGTGATTTAGAAAACGAATGTATGTTATTAGGAATTCCTGTTAAAACACGTCATAACGAAGTTGCTCCAAATCAATTTGAGTTAGCTCCAATTTTTGAAGAAACAAACTTAGCAGTTGATCACAATTCACTATTAATGGATGTGATGCAAAAAGTTGCTGAACGTCATGATTTTAAAGTTTTATTCCACGAAAAACCTTTCAAAGGAGTAAACGGTTCTGGAAAACATAATAACTGGTCATTAGCTACAGATACTGGAATTAACTTATTAGCTCCAGGGAAAACTCCAAATAGTAACTTACAATTTTTAACATTCTTCATAAATACAATCAAAGCTGTATTTACTTACGAAGAATTATTAAGAGCTTCAATCGCATCGGCATCTAACGACCACCGTTTAGGAGCTAACGAAGCACCTCCGGCTATTATTTCAATTTTCATTGGTCAACAATTGACTAAAGTTCTTGAAGAATTAGAAGGTGTTTCTCAAGGAAAATTATCTCCAGAGGAAAAAACAGATTTAAAATTAAACGTTGTAGGAAAAATTCCTGATTTATTATTAGATAATACAGACCGTAACAGAACATCTCCATTTGCATTTACAGGAAACAAATTCGAATTCCGTGCGGTTGGTTCTACTGCAAACTGTGCTGTTTCAATGACAACCTTGAATACGATTGTTGCAAAACAATTAAAAGATTTCAAAATTGAAGTTGATACATTAATCGAACAAAAAGATTTAAAGAAAGACGAAGCTATTTTCAATGTATTGAGAGAATATATCAAACAAACAAAAGCAATCTTGTTTGAAGGAGATGGATATAGTGACGCTTGGGAACAGGAAGCTGCAAAACGTGGATTAAGTAATCACAAAACGACTCCTGGAGCTTTAAAAGCAAAAGTTTCTCAAAAAGCATTTGATGTTTTTACAGAAATGAATGTGATGAATCACACAGAAGTTGAATCTCGTTACGAAATTGAATTAGAAGAGTACATCAAGAAAATTCAAATTGAAGGACGTGTTTTAGGTGATATTGCTAGAAATCACGTAATTCCTACAGCGATTAAATATCAAAATACATTGATTGAAAACGTTAAAGGATTAAAAGATATTTTTGGCGATAGTTTTGAAGAAGTTGCTAAAGAACAAATCATTATCATCAAGAAAATTTCTGGACATATCGAAGGAATCAATGCAAATGTTCACGCAATGATTGATGAACGTAAAAAAGCAAATTCTTTATCTTCAATCGAAGAAATGGCTCACGCTTATTGCGATAATGTGAAACCTTATTTTGATGTAATCCGTTACCACGCTGATAAATTAGAGTTAGAAGTTGATAATGAACTTTGGACTTTGACTAAATACAGAGAATTATTGTTTACGAAATAATTAAAACACTTATATTCATAAAAAATCCGATTGAAGTAATTCTCAATCGGATTTTTTTGTTTTAATATATATTTTAGAAGTTTGGTTTTAAATTGTATTTCTTATAGAAAGTATCTAAAACTTCAACCACTTCATCTGCTGTATCAACGATTTTAATAAGATTCATATCGTCAGGTGAAACATTTTTGTATTTTTCTAATAAAACGTTTTTCACCCAATCAATCAAACCGCTCCAAAAATCTGTTCCGACTAAAATAATTGGGAACTTACCAATTTTCTTTGTTTGGATTAAGGTAATTGCTTCAAACAATTCATCTAAAGTTCCAAAACCACCCGGCATTACAACAAATCCTTGAGAATATTTTACAAACATTACTTTTCTTACAAAGAAGTAATCGAATTGTACGTTTTTGTCGTGATCGATATACGGATTGAAATGCTGTTCAAAAGGCAATTCAATATTTAAACCAACCGAAATTCCACCACCTAAATGTGCTCCTTTATTTCCTGCTTCCATAATTCCAGGTCCACCACCAGTAATTACACCGTAACCAGCTTTACTGATTTTGAAAGCAACTTCTTCTGCTAATTTATAAAATGGGTCATCTGTTTTTGTTCTTGCCGAACCAAATATCGAAACACAAGGACCAATTCGTCCCATTTTTTCATATCCGTTTACAAACTCAGACATAATTTTAAAAATTGCCCAAGAATCGTTTGATTTTATTTCATTCCAAGATTTTTGCTCTAACTTTTCTTTGATTCTAGCATCATCTTCATTTAAAATTTCTTCACTCATAATTTTACTTTTTATCTAAGATAGCTCTTTTTTTAGAAATTTTGCCGTGTAACTTTTCTTATTTTTAATGATTTCTTCAGGAGTTCCTTTGGCAATGATTTCTCCACCATTTTTTCCACCTTCATATCCAACATCAATAATATAATCGGCAATTTTAATCACATCCATATTATGCTCAATAATTAAAACCGTATTTCCTTTATCAACTAAATTTTGAATAACTTCCATCAATACACGAATGTCTTCAAAATGTAAACCTGTTGTTGGTTCATCTAAAATATAAAAAGTATTTCCGGTATCTTTTTTAGATAATTCGGTCGCTAATTTAATTCGTTGTGCCTCACCGCCAGAAAGTGTCGTACTTTGTTGTCCCAATTTAATATATCCTAAACCAACATCCTGAATGGTTTTGATTTTACGATATATTTTAGGAATATTTTCAAAGAACGGAACCGCTTCGTCTATCGTCATATTTAAAATATCTGCAATTGATTTTCCTTTAAAACGAATTTCCAAAGTTTCGCGATTGAATCGTTTTCCCTGACAAGTTTCACATTCTACATAAACATCAGGTAAGAAACTCATTTCAATTTTACGCAAACCAGAACCTTCACAAGTTTCACAACGTCCGCCTTTTACATTAAAACTAAATCTTCCTGGTTTATAACCACGAATCATTGATTCTGAAGTTTTTGTAAACAAAGTTCTGATTTCAGAGAAAACTTCAGTATAAGTTGCAGGATTTGAACGTGGAGTTCTCCCAATCGGACTTTGGTCAATTCCAATTACTTTATCGATATGTTCTAATCCCTCTATTTTTTTGTATGGTTCTGGAACTTTTACAGCATTAAAAAAATGTTCGTTTAATATTGGATATAAAGTTCCATTTATTAAAGTAGATTTTCCACTTCCAGAAACTCCAGTAACACAAATTAATGTTCCTAAAGGAAATTCTGCAGTAACATTTTTTAAATTATTTCCAGTTGCACCACTTAATTTTAAGAACTTTCCGTTTCCTTTTCTTCTTTCTTTTGGAATCGGAATTGCAAGTTTTCCGTTGATATAATTTGCAGTTAACGTATCTTCAAGAAGCATTTCTTTTGGTGTTCCAGCACTGATGATTTCACCTCCATTTGCTCCAGCTTTTGGACCGATATCGATGACATAATCTGCCATTTCAATCATATCTTTATCGTGCTCAACTACTAAAACCGAGTTTCCGATATCACGTAATTTTTCTAACGAATGAATTAATTTTTCATTATCACGTTGATGTAATCCAATACTTGGTTCATCTAAAATATATAAAACCCCAACTAACTGCGAACCGATTTGCGTAGCTAAACGAATACGTTGCGCTTCTCCACCAGAAAGTGTTTTTGAACTTCTGCTTAAGCTTAAATAATTTAATCCAACATCTAATAAAAAAGATAGACGTGAGCTAATTTCTTTAATTACTTCTTTGGCAATTAATAATTGTTTTAAATCTAAATGATTTTCTAAATCAGCAAACCAATGGAATAATTGGTCGATATCCATACTTGCCAATTCACCAATATTTTTCTCATTAATTTTAAAAAATAACGATTCTTTACGCAAACGACTTCCTTCACAAACGCTACAATTATTTTCGTCCATAAATTCTTTCGCCCAGCGTTTGATGGTTGCCGAATCGCTTTCTTCGTACTGATTTCTTATGAAATTAGAAATTCCTTCAAAATCAATTTTATAATCTTTTGTAATTCCTAAAACTTTAGATGCAACAGAAAAATTTTCTTTTCCTCCATCTAAAATCATTTCTAAAGCTTCAGCTGGAATTTTGTCGATTGGATCAGTTAATTTAAAGCCGAATTTTAACGCAATTATTTCCAACTGGTTGAAAATCCAAGAGCTTTTTTGTTCTCCAATTGGGACAATTCCACCAGCTTTTATTGAAAGCGTTTTGTTTGGAATTATCTTAGCTAAATTAATTTCATTAACTGTTCCTAATCCGTTACAATGCGGACAAGCACCTTTTGGTGAGTTGAATGAAAAATTATTTGGTTCTGGATTTGGATATGAAATTCCAGTTTCTGGACACATTAAATGACGACTAAAATAACGTGCTTCATTACTCTCGTTTTCTAAAACCATTAAAATATCATCACCGTGATACATCGCGGTTTTGATACTTTCAGTTAGTCGTTGTAAAGTTGCATCAGAATCGTCAACTGCAATTCGGTCAATAACTATTTCGATATCGTGCGTTTTGTATCGGTCGGCTTTCATACCCGAAACGATATCTTTAATCTCGCCATCAACACGAACTTTTACAAAACCCTGTTTAGCAATTTGTTCAAATAGTTCACGATAATGTCCTTTTCTAGATTTTACAACCGGAGCCAAGATATTGATTCGTTTTCCATTAAAATCTTTAATGATTAGCTCTTTGATTTGCTCATCAGAATAGCTGACCATTTTTTTGCCCGTGTTGTAGCTATAAGCATCTGAAGCACGAGCATAAAGCAAACGTAAAAAGTCGTAAACTTCGGTAATTGTTCCTACGGTCGAACGTGGATTTTTACTTGTCGTTTTTTGTTCAATAGCAATAACAGGCGAAAGACCTTCAATTTTATCAACATCTGGACGTTCTAAACCTCCCAAAAATTGTCGTGCATAAGAAGCAAAAGTTTCGATGTATCTGCGTTGTCCTTCAGCGTAAATTGTATCGAAAGCTAATGATGATTTACCAGAACCAGAAAGACCTGTGATTACTACTAGTTTTTCACGCGGAATAACAACATCTATATTTTTTAAGTTATGAACGCGAGCGCCAAAAACTTCAATTTTATCTTCAGAATTTTGCATATAATTTGTCAAACCGCAAATATACGATTTTCGTGTTTTTTAGTTACTTAAAAAAGATTTAAATATTTGGAAATTAGATTTTATTCGATTCTTAAATTCTTTAAGTTTTCACGATAAACTTCTAAAATAGTTGTTTTGTCAACGTAACCTAAATATTTATTTTCTCGAGTTAGAAGCATATGAATATTTTTGTTTTCATCCATATATTTTAAAACATTTCCGGTATTTTCTGTAATCGAACAAAAATGTGCTGGATGAATAATATCTTTAAAGTTGGTAAATTTGATTTGGAAACCACTAAAAATAAATTTTCTAACAGCATCTAAATAAATAATTCCAATGATTTGATTTTGCGAATCTAAGACTGGAATAAAAGTTTGATGTGATTCGGTGAAAATTCGTTTCACATCATATATTGTAGCATTCTCTGTCAAAGTTTCGACATCTTTTTTGATAATATTTTGTAATTCAATTCGGTTTAAAAGGTTTTTATCTTTATCCGATGTAAAAACAATTCCTTTATCTGCAATTCCAATAATATCCATTGAATATTTTTCAAATCGTTTACAAATCGCAAAACTAATCGAAGAAACAATCAATAAAGGAAGCATTAAACCATAACCGCCCGTAATTTCGGCAATAAGGAAAATTGCAGTCAACGGTGCATGAAATAATCCACTTAAAACTCCAGCCATTCCAACAATGGTAAAATTATTAATTGGCAAATCTTTCAAACCGATTAACGATATAAATTTTGCTAAAATATATCCTAAATATGAACCGACAAATAAAGAAGGAGCGAAGTTACCACCGTTTCCGCCACTTCCTAAAGTTAAACCTGTTGCTATCGATTTAATAAAAACCGTTGCTGTTACGAATAACAAAATAATCCATTGGTTTTTTTTAAAATTTTCAACTAAAGAATTTTCTAAGATTAATCCTGCCTTATTATCTGCAAGCGCTTTGATACTTTCATAACCTTCACCAAAAAGTGTCGGAAATAGGAATATTAAAATACCTAAAATAGAAGAACCAATCAAAGCTTTATGGTATGGTTTAAATTTAGAATTAGCTATTTTATGTTCAACTCGTCTAAACATTCTAGCATGATAAACAGCAAATAAACCTGTAAATATGCCTAATAAAACATAGTAAAAAATGTTATCGTATGTGAAAGTTAATTGATTTTTGAACGAAAGTAATATGTTTTCCTTAAGAATTACATTCGAAATAATCGCACCTGTTGCTGATGAAATCATAATCGGAATAAAAGCCGTGACGCTCATATCTGCCAAAATAACTTCGATAGCAAAAAGCACTCCAGCGATTGGCGCATTAAATGCAGCGGCGATTCCTGCGGCAACTCCACAAGCAAGTAACAAGGTTCGGTCTTTGTAATTTAGGCGGTAATTTTGTGCAAAATTTGAACCAAATGCAGCTCCGGTTATTGTGATTGGTGATTCTAAACCAGCCGAACCTCCCATACCAACAGTTAACGAACTTGTAATGATTTGTGCATACATTTGTTTTCGTGGCATAATACCTGACTTTTTTGCAACAGCAATCATAATTTGGCTTGTTCCTTTTTCGATACTTCCGTCTAAAAATTTTCTGATAATGAAAACGGTAAGTAAAATTCCTATAATTGGTAAAATACTATTCAGATAAGGAAGTTTTAAATATGAATCTATGTTTGTCGCAAATTTCAGAACCGTATGAGCGAAAGATTTTAAAACAATAACAGCTAAAGCAGATGAAATACCTACGATTACACAAGATAAATATAAAAATTGTCGGTCTGTTAAAACAGATTTCAATAAATATAGAATACCTTCAAAATATCTGAAGGTTTTAGCAAGTCTATTTTTAATTGTTTTTTTATTAGCTTTCATTGTGCAAAAATATCGGTCATAACTCGATTAAAAAAATTAAATCACACATAAAATTTATTTACAAGTTCATTTCTTTTTGAGTCCGAAAATAAAATCAATTCATTGAAGAATAAAGTAAATTCTTCTTCAAAAAGAGAATAATCTTTTCTTAATTCGATAATTGATTCTTTCATATTTGAATCAAACTTAAATCGGTTATCCATTTGACCTAAAATAATTTCTAAATCTTCGAGAAATTGATAATTGTACAACCAATTTCTGTCGGTCATATAAGGAAGTAAATATTTTGTTTTGTCATTCAATTCGTCATAATGATTTTGTAAAATTTTATAGAAATCATTAGAAAAAATATCAAGCGGAATTGAACTATAATCTTTCCAGTTTTTTGCAAGAAAATGGTCGTAAATCATATCTGTTATAATGCCAGAAAAATGATTGTATTTGGTTGAAAAACGACGTTTTGATTTTCTGAAAATTTCGTGATTATCAGTAAATGTATCTATTTGACGATGTAATAAAACTCCAATTTTTATATCGAAATGAAAGTTTTCGTAATCTTTTCCACGAATGCCATCACCCATAAAATTTCCAATTTTAATTCGCTCGTTATTTCCTGATAAATAAATGTGGGCTAAAAAGTTCATTCTTCGAAGATAATGAATAAATCTGTGTTTTTTATGAAGTCTTCTTTTTATATTTGCGATATTAATATTGAAAAAAACACTTGAAAATATGACATTAATAAAATCGATTTCTGGAATTAGAGGAACAATCGGAGGAATAGTTGGAGATAATTTAACTCCAGTTGATGCTGTAAAGTTTGCATCTGCTTATGGAACTTTCTTAAAAAATAACATTTCAAAAGATAAATTAAAGGTTGTAATTGGTCGTGATGCTAGAATTTCTGGACCAATGATTCATAATTTAGTTGTAAATACTTTAATAGGTTTAGGAATCGATGTTATTGATTTGGGATTATCAACTACACCAACTGTTGAAGTTGCTGTTCCGTTAGAAAAAGCGGATGGAGGAATTATTTTAACTGCTTCTCACAATCCAAAACAATGGAATGCTTTAAAATTGTTAAATTCGAAAGGTGAATTTTTAAGTGGAGCTGACGGAGCTGTTATTTTAGAAATTGCAGAATCAGAAGCATTTGTTTTTTCGGAGGTTGATAATTTAGGTACAATTACTGTCATTACTGATTATATGGATAGACATATCAATGAAATTTTAAATTTAAAATTAGTTGATGTTGAAGCAGTAAAAGCTAAAAAATTTAAGGTAGTTGTAGATGGAGTAAATTCTTCTGGAGGAATTGTTATTCCAGATTTATTGGAGAAAATGGGTGTTGAAGTTGTAAAATTATATTGCGAACCAAACGGACATTTTCCACATAATCCAGAACCATTAAAAGAACATTTAGGTGATATTTGTAAATTAGTTGTTGAAGAAAAAGCAGATTTCGGTATTGTAGTTGACCCGGACGTTGACCGTTTAGCATTTATTTCTAATGATGGTGAAATGTTTGGTGAAGAATACACATTGGTTGCTGTTGCTGATTACGTTTTAAGTAAAACACCTGGAAATACAGTTTCTAATATGTCTTCATCTCGTGCTTTACGTGATATTACTGAAAAACATAACGGAAGTTACAAAGCTTCTGCAGTTGGAGAAGTGAATGTTGTTGAAATGATGAAAGCTACAAATGCAGTGATTGGAGGAGAAGGAAACGGTGGAATTATTTATCCAGAAACACATTACGGTCGTGATTCGTTGGTTGGAGTTGCTTTGTTTTTAACGCATTTGGCAAACTTAAATGTTACTGTTGCTGAATTACGTGCTTCATATCCACAATATTTTATGAGTAAAAATAAAATTGAGTTAACTCCTTCAATTGACGTTGATTTGATTTTAGAAAAAATGGCTGAGAAATATGCAAACGAAGAAATTACAACTATTGATGGAGTGAAAATTGACTTTGCTGAAAACTGGGCACATTTGCGTAAATCAAATACAGAACCAATTATTCGTATTTACACTGAAGCTAAAACTCAAGAAATCGCCGATGAGTTAGCTTTAAAAGTTATTGACGAAATCAAAGAAATTGCAGGATTGTAATTTTTGACTAGTCCTGAAATAGCGATACAGTTTTTCAATGATTAAAAATACATAAATTAAACAGTA
>NZ_RQVQ01000019.1 GCF_003865405.1 Paenimyroides tangerinum
CGTTGATTTTAAAACTTAAGGTGTAATGTCGTTGACTACGTTTTACATAATTGTTTGATTCTTTCATAACGACTCTTTTTTTTTGTATCGTTATTTCAGGACGGGACATAGAAATAAAAAAAGAAATCTCAATTTAATGAAATTTCTTCTTTTAGTCTCTCTAACAACATTGTTAATGCTCAAAATAATTTTCAAAAGTGTTTTTTTTGGTTAACTTCTTTAAAAATACAATGCTTTTGTAGGTTAGAAAAACTTATTTATTATATATTTGTAAAAAGGCAATGTTTTTTATTTAAAATATCAAAAAATCATTACAAAACATCTTTATTTACTTGAACAAATATCCTGCCTTTTTGCTAAATTTGAAATACCCTATTTGTGGTATTTTTAGAAAAATTTTCACTAACTCTAAGTAACTTATTTATTTTAAATAAATTCAGATAAAAAAAATAAATTGAAAGAAATAGATGTAAAAAAATGGGATAAATTAGTAAAATCCCAAAAATCTCAATCAGAAATCGATAATCAAATCCAAATTCCTGAACAAATTCACAGTTATTTTTTTATTTTTGACTGTTTTCAAAACACTATTTTATTTACAAATTCTGCATTTGAGACAGTAACAGGATATAAATTTGATGAATTGAATTTGGAGTTTTTATTGAAAATTATTCATCCTGATGATTTAGATTATTTTTTAGAATCCGAAGAAAGGTTTTTAAACTTCACTAACAAACTTTCTTTTAATGAACATTTTAAATATACGCATTCATATACCTACAGAATAAAAACAAAATCTGGAGATTATATTAGAGTTTTTCAAGAATGTCAAGCTTTAGAAGTAAACAATAGTGGACATCTTACTAAAACATTGGTAAATCATAAGAAAATTGAATACACTGAAAACGTATCTGTAACAGATTTTAAAATTTATGACAAATCTCAAAATTCATATATCGATGCTGAAAATAGATATAATCTTACAAAACGTGAATTGGAAATTCTAAATTTAATCAAAAATGGTATGAATAGTCAACAAATATCTGATGAACTTACAATCAGCAAGAATACAATTTTGACTCATCGAAAAAATATTTTGAACAAAAGTAATAGCTCAAGTTTTATAGAATTAATTAAAAAATTGAGTTACGTTCATTAAAATAAATTCACATTAATGATATACTACTTCATAAACAGTTATAGTATTTCCTGAATTTGGTGTAGAGCTTTTTCCTTGTGAAGTTACAATTAATTGAGTTTCATCAGGAGAAAGCGACATTCCAACAGGAAAAGAAGCAACATCAATTTCGCTAATTTTTGTCATGGAATTGGCGTCAACGACTGAAATTTTACTTTCGTTATTCACACATGCAAAAATATATTTTCCATTTTTTGTGACGTCAATAGTTCTTACTCCAGGACCTAACTTAACTGATTTCCAATTTGAAAACTCATTAATTTTATTTTCATCAAAATCCTTAGAATTAATTTCATCTAAATTTCCTTTTTGAACGACTCCAAATTTATTAGAACTTAAAATCAAATCGTTATTATTAATTAAAAGATGACGAATATTCAACGAAGATCCAGTAATTGTACCTTCCATTTCTTTAGTCGGAACATCTATTACTGCAATTCCATTTCCTCCCATTTTTGCAACAAATAGTTTTTTGCTATCTGGTGTAAATATCGTTCCTCTTAAACAATTTCCACATTCTGAATCTCGATTTACATTTGAATTGAAATCCATTTTCAAACGATAATCAACTACAATATGAGCAACATATTTAAAATCGAAAGGATTATTACTAGAAACATCAATTAATCCAACCGTATTATCTCCCCAATGTGTAACCGCAACAAATTTATTATCATTTGAACAAGCAATCATTTTAGGCAATGGTCCAGAAGGAATTACTCGAACTATTTCGTCAGTTTTTGTATCGATAATAGCAATTGCGGAAGGAGATTCAGCTTTCGGATCAAAATCTCTTCGATAATAAGTAACCCATAAATATTTACCGTCATGAGATAAACAACTTTCAACTGGTTTTCCTAAAAAATGATTATAATCTTCTTTTTTTTGTTTGAATTTATAGTCAAATACAGAATTTTCATTGTTTTTAAATAGATTATTATTTTTATGAGTGAATTCATGACGAATTTCTTTCAACTTTTCTAAGGTTTTAGAATCAAAAACTATTGTTGTGTAACCTTCTAATGAGTTGACATAAATTTTTTTCCCATCTTTAGAATATGTTGCAGACTTTGGAGAATTTACTGCAGATTCATAAACTGAAAGTTCAGATTTAGGATTTTTTACTTTACTTTGAATTACTTTGATTAATCTTAATTCTTTGAATGAATCTCTTTTGATTTGAGCATTTTTATTCACCGCAGAATCTTGATTTGTAACATTAACAATATCAGGAATCTTCTTGACTCCATCAGAAAAACATGAAGAACAAATTGTGAAAACGCAGAATGCAAAAATGAATATCATATTTCTTTTTTTTAATCTAAGTGTTGGTTTTGGTTTTAATTTCATGTAAACAATAATTAAAATAAATTGAATTAAACGCGTTTAAAATCAATATCTTATTTCGTTTTATAATATAAACTCGTTGCGCATTATAAAAAAATAAACATATTGCTAAAACTAGCAATCAAATACAATTATGAGCAAGTTACAAATTAAATTTAAGAGAATTATGTAAAATATAAGAAATTGAAAATATGTATTTCAAAGCAATAAAACAAAATTATCTGATTTTGAACCAATTAACTTAATACGAATACTGTTAGAGGGTTGTGAAATTTCCGCTCAACAAGTAATAAAATATATAAAGAAACAGAGTTTGTACTTCACAAAACTTCCATTTTACGGGTAAAAATTAAAAGCACTTTGTTTATAAATAGTGTTTTAAAAGTTTTGATTTGTTGGCTACTTCGGTTCAATAATATCCCTTATTTAAAAAACACAAACGTCAGATTATATCTTACTTAAAAACAAAAATATTTTTCTCATATTATTCAGCTCGAATTTTTTAATGGAGTAAATATACAAATGAAAACTCCAAAATATAAAAATCAGAAAGATATCAAACCGTAGTTTTATCCATTCAAAAAATAAATAAAAAGAATTGAAACTTTGTTTGATCAACTTTGTGATCAGTTTTTGATAAGAAGAAAATATACCAAAACTTTTCAGGGATTTAAAACAAGAATTTTGACTAAAATTACAGTTCTTACATCTATTCAATTTATTGATGAATTTGTCTTTTATAGAAATATAAACAATCTAAAAAATTAATCTGGTTGGATAACACAATATTGATAACTTTTATTTCTATCAAAAAAAATTGTGAGAAATCAATATTTCTTTTGCCTGTTGTGTAATTCAAAACGACAATGGTGATAATTAATCATATCAACAATACTTATTAGTTTTTAAAAATTTTAAATTACCAAAAATAATTTAACATAATTATCAAATCAAAAATATAATCTTAAAATATTATTTTTTTAATAATAAATATTTAAATGTATTTGTATTTTTTATAAATTAGCTAAACCAACTTATAAAATCATATTCGAATGAAAAAAATATTCATCTTATTAGTGTTATTTATCATAACTCCTCTTGTTACGCATTCTCAAGTTCATGCGCAAAAACCAAACAAACAATCTCAATATCTACCAGGTTTATACCCAGAAGCATCAAAACGAATTTTGAAAGCAAATGACTTGAAAGGATTAAATAGTTTTGATCTTAAAGTGATGCGGAATGAAATTTATGCTCGTCATGGGTATATTTTTAAAACTCAAGAAATGAAAGATTATTTTAACGAACAAGATTGGTATAATGGTAAATATAAAAATGTTGATAAATTTTTAACTGAAACTGAAAGAAAAACATTGAATTTATAAAAAAGTTTGAATGAAAAATCTAATACTAATGTTATGTTTTATTGGATTTTCAAGTTCTTTACATGCTCAAAAAAATGAAGCCTTTGAAATAATTACAAAACCTATAACTTATGATTCAGAACGAAAACAACTTAGTTTGGAATACTTGAAAAATCATCATGGTTTGATACAAAAAGAACCAACGATTATTCCAAAAATCATTGTTTTACATTATACTGCTGGTGGAACTTTGAGTAGTAATTTTAATTATTTTAACAATACTTATATTGAAAATTCAAGAACATTTAATAAAAAACAAAGTAAATTAAATGTATCATCTCATTATTTGGTTGATAGAGATGGAACTATTTATCAAATAATTCCTGATACATTATTTGCAAGACATACCATCGATTTAAATTATTGTGCCATTGGTGTCGAAAATATTGGAAGTAAAAAACAACCATTAACTAAAAAACAAGTAGAAGCTAATGCTTTTTTAATTCGAAAACTTACTAAAGAATATAATATTGAATATGTTATTGGACATAGTGAATATGGTAAATTTAGAAAAACAAAATTATGGAAAGAATTAGATTCGAAATATTTCACAGGAAAAGAAGATCCTGGTGAAAATTTTATGATTAAAGTACGTGAATTAATTTCTGATTTAAATCTTAAGAAAGAACTTTAACCAAATACTTATAAATTATGACTGATCAAGAATTATTTAAAACCTTAAAAAAATATGTTAGACAAGAAGAACATTTTTCAACTAATATCTTAGAAGTTTTAAAAACATACAAAAATGCAGGAGGAAAAAGAAAAACAGCCGAAAAATTTATACATAAATTATCAGCTGCATATCAAGACGACGAAACAATAAACCAAAGAACTCTTAAAATTAGAGAAATAGTTACAGATTGGAAAAAAACAAAAATGTAAATAAAAAAACAATACCGTTTTCAATAGTATAATTAACTTACTTTTGAAAACGGTTTTTTAAAACACTTAAATTCATTAAAATATAAAATTTAAAAAATCTTAACTTTCATTTTTTTAATCGAAAATATCAATTGTAAAGAATCCTCCGATAAATATTGAAAAAGAAAATTTAATTGTTAATAATGATCAATTTTAAAAAACATTTTAAAATTAAAGCTTCTCTATTATTAGATTTTTGCAAAAAAAATAATTTATTAAGACAGAATCCTTTATTCTAATACATATAAGCATTCATTCTGGAAAACTGAAATATTCACTTTAAGTATAACATAATAATTATAAATGATTTCTAGATTTTAATCTATTTGGTTTCTAAAATTATCTGTTCAGCGACAGCTTTTGAGCCTGAAAATCCCCAATGTGTATCGTCATAAAAATAAAAATCTTTTTTTCCGTTTTTAATAAACTCATTAATACTTTTAATAGGATTTACATAAATGTATTTTTTAGGCGTATTTTCTATTTCTTCTAAAATTACTGATTTTTCAATTGGAGTCTTAGCAACTATCTGATCATAATAAGCGGTAAATTTATTAGGTGCTGGTAAAAAAACTAATTTTACATTTTGCTTTTCTAATTCAATTTGAAGTTCATTTAAAGCATTTTTTAAATTTTGTATATTATTCGGCCAATTCAAATCTGGAATTAAATCAACATCTTCAAAATAACAAAAAACTTCATTTTTATCAACTGAAAACATTTTTTCAGAACTATCGAAACGATAAACTTGTCCAAAATCTTCAGCTCCATTAAAATATCTAAACGTATTGTACGGCAAGGTAAAAATTGATTTATTCGGAAATTCTTTATCTGTTAGTTGAAAATGATAATCTGTTCTTGATTCAGAAATCGGTAATTCAATTTTAGTTTTCGTAAATTCTAAATTCTTATCGACATTATTTCCTCTATATGCTAGATAACGTTCAACACTTTCAACAATAACAAATTCGATTTTATTATTTTTGAAAAAATCTGTTTTTGTTAGTGAATAAAGTGTTTGAAAAGGATTATCATTAATCAAAAGATTTATGTTTAACGAACTAACCTGTCCATCACTTAAATATCCTAAGAAATTTTTATATCCGTTTTTATCATTGGTAAATGAATCTCCTACTAAAAAATATTTAATTGTTTTCCCTTTTACGTTTATATCATCAATAACTTCAAAATGAGTTTGATTAGCAATTTCATTATTTAAATTTTCTCGATAAGATGGAAATCTTTCAAACATCTGTCCAACACGAACCAAATCACCATTTTGCGTATTATATAAAAAAAGTGCAACTAATTGTAAAACTATAAATGGAGACAAAAACAAAGTTGTTTTAAATATAAATTTTTTCATTTGTTTTTAATTAAAATTGGAAATAAATAAATTGCTGTTTATCAGTTCCGAACCAAAAAACTAGAAAAATAATCAAATAAAAAAAGCTATAACGCAACAATTTGTTATTTAAAAAGAATTTGTCAATTGCATAATCTTGTTCTCTACCAAACCATTCAACTACCATAAAAAATAAAATCAAAACACTTATGATTTTAAAATCAAATTCTGGAATTAAGAAAAAACTTTTATTAAATATTCCTTTAATATAATCTATCGCGTGTGACAAATTTTCTGACCTGAAAAAAATCCAAGCAAAAACAGTTAAAGTAAAAGTTATTATCAACTGAAAAATTTCTTTTAATGTAGGAAAAATCTTTCCTTGAGCAACAACATCCAAATAATGTCTGTTTGTTCCAGAAATCATAGCTGGCATCATAAAAACAGCGTTTAAAGCTCCCCAAACAATAAAAGTCCAATTGGCACCATGCCAAAATCCGCTAACAATAAAGATAATAAATGTATTCCGAACTTTCATCCAAGTTCCTCCTCTACTTCCACCTAACGGAATGTATAAATAATCTCTAAACCAGGAAGATAATGAAATGTGCCAACGTCTCCAAAATTCAGAAATATCACGAGAAAAATAAGGGAAATTAAAGTTTTTTAATAAATTAATTCCAAACAATTTCGATGTTCCAATTGCAATATCCGAATAGCCAGAAAAATCTCCATAAATCTGAAAAGCAAACAAAACGGCACCAAGAAATAAAGTACTTCCATTTTGTTCAGCCGAATTGTTAAAAATTTGATTTACAAAAAAAGCACAATTATCAGCAATAACAACTTTTTTGAAAAACCCCCAAAGAATTTGTTTCAAACCAGCTACTGATTGTTCTCGATTAAAAAAGCGAGGTTTCTTAATTTGAGGTAGTAAATGTGTTGCCCGTTCAATTGGACCAGCAACTAATAATGGAAAATAACTGACAAAAAGGGAATATTCAATAAAATTTCGTTCTGAAGAAATTCGACGATAATAAATATCAATTACATAAGACAAACCGTGAAATGTATAAAACGAAATTCCGACTGGTAAGATAATTTGTAAAGAAGAAATGTGAGCTTGAAATCCTAAAGATTCTATCAATGCAACAAAATTTTCAATGAAGAAATTGTAGTATTTAAAAAATCCTAAAAATCCCAAATTGATTCCAACACAGAGAAAAAGCCAGAGTTTTCTTTTAATTTGATTTTGTTCTTTATCGATTTGAATTCCAGAAAAATAATCTAGAAATGTTGAAAACATCAATAAAAATAAAAAACGCCAATCCCAACAAGCATAAAAAATATAACTCGAAACAAGCAATAAAATATTTTGTAAACCTAGTTTTTTGTTTGTAAAACACCAATAAAGAAGATAAACTATTGGTAGAAAAAACATAAATTCAAGGGAATTGAAAAGCATATTTTGTATTTAAAATCTAATTTCAAATGTAACAAAATTAAAATAAGAATATTTCTAAACTATATAAGAAATTAACTTAAAACAAAATCTTTCAATGTCACAACTTGTCGCTAATTAATTTAAATTTGCTTAGCTTAAAAAACAAAGTTGATGAGATTTTTACATACTTCAGATTGGCATATTGGACAAACATTTTATGATTTTGACAGACATCAAGAACATAAATCTTTTTTGGATTGGTTGAATGAAACTCTAAAAAATAAACAAATTGATGTATTGTTAGTTGCGGGCGATATTTTTGATACAGCTAATCCTTCTGGAAGTTCAATTACTTTGTTTTATTCGTTTTTAAGTCAAATCACCAATAATTATCCGAATTTACAAGTTGTTATTATCGCAGGAAATCACGATTCTGCAATTCGTTTAGAAATGCCGATTCCGTTACTTCAAAATACAAAAGTTTCTATCATCGGAAGTGTAAAAAAACGAGAAGATAAATCTATTGATTACGATGCGTTAACCATTCCATTATTCAATTCAAACAATGAAATTGAAGTTTTCTGTTTGGCGATTCCATTCTTACGAATTGGTGATTATCCAAAAACAGAAGAAGGAAATTATGAATATAATTATGGTGTTTCCAAGTTTTATGCAGAAGCTTTTAAAAATATAAATTCAAAAAAAACTGCCAATCAAAGTGTGATTGCAATGGGACATTTACACGCAATGGGAGTTGAAACAGACCCTGAAGATACAGCAGAACGTCCGATTATTGGTGGCGTTGAAAATATCAATACATCAAGTTTTCCAACGGATTTGAAATATGTTGCTTTAGGTCATATTCACAAACCACAACGACTTTCTGCAAACGATTCTATTCGTTATTCAGGAAGTCCGATTCCGCTTTCTTTTTCAGAAAAAACGTATAAACATCAAGTGGTTGTTTTTGAAATTAATAATGGGAATTTTGAACATTTAGAAATCATTGAGATTCCAATTCATACACCACTTTTGAGCGTTCCAAAACAGAATAAAATTTTAGAAGAAGTATTTTTTGAATTAGAAAATCTTCCTTTAAAAGATGAAAATGATAAGAATCAACCTTATTTAGAAGTAAAAGTACTTTTGAATGAGCCAATTCCTGATTTAAAAAATAGAATTCAAGAAATTGTACAAACAAAAAATGTACGTTTGGCTCGAATCGATACGAAATTTCCAAAAATCAATGCAAAAACAAACGAAACGGAACTTCAAAATGAAATTGAACTACACGATTTACAACCGATTCACGTTTTAAACCGTATTTATTCTGAAAAATACAATGAAGAAATTCCAAATGAATTAGACGTTTTGTTTGAGGATGTTTTAACCGAATTAAATCACGATAATCAAAATTAATATGAAAATTACAGCTTTAGAAATAAATAATATTGCTTCGATTGATGGTTGTTATCAAATTGATTTTGAAAGTGAACCTCTGAATTCCATCGGATTATTTGCAATTACTGGCGCAACTGGTGCAGGAAAATCTACTATTTTAGATGCAATTTGTTTGGCTTTATATAATAAAACGCCACGTTTGGCTCCGTTAACTTCGACGGTGCAAATTTTTGATACAAAAGACAAAACCATTTCTAACAAAGACGTGAAAACACTTTTACGCAAAGGAGCGATTCAAGGTCACGTAAAACTGACTTTTATTGGAGTTGATGGTAAATATTACCGTTCAGAATGGAACATTCGTAGAGCAAATAATCGGTTAACTGGTGCGATTCAAAATGAGATAATTTTATTACATAATATTACTGATGATGTTGCTTTTCCAGAAAATAGAAAAACTCTTGTTTTAGCTGAAATTGAACGTTTAGTTGGATTAAAATACGAACAATTTACCAAATCGGTTATTTTGGCTCAAGGCGAATTTACTTCGTTTTTAAAAGCCGATGATAATAACCGTGCTGATATTTTAGAAAAACTTACGGGAACAGATATTTATAGCAAAATATCGAGAAAGGTTTTTGAAAAATATCGATTTCATAAATCAGAAGTTGATGTTTTAAATACGAAATTAGAAATGTTTCAATTGTTCACAGATGAAGAAATTGAAGCATTGAACAATGAAATTACTTTTTTAGAAACAAGAATTAAGGATTTAAGTTCAGATTTAATTAGTTCAAAAAATATTCAGAATTGGTATAAAACGGAAAAGGAAATTCAACAAGAAATTTTGATTGCTCAAAATGTATTAACAGAAAAACGTGAAAAATTAATATCAGAAAGTTCAAGAATTGAACGTTTTAAAAACATTGAAAAATTTCAAGAAATTAAAGATGTTGTTGTTGCCTTCGAAAAGAATAAAGAAGATAAAAAACAACAGTTTGAATTATTAGAAAATAATATCCAAACAACTAAAATACAATCAGATAAGTTAAATGATTTAAATAATGAATTAAATATATTTCGAGAACAATTTAATAACAAGAAAATTGAATTCGAAAAAAACATTCCTTTATATAAAGATGCAAGAAACTTAGATTTACGTATCGAAATTGAACATAAAAATCTTAATGAAAAAGAATCCAAAAAATCGGAATTAGAAAACAATTGGATTAAAATAAATTCAGAATTATCTTCAAAGAAAATAAACGAAAACGAAATCAATCAACATAAAATTCAAATCAATCAATGGTTTGAACAGAATCGAATTTATGAAACATTTATTGCTAATGAAAATTTGGTTTTAGCTTATTTGAATGATATTCAAGAAAATAATCAAGGGATTCCTGAAGAAGAACAAAAGATTCAACAATTTGTAGCGAAAAGAAATAGTTTCGGTCCAATTTTGGAAACTAAAATTGCAGAAGAAATCGAAAAAACATCGTCAGAAATCGAGCTTACAAAATCGATTGCTGAATTAGATTCTATTCTGAAAAATAAGAATTTACCTGAACTTGAAAACGCTTTAAAAGAACTTAATTCAATACAAAATTCTAAAAAAAATGATTTAGAAAATCTGCAAAATATCATTCAAAAAAAAGAACATTTAGAGAAAATCGAATCAAAAATTACAGATTTCGAACAAAAAAGCATCGAAATCAAATCAGATTTATCGAAAATCGAGCTAAAAAAGAATGAAACTACGATTCAAAAAAATACTTTGCAAAATGTTTTGAATCGAATGTTATTAGAAAAATCAAAAGACGTTATTGAACTTAGAGCGAATTTGATAAATGATCAAGCTTGTCCAGTTTGCGGTTCGTTAGAACATCCGTACGCAAAGTACAATTCGTTAGATAAAATTACTGACGAAACTAAAATTGAATTCGAAAATTTAGAAAAGAAACTTCAAAATTTAACTTCAGAATCAGCAAGTTTAAGTCAACAATTAATTCAGATTACAACAACTATTTCAGATTACAAAGAAGAAAAAAACAAAATCCAAATTGAAATCGATAAACTTAATTTCACGGTTAAATTGATTTCTAATTATGATTTTAATTTCAATGAAACAGAAAATTTTGGTCTTATTTCAGAAGCATTAAAAACAATTTCTGAAAATATAAATTCGTTAGAAACTGATTTAGGATATTTGAAAAGACATTGGTTTCAAAGAGAAGAATTTCAGCAAAAACTTTATTTCTTACATCAAGAAAAAGTAAAATTAAATCAAGAAATAAATGAATTAAAACAAGAAATTTCTGATTTAAATTATAAATTAGAATTACATTCTAATCAAATTCATACAAAAAAAGAAAATTATAATCGATTAATTGAGGAAGTTTCAAGAGTTTTAGATAACAATCTTTGGTTAGATTTTTGGCAACAAAATGAAAATGAATTTATTAGAATTCATAAACAAATGGCAGACGATTGGAGAAAACATCAATCTGAATTAGAAAATCTTTCGGAAAAAAGAATTAAAATTCAAACTGAAATTCAAGAAATCGAAAAAGCTTTGTATTTAAAAAATGAAGAAGTTCAAAAATCAAAAATTGAATTATTCGATTTACAATCAGACTTTGAAAAGATTAAATCTAAACGTTTACAATTTTTCAATGGAGAATCAATTGATTTTGTTGAAAATAAATTGAATTCTGAAATACAAAATTTAAATCAAACTATTGAAAGTAAAAATTTAGAAAAGCTAGAAATCAACAATAAAATTATTGAACTGAATTCTCAAAAAAATGGTTTCGAAGATTATTTAAAAAAACTAGATTCGACTTTAAATCAATATCAAACGGAAATAAATAATTGGTCTGAAACCAACGAAATTTCTCTTGAAAATGTATCCGTTTATTTACAATTTAATGCCGAATGGATTCAAAATGAAAGAAATTACATTCAACAAATTCATACCGAAATTGATAAGCAATTAGCTTTATTTGAAGATAAAAAACATACTTTAGAAAAACATTCTAAAAACAATAAACCGGAAATTTATGAAGAAGAAATAATACTTAAAATTAACGAAATTGAAATACAAATAAATGAATTAAAAGAAAAAGCACTTTCAAATAAACATCATCTGCAAACCGATTTTGACCAAAGAAAAACACAAAGTAGTTTGATTGAAAAAAGAATTCAATTAGGCAATATTGCGACAAAATGGAATCAGCTTAATGATTTAATTGGTAGTGCAGATGGCGCAAAATTCAAGAAAATCGCACAAGAATATACGTTGGATATTTTATTGCGTTATGCAAATATTCATCTTAAAAAAATCAATCGACGTTATGTTTTAGAACGAATTCCAAACACTTTGAGTTTACAAGTAATTGACAACGATATGGCGTGTGAAATTCGTTCGGTACATTCATTATCTGGAGGCGAATCATTCTTAGTTTCATTGGCTTTAGCTTTGGCTTTATCATCGCTTTCATCATCAAAAATGAATATCGAATCCTTGTTTATTGATGAAGGTTTTGGAACATTAGATGCTCAAACATTAGCAATTGCAATGGATGCTTTGGAAAGTTTACAAAATCAAGGTAAAAAAGTGGGTGTAATTTCTCACGTTTCTGAAATGACAGAACGAATACCAGTGCAAATTCACGTTGAAAAACACGGAAACGGACGAAGTTCAATCGAAATTATATCTTTTTAAAATATCGCTCGATGAGCGATATTTTTATTTCTATTTTAATGAAAAAACACGGAAGCTTTACTATCTTAGCATAAAATTTTTAGAATGAAAACGGTTAAAATCGTAGGTGTTCCTGAACACTTTAATTTACCTTGGCAACTTTGCCTTGAAAATGGAGAATTTAGCGAAATCGGAATCGATTTAGAATGGACAGATATTCCTGAAGGAACTGGGAAAATGTGTCAAATGTTACGCAATAACGAAACTGATTTGGCGGTTATCTTGACCGAAGGAATTCTTAAAGATATTTCTAACGGAAATGAATCTGTTGTGCTTCAACAATACGTTTCTTCACCTTTGCAATGGGGAATTCACGTTGCAGCATCTAGCCCATTTCAAAACATTTCTGAACTTCAAAACAAAAAAGTTGCAATTAGCAGAAACGGTTCTGGTTCTCAACTTATGGCTATTGTAAATGCAAAAAATGAAGGTTGGAAAAGTGATGATTTGAATTTTGAAATCGTAAATACTTTAGATGGCGCGGTTGTTGCTTTAACAGAAAACAAAGCCGATTATTTTATGTGGGACCGTTTTATGACGCAACCTGTAGTTGACAAAGGAATTTTTAGAAGAATTGGTGTTTGTCCTACTCCTTGGCCTTGTTTTGTGATTGTTGCTAGGAAAGAATTCTATGAAAATAACAAAGCAATGATTAATAATCTTTTGGAAGTTATAAATAATACAACTATTGAATTCAAACAAATTCCAAGTATTGATAAAACATTAGCTTCTCGTTATGAACAAAAGTTAGAAGATATTCAAGAATGGTTAAAAATTACCAAATGGTCACAAAAACAATTGACTGAAAAACAATTTGAAACGATTCAAATACAATTACAAGATTTAGGAATAATCGAAAATAAATTAAACTATTCTGAAGTTATTAAATAAATGACCAATCCAACAATAGTAAAGGCTAAAGCCACCATTCGCAAGTTTAGGATACCTAAGCCTTGGGATTCTATTGTTATTTTTGTACTGAATATTCTGATATTAATTCCTGTTTTTATTATTCTACATCAAGTTTTAATTGACCCAGATTGGCCGATTCATTTAGATAGAATTTTGCTTTTTTTGGCGATTATTATTGGAATGCAATTTCTATTAAGTTATTTTAAGAAGTTTATTTTCTTTATTTTAATTATTTATTTAGGAACTTTAATTTGGGGAACATTGTTTCAAGGATATGGTTTTAATTCCGTTTACGAAGATTATCGCGCAATGATTTTTGCGATGTCAGCAGATCCGAATCCACAAGATGTGATTGTATCAAAATTACTCCCATTTCCAAATAAATCAAAAATTGAAGCTGCTGTTGAATATAACAATCCGAAAGTAAGAAATTACGCATTAATGGCAACGACGAAACATTTTAGAGATGTAAAAGGTTTTCACGATTATAGACAAATTATTCAATGTTTTGCTATTTTCAAAGAAGTTCAAAGTCGTTGGAATTATGTAAACGATCCGAAAAATAGAGAATACATTGCTAAAGCTACAGAATCTTTAGAACATTTTTCAGGAGATTGTGATGATCATGCAATTTTAATGGCATCTTTAATTCGTGCAGTTGGCGGAACACCTAGAATTATTCATACGCAAGCACATATGTATCCTGAAATGTTGATTGGTGATGAATCTAATCTTGAAAATATTATTTACTTGATTCAAGAAGTTTTATTTAAAGATGAAAGTAAAGGAAAACAAATTTTTTATCACATTGATGAACGTGGAAAGGTTTGGTTAAATCTAGATTATACAGCAAAATATCCTGGTGGCCCATTTATGTCTGAGGAAATTTTAGGACAATTAACTTTTGAATAAAAATGAATACAACAATCATAATTGTAGGGGCAATTTTTGGAGCTCTTTCCGTAATTTTAGGTGCATTTGGAGCACATGCTTTTAAAAAATTCATGAATGAAGAACAATTAAAAAACTACGAAACAGGAATAAAATATCAAATGTATCACGCTATTTTATTGATCGTTATTGGATTTAATGCAGATTTATTTCAAAATGCACAAATCATATTAATCTTACTGTCTTTAGGAATATTGTTATTCTCTTTTAGTATTTATGGCTTAACTATTACAAGTGCTTTAAACAAAAAATGGAGAATCTTAGGTCCAATTACACCAATTGGTGGTTTATTACTTGTAAGTGGCTGGCTTTCAATAATTATAAATTTTATATAATTTTATTAAAGTTGATTACTTATTTATTACTTTTGCGAAATAATATTTAAAATAAATAACAAATTATAAATGAAAAAAATTTTCACTTTAGCGTGTGCAGTTGCTGTACTTGCTTCTTGTAACAATTCAGCAGATAGTTACATAATAAATGGTACTATACAAGGTTTTGAAGATGGTACAAAAGTTTACATTAACGAACAAGGTGAACAAGGTTTCGTAAAAATCGATTCTACGGAAATTAAAGGAGGAATGTTCGAATTTAAAGGATCTGCAACTGAACCAGACATCAAATTTTTAGAATTAGGAACAACTGAAGAATTTGTAGTTCCATTTATTTTAGAAAATGGTGAAATTAAAGTAACTTACGATAAAGCTAAACCAGAAGATTCAAAGGTTGTTGGTACTAAAAACAATGATTATTTAGCAGCTTACAATACTGAAGCTTTTAAATTACAAAAAGCTGCTCGTGATTTTCAAGAACAGAATAACGAAAAAATGATGCAAGCTCAACAAACTCAAGATATGGCTACTATGGAGAGTTTGATGGCTGAATACAATAAATTTGGAGAAGAAATTAAAAAACAAAATAAAGATTATGTAAGTAAAAATAAAGATGCTTATATTTCTCTTTTATTATTAGAACAATTAACAGCTTCTCAAGCAATCACTAGTGAAGAATTCAAGACATATTACGATGCTTTAGATTCTACTTTAAAAACTACTAAAAAAGGTAAAGAGCTTGCTGAAAAATTAGCTACAATGGAAAAAGTGGCAGTAGGAAAAATGGCACCAGATTTCTCTGCACCAAATCCTGAAGGAAAAATGGTTTCTTTAAAAGAAAGTTTAGGAAAAGTTACAATTATTGATTTTTGGGCTGCTTGGTGCGGACCATGTCGTCAAGAAAACCCAAATATTGTTGCGTTATACAACAAATACAAAGATCAAGGTTTAGCAATTATTGGAGTATCTTTAGATAAAGATGCTGAATCTTGGAAAAAAGCAATTGCAGATGATAATTTAACTTGGACTCAGGTTTCTAACATCAAACATTGGCAAGATCCAATTGCTAAAGAATACAATGTACAAAGTATTCCTGCAATGTTTGTTTTAGATGCTTCTGGAAAAATCGTAGCTAAAGATTTAAGAGGTGCAGAATTAGATGCTAAAATTGCTGAGTTATTAAAATAATATCCAATTTTATACTATATTTAAAGTCGATACGTTTATATGTATCGACTTTTTTATTAAAAAACATTTTAATCATGAAAAACATAAAATTCTTTTTAATTGCTTCTTTATTTGCATTTAGTTCACAAACACAAGCAAAAATATCAATTCTTAATAAAACTTTAAAAGTCAATTCTTTTGATCAAAAAAAAAATAAATTCACGATTAAAGGAAATGTTCAAGGTTTTGAAGATGGTACAAAAGTTTACATTAACGAACAAGGTGAACAAGGTTTCATTAAAATCGATTCTACAGTAATAAAAAACAATACTTTTATTATCAATGGAATTGTAAATGAATTAGAACTCGCATTTATAGAAATTGGTAATACACAAGAATATATTGTACCGTTTGTAATTGAAAAAGGTGAAATTAAAGTAACTTATGATAAAGCTAATCCAGATAATGCTAAAGTAATTGGAACAAAAAACAATGACTATTTAGCAGTTTATAACACCGAATCAAATAAAATACAAAGAGAAATTCGAGATTTTCAAGAGTTAAATAATGAAAAAATGATGAATGCCCAACAAAGTCAAGATAAACAAACTATCGATGATTTAATGGCAGAATATCAAAAAATCAACTCGAAATTAGTCAATCAAAATATAGATTTAATCAAAAAAAATAAAGACGCCTATATTTCATTAATAATTATAGAACAATTAATGAATGGCGAAACTATTACTTTTGAAGAATATAAATCCTATTTTGAAGCTTTTGATTCAAAATTAAAAAATACTAAAAAAGGAAAAGAAATCAACCAAAGAATAGAAAGTTTAGAAAAAGTTGCCATAGGTCAAATAGCTCCAGATTTCTCAGCACCAAATCCTGAAGGAAAAATGATTTCTTTAAAAGAAAGTTTAGGAAAAGTTACCATTATTGATTTTTGGGCTGCTTGGTGTGGACCATGTCGTCAAGAAAATCCGAATTTTGTTGCGTTATATAATAAATACAAAAACAAAGGATTACAAATAATTGGTGTTTCTTTAGACAGAGATGCTGAAGCTTGGAAAAATGCCATTGCTAAAGATCAATTGACTTGGATTCAGATTTCTAACATCAAGCATTGGCAGGATCCTATTGCACAATTGTACCAAGTTAGCTCAATACCAAAAACGTTTATTTTAGATTCTTCAGGTAAAATTATAGCTAAAGATTTAAGAGGTGCTGAATTGGATACTAAGATTGCAGAATTATTAAAATAAATTTAAAATGAAAAACTACCTCTAAAATTTGTTGGAGGTAGTTTTTTATAACATAGATTCAAAAAACAAAACGAAAATAAACTATCTTAAAAATGTAGATTTTTTTGAACAATAAAAATATAATCTTACATCAATCAAGTACGCAGCAGCGATGGTAGTGGTTAGCCCACAGTGTGTTTTTTTTCAAAAAACACACGAGGACTAGAAACGAACAGCGCGGTGCTTTAGCAGCTGCCCAAAGAAGTCGAAAAGTCTGAAAGTCTGAAAGTCTGAAAGTTCTGAAGTCGTAATATTTAAAAATCATCTGTGCATCTGTGGTATAAAAGAAAATTTTGAAAGCTTTTCATTAGAAAACTTTTAGGCAAGAGTTGAACAACTCCTAAGCAAGAGTTAGTCAACTTATGCGCAAGAGTTAAACAACTCCTAAGCAAGTGTTTGATAACTTTTAGTTTGTATAAATAAAAACGAGGTAACCTTTGCAGATTACCTCGTTTGGTATTTATGAATTTCTAGAAATTACTTTGTAGAAATCGGTTTGAATTTTGTTAAGTTGATTCCTTCAACTGCTGCTTTGTATTCTTCGATAGAAGGCATACGTCCTAAGATTGCAGAAAGTACAACTACTGGAGTTGATGCTAATAAAGACTCACCTTTTTTACCATCTCTGTCCTCTACTACACGTCCTTGGAATAAACGAGTTGATGTAGCTAAAACAGTATCTCCTTTTTCTGCTTTCTCTTGGTTACCCATACATAAGTTACAACCAGGGCGCTCTAAGTACATGATGTTTTCATATTCTGTACGAGCTGTAGATTTTGGTAACGCATCAGAAAACTCAAATCCTGAGTATTTTTGTAAGTATTCCCAATCTCCTTCTGCTTTTAACTCATCGATGATGTTGTAAGTTGGTGCAGCAACAACTAATGGTGCGTTGAATTTAACTTCACCTTGTTGTTTTTCGATGTTTTTCAACATTTGAGAAACGATTTTTAAATCGTCTTTGTGAACCATACAAGAACCTACGAATCCTAAATCTACTTTTTTATCGTTTCCGTAGAAAGATAATTCACGGATTGTATCGTGTGTATAACGTTTAGAAACATCAGCATTGTTTACGTCTGGATCTGCGATCATTGGCTCTTCAATTAAATCTAAATCGATAACTACCTCAGCGTAATATTTAGCATTTGCATCTGGAGTTAAAGCTGGTTTCTCACCTGATTTAATTTCCTCGATACGTTTGTTAGCTTTGTTGATTAATCCTTGTAAAACCGCATTTTTGTTATCCATACCTTTATCAATCATGATTTGGATACGAGATTTAGCAATTTCTAAAGATTCGATTAAAGTATCGTCTTGAGAAATACAGATAGATGCTTTTGCTTTCATTTCTGCAGTCCAATCCGTAAATGTAAACGCTTGATCTGCTAATAAAGTTCCGATATGAACTTCGATAATACGACCTTGGAATACGTTTTCTCCGTCAAATTGTTTCAACATTTGAGATTGCGTTGCATGAACTACATCACGGAAATCCATGTGTTGTTTCATTTCTCCTTTGAAGGTAACTTTTACAGATTCTGGAATTGGCATAGAAGCTTCACCAGTTGCTAAAGCTAAAGCTACAGTTCCTGAATCGGCACCGAAAGCAACACCTTTAGACATACGTGTATGTGAATCACCACCAATGATGATTGCCCACTCATCAATTGTGATATCGTTTAATACTTTGTGGATAACGTCAGTCATTGAATGATATTCCCCTTTAGGGTCACGTGCAGTAATTACACCGAAATCATTCATAAACTTCATTAATTTAGGGATGTTAGCTTGCGCTTTTTTGTCCCAAACTGAAGCAGTGTGACATCCTGATTGGTAAGCTCCGTCAACGATTGGAGAAATAACAGTAGCTGCCATAGATTCTAATTCTTGCGCTGTCATTAATCCTGTTGTATCTTGAGATCCAACGATGTTTACTTCTACACGAACGTCTGAACCTGCATGTAAAACTTTTCCTTCTGCAACACCAACTGCATTTTTGTTGAAGATTTTTTCAACAGCAGTTAATCCTTGTCCTTCGATAGAAACTTCTTTTGAAGGAGCGAAAACTACAGGAGCCGTAACACCTAAAGTTTTAGCTGCAAATGTTTGAATTTTTTTACCAAAAACGATAGCGTAAGAACCACCCGCTTTGATAAATTCCATTTTTTGTGGAGTTAAAGCCTTAGAGATATCGATTAATTCTTGATCTCCGTTGTATAACTTTTTCTCTCTTGTATTGATAGTTAAAACAGTTCCTGTTGCAACTGAATAAACTTCTTCTAAGATTGGGTCACCAGCTTCGTTACGAACAACGTTTCCGTTTTCGTCCGTTTTCTTAACCCAGTTTTTTAAATCAATTCCAATACCTCCAGTTACATCAACTGTAGTTAAGAAGATAGGAGAAATTCCGTTTGTACCTGCTACGATTGGAGCGATGTTTACGAATGGAATATATGGAGAAGCTTGTTTACCTGTCCATAAAGCCACATTATTAACACCTGACATACGAGAAGATCCAACTCCCATTGTTCCTTTTTCTGCGATTAACATTACAGAAGCTTCTGGATGTTTAGCTTGTAAAGCTTTAATCTCTTCTTGAGCTGCTGGAGTAATCATACATTTTCCGTGTAATTCACGGTCAGAACGAGAGTGTGCTTGGTTTCCAGGAGAAAGTAAATCTGTAGAAATATCACCTTCAGCAGCGATATAAGTAACTACTTTGATTTCTTCTGCAACAGCTGGTAATTCAGTAAAGAATTCTGCTTTAGCATAACTTTCTAAGATTTCTTTTGCTGTTTCGTTACCTGCGTGGAAAGCCACTTTTAAACGATCCATATCTGCATCATACAAGAAAACCTGAGTTTTTAAAACTTTAGCTGCTTGTTTAGCGATTTCTACATCATTACCTAAAGCTAAATCTAAAAGAACTTCAATAGAAGGTCCACCTTTCATATGAGATAATAACTCAAAAGCGAAAGTTGGTGTAATTTCAGCAACCGTTTCTTGCCCTAAAATAATTTCTTTTAAAAATTCAGCTTTAACACCAGCTGCAGGTGTTGTACCAGGCAAAGTGTTGTAAACAAAAAACTGAATTGAATCTGTTCTGTTTGGATTTGCTGTATCTTTAATTTGAGCGATAATTTCGCTTAATAATTCGGCACCGTCAATTGGTTTAGGGTGTAACCCTTGCCCTTTTCTTTCTTCGATTTCGTTAAGATAATCCGTGTAAAGGTTCATAGTTTTGTTTATTGTTTATTTTGGTCAAATATAAATTCTAAACGACCGTTAGTTTATTTATTTTATTTTCTATAAATCAAAATAACACATAAATAGAATAAGTTGTTTTTATGTATTTATTTTGATTGGACAAAATTATAAAAAGTAATTGAGATTTAAAAATTTTTAATAAAACCTTAATTTAAAAGAATTATTATTTGTATTCATTCTATTTCAATAGTTTTAATTCAATATTTTCAGAACCTTAATTATCGAAAATTAAAAATTTTATTGTTTTTTTATCTATTAGACATTTAAATCATATTCAAACTGATAATATAAAAAAAGTCACCATAATTAAATGATGACTTTTCTGTATTTATTTTATCCAATTTGCTGATAATTCACAATTTTGATAAAAATCTGCAATTTTAACATAGGTATCTTTAATACTATTTTTAATCCATTTATCAACCGCTTCTTTCTTTTTATTTCTCAAAGCTACTTCACGGATTTTCATGTAATCTAAATTGTAATCCGCTGGATGTTCGTCATACATTGATGTTACTTGAATCATTCTGTAATATTCTCCAGGAGCACCCGGACGATCTGCGACAAACTTCGGAAGTGAAACTTCATTAAGTTCTAAATTAGAAACCATTGAATAAAATACTGGATCTTCAATTCTGTTAATTTCAAATTTAGTATCTCCAGTAGAAGGATTAGTAACCAAACCTCCATTTAACTTATTTTCCTTTCTATCTGTAACAGCTAAAGCAGCTTCAGCAAATGTCATTTCTTTATTTAGGATACTAAGTCTAATTTTATCTATTTTCTCTTTAGCTTCAACTACAGCTTCAGCACTTGGTTTTGGAGAAATCAGAATGTGACGAAGAGTTAATTTTGGTCCTTCGATTTTTTCCAAAAATATAATATGGTATCCATACTCAGTTTCAAATGGCATCGAAATCTCACCTTCTCTTAAACTGAAAGCCATTTCTTTAAATTCCTTCACAAATGGATCTTTCTTTGTCATTGTCATTAAACCTCCAGTAGCTAAAGAACCTGTATCTTCTGAATAAGCTATGGCTTTGTTATGAAAACTTGAACCGTATTGGATTACATCATTTCTGATTTCGTTTAAACGATCAATTACTTTTTGTTTTTCTGCTTTCGATATTTCTGGTTTAACAATAATCTCTGCTAACTCAACTTCTTTTCCAACAACTGGTAAATCATCTTTTGGAATAGCATTATAAAAACGTTTAACTTCTTCTGGAGAGATTTGAATATCTTTTACAATTTCATTTTGCATCGCATCTCCAAGCTTATTGGTCTTAACGATATCGAAAAAGAATGCTCTAAATTCTTCATACGATTTTTTGTTATATGCTTTCAATGTGTTATCCAAAGTCCCATATTGTTCAACCATTCGATCTACTTGAGTATCAATAAAAGTATTTACCTCAACATCGGTAACAACCAAACTATCTTGTATAGCTTGATGTGCCATTAACTTACTATCTAAAAGAATATTAAGAAAATAGCATTTAGATTTATCAGAAACGTCAACTCCATTTGCTTTAGCTTGAATATAACCTTGCGCAATATCAGATTCCAAAATAAAATGTTCTCCAACAACTGCAATTACACCATCAACACGTTTTTTTTCTTGAGCGGAAAGTGTATTTGTCACTAACCCAAAGAATACTGCAATAAGAGCAGTATTTTTATTAATTAAATTCATATTCTATTTCTTAATTCTTTTTCAGTTTGAATAATGTACAAAGATACACGAGGATTTGGTTTCTTAACTTGTTTTTTGATTTTATTAAGAATTAATTCTGCTTATATTTTGATTTTAGTTGATTTAATATAGGTTTATTAATTTCAATCTTTGCATTTTCTTTTAAATCGTTTATCCATTGATTCTCAAAAACTTGCTGATATTCATAAATCACATTTTGTTTTGCATCTTCTAATTCCAAGGTTTTTTCTGGGAAATATGCATCTGCAACTACAAAATAATACTTACCATCTTGTTCAAAGATTTCAGAAACACCTTCTCTTAAAACATAATTTTGCGGAAGATTTTTATTATTCTTTTCGAATTTACCTTTTCTAGAAACTAATAAATTCACATCAAGCATTCCGTTAATTTCTTCAGGTTTTTTACCTAAATTTTTAGAAATAAATTTCTGAGCTTTCTTAATATCAGCTTTCTTTTCAGCTTCATAAACGGTTCCATTTATAGCTTCGTTTTGATAAAATTTATTCAAGTTTGTTTTATAGAAATCTGTGTAACCAAGTGTATCGTTCTTTACTTTTTGCCAGATTTCAGTTTCCATTAAATCAAACAAAAGCAATCCTTCCTTAAACTCTTTAGTTGTATTTTTAAATTCTGGAAATTCATTTTCTAAATTATTATTGTAATAATCTAATATTTTTTCAGAAACAAAATCATTATAAACATGATCAATTCCATTTACAATTGGAGTAATTGCAGCAAAATTAACGCCTTTCTTAGTTATAAATTCAGAGAAATCTTTTTCAGATATTTTTTGATCTGCGAATTTTGCTAACTCATTATTCGTTTTTAATCCTTTTAGGTATTCAGGCTTAGTAACATTCTTTTCTACAAATTTCACAAAACCAGAATAGTTTTTATTATTCTCCTTGTAATTATATTTCTTTTTTAAATGTGCAACCAATTGTTCATTTATAATTCGAGAACGAGAATCTGATTGTACTTTTTGTTTGTAAAAAAACTTTCTTTCATCGAATGTTGGTATCTTTTCTTCAGAAACCAATTTTACAATATGCCATCCATGCTGACTTTTGAATGGTTTTGAATAATCTTCAGCTTTCTTCAATTTATAAACTTCATCATCTAAATTATCAATTGAAATAACTCCTGGATCATAATTTCCGAATTTTCCACCATTTGCTTTACTGGTCGTATCATCGGAAAATTGCATAACTAAATCTTCGAATTTTTCACCATTCTGAAGTTTTGCATAAATATCGTCCATGATTAACTTGTTCGGGTCAACCAAAGCTACATCTTCTTTATTTTGAATAAAAATCTGAGCAACAGTTTGTTTTCCTCGACGCAAACGTTTGTCATCAACCTTTATTAAATGATATCCAAATTGCGAACGAATTGGCATTGAAACTTGACCAACCGGCGTGTTGTAAGCTCCTGTTTCAAAAGGATAAACCATTCTCAAAACAGAAAAATATCCTAAATCACCTTTATTTGTCTTTGCAGAAGGATCTTCAGAAAATTCGACAGCAGCTTCACCAAAATCTTTTCCGTTTACAATTTGGTTTCGAATATCCATCGCTTTATTATAAGCTTTTAAAGAATCTGCTGGAGTTACAAATTCATCAGCTAAAACGATAATATGAGAAGCCTTAATTTCATACAAAGAACGCTCATAAGCTTCTTTTGCCAAACGCTCAAGTGTTTCTTCATTAGTTAAATATTGTTCAGCTAATTGTTTACGATGTGAATCAAACTCATTAATATGAGCAGCTCTTTTATCTAAACCCAAATCATAAGCTTTAGCTACTTTTAATTTATAAAGAACAAATAAGTCTAAATAATTTTCGATATTTTTTTGTTGATCATCCTTTATAAGATCTAAATTTTTGGTATATATACGTTCAAACTCACCAACTGTAAAAGGTACACCGTTAATTTTTAAAAGTTCGTCAGAAGCATTTTGTGCATTTCCGTTAAAAGAAACAAATCCGAATAACGAAAAATATACAAGTGATTTTAAGTTCATAATTCTTTATTTTAAAAAACTAAATTAATTATTCTTAACAAAAATAACAATTTCAAAATTCTATTTCTACCCAAAAAACATACTTAACAAAATATTATCGCTTTTTTATCCAAATCTGCTTTGAAAGTGTTTATTATCTGAAATAAAAAGTACTATTTTTGCAGTCCTAATTACAAGATAATGAGTTTTAAAAACGAAATATTACGCAGAAGAACTTTTGGAGTTATTGCCCATCCAGATGCTGGTAAAACTACTTTGACAGAAAAATTATTATTATTTGGTGGAGCAATTCAAGAAGCTGGAGCCGTTAAAAGTAATAAAATTAAAAAGGGAGCAACTTCCGATTTCATGGAAATTGAGCGTCAAAGAGGAATTTCTGTTGCAACTTCTGTTTTAGCTTTTAATTATAAAGATAAGAAAATAAACATTTTAGACACACCTGGTCACAAGGATTTTGCTGAAGATACTTTTAGAACTTTAACTGCTGTAGATTCGGTTATTGTTGTAGTTGACGTTGCAAAAGGTGTTGAGGAACAAACTGAAAAACTAGTTGAAGTTTGTAGAATGCGTAACATCCCGATGATTGTTTTCATTAACAAATTAGATCGTGAAGGAAAAGATGCTTTTGAATTACTTGATGAAGTTGAACAAAAATTAGGTTTGCGAGTAGCTCCACTTTCTTTCCCAATCGGAATGGGATACGATTTTAAAGGAATTTATAATATTTGGGAAAAGAATATTAACCTTTTTTCTGATGATAGTCGTAAAAATATTGAAGATGTAATCACGGTTTCTGATTTACAATCTGAAGAATTAGATCAGTTGATTGGTGAAAAACCAGCAAATCGTTTACGTGAAGAATTAGAATTATTAGAAGAGGTTTATCCAGCTTTTAATAGAGATGAATATATCAATGGAGATTTACAGCCTGTTTTCTTTGGATCTGCCTTAAATAACTTTGGTGTTCGAGAGCTTTTAGATTGTTTTATTGAAATTGCACCTTCACCTCGTGCTAAAGAATCTGACACACGTTTGGTTCAACCAGATGAAACTAAATTTTCTGGATTTGTATTTAAGATTCACGCAAACATGGATCCAAAACACCGTGATCGTTTAGCGTTTATCAAAATTGTTTCTGGAACATTTGAAAGAAACAAACCTTATATGCACGTTCGTTTAGGAAAGAATTTAAAATTCTCTTCTCCAAATGCATTCTTTGCTGAGAAAAAAGAAATTGTAGATATTTCTTATGCAGGAGATATTGTTGGATTACATGATACTGGAAACTTTAAAATTGGAGATACTTTAACTGAAGGAGAAATTATGAATTACAAAGGAATTCCGAGTTTCTCTCCAGAACATTTCCGTTATGTTAATAATGCCGATCCAATGAAATCTAAACAATTAGAAAAAGGTGTTGATCAATTAATGGATGAAGGAGTTGCTCAGTTATTTACTTTGGAGATGAATGGTCGTAAAATCATCGGAACTGTTGGAGCTCTACAATACGAAGTTATTCAATATCGTTTGGAACATGAATATGGTGCTAAATGTACTTATGAAAATTTTCCAGCTTTTAAAGCTTGTTGGGTTCGACCAGAAGATCCAAAAAATGAAGAATTTGCCGAATTTAAGCGTGTAAAACAAAAATTCTTAGCTAAAGATAAATCAGGACAATTGGTTTTCTTAGCAGATTCAGAGTTTTCGATTCAAATGACGCAGAGTAAATATCCTTCAGTTAAGTTAGATTACGTTTCTGAACGAATTTTATAAATATTGTTATTTAAATGAAATATATATCAATTTTATTTTTGTTTTTTATAACAATTCAAAATCCAATCTATTCTCAAGAAAAAGGAGACAAAGCTAGACTTGTTTTATACAGTTCATTAACAGACACTTTAAAGGTAAATGTTAAAAATGCGTATCCGTTCGGATTAAATTTTGATGCAGCTAGTTCATATGCTGGCGGAAAAGTTTATTTTTTTGAAAACGCAAAACGTATAAAACGTAAAGCAAATGAAATTAAATATTTAGAATTTAAAGATCGACAAGGAAAACTGAGAAGATATACTTTCAATCCGAGATTAGAAATGTCTAATGTTTCTGAAATATTAGTTTCTGGGAAAATTAATTTGTTTTTAAACGTAAGTTTGGTAGGAATTTCAAATCGAAGCGCCATTCGTTTTCTTGAGAAAGAAGATGAAATAATTCCTTTTAATGGTTTTAATAAACCTAAGAAATTAAGAGAAAATCTAATCAGAATGATGTCTGATGAACCTGAACTTCAAAAAAGGTTGGAAAATTCTAAACTTGAAGATCACGAAATCCTTGCAATCATAAAAGAATACAATAGTTTATAAACAAAAAACGACCATAAGGTCGTTTTTTGTTTACTATAAATAATAGAGTTTAATTTTTTATAAGTTTTTCGGTATGCGTTTTCCCGTATGAATAAAAAATAACAAAACACATCTTTCTACTATTAATAATCGTTTAGAAATAGTAACTTCAATTCAAAAATTTAATTCAAAAACAGAGGGAAATCACCAAATAAATCTTCATTTTCATCATCATCATAATCATTAATGGAAACATCGGAACTAGCAAAATAGTGATCTAGTTCTTCTTCTGTTATCTTATTAATTTCAATAATATTTAATCGTTCGTTTTCTATTTTTGTGTACAATTCAATTAATTTTAAAACATTCACATCTTTAGTATTTTCGAACATTCTTATATTAAAATTAAAAATTTCTCCCGATTCAAAATTCTCGCGAAGCATTGGAAATTCGTTATGTGAAGCTAAATTCAAAATTTGAGCGAATAAATTCCCCGAAGCTTCTTCTAAAAACAAAACCGTTTTGATTAGAAATTCTCTATATGAATCGTCCATTTTTTTATTTTCAAGATACAAAAAAAGCAGACATATAAAAGTCTGCTTAAAAATTATTTATTTTAATCGTCAATTCGTTTAAAATTTCCATCAGAATCAAATTCTAAATCTAAATCGTTCGAAAGTTCTACATCGTATTTCCATCTACTTTTTTCAATTTTTTTGATGCTTGTATTTGGAAAACTTTTAGTGCAATAATTTAAAATTTTGTTAGGAATAACTGATGATTTAATTCCTTTAGTTTTATTCGAAATTTCTTTCCAATTTCCGTTTTTATTAAACTCAATTTCAGTTCCGTCAGATAAAGCAACTTTATATTCATCAATTACTAGAAATTCTTCTTCTTTAATTACATAGCTAACGGTTTCGTTTTTGAAATGCTGTTTGATGAATGAGTTGGCATTTTCTGGTAATTCATTCACTTGAATTGTAGTCTTTTGAGCTGAAGCAGAAATCGAAAATCCGAAGATACAAATCAATAATAAAACGGTGTTTTTTAAATTTAAAGTTTTCATATTTTCTCTTTTTAAAAATTTATACTACAAAATTCTATAATGATTTTGGAAAGATTTAGGAATTTGAAGAAACTACTTTAAATTGGTGAAAATTCTTACTAAAGTGATATTGGATTTGCAAATCAGGATGTTGTTTTACAATTGATTGAACAATAGAAAGTCCAAGTCCGGTTGAAGTTTCATCTGCTCCTGATTTATAAAATCGATTGAAAATATAATTTGGATTCAAAGCAATATGATTTCCTGAATTTGAAATTTGAAAGGCATTTTCTGAAATGATTACAACAATTTTCTTTTCATTTCCAATATACTTAATGGCATTTCGAAGCAAATTAGAAATCAAAATTTCAATCAAATATAAATTTGCATTAGTTTCAAATTGCGCTTTTTCATCGACTGAAACATTAATATCTTTATACGAAAGAATATCTTCAAAATCTTGAAGAACGGTTTTAAAAACAACGTTCCAATTTACCAAAACTTTTTCATCAAACTGATTATTATCAATTTTAGAAAGCATTAAAAGTGACTTATTTAAACTTTTCATTCGTTTTAAAGAACTTTTTATTTCTATAAATTGCTTTTGAGTTTTATTGTCCAAATCTTCATTTTCCAGTAGAAAATCAATTTTACTCAACGAAATCGCTAACGGTGTTTGCAATTCGTGAGAAGCATTTTCGATAAAATTTTTCTGAGTCAAAAAAGTATGTTCATTACGTTCAACCAAGGTTTGAATTTCATTTTGTAACTCATAAAATTCCATTATTTTCTGATTATTTTCAACAAGCGTTCGCTTATTTCCAAATTGGTATTGATTCATTCGTTTTAAAATATCATAAAACGGAGACCAAGCTCTATCCAAAACAATTTTGTTTATGAAGAAAATCCCAACAATAATAAAAACGTAAAGTACAAAAAGTGCAATTAACAAATTGATTCCAAAATCATCTTCTTCAACAGTTGATGTCCGAATTTCGAGTTTTCTAAAACCTCCATCTTTATCAATAAAACCAGTAGTTAAAATACGATAAGGTTCATTTTCACCATCGTATTCCATAAAAAACATTTTGTTTTCAAATTTATTCAATGGTTGATATTGAATTGAATCTACTTGAGTAATTCGAAATTGATTTAAACCAAATTCAGTAGTATTTAAAACCGATTCATCAATAAAAGCTTGTCGAATGATTTGAATTTTTTGATCTTTTAATCCATCATCAATATTGTCATTAACCTCATCCAAAATGAAAGCATAAAAAATTCCAGACCAAATAGCGATTACACCCAAAAGTGCAATAATTAAATATTTTAAGGTGTAATATTTTAATGAAATACGCATTTTAAACTAATTTATATCCTATACCGTAAACTGCCTGAAAATCTATTTCAGCATTACTTTGCTTTAATTTTTTTCGCAAATTTTTAATTTGAGAATAAATAAAATCAAAACTATCCGCATCTTCAATATGGTCGCCCCAAATACTTTCTGCAAGTGTTGTTTTTTGAAGGGTTTTCCCAGGTCGAATCATAAAATAATACAACATATCATATTCTTTACGATTTAAATTTATCAGAACATCGTTTACAAAAACATTTCGGTCTTCAGGATTAATTTTCACATTCTTAAAAATAATATATTTTTCACCGTGTTGATTATTTCTTCGAATTGCAGAATTGATTCTTGCGTGTAATTCTGCCAAATGGAAAGGTTTTGCTAAATAATCATCAGCACCTAAATTCAAACCTTCAACTTTATCATCGACAGAATCCTTTGCAGAAACAATAATCACAGCATCTTGTTTATGAAGTTTTTTAATTTCACGAAGCAAATCCATTCCACTTCCATCAGGTAAATTTATATCTAACAAAATACAATCATAATCAAACCCGATAATTTTATCTAAAGCAGAAGCATAATTATTCGCAAATTCTACCAAATATTTTTCCTTTTCTAACGATTGTTGAACCACTTTTTGTAATTCAATTTCATCTTCAACAATTAATATTTTCATCTTAATGGAGTTTAGATAACAAACTTATCTTTAAAATTAGGAATGATTTGGGAATAAAAAAACCTTTCTTTTCAGAAAGGCAATTTTTAAGCATATATTTTATTATATAGTGATTTATATTTTTCTAAAATCACTTTTCGTTTCATTTTCAAAGTTGGCGTTAATTCGCCTGTTTCAATCGAAAATTCATTCAAAACAAGTTCAAAACGTTTGATTTGTTCCCAATTACCGAAATAAACATTCATTTTATTTACTTCTTCCTGAATTTTATTTATAACAATTTCATTAGCAAAAAAAGCTTCCTTTTCTAAATTATAAAAATCAAATCCATTTGTTTTTGCCCAATCTTTCAAATTAATAAACGAAGGAACAATTAAAGCGGCAGGAAACTTCTGCCCGTCGCCAATTACCATCATTTGTTCAATAAAAGGAGATTCGACAAACTTACTTTCAATTTGTTGCGGTACAACATATTTACCACCAGATGTTTTGAACATTTCTTTTTTACGATCAATAATTTTCAAATATTTACCATCAATCCATTGTCCAATATCACCTGTAGAAAGCCAGCCATCTTTTAAAACTTGGGCTGTTGCTACAGGATTTTTGTAATAACCTTGCATAATATTATCTCCTTTTGCAAGAATTTCTCCGTCTTCAGCAAGTTTAATTTCAATATTAATTAACGGAACACCAACCGTTCCAATTTTCATTCCACGTTTGTAACAATTTACAGACAAACAAGGTCCTGCTTCGGTTAATCCATAACCTTCAAAAATTGGAATTCCCGCAGCTAAATACAATCGAATTAACTTTTGTTGAAGTGCAGCACTTCCAGATGCGATTCCTAAAATTTCTCCGCCAATTGCATCCTTCCATTTAGAAAAAATCAATTTACGAGCAATGCTCAATTTAAAATCGTACCAAGCCGAGCGATTTTCAAGTTCATAAGTTTCACCAAGTGCAACGGCCCAAAAAAACAATTTTCTTTTAATACCGGTTAATTGTTCACCAGCAGCCATAATTTTTTCATAAACTTTTTCCAATACACGAGGAACAGCTGAGAAAATATGAGGTTTTACTTCTTTCATATCTGCACCAATCGTATCTAAAGAACCCGCAAAATAAATCGTTAAACCTTTAAACATATAAACGTAATGAAAAACACGTTCGTAAGCGTGACAAACTGGTAAAAATGTCAAGGCACGTTGTCCCTCACCTACCGGAAATGAATATTCGCTACTCATTACATCGGCTAATAAATTTTTATGCGAAAGCATTACACCTTTTGGATTTCCGGTTGTACCCGAAGTATAAATCAATGTTGCTAAATCATCCGTTTGAACAGCATTTACTCTTTGTTCAACTTCGGTTTGATTTGAATTAGATTCTAATTTTAAAAATGAATTCCAACTTGGAATATTTGAGTATTCATTTATGGTGAAAATATCTTTTAATTCAGGTGTTTCACTTTTAATATTAGATATTTTTTCAAAAAGAACATCTGAACTTACAAAACATAGTTTTATTGAAGCGTCATCGAATATAAACTTATAATCCTTTTCAGAAATATTCGGATAAATTGCCACAACCACCGCTCCTACTTGCTGAATCGCAAAATCAAGTGCGTTCCATTCCCAACGATTTTCAGAAATCAATCCGATTTTATCGTCTGGCTGAACTCCATAAGCAATTAAAGCACGAGAAATCTGATTTACTTTTTCAATAAATTCAAGTGTTGGAAGCGTGTTCCAATTATCTTCAAATTTTAATCCGAAAATATCTATGTGCGGATATTTTGCATTTTGATAATACAGTAAATCAAAAACTCTTAAAGGCTTATTCATTTATCGATGATTTTATTTTTACAAATTTCAAGTGTTTCAACTACTAAAAGTATGATATTTATCTTGAAATTACATTTAATTACTTGTTAATTATTCAAAAAGCAATTTTATATTTTCATAAGAATTTTCTAAAACAGCAGGAATTTCTTCTGGTTTCAACCAAACCACTTTTTCAATTCCTTCTTCAAGCTGACCTGCTAACGGACCTTCATAATCCGTAAACATTTCAAACCAATGGCTGATTTTTAATTTATATTCGCCATTGCGCTTAAAAATATGATATGTTTTCTGAAGCTTTTGAACAATTTTCAGATTTTTACATCCAGTTTCTTCTTCAACTTCACGAATCGAAGTTTCTTCAATCGTTTCATTTTTTTCGATTCCGCCTTTAGGTAAATCCCATTTTCCGTTTCTATAAATAAAAAGAATTTCACCTTTAGCGTTTTTTACTAAACCACCACCAGCTTTATTTACAGGGATTTTTTCTTTTAGTTTCTTTAAAATTTCTTTTTCATCAGGATGATACAAGATGGCTTTATCAATTTTATTTTGATAGTATTTAAGAATAATTTTATTGATGTCAGCACTTTCTAACAAGAAAAGTTGAAAATCGGTTTCTTTTTCAATCTCATTTGTCAAAAAAAGTGGTTTGTCGTTGATAAAAACTTTATACATTTTTTATATTGATTTTCAATCATTAAAACAATAAAAAACAACTCTTTATAAACTAATGTAAAAAAGCAATTGAGTTTAGAATTATAACAATTACGGCATTTATTTAAAGACCGCAAGTTGCAAAAAGTATTTTAAATATAAATAAATTTAATGATTTTAAATCGAAAATTATCAAATGTATAAATCCTATTTCATTTCACTTTTTATTGATAAATATATAGATTGTGATTTGGAGACTTCTAAAAAAAAAAACGGAATTCAGTATTGAACTCCGTATAACATATCAAATTATAAATTTATTCTTCAATAAGATCAAATAAATTTTTTAACGAATTAAGATTAAATAACCTTTTTACATAATAAATAATCTTGAGACAATTCGCTAAGTTACTTAAAGAGATCTTTAAATTTTTTTTAAAAAAAACAATTACAGATTTAATAAAATTTAATTTTAATAATTTAAGAAGTAATTCATTTCTTTGGAATTCATTTTTCATTATAATTAATGTTAACCTTATCGGTAACACTAATGTACAAAAAATTTAAACACAATAAAACAATCGCTTTTAATAGTTTACAAAAGAAATAATTTAATACAATAACAATCAACTACTTGGTGTTTTTTAAAATTTATAAAAGCTTACAAAATTTTTACACCAAAAGCTTTAATAAATAAATATTTTATGCAATACTAACAGTTAAAATCCTTTAAAAAAACAACACTTTAGACAAATTCGATTTAAAATTATTAAGAAGTATTTTAAATGTTATTTTTATATTTATAGACAATAAAAATTGGAAAGAAATTAAATTAAATATGTTTTTCAGTTCTTAGTTGCATTAAATAACGAAAATGTGCTATTTTTGAATAATCAAATAATATTCTGTAAAAACAAACAATAATCAATTAATTGATTGGTTTTAATTAATTGAAATAGAAATAAAATAAATGATTTTTAACAACAACACAGCACAGAAAACAGCCGAATTGCTTTTAGAAATAAACGCAATTAAATTAAATCCTAAAAGTCCTTTTACTTGGGCTTCTGGATGGAAATCGCCAATATATTGCGACAATCGCATAACACTTTCATTTCCAGAAGTTAGAAAATTTCTTAAAGATGAATTCGCTACAAATATAGTTGAGAAATTTGGTAAACCAGATGTAATCGCTGGAGTTGCTACCGGGGCCATCGGAATTGGTTTGTTGGTTGCAGAAGCTCTTGATTTACCTTTTGTTTATGTGAGACCAGAAGCTAAAAAGCACGGTCGTCAAAACCAAATTGAAGGTTATTTTGAAGCAGGTCAATCAGTTGTAGTAGTTGAAGATTTAATTAGTACCGGAAAAAGTAGTTTACAAGCTGTTGAAGCTTTAAATGCTGGTGGCGCTAATATTTTAGGAATGGCAGCAATTTTCACTTACGGATTTGATGTTGCTTCTGAAAACTTCAAAAATGCTGGAATTGAATTGATGACTTTAAGTAATTATCCTACTTTGTTAAAAACAGCAATTGCTAAAAATTACATTGCAGAAGAAGATCACGAAACTTTGAAAATTTGGAGTTCGAATCCTTCTGAATGGGGAATTTAATCAACAAAACAATAAATTATGAATTTAGAAAGTTCTAAAGTTACCGTTTCAAAATCGGCAGAATATCTTTTCAATGCCTTATTAGATATCAAAAATTTTGAAAAATTAATGCCAGAAAATATCGCTAAATTTGAAGTAATTGATGACAACTGCTTTATGTTTGCTTTATCTGGAATGCCAGAAATTAAATTAGTGAAAAAAGAATCACATCCAAATTCTAAAGTAGTTTTAGGTGCTGCAAGTAGTAAGTTACCTTTTACTTTAACTGCTAATATTGGAGAAATTTCTGAGAATGAAAGCTCTGTAAAATTAGATTTCGAAGGTGAATTTAACGCTATGATGGCAATGATGATCAAAGGTCCAATCAGTAAATTTATTGAGACTTTAGCAACTAATATGAACAAATTATAATACTAAAAAAGCTTTTCTTTCGAAAAGCTTTTTTAGTATATTTTTATTATTGGAAAACTGTAACTATTTTACAGAAATAGTTAATTTCATTAAAATGATAGTTAAAATCAATTAATGAGGTAATTTATTTCTTATTTTTCCATAAATAAAAGTTCCTAAAATTGCACCAATAATTACAATCAACATTGGGAAAATTCCAGCACCAACAAGAACAAACATTGGACCAGGACAAGCACCAACCAAAGCCCAACCTAATCCAAAGAAAATACCTCCAATTAGATATCGAGCAATAGATTTCTCTTTAGGAGCAATTACAATTTTATTTCCGTCAATATCTTTTTTTTCTGAACGTTTTATCCATTGCATTCCAATTAATCCAACGGCTAAAGCACTTCCTATAAATCCGTACATATGGAAAGATTGGAAATGGAACATTTCATAAATTCGAAACCAAGAAGCGGCTTCTGCTTTATACATTGTAATTCCGAATACAATTCCGATTGCGATATAAATGATATTTCTCATAGCTTAAAAAATTAAAGGATAAATTAAAAACGACATAATCAAACCACCAATAAAAAATCCTACAACAGCGATTAAAGAAGGTAATTGCAAATCACTTAATCCAGAAATAGCGTGACCTGAAGTACAACCGCCTGCATAACGTGTTCCAAATCCTGCTAGAATTCCACCAATCAACAAAAGCGTGAAATTTTTAAAATTCCAAACATCAAATAATTCTGTTGGTGCATAAGCTTTTCCGGCGCTTTCAAATCCTAAAGCATTTAAATCAGTAATCGTTTGCGAAGAAATTGCAGGAATTTGGTCATTGGATAAATAATGAGCTGCAATAAAGCCACCAATCATTGCTCCTACTAAAACCAAAAGATTCCAGCGTTGGGCTTTCCAATTGAAATCAAAAAACTCACAATTTTTTCCAGCTCCTAGGGCAGAACACATCGTTCTGAAATTAGACGAAACTCCAAAACTTTTTCCTAATAAAATTAGTAAAATCATTAACAAGGCAACAATTGGTCCACCAACGTACCAGGGCCAAGCTTGATAAATCATATCCATATTCAAATAAATTTTGAGCAAATATCAAACAATAAACTGTATAACTGTGTTACCAAAGTTACATTGACAAATAGTTAACACAGAAATTGATACATTTTAGTTAACTTTGATAGAAAATACACATTATGTTTAAATATTATTCATTCATCGGATTATTTTTGGTTTTATCTTGTCAGACCAAATCACAAGATTTAAATGTTTTATTTTCCTTTCCAGAAGACAATAAAGAAGTTTCGGGTTTGGTTTATCATCCAACGAATCAATTGCTTTATGCCTTAGAGGATAAAGGAAATTCAAACGAAATTTATACTTTTGATTTGAATGGTAATCTGACTCAAACAGTTACTATTAATGAAGTTGAAAATACCGATTGGGAAGATTTATCAATGGACAGCGAAGGGAATTTATATATTGGAAATTTTGGAAATAATGATAATACAAGGAAAGATCTGGCAATCTATAAATTAGATATTTCCGACTTAAAAAATAATGCTGTAATTCCTTCTCAAATAACTTACTTTTCGTATCCTGAGCAAATTGATTTTCCACCTAAGAAGAAAGAATTATTTTTTGATTGTGAGGCATTTGTAGCAATTGATGATTCGTTTTATCTTTTTACAAAAAACAGATCAAAAGGATTTGATGGTCGTTTTTATGTTTACAAAATTCCAAATAAACCTGTCACTTTTGTAGCGGAAAAAATTGCTGAATTAAACAGTGGAAATTCTTATGATAAAGCAGCTATCACTGGCGCAGCTTATCATCAAGAAAGTAAACAAATTGCTTTAACTACGCATACAAATGTAATTATGATTCCATTTGAAAATGAGAATTCTTTTAAACAAGAAAATCTAAAATTTGTAGATTATAATCATAACTCACAAAAAGAATCGCTTACTTTTAAAGACAAAAACACCTTGTACATTGCAGATGAAAAAAATAAGAAAAAAGATAATGGAGGGAACGTTTACGAATTTAAAATCTTGAATTAAATTCCAACTTTAAATCCAAATGTAAACATCATTTCCTCATCACTTTTATATACATTAACTTTTAATCTCAAGGTTTCTAAAACATTGAACCAAATTCCACCACCATAACTGATGTGCCATTTATCGGATTTTTCAAAATCTTGCCAAATTTTACCATAATCAAAACCTGTTGACAAACCAATAGAAAGAGGGAAAAGACCTTTATTGATTTCAGCTATTTTAAAATTAAAATCTGATGATTGAGCAAAAGCTGCTCGTCCAATAAAACGATTTTCTCTAAATCCACGTAAATAATTATTGCTCCCTAAATCAGCAGCTTGATAAAAATGATAATTATTTCCAATCATGGTTTTACCATACAAATTAGTTTCAAATGTAATACTTTCAGACTGATTGATTGGAACTATAAAACCTAATGAACTTGCAATAAACGAATGATTTTCACTGAATTTTTGCGTAAATGCTCTAAATCCATAATGCATCATAAAATGTAAACCTAAAGTTGGATTACTTTTACTGTTAAAATTTTCAAACTCATATTTTGCTTGAAAACCGTAATATTTTTGAGTTTTATAATCATCATTTTCAGGACTAGAATCTATAAATCGATCATAGGTATCAATAATTTTTGTTGATTCAAAAGTAGGACCAACTAAAAAAGAACCTCCATTTCTGCCTGCATAAGCGTAGGATGGTTTAACAAAAAATTGTTCGGTTCTTACTCTGTTATAATTGGTTTTAAATAATTTTTCATTGTAATCGCTATTGTTTCCAAAACCAAAGAAATTTTGTGTATAATTAGAAGTAGTTGCAGTTAAATCGAATTGATAAAACCAACGTCTCGAATTATCTTTATACTTTCCTAAATATTCAAGTGTAGCTCCACTTGTAGCAAAATCGAATTTTGCACGAATCTGATGATCGTGTGAAAAAGGTTGATGATAATATTTCTGTTTTTTAATTCTAAAATTTACACCAACCATGATTCCATTATCTTTATTATAGCCTACATCAGGCATAAAAGTCATAATATCCAAAGGAACATTTCGATAATCATATTGATTTAATTCATAGTTATTACGTAAAATCTTATCAGTGTTTAAAGAAGTTTGAATCGTATTTAAATCTGATTTATAATCATGTATTTTTATTCTGTTTTTAGATTGAATATCATAAGTATCGTGATCTTCTCCACCCATTAAGCGAATTAAAATAGGAGATTTATCACCTGTAGCAACAAATAAATCTTCATTATCTAAACCATAAATCCAAATTTCTTTAGTTACATTAGGATCGTAATTATAGCTTTTAATTATTTCATTATTCTGACTTTTCAATTTTGAAATAACAACTTGAACATTGTCTTTAGTTGAATTTATCTGAATTTTATTTTTCTTATTCGTACCGTGAACAATAGCGAATTTCATTAATTCATAATAATATTTTTCTGAAAAATCAACTAATTTTGAACGTCGTTCTTTTAGGACTTCTTGAATTTTATGAGATTCTTTATTTTGAACCTCAATAGGTAATTTTGAAAATGTTTCCAAAATCAATTCATCAGAAATTCCTTCAACCACTTCTTGTGCAACTTTTTTCCATTGCTCAACAGAAGTTCCTTGAAGAAAAGCTTTGTCCAATGGAAAAGCAGTTTTTGTTATCCAACGTGGATGACCGAAATTTTTACGAAAACTTTGCATATGACGTAAAGCAGGAGTTTGTTTCAATAAAAACAATAAATTTCCGTCAATTTTAGCAAACGCTTGATCTCGATCACGAGGAATTGGTTTATAGATTATCTTCCCTTCTTCTTCATATACGCTCCAACGCCATTGATCTGCATGTCGATCCCAATCGCCAATTAAAAAATCAAAAATTCGAGCACGTAAATACATTTCTGTATCTACTGAATATTTATCATCAGACTCTAAATTAAACAAAACATCTTGAGTACTAACAATATCATCTGGTTTTCCGAAAGATTCAAGTTCCAATTGCGTATCTCCAGGTCGTTCTTCAACCATATACATTTGATCTCCAAAAGATTCATTGTATTTTCCTAAAACATTTTGTTTAGGAATGTAATACAATTTAGCATTAGAATGATTAATACCTAAAGCATTGGTGAAATTCCCAATAATAAATGGTGTATATGGATGTCCGGTTGTATAAAAATCATTTATAAAAGGAATAATGTAGGTATTTTTTACTTTGTCTTTTACATATATATCTTTGAAAACTGCCGATTGCAAAAATTGTGTTGGACTTTTTCTCAAACCTCTCATCACAAATTCTTTACCTTCTTTATCTACTAATCTCAATGATAATGATTGATTTCCACCTCCCGAAATAGTTGGTGTTAATCCTCCATAAAGTGTATCTAAATATGCAACAGGAACTTCAATTTTAGTACTGTAAACATCTCTAAAATGTTTTCCAAATAAAAACTTATATATTTCTCCTTTACTAGTTTCGCTTTCTGAATAAATTGAGGTCGAAATTGTATCTTGATTTAACCTTGGATATATCTCTGAATAACTTTTTTCTTTATAAATTGAACGACGAAAAGCTAATTCTTCTTTTTTATTTTCAGTAGTATAAAAATTAATTTCCGTTTCTTTATCTTCATAGACATTCAAAACTCCATAGCCAAATTTTCCGACAGAGAAACTCAATGGTTCAACTGCGCGAGCTTCTTCAATTTTAGAGGCTGAACCACTAATAATTTGTTTTATTCCATCTTTTTCAATGTATTGTAAATTGTGATCATGACCTGATAAAAAGATAACCTGATCTTGATTTGTAGCAATTGTTTTCAATCGATTTATTAAAGATTGATATACTTTATATTGCGTATCAGCTGGACTTCCACCAGTTGTTTTACGAAGATAATTGATAACTGAACCAAAAACTGGTAGAGGTATGTTTTTATATGGAAAAAGATGTTTTCTCAAAGAAAAATATCCGCCATGAGCTCCACCTGTAAACAAAGGGTGATGAATTGCTACTAACGTTATTTTATTCTGATTTTTATTAATTAAACTACGAAATTCTTCAAAAAAATCTTCTCGTGAACGAAATTCACTACCATGATTCATTTTGTTATATTTATTCCAATCTTGAATAAACCATTCGCTATCAATCGTAATTAGAGTTATTTCGTCGTTAATTTCAACTTTATCAATCGATTCATAGTTTCTAGGCATGAATCCTTTTTTACTATTTAAAGCTGAAGCAACGTAATTTTTCTGTTCAATTAATCCATCTAATCCACTATACCAATCGTGATTTCCAGCTAAAAAAAAAGTTTGTCCTTTAAAATCTTTAACTAAATCTAATTGTTTATTTAAAATTTCTATAGCTTCATTTCTATTTACGTTTAAACTATCTGGTAAACCTTTTGGGTAAATATTATCACCAAGAAAAAGAACTGTTGTATTTTCATTCGAATTAGAAATTCGTTCTTTTAAAAATTTAAAATTAGGTTCTGAAATTGTATCATTTGCATTTCCACCATCACCAATTAAAATAAATTTATGATTCAATTTTTTGTTTTCAATCTCATCTGAAATCGAATTGGTCATATCTTTACCTTTTTGTTCATGAAATGTTGCACAAGAATTCAATAAAAATAATCCAAAACATAAAATTGGAAGTTGATAAACTTTAGTATTAAATTTCATAAATTTATATCTTAAAGAAAATTATAATGGAAATACTTTTAAATGCGGAACAATTTGTTTTTAATTTATTCAAAGATAAACTATCTTCTGAATATCTGTATCATAATTTTACGCATACTTTAAATGTGGTTTTAGCTGTAGATGAACTAATTAAAGGTGAAAACATCAATGACAATGATGCAACACATTTAAAAATGGCAGCTTGGTTTCATGATACGGGTTACATTATGGGAAATGCTAATCATGAAGAAAATAGTATTTCTGTTTTAAGAGATTTCTTAAATCAAATTCCGAATCACGGTTTAAATATCGAAATTATTGCATCTATTATACGTGCAACTAAATTAGAAAATGTACCACAAACGCATTTAGAAATGTGTTTACGAGATGCTGATTATTATCATTTTACAAAAGAAAACTATTGCGAAACAAATATTCTACTTAAAAAAGAAATCGAGCAAACTTGTAAAGTAGAAATTACTGATGAAAAATGGTGTTTCGAAAATTTTGAAATGCTTTCAAAAAAGCATTTATTTTATACAAATTATGCAAAAATTCATTGGCAACCTAAAAAGGAAAAAACCATTTTTGAAATTTATAAACAATTAGAAAATACCAAAAAAAAAGATAAAGGAACCAATAAAGAAATTAAAAAAAAGAAGTTAGAAAAACTTGAACGACCAGAACGTGGCATTGATACTTTGTTTCGAACTACATTAAACAATCACACACAATTAAGTGCAATTGCTGACAGTAAAGCTAATATTTTACTTTCTGTAAATGCGATTATCATTTCGATTGCATTAACTGCAATTATTCCAAAATTGGACAGCGCCAGAAATGCTCATTTGATAATCCCAACTTTTATTTTATTAATTTTCAGCGTTGTAACGATTGTTTGCACGATTTTGTCTACCAAACCCAAAGTTACAAGTGGAACTTTCACAGACGAGGATGTAAAAAAGAAATCGGTAAATCTATTATTCTTCGGAAATTTTTACAAAATGCCTTTAGAAACTTACACTAAAGCAATGAATGATTTGATGATTGACCGTGATTATTTATACGATACTTTGATTAAAGATTTATATTATCTAGGTTTAGTTTTAGACCGAAAATATAAAATTTTACGAATTGCTTATACGGTATTTATGATTGGAATTATCGTTTCTGTCTCGGCATTTATCATAGCTTTTGTAAGATTGTAGCAATTTTAAGATAAATCTGAATAAGAATAATACGTTTTGTTTTCAATATTTTCTTCAATATTTATTTGAATACGTAAAGCTCGTAATCTTGAAATATCTTGAAGATCTTCAATTTCAATATCAGCAATTTCTCCAATAAAAAGTTGCTTTTGAATTAGAAATTTCAAATAACGTAGATATTCCAATTTATCATTTTCGTTCAAATACACAATTGTCAAAAATCGAGGTTTAACAATTCGTTCATCTTTATCTTTAATATTTGCTTTATCAATTCGTTTCTTAATCATCTGAAAACGAACATCACTACTAGAAGCTACATCAAATCGTTTTTCATCAAATCGAAAACGAATATTTATCGGATAATTATAAACTAAAATCAAAGAAGTTAATTCAATTTCTAATTCAGCATTTAACGTATAATGATTACGTACCATTTCACACATAGTCTGAATTTGCCACAAACGTAAATTATATAAATACAAATTATCGTAAATCAAATCTGGACTAATACTCGAACCTATATACGCATTATGCTCGATTCCATCCGATTTGAATCGTTCAAAATAATGTGGAAAAACGTGTTGTATTTTGTTTTGTGAAGCATCAATTACTTCAGCTAAATTTTTATTTATTTTAATAATTGCAGCATCGTATTTACTTCTTGATGGACAATATTTAGTCAACGTTTGGTCAAGTTTTTTTGCATAGGATAGTACCAAAGGTTGCATTAATTCATATTCATCAAACTTTTTCAGAACGGGATGAATGTTCTGATTTATATAATTTTGAATTTGAAATTCGGTATAAGTATTTAAATCATCTAGAAAATCATTTTTGTAAGAATTTAATTCTGTAAAACGTTGTTCAAACAATAAATTTGAGCTCAATTTTCGAGCATAATCAAACATATTAATCAATTCGTTCAATTGATTTTCAATATCATTTCTGGTAGCGATATTTCTAAGATAAGTCGAACCTTTGATATCCGTTTCTCCAAATAAAGGGTAAACTGAATCAAATTCGATTTCGTTAAAAACATAATTGGTATTTTCGGTTGCAAAACGAAAATAATTTTTAGCTTCTTCAAGAAATTTCCAATAAACACTCGGATGAATCGTAGTAAATTCCCGCTGGATAATTGCTTCAAATTGATATTTAATATCGCTATCAATACGGTCAACAGTATCATTTATAAAAGGTAAAACTGAATTTATTTTTTTAGAATTAACTGAATGAAGTCCATATTTTTTATCACTAACAACTTCGATAAAACCTTGAAAAGTATCAACTTTATTAAGTTTTGCCAAGATAAAACTTTCTATATTTTTACTTTTCAATAATGATGCGTATAAACTAAATTCAGGATTTGCAATTAAATCATCAATATCAGAAACACAATAAAATTCTGGAGCCTTAATTGCTTCTTTAAATAACAGAATACTTTGCAATTTTAGCTTAGGATTTTCATCTAATTCTGGATAATTAAAAAAGCTTGAAATATTGACGTTTCTACTCATTTCAAAAAAACCATCAATCGAATTGTTCAAAAAAACAATACCTACTTTAAGATTCGAAATTTTGAAAATAGATTGAAAAGAACGTTGAATAATTTCCATTAAATTATTTTCTGAATCTGATTTAATCAAATTACTTTTCAGAATAGAAATCGAGTTTTCAATCGTAACATCAAAGAGAGTAATAATACCAAAACCTTTTAAAATCCAGCTGTGTTTTGGAAACTTCTCTTTCCAGATTTGTATATTATCGTAATTATTTTTTAAGAGTTTGATATCATCTTCCGTAATAGGAATTGCATTTTCTGTTGGAATAATCTCAACAAAATCGGCATTATAGGTAATTCGATAATGTTTAAGAATTCCATCCTTATCTGGAATGTCATAAAAAAGTGGACGAGAAATGTCTAAATTTTCATTGTAATGCGAATTTAAAATTAAGCAACAACTTAATATATAAAAATCATCTGAATCAAAATCACGAATATTTACCTCAAAGGATTCTCCGGCATTAGCTAAAATCTGTTGAAAACGCTTGGTAAAATTGAAATTGAAATTATGAAAAGGTAAACTGACCGCTTTGATTTCGTTATTTGTTAAAACAGTCGGAAACAAATCTGCCAACAAATTATGTATCAAATCAGCATTTTCGTTGATTGTTTTTTTTGAAGTAATTCCCGAATATAATTCAGGAACTTTTGCAACTTCTTCTAATAAAGATTTTGCATATTCAACTCTATATTTAGCGCCATCTTCATTTGCAATTTCTTGTAAAGCCTCGATAACTTTATGAAAAGAAATCACTGAATAATATGGACTTTCTTCAAAATAATCAACGTTCATTTTCTCATTTTTTAAGATTCACTAAGATAGAGCTTTTATTAATAAGCTCACTTTTTAATTATAATACTAAATCTATAAAAATTGCTAATACACTACAAAATATTAATACATTACAGTTTAGGTTGTAAATTCTAATGTACAAAAGCTTTAAAAAATAATCGATATCTGAATAAATCATTAACCTTATTTTCTTGCTTTAATAATCTAAAACTTCATTTTTCTATCTTTAAAGTTTTCATACCAGAAAATATCATTATTAATCCTGTATTTGTAAAATCTAGTAGTAAAGTTTCAGTTGACTTCATTTTAATTAATTGAATACACGTCAATTTGGAATATAAATCTGTCTTCGCGAAACATAAAATTTAAAAACATTACTTATTTTGTTGTGATTCGAGATTCACTTAGATAAAATAAACTTTCTCTTTTTATCAATCATTTTCAGCACTAAAGAAAAAGCTAAGTACTTCTTACTTACCACTATTCTAAAAAAAAATAATATTTTTTCTCCTAACTTCTAGTTTTTCTAATCCAGAACTAAAATCACAGATTTATTTTCTGAAAGCAAATTGAAAATAAGTTAATCAAACCAATTCATTGGTAATTCTACATTAGCAATAAAGCGTTTGATTCTTCAATAATTTCTTCCAGATGAGAATTTATTATCAGCACCAAGCATTTATTAATAAACAAATTAAGTGATTTCTTACTAAATTAAGAAGTACTGTAAAATGTTCTTAAAGGAAGTCTAATAATTGTGTATCTTCGTGTATAGAGTTGGTTTCTTTTTTTATAAATATTACTTAGAAATAATACTTTAATATAAATAAAAACAACTTTTAAACAAGACAAAATTCATTAATTTATTGAAATTTAATTAATTATATTTTACATCAATGTATTAATATTATCATTAAAAAAACTTGTTATGAAAAAAATCTTATTAATAATATTAATCATTTTAGGGCTTTTGATTGTATATGAACTTTTCAAAGAAGAAATTTCTAATAAGCTAAATCAAAATCATACAGAATACATCGACACCATTGAAGTAAATCCTGTAGAACCGAGAACGAACCAAGTTACAAATCAAATTAGCACAACAGATACTTCTTTAGGAAAATCGATATTCAGAGAGAATTGTGCGCCTTGCCATAAGTTAGATGAGGATATGATTGGTCCAAAATTGTCAAAAATAGATTCACTTACCTATTTCAATTGGTTGACAAATGAAGATTTTGAAAAAAGTAATCAAGGCAAAGGTCTTTCTATGACAAAACATCATTTCAATTATTCATCCAATTTAACTAAAGAAGAAATAAATTCGATTTATACTTATCTTAAACAAAATGAATAAAAACAGAAAAACTCAGATTTAGTCTGAGTTTTTTGTATCAATTACTAGTAAAATATTGTAGTTTTTCGAGTATTTTTTATACCTCTCAGAACCCCAGTAAATACTGGACTTAAAAAAGGTCTCGATGATTTACTAAAAAGATACCTATCTTTTGCACAAAAGGTCTAGACAGTTTTATTAAAAGGTCTAGACGAATTGGTAAAAAGGTCTAGACGGTTTACTGAAAAGGTTTCGACGGTTTGGTGAAAAGATTTAAAAAAACATTACTTTTATGTAATTTACATAAAAATTACTATTTAATGTCGTACTTTTTCTCACGTTGTTTAAATGCTTCATTACCTCCTTCAAGTATTTCGCAGACGTGTTCTTTAATACCTTGTCTCTCAAGGATAATTTCAACTTTTTCATCAGTTTCTTTCGTATTTTCCAAACTACCTGTGACATATTGAAATTTAGTTCCATTTCTATTTTTAGTGTCAACTCCATTTTGATTTGCTACAATTACTTGCTCTGAATCAGCACCTACAACGATATTAGGATTATGCGTCACAACAATTATTTGTCTCTCTTTTTTCTTCTTTTTAAGATACTTAACCAACTCTTTGTAAATCGCCCTATTATCTAAATCGTCTTCTGGTTGGTCAATTAAAATTGGACAATCTTTATCACTAAAATCTAATAGCAACATTAGAACAACAAAAGCTTTTTTACCTTCCGACATTTGATTAAATGTATCTTCATATAGTATGTTGTAGGATATTTGAAAGTAATTTGTAGCCATTAATTTTAATGCTAATCCCAAATGTTCATTTCCGCCCTTTAATGTAATGTTGCCATTTAAGAGTTTCTCAAAAATCTCATTTGTTAGTTTAAAATAGTCTTCTACTTTATTGTCAATGGGAGTATTCACTATTCTTTTACCTTCGTCACTTTGTTGATTGATACTCCAATTAAGAAGTTCCTTAAACTCATTTGTTTTTAGTTTTGGAAAAGCTAATATTTCTAATTTACCTTCTGAAATTTTAAGGCTTTCTTTTATTTCTTCAATTTTGATATAGAAGTTCCTATGTGCTTGTTTTATTGAAGTTTTAAAACTGTCAATTTGTAATACAAACTCTTCTATTTCCTTTTTAATTAATGTTATGTCGGCAAGTTTGTCTCTTTGTATTTTGAGCTTCTCTTCAACTTCTATGTATTGTTTATTATTCTTGAAAGCTTCAATTCCTTTTATGTAATTTGGATTTTTCTCAATCTCGATAATTATTTCGCTATTTGCTTTTACAATTACAGAGTTCTTTAAAGAAATTTTATCGACTTCAGAATCCCACTCGTTTTGAAATTTTTCTTTGAGTTTCTCAAAAGAAGATTTAATATCGATTCTGTTTGAGTCTGAAAGTGAAACTATATCAAAGTCTATGTCTTTATTAAGGAAAAACTTTTCCTTTAAGGCTTGTATTTTAGAGATTTGAGTATTATAAATTTCATTTGCTTTTGTAAGCTCCTCTAGTTTTAATTTTAACTTGTTATATTCTTCAAGCTCTTGTTCAGTTATTTGAATTTTTTGTTTTAATTCCGAAAGTTCTTTAGTCAGTTTATCTATTTCACTTCTAATTCCTTTTTCATCTCCCTTTTCCTTCAGTTTTAGCTTACGCTTGATTAGTTCTTCTTGTAATTGAAAAAGCTTGTTGATTTTTGTTGTTATATCAGAGTTGTTTTCGCTTGAAAAGGAATCGTAATTTGTTATTAACTGGTTTTTTACAGTATCCTGTTTAATAATTTCCTCGACTAATTTATCCAGTTCACCATCCTTGTTTTTAGCTAACTGATACATATAGCTTTGAGGGAAATATTCGATATTTCTATCATTGTTTTCAACACTATCTTTCCAAGTAATAGAAAGGCCTGAAACTATTGCGTTTACAAAGTCGGTGTATTCTTGATTTCCGAATTTTACAGGTTTGTCGCAATTTAATTTCTTTGCAATCGCACCAAGCAAAACGGATTTACCAGTTGACCTTCCACCTATTATACAATTAAGATTTTGATTTAAGTGTAATGTCTGATGTGTAAAATCGCTATGAGTTATGGTTACAGAATCGATTGCTTGATAACCTGCTTTTTCCTGTGGTTTAATTTGCTCTATTGAAACTCTCTCATCAGGTTCGTAATCAATTTGTTTTATACCATTAAATGTTGGATCTGCTTTTATCCACGTATGGCAATGATAATTATCTATTGGCTTTTTATTTCCATTTTCTTCAAATTCATATGTATCTAAATCTTTGAATGAATGTATGTCTAGTGAGTGAAGTAGTTTTTTATTTCCAAACTCGTTCAGCCAATTTTGATTTTTCTCATTGGATTCAATATTATTACTAAAAAAAGCCTTTACCTGTGAATACAATTGGTCTTTTAAGGGTTTGAGCTGTTGGTTTTTTTCAAGATTGCTCCATTCTTTATATCCAAGAAATAGAAAAGTTTTGTCTTTCCAAGTAGTTGAATTTACAAGCACTAAAACTTCTTCTGTGGATGGAATTAGTGATTCAAATCCGTCTTTTAATGTACCTCCAATTTCAGAAAAATTTTCTTTTGAGAGTTTTTTGGTTTTATGAGCTTCTATTTTTGAAATTTTTATGTTGTCGATAAACTCTTCACGAATTTTCTTTATTTCAGTCTCTAGTTTGGCTTCATCTATATCGAATAGAATATGTAAGTTAATTTTTTGAAGCCTGTTTTCATTTCCACTTCCAAAGGTGTCAATCCGAAACTCAAGAATTGGAAATATTTTTTCAAGGTTTTTCAATCTTCCTTTGGCTTTATAAGCCATTACTTTTTCATACCCATCAATGAAATAATAATCAGTTATACCAATCACTTTCACATCTTCTGGTAGGTTTTCTAAGCAGTTTATAAACTTATCCCAATTTTCAGGAGTATTTTTATAGTCTTGACATATTGATTCAGGAGTATGGATATGTAAATCCCATATTCTCCATTCTGAACCTCTTACTATTTTTGTCATAATTTATTTTCTTAGTTAATTTAAACGTAAAACTTAACATTAGTAAACGCAATATACCAAAAAAGCCTTTACCTCAACCTTTTACTTTCTAAGGGTTTACCCTGATTTTAAAACAAAAAAAGCTCAGATTATTCATCTGAGCTTTTGCTTTTATTTTATGTAATGCACCATGTGATTGGTGTGTTTACGCACTTTTTTAAGATGTACTTGCCAATCGTTCGTTTCATCTCTGTAACCAACCGGAAGCAATAAAACGCTACGCAAACCTTGTGCCTTAAAGTTTAATAATTCATCTAATTCGTTAGGTAAAAAACCTTCCATTGGCGATGAATCTACTCGTAAAGCCGCGGCTTCTGCCATCGCAAAAGCAAAGGCAATATACACTTGACGTGCGGCGTGTTCAAATTGTTGTTCTGTTGTCAAAGCGGTTAAGTGCTTGCTAACACCATTTTTATATCCATCAGAAAAACCTTTTTCAAGTTTGCGTTCGGTTTCGTAATGATCGAAATAATGATTGATACGATCTAACGAATAATGGTCCCAAGCTGCAAAAACAATCAAATGCGAACAGTCTAAAACCTGCGATTGATTAAACGAAAGTTTATGAATCTTTTCTTTTAATTCTTGATTGGTTATCACAACCATTTCAAAAGGTTGTAAACCTGATGATGTGGGTGCCAAACGAGCAGCTTCGATTATTTTAGATACATTTTCATCGGAAACTTTTTCGCCGTTTAATTTCTTTGCGGCGTATCTCCAATTTAATGATTCGATGATTGACATATTTTATTCTTATTTAGTGTAAGATGCTAAAAACGCATTTACATTTTCAGCAATACGATTTTCAATGTGCGAAACATCTGCTTTTACAAACTTTTCACCCATAATTTTTTCGTATAACTCAATATAACGTTCTGAAACTGAATAGATATAATCATCTGTCATTTCTGGAACTACTTGTCCTTCTTTACCTTGGAAATCGTTTAAGATTAACCATTGACGAACAAACTCTTTTGACAATTGTTTTTGTTGTTCGTTATTATCTTGACGCATTTGGTAACCATCTGCATAGAAATAACGAGAAGAATCTGGTGTATGAATTTCGTCTATCAAAACAATAACTCCGTCTTTTGTTTTACCAAATTCGTATTTCGTATCCACTAAAATCAATCCGCGTGAAGCAGCGATTTCAGTTCCACGTTGAAATAAATCTCTGGTGTATTTTTCTAAAACTAAATAATCTTCTTCTGATACAATTCCGTTTGCTAAAATAGCTTCACGCGAAATATCTTCGTCATGAGTTCCTAGATCAGCTTTTGTTGTTGGTGTGATAATTGGGGTTGGAAACTTATCATTTTCTTTTAATCCTTCTGGAAGTTCAACTCCACAAAGCATTCTTTTACCAGCTGCATATTCACGAGCAGCATGACCAGAAAGATAACCACGAATTACCATTTCAACTTTAAACGGTTCACATAAATGACCAACGGCAACGTTAGCATCTGGTGTAGCAATTAACCAGTTTGGAACGATATCTGAAGTCAAATCCATAAACTTAGTTGCGATTTGATTTAAGATTTGTCCTTTGTAAGGAATTCCTTTAGGCATAACTACATCAAAAGCAGATAAACGATCTGTAGCGATCATTACCAATAAATCGTCGTTGATGTTGTAAACTTCACGAACTTTACCTTTGTAAACCGACTTTTGCCCTGGAAAGTTAAAGTTTGATGATGTGATTGTATTCATATTTTAGTTGTGTGTTATTAATAGTCCAAAAGTACTAATAATTCTTTTTCAAATCTAGCTTTTGGTAAATATTGGTCTTCTAAATTTTTCATGAAAGGAATTGGCGATTCCAAACTCGCCACACGTTTTACAGGTGCATCTAAAGACTCAAAACAAGTTTCCATAATTGTAGCCGATAAATCACTTGCAATACCACCAAACATCGTATCTTCTTGAAGAATGATTACTTTTCCTGTTTTCTTTACCGAAGCAAAAATCGTTTCGTAATCTAAAGGTTGTAATGATCGTAAATCGATTAAATCTGCAGAAATCTCTGGATGGTTCGATAAGATTTCCATTGCCCAATGCACTCCTGCACCGAATGAAATAACAGTTACATCATTTCCTTCTTTTATCATTGCTGCTTTTCCGAATGGAATCGTGTAATAATCAACAGGAACTTCTTGTTGGATTGAACGATATAAGGCTTTATGTTCGAAATAAATTACCGGATTTGGATCGTTGATTGCTGTATTCAATAAACCTTTCGCGTCATAAGGAAACGCAGGATAAACTACTTTTAAACCTGGAGTTTTAGTAAACCAAGCTTCGTTAGTTTGCGAATGGAAAGGACCTGCTTGAGTTCCACCGCCACAAGGCATACGAACCACTACATCGGCATGTTCTAACCAACGGTAATGTGATTTTGCTAATAAGTTAACAATTGGATTGAAACCTGTTGAAACGAAATCAGCGAACTGCATTTCAACAACTGCTTTGTATTTGTTAATTGAAAGTCCCATTGCAGTAGAAACAATAATGCTTTCGCAAATTGGTGTATTACGAACGCGCTCTTTACCAAATTCTTCAACAAAACCTTGGGTGATTTTGAAAGCACCTCCGTATTCTGCAATATCCTGCCCCATGATGACCATGTTTGGATATTTTTCCATGGATTGCTTTAACGACTGAGAAATAGCATCGATAAAACGGATATTTTCTTTTGTTTCTGAAGGTTTGTAATCTTCAAAAGTATAAGGTTTGTACACATCGTTAAGTTCTTCTTCTAAACTTGCTTCAATAGCAGGTTCTTCTTGAACTTTTTGCCAATCGGTATCAATTTCATTTTTAATTTCGGCACGGAAAGCTTCGTCTAATTCTGTAGTTAAGATACCGTTTTCTAAAAGATATTCTTTGTAGTTTTCTACCGGATCTTTAACTTTCCACATATCGAATAACTCTTGCGGAATATATTTGGTACCACTCGCCTCTTCGTGTCCACGCATTCTAAACGTTTTCATCTCAATTAAAACCGGACGTGGATTTTCACGCATTGAAATGGCTAATTCGTTCAATTTGTTGTACACTTCAAGAATGTTATTTCCGTCAATGATGTAACTTTCCATTCCGTAACCTGCACCACGATCTGCAAGATTTTCACAACGATATTGCTCGTTTGTAGGTGTTGAAAGTCCGTACCCATTATTCTCAATGATGAACATCACAGGCAGATCCCAAACTGAAGCCACGTTTAATGCTTCGTGAAAATCTCCTTCAGAAGTTGCACCTTCACCAGTAAATACAGCAGTAATTTTATTTTCTTTACGAAGTTTATGAGCTAAAGCAATCCCGTCTGCAATCCCTAATTGCGGACCTAAATGCGAAATCATTCCAATGATTTTATATTCTTGAGTTCCGAAGTGAAACGAACGATCGCGTCCTTTTGTAAACCCGTTAGCTTTTCCTTGCCATTGCGAAAATAAACGGTGTAAAGGAATGTTTCTTGAAGTAAAAACTCCTAAGTTACGGTGCATTGGTAATATGTATTCATCGTTTTCTAAAACCGATGTTACACCAACAGCAATTGCTTCTTGTCCGATTCCTGAGAACCATTTTGAAACCTTTCCTTGACGAATTAAAATAAGCATTTTTTCTTCAATCATTCTTGGTTTCAACAATTTCTTATATAAATCTAAAAGCACTTCGTTTGAAAGGCTTTTCTTGTCATAATTTAAAGTTTCCATATTAGAATTTTAGCGCTCTAAAATTAATATTTTTAAACGTAAAAAAACATATTTCACAAAAAACATTACAATTAATTATTCTAATTTATATAATCATCAAAATCAACTTTGTTTATACTGAAATTAAAGCAAAGAATAGATGCGTTTACGGTTTTAAGTCTGAATAGATTTCAAGAAATTTTGCTGGATAATCAGTCGTAATTACATCTATTTTTTCGTCAAGTAATTTCAAAAACAAATCTTCTTTATTAACGGTCCAAGAATTGGTAATCAATCCTAATTTTCGAGCGTCTTTTAAGTAGTTTTTATTTTCTTTATAAACTTTATGATTGTAATCAATTCCGTCTAATCCAACTTGTTTGATTTCTTGCGGCGTTTTATCACCTTCTAAGTACGAAATTTTATAATTAGGTAATTGCTTTTTGATATAAATCGAAGCATCGAAACTAAAAAGAATAAATTCAATCTGGTTTTCTAAATTTTTATCTTCTAAATAATCTTTAATCAAATCAATCATCAAATACGTTCTAGAAATAGAAACGTTAGAAGTTTTGATTTCAAATATTAATTTGGTTTTGGTTTGTTTCAATCCTTCAGCAAGATATTCTTCAACAGTTGGTAATTTTTCTCCGTTAGGATGTTTCCTTGAATTTAATTCTTCATACGTATGCGTTTCAATATCCAAACCATAAAAATCGTGATCGTGAGTGACAACCATTTTTGCATCTTTGGTTAAATGTACATCAAACTCAGTTCCGAAACATTTTAGTTCGATTGCTTTTTTTAAAGATGCAATTGAATTTTGCGGAAGATTAAATTCTTTCCAAGCACCACGATGTGCAATTACAGGATTTTTGATTTGAGCCATACAATTAAATTGAATTAGCGTTAATAAAATAAATGTTGTTTTTGATACTAGTGAATTCATTTTGTTGTTTTATAATTTCAAATTAACAAAACGAATATTAATTAAACATCAACTCTAATTTAAATAAAAAACACATTTAGAAAAAACTAAATGTGCTTAAAATTATTTTTTGGATTCAGATTTAGGAAGTACTTCCTCTTCTTTTTCTTTAACTTGTGTACAAAAACTATCAGGATCATCTTTCATTTCATCGATTATAGAATGTTTCCATAATTTGGTTCCGTTTACATAAGCTACTTTTCCAATCAAATAACCAGCAACTGGAGCGGTCAAAAACAAGAAAAATATAATGGAAATGGTTTTGGTTGTAACAGAAAACTCTGCGAAAAATAAAGCGGAAGCTATCAAAATAGCACCAATACCTAAAGTTGCAGCCTTAATGGTTACAGAAAGGCGTGAATAAAAATCAGGCATTTTGTATATTCCAACAGAAGCAACTAGTATAAATAAAGCACCTAAAGTGCTTAATATCATAATTAAAATATCAGTCATTTTTCTTACTTTTATATAAATAATAGGCAAAAGCTACCGTGCTCAAAAAGGCAATAAGTGCAAGAATCATTGCAACATCTAAGAAGTTATAATTGTTTGTGATAATACTAAAAACCGCAATAAACCCAACTCCAATTGTGATTAATAAATCCAAAGCAATTACACGATCGACAATTTGTGGACCTTTGATTAAGCGAGCTAAAACAATTATCATTGATAAACATATAATTGGCATTACCACATATACTAAATACGTTTCTACATCCATTATCTAATTATTTCTAGTAATTTTTTCTCAGTTCTATCTTTCAGATTTCTTTTAAAACCTTCAATATCTTTTAAATACATTGCGTGAATAAACATATATCGTTTGTCTTTAGAAATATCAATTACAACCGTTCCTGGTGTTAAGGCAATCATATTTGCTAACATTGTAATTTCGAAATCAGATTTTGCATCCATTTCATATTTTACAATTCCGGGTTTCATATTGTAATTTGGCGTAATAACATCTATTGTAACTTCGATATTCGCTCTTATCATATCGTACAAAAAGTTAAACATAAAAGCGAAAATTTTTGGCACACGCAAGAAATAATCGTGATTTGAAGTTCTTCTACGATTTAAAAACCATAATAGTAAAAATCCAACAGTAAAACCAAAACCAAAATTGGTATAGTTCAGCTCACCTGTTAAGGCAACCCAAACTAAAGTTAGTAATATGTTTAATAAAAAATTCTGTAACATTATGTATTCGTTTTCATTACGGCATCGATATAAATTTCTTTATGTTTCAGTTCATAAGCGGCTTTTTCGGATATTTTAAAAATGCTGTTTGCACCAAATCCGATGAATAAAGATACAACTGTTAGAAATACAATCGGAGCAATTAGAGCAAATTTTCCTGATTTTGGCATTGGAGCAAAATGGTCCATTTCTTCAGTTAATGGCTTTGGAGATTCTTTCCAGAAAATTTCAATCCACATTCTGATAATTACAAAAAGAGTTACAAAACTTGCTAATATTAAGGTTAAAAGCAGAACGTAATTTCCTTGTACAAAAGATTCTTTCAGCAATAAAATTTTAGGCCAAAACCCAGATAATGGTGGAATTCCTACAAGTGATAAAAACACCAAAGCTGCAAGCATTGAAAATTTTGGATAATCTTTTAATAAACTCCCCAAACGAGTCATATCAACCGATTCACGAATTTTCACAATTACTCCTGTAATCATAAACATATTACTTTTTACGATAACATCGTGAATCAGATAGAAAATAATTGCAGTGAAAGCCAATTCGGTATATAAACCAACTCCAGCAATTAAATATCCAATATGACAAACGATTAAATAAGATAAAATCCTACGAATATTCTTTTTGTTTAATGTTCCTAAAGCTCCAGTTAACATCGTAAGTACAGCAATAACGATGAATAAAATTGTAGTAAAATTATCAGGAACAAAAATTATTGTAAAAACACGAATCATTGCATAAACTCCCATTTTAGTTAACAATCCACCAAAGATTGCGGCAATAGCTGATGGTGTTGTATGGTAAGATGATGGTAGCCAAAAATAAAGTGGAAATATGGCAGATTTAATTCCGAAACCTACAAAAAACAATAATGATGTAACGGTAACTAATCCTTTATTTTCAACTTCTTGTATTTTAAGAGCAATATCTGCAATGTTTAAACTTCCTGTAATTCCGTATAAAATTCCAATCGCAGTTAAGAAAATTGACGAAGCTAAAATGTTCATTGTTACGTATTTTATCGCACCTTCCATCTGCATTTTTTTACCGCCAACGGTCATTAAAATAAAAGACGAAATAATTACGACTTCAAACCAAACGTATAAATTGAAAATATCACCGGTCAGAAAAGCGCCTAAAAGTCCCATTATCAATAAATGAAACGTAAAGAAATAGCCAAATCGAATACGACTAACATTCAGAGCTGAAGTAGAATAAATTCCAACAGCCAAAGAAACAATTCCGGTTAACAAAACCATAATCGCACTTAAAGTATCCGAAATAAACGTGATTCCAAAAGGCGCTTTCCAGTTTCCTGTTTGTAAAACTAGATAATCATTTGTTAATGTTAACTCGAATAATTTTACACATAAAATAAAAGCAATGCTATTACCAATTACGCTAATTATTTTTTGAGCCAAAACCTTCTTCCAGAAACATAATAAAATTATGGCTGTTATAAAATGAACGATTATTGGAGCAAGTATAAAATTTGTTGTCATATATCTAAATCTTGAATATTTAGCGAATCAAGGTCGTCTGTTCCTGTTAATGTGTAAGCTTTTTTCAATAATACCAAAGCAAAGGCAGTTAATGCAAAACTAATAACAATAGCTGTTAAGATTAAAGCTTGTGGAATTGGATCGGCATAAGCTCCCATAAATCCAGTTTGGTCTGCAGGAATAATTGGTGCTTTTCCTTTTGTTATTCCGCTCATTAAGAAAATTAAGATGTTAACTCCGTTTCCAAGCAAAATAATTCCGATTAATAATTTAACCATACTTCTTCTCAACATCATATAAATACCTGAAGAATAAAGTACACCAACTAATATTACTAATAATAATTCCATAAATTAAACGTTTTCAGAGATTGTGAATATTATCGTTAAAACCACTCCAATTACTACAAGATAAACTCCGAGGTCAAATAATAAAGCAGAACCAAATGCGCCAATTACTGCAACCGAATCTAAGAACCAAATACTTGTCATAAATGGTTTTGAAATCAAAAAAGGTAATAAACCGCTAAATAAAGACAAGCTTAAACCCATTGGAATCAAATAAAGCGGACGAAATCTGAATAATGAAATCGTACGTTTGGTATTATACGCAAATGAATGTAAAACAAATGCAATCGACGCGATTAAACCTCCAACGAATCCACCTCCTGACAAATAATGTCCTCGAATTAAAACAAAAAGCGAAAACATAATTAATAAAGGCAAAAGATAATTCGTTGCCGTTTTTAAGATAATCGTATCTAGTTTAGGTCTTATATTATTCTCTCGTTTCTTCATCTTCTGATTTATATTTTAAGATACTTAAAACTCCAACTGCTGCAATTGAAAGCACAACCGTTTCAATCATTGTATCAATTCCGCGATAATCAACTAGAATAACGTTTACCACATTTTTCCCTTTTGCAAGTAAATATGCATTCTCTGCATAAAATTTACTCACTTCTTTATTAGAAGGATAAAATAAGGCTTGTAAAGTTATTAATGCGATTAAGATTCCAAATGAAATGGAAACTATTCCATCACGAATTTTATTTTTTGTATTACTAAATTTCAAAAAAGACGGAAGTTTGAATAATACTAAAACAAATAAGACAACGGTTAAAGTATCAATAGCAAACTGCGTCATTGCTAAATCTGGTGCACCGTAAACAACAAAAATCAAACAAATTGATAAACCAACAACTCCTAAAGAAACGATTGCTGTTAACCTAGATTGCGTAAATGTGATTACAATAATTGCAGATATAATTAATACAAATATGACAAACTCATAAATTCTAAATGGCGATAAATCGTTTGTATTAATTTTTAAAGTAACATCATTAAAAAATTTATATCCTACAATTCCAATGATAAAAACAATAATGAAAAGAATATAACTTCTTAAATACCCATTATGAAAAAAACGGGTGTATTTGAATGCAAATAATTTAATATTCTCTGCGATAACTGAGATTATATTTTGTGGTCCGATTCGATTTAAACTATCAAATTTTTCAACGGTTTTATGCGATGGCTTAATTATAAAATATAAAATAAATCCTAAAACAATGGTTGCACCACTTAAAAGTAAAATAGTATTCCAACCGTGCCATAAATGTAATTCTTGAGTTATTTGACTTCTATAAATAGACGTTGTAACTGCAGAAATGATTCCTTGATCGGCAATAAACGGGAATGCTCCGAAAAGCAAGGTAAATACTGATAAAATTACAATTGGTAACCAAAGTTTATAATCTGGTTTATGGATATTCTCAAATTTTTCGGGTAGTTTTCCAAAGAATGGACGAATTCCAACTAAAAGACCTGCACTGGTTAAGAAAACATTTGTAATCAAAACTAAAGCGGTCAAAATCAAAACGCTATTATACGTCCAAAAATCAAAGTCGAAAGTTGAACCGTAAATAATTTCTTTACTAATAAACCCAAAAGTTAAAGGAACACCTGCGCTAGATAAAGCTGCAATTACAGCACAAATTGCTACAATTGGCAATTTCTTTTTTAGACCAGACAAAACCGTTAAATCTCTTGTATGCGTTTCGTGATCAACAATTCCGGTTATCATAAAGAACGAAGCTTTATAAAGCGCGTGAACTAAAATAAATGTAGAAGCTGCTAACAAAGCTATTTCCGTTCCGATTCCAATTAAAAAAACCAAAATCCCTAAAGCTGAAATAGTTGAATATGCCAAAACACTTTTCATATCAACTTTAAAAACACTTAAAAAAGCTCCTACGACCATCGTTGTTCCACCAACGCACATCAAAACCATATTCCAAACTTCGCCATCCGACAAAATCGGTGTAAAACGTGCTAATAAATAAATTCCAGCTTTAACCATCGTTGCCGAATGCAAATATGCAGAAACTGGAGTTGGTGCTTTCATTGCACCTGGAAGCCAAAAATGAAAAGGAAATTGTGCCGACTTCGTAAATGCTCCTAAAAATAAGAAAGCAATTATGACGTAATATTGATAATTTGATTGAAGTACTTCTGATTGGCTAAATAACTCTTGAATAGAAAAAGTTCCTGTAATCGAGTTCATCATTACAAACGAAGCCAATAAGAAAAAACCTCCTAAACCAGTTACTGATAATGCCCATAAAGCACTCTTTCTAGAATCTTCATTGTTTGTATTAAAACCAATAAGGAAGAATGATGAAATGCTGGTTAACTCCCAAAACATAAACAATGAAATTAGGTTATCGGATAAAACCAAACCTAACATTGCTCCCATAAAAATGGTTAGATAACAATAAAATCTATTTATGTACGGATCTCTACTCATATAGGAAGAAGCGTAAAAATAGATTAGCGCTCCAACACCGGTTATAAGTAAAGAAAAAAGTAAGGATAATCCATCAATCTTGAAATCTAAAGAAATTCCAAGACTTGGAATCCATTGATTTTCGAAAATCAGATTTTTTTTCGCAGATTGAATTTCAGGAATGAATTGTAAAAAATATAAAAATAAACCAAAAGGTAATATGCTTAGAAATTTGAAATACTTTGAATCTTTTGTTGGCCTGAGAAATAAAATTGCAAAGCCAATAATAAAAATCGAAATTATAAGTAATAGCATATATGAAATTTTAATCTTATTTTAAATGTTTTCTTGAGATTGAGTAAAGATAGTGTTTTTTACTGATTTTTCTTAATAAACAACATACACCAATATTCTATTTTTCAGATTTTAAGAAAATTTTAAGTTTATAGCGATAAAAATTATTCAATTACAAATTCTCCTATAAAAGAAGAAGATCTAGATAAAATGAAAGAAATTGTTTCGTTATTAAAACAATTTAATGGTTTTCAGATTTTTGATGAAATGACGGAATTGATAGCAAAATTGGAAAATAACATTTACAAATCAACACAAAAAAACCCAAATCACATTCAGTTTGAAGACAATAAACAACTAAAAGGAATTGAACATTTAAATGGATTATATCAAGCGATTTTACACAAAAAACCACTTTTAATAGAATACAAATCTTTTAAATCCGAAGAAGCTAGAAAAGATATTTATCATCCGTTTTTTTTAAAAGAATATCGAAATCGTTGGTTTATAATTTGTAGAAGCAACAAAGGAAAGCTTTTAATTACTCTGGCTTTAGACAGAATTGAAGCATTTTATGAACTTGATAGTAAATTATTTAAAGAAAACGAAGGAATTTATTTTGAAAGATAATATAGCGAATGTATTGGCGTAACAAGAAGTGAAAAAGACCGCCCACAGAAAATCATTCTAAAGTTTGACTCTCGAAATGCGCCTTATGTCATTACAAAACCGCTACATCACACACAACAAATTATTGAAAATGGTGAAAATGGTTTAATTATTCGAATAGATGTAATTCCGAATTTTGAATTAGAGCGAGAAATTTTAGGATTTGGAGAAAACATCGAAATCCTTGCTCCAAAGCGTTTGAAACAACAGATTCAACGAAGAATTACTAAGATGGTAGAAAAAGATAAAAGCGAAAATTAACTTTCGCTTTTATCTTAAATTATCTTTTCTCAGAATTTTTCCTGTGGCGGTTTCTTTGAATTTAGTAACAAATTGAATTTCTTTTGGCTTTTCGAAAGTTGATAAAATATCAAAAATTTCAGGTTCGATTACATAAGGTTCACTTTCAATAATCAAAACCAATTTATTTCCTAGAATATCATCTTCTTTCCCAATAACAAAAAAACGATTGTTTATAAAAGGAGTTAATTTTTCTTCAATCTGTTCTGGAAATAATTTAATTCCACCAGAATTAATTACATTATCAACGCGTCCTAACCATTTAAATTGATTCGGTTCTTTAAGTTCAACCAAATCATTTGTAATCAACTTTTCTGAATTCACACTTGGTGCATCGATAACCAAACAACCACGATTATCAACGGAAATTTTAGCGTGAGGTAAAGCTGTAAAAAAAACTTCTGAAATTTTCTTTGCGGCAATATGCGTAATCGTTTCGGTCATTCCGTAAGTTTCATACACTTGACAATGCGAATTTAAAGACAAAATCTGTTCTTTTATTTTTCGGTCAAGTTTTGCTCCGCCGACAATCAATTTTTTAATCAAATGTAGTTTCTCAATACTATTCAAAACTTGCAACGGAACCATTGCAACAAAATCATAGGTTTTAGAAATATTTTCTAAAGGATTTGAGCTTGGATTTACCACGTCTAAATGCAATCCTAAAACCAGAGCGCGCACAAACATCAATTTTCCTGCAATATATTTAGTTGGCAAACACAACAATGCAGCATCTTTTGGTTTTAAATCAAAATGAATTCCGGTTGCTTTGGCAGAATTTATGACAGCTTGTTTTTGAAGTTTTATTTGTTTCGGAGTTCCTGTTGTACCAGAAGTTGTCAATAAAATGAAATCTTTTTCATCAAACCATTGGAATATCAAACTTCCGAAATCTTGTTCATAGATTTCTTCGGATTTTACTAATTTACTCGCTAATTCAATTAATTTATTTTTATCTAAATAATCTCCGTTTAACCGAAAATCGTTATGAATATCGTTATAATTCATTTTTAAATTTTACCTGTTAATTTATTTTTCCAATCGTTCCATTTGTATTTTTTAGCAAAAAAGAAAATCAAAATCGGAAAGACAACAAAAACTTGAATATAAATTTCTGTCATACTATTTTCTGTAGAAACTTGTTCGAAAATCGCATTGGTTTGTAAAGCAGAATTATTTGAAGTTACCAAAATAGCTGCAACTAAATTATTAGCTGCGTGAAATCCTAAAGCCAATTCAAGTCCGTCATCCATTAAAGTAATGATTCCTAAAAACAATCCAGTTCCAATATAAAAAACCATCATTTGTAATCCAAAAGCTCCCACTTCAGGATTTGCAATGTGCATTAATCCAAAAGTAATCGAAGTAAACAACAACGGAAACCATTTGTTTTTTGTCAATAATCCCAAACCTTGCATCAAATAACCACGAAACAAATATTCTTCAAAACTGGTTTGTAATGGAATTAAAATTAATGCTAAAACTAAAAGAACTAAAAATGGAGCTAATTTGAAATTAATTACAAAATCATCTGGTGATACAAAATATTGAACTAAAATTACAGTTACAAGAATTGCTGCCCATAAAAAAAAGGAAAAGAAAACACGTTTATAATCAATCTTTTGACGAGCTGTGGTTAACGAGGTAATCGATTGTTTATGAAAAAACTTAACCCAAAGTAGCAAAATAACACATAAAGCAGCCAACGGAAGTACCATAATTGCAAAAACAATATTCTTACCTAAAGAATCAATCATCATTTGAATCATTTCGTTTGTATTGGTTTCACTTGCCAAAGTTGCAATATAATTGAAACCCATAAATAGGAAAAATACCAAAGGAAATGGTAGATATTTGATTAAAGTTTCTTTCTTATTTTTTAATTGTTCGATATACATTTTTTAAGTATTTTGATTGTTGTCGAAGTTACTGTAAATTTGATAAGTTCACGCCAAAAATATTGATATATTAATTTTTAGAGCTGTAAAATGTATTTACTTATATTTTGAAAAAAAACATGATATCATTTCAAGGAGAGAATATAATCGATTTTTTGAAATGAATAAAACAGGTTTCGATTGCTTAAGATATCTAACATTGAAGAATGTTTTTCATTGAACCAAATGTCCTTAGAAGAAGTTTACAATTCGAAAATTAAGCTTTGTAAGAGATTGTAATTTATGTCATCATATCGAGAGACTAACTGCAAATACATTATTCAATAAAGTTAAATTTGGAATACGAAAAACTTTTAGAATTGTGTTTGAAATGACAATTACCGCAAAAAAATTATCATCTTCTCGAATGGCAAAACGCAATGGAATTAGTCGTCCAAATGCTTGGTTATTTATTCATAAGGTTGGCTTGGCAATGAAAAGCTGCAAACAAAATACTATTGTAGAAACTGTTTATATTAATGAATTTATTTATCAAGGTAAAGAAAATTTGAAACAACAACGAAGTTAAGATATTAAAAAAAATTGTAGCAGGTGTCGATATTGTTTCAAAACGCTGAATTAAAAGAATTTATTTTTAACGAATAAAAGTTTATTCTTCAGTTGAATTTAGTAAAATATTTGTTGATCATATTTCTTCACAAGCCATCGTGAAAACAGATAAATCGTCTAGATATAAACCTTTAAAAAAAGGAATATAAAATTGAGCAAATCAAAATAAAACTAAAGATTTTTTGCATAAATATTTTATCTCATGTTGACATGGTTTTAAAAAATGAATTAAGAAATAAAAAAAAACAATTTTGTACTTGAATAACTTCGGGAAAATATCTGAGATTTTTGCTTTTCGATTGTCATTTAGATTCGTAAAATACTTTATTCGTCTAAATCATTATCATTTCTAAGAAAATCAATTGTTTTACTTTTAGCATTTATTGACCAAACCAATGAAATCAACCATCCAATTCCTGTGAAACCAAAAGGCACATTAAAAAGAACTATATATTTAAATTGAATTTTATCTCTAGCAATAAAAGAAGGAATAAGATAAATAAAAACAATTAAAACACCAGCAATAACTTTTTCTTTCGTTATTTCATTATTCTCAAATGGTAAATTGCTATTTAGTAAAAATATTAAATCAAACATAAGCAACTCAAATTATTATAACAATGTTATTAGATTTAAATACAATTCTGCTATAAACCTCCTAATTTACAAACTAATCTTTACAAAAACTACACGGGATTTCAGTTTTAAAAATTGCAATAGCTGTCTCTATTAATTCAAGTGAAACATTTTACCAATTGTCAAAACGAAATCAAATTAAAATCCTCAAATCGTAATTAACTTTTTGAGGATTTTTTTTATTATTATTGAAAGGAAAGAAATTGAGGACTTATGTATTGAAAAGAAATAGATTCTGAAAGTGTTTTAGACAATTCTATAACTGATTTTTCACCTGATTCATCAATTAAATAATAAACTAAAAATTCAGTTTCATTCCAACTTGGTTCATATTCAGTAAAAACAAGTCCGTTTTGATTTGCGAAATTTTCAAGATTTGACAACTCATTTTCATCATTTAATTTCACTTTTATATAATTCCCTTCTTTAGCAACTCCGTAAGTAGTATTTCCTTGATATAATTTTCTAACCATGAAAACATCATCCAAATTTTGAATTTGATTTATGTAATTATTCAATTTTTCACAAGACAAACTTCCTTCATTAAAATAACACAAAACCATTTTGGTATTTTTAGACGAAAAAACATTTATATAAATACTTGAAAGTACATCGTCATTGTTTAAAGGAAGCTTAAAAAGGTTTAAATCCGTGAGAATTTTAGTAATTTTTTGATCGGAAAGATTATAATCAAACTCTACTACAATTGCGTTATTCTTAACATTTCTATTATTTTGACCTTCATTTGAATAATAATCAACAACTTGTTCATTACAAAAATTTGAAGAAACAGAATCGTCACTTTCAGATGAGCAAGCGATAAATAAAACGGAAAATAAAAATAAAATAAACTTTTTCATACATTAAAATTTTAAATCAAACCAACCGTTTCTTATGCTATAAATAGTTCCATTTTCTTCGACTGCATCGAACTCGAAAGTAGCAGCGACTATTTTATTTTCATAATCTAATTTAACAATGGTTATAGTCCCACCTATTTCGTTATTTGTAGAAGCCCATTTAGTTGCTGAATTAAAAGCGTAGTAAGTTATTCGACCTGATACATTTGTAGTTTGTCGACCGTTTATTGCATAAGATTTCCCTTCTTCAAATTTAAATTCTGAACCAATTGATATCTCGACTGCTTTTTCATTATTTGAAAGTCTAAATATTATCAATGAACCACCAAACGGATAAACAGAAATGTGTAATTTCTCTAAATTAATATCACTATTTTTTGTTGAAAACATTTCATTATTAAAAGAGAAAGTAACCGTATCACTACCTGTTGGAGTTGAATTTGTGTTATCATCACTTGAACAAGAGAGCAATAAAAGCGATGTAAATAATATTACTAATTTTTTCATTTTATTAAAATTTTAAATCAAACCAACCGTTTCTAACTTTATGTACATTTTGTTTTCGGTCAACTGCATCATAACTAAAAGTTGCTGCAACTATTCTGTTTTCATAATCTAGTTTAACAATAGTAATTGTTCCTTGAAAATTAGCTGTAGTACTACAAATAAAACTTGAATACAAATCATTGCTAGCAGAAAAACCATCTCCATATCTTGGCTCATGAATACGATAGCTTTTTCCTTCTACTACTTTTTCGCGAGAAGATAAATGTAAGCTAACAACTCCTTTATCATTTATAATTCGAAGATTGATAGAAAATACATTATCCGAGACAGTTATACTTTTATTATCAATTGCGGCTGTCGGAAATTCTGATGAGTACAATTTGTCGTCTAAAGTAAAATATACGGTATTACTACCTGTAGGAGTTGGATTTGAATTTGCGTTATCATCGCTTGAGCAAGAAAGCAACAAAAGAGATGTAAATAATATTAATATTTTTTTCATTTAAATAACATAAAAAAAGCCCAAATTTAAATTTGGGCCTTCTCAATTTATAATAAAATTATTAAGATAAAGCAGCTTTCACTTGATCTGCAGCTTCTTGGAATTGAACTGCTGATAAGATTGGCATACCAGACTCATCAATAATTTGTTTTGCTAATTCAGCATTTGTTCCTTGCAAACGAACAATAATTGGCACTTTAATATCGTCACCCATGTTTTTGTAAGCATCTACAACACCTTGAGCAACACGGTCACAACGAACGATTCCTCCAAAAATGTTAATTAAAATAGCTTTTACATTAGGATCTTTTAAGATGATACGGAAAGCAGTTTCAACACGTTTTGCATCTGCAGTTCCACCTACGTCTAAGAAGTTAGCTGGCTCAAAACCTGCGTACTTAATTAAATCCATAGTTGCCATTGCTAAACCTGCACCGTTAACCATACAACCTACTGTTCCGTCTAAATCAACATAGTTTAATCCTACAGCTTTAGCTTCTACTTCAATTGGATTTTCTTCAGCGATATCACGCATTTCAGCTAAATCTTTGTGACGGAATAATGAATTTTCATCCAAGTCAACTTTAGCATCAACTGCGATAATTTTGTTATCAGATGTTTTTAAAACTGGGTTAATTTCAAACATTGAAGCATCTGAACCAACATAAGCTTTGTATAAACAATCAACAAACTTAACCATTTCTTTGAATGCTTCACCAGATAAACCTAAGTTAAAAGCAATTTTACGAGCTTGGAAACCTTGTAATCCAACAGCTGGATCAATTTCTTCAGTGAAGATTAAATGAGGAGTATGTTCTGCAACTTCTTCGATATCCATTCCACCTTCTGTAGAATACATAATCATGTTACGACCTTTACCTCTGTTTAATAAAACTGACATATAGAATTCTGAGACTTCACTTTCACCTGGATAGTAAACATCTTCAGCAACTAAAACTTTATGTACTCTTTTTCCTTGTGGTGGAGTTTGTGGGGTAATTAAATCCATACCAATAATTTGCCCAGCTATCTCTTTTACTTGATCTAAATTCTTAGCCAATTTAACTCCTCCTCCTTTTCCTCTTCCTCCTGCGTGGATTTGAGCTTTAATCACGTGCCATCCAGTTCCTGTTTCTTCTGTTAATTTCTTAGCCGCTTCAACAGCTTCTTCTGCTGTATTTGCAACGTGACCGCGTTGTACACGTACACCGTAGCTAGATAATATTTGTTTACCTTGAAATTCGTGTAAATTCATGATTTATATGTTTTGCTTTTTTAATAGTAAAACAAAAATAGCAAACTTGAACTAATTGACCTAAGAAAAAATGAGAATTATGTACTCACTTATAAAAAATAAAGGTTTAATTCTTTCATATTCTCTTTTTAAACATAAAAATTTTACAATTGTATAATTTTAAAAATGTTATTTTAATTAATTTACAAAAAGTTAAACACCTTTTAAAAAGTTCTATTTTTCTGTAAATTTGCATTTTATAAATTTAATTTCAATAACTTATGGATTCTAACATTTTATTAGAACTTTCTAATCAATATGGTTGCCCTATCTATGTTTATGATGGTAACAAAATTGAATCGCAATTTGCAAGACTTTCAAATGCATTTGCAGGTGTTAAACATTTAAGAATTAACTATGCAGTTAAGGCTTTATCTAACATTTCTATATTAAAGTTATTGAAGAAGTCTGGAAGTGGTTTAGATACTGTTTCTATTCAAGAAGTTCTTTTAGGTTTAGAAGCTGGTTTTGAACCTGAGAAAATTATGTTTACTCCAAACGGTGTTTCAATGGAAGAAATCGAAGAAGTCGCAAAACTTGGAGTACATATCAATATAGATAATCTTTCGGTTTTAGAACAATTTGGACATAAACATCCAAACATTCCCGTTTGTATTCGTATCAATCCACACGTGATGGCCGGTGGAAACAGTAATATTTCTGTAGGACATATCGATAGTAAATTTGGAATTTCTATTCACCAAACACCGCATATCTTACGTATCATCGAAAATACAAAGATGACCGTAAACGGAATTCACATGCATACAGGTTCTGATATTTTAGATATTGAAGTTTTCTTATATGCTTCTGAAATATTATTCGAAACTGCAAAACAATTTAAAGATTTAGAATTTATAGATTTTGGTAGTGGGTTTAAAGTACCATACAAAGCTGGAGATTTAGAAACTGATATTGAAGAATTAGGTGAAAAATTGACAACCAAATTCAATGCTTTTTGTAAAGATTATGGAAAAGAATTAACTTTAGTTTTTGAACCTGGAAAATTCTTAGTAAGTGAATCTGGATATTTCTTGGCTAAAGTAAATGTAGTAAAACAAACTACTTCAACGGTATTTGCTCAAATCGATTCTGGTTTCAACCATTTAATACGTCCGATGTTTTACAACTCATACCATCACATCGAAAACATTTCAAACACAGAAGGTAAAGAACGTTATTATTCAGTTGTAGGATATATTTGTGAAACGGATACCTTTGCTAATAATCGCAGAATCAAAGAAATTTCTGAAGGTGATATTTTGTGTTTCAGAAATGCAGGAGCTTACTGTTTTTCAATGGCATCGAATTATAATTCACGTTATAAGCCAGCAGAAGTTTTATATTATAATAATGAGTCATATTTAATCAGAAAAGCTGAAACATTTAAAGATTTATTAAAGAATCAAATCATAGTGGAACTTTAGTTCCACTTTTTTTTAACAGATAGTTAATGTAAATTTTGAATATTATATCTTTATTCAAAATAAATTTGCATCATAAATAATTCAAAATGGATAGAAGAAAATTTTTCAAAGCTGGAACGTTAGCAGGAGTTGGAGCTGCTTTATTAAATCCATTACAGGGGTTTGCACATCCGATTGAAAATGAAATCAATTATAAAAATAAAAAAGCAAAGAATATTATTGTTTTAGTAAGTGACGGAATGAGTTCTGGGACTTTAAATATGGCAAATATTTATTCTGAACGTATTTTAGGTCGAACTACCAATTGGATTCAAGCATATAAAGACAATATTATTTCGCGCGGTTTAATGGACATGGCTTCTGCATCTTCAATAGTAACAGATTCTGCAGCTGCTAGTTCATCTTGGGGCTCTGGAGAACGAGTTAAAAATGGAGTTATAAACATCAGTGTAAACGGTGAGCAACTGCTTCCTATTTGGCAAAAATTCAAAAAAGCAGGCAAAAAAGCAGGCTGTGTAACTACAGTACCTATTACACATGCTACACCAGCTGGTTTTACAGTTAGTATGAAAAGTAGAAACGACCAATCTGCAATTGCTGAAGAATATTTGAATATTGGTTACGATGTTTTAATGGGAGGTGGTAATAAATATTTTGATGCAGAAACACGTAAAGATAAAAAAGACATGTATGCTGCATTTTCTCAAAAAGATTATAACATTGCAAAATCAAAATCTGATTTAAAAAAGATAGATTACTCAAAACCTATTTTGGGTGTTTTCGGCGAAGATTCTCTTCCGTATGCTATTGATAGAAAAAACAGTAAAGAATTAACAAACGAATATCCTACTTTAGCCGAAATGACTCAAATTGCAATTGATGCAATGAAATCGCATAAAAATGGTTTTGTCTTACAAGTTGAATCTGGTAAAGTAGATTGGGCTGCACATGCAAATGATGTTGCTGGTTTAATTCACGATCAATTGCAATTTGATGACGCAGTAAAAGTTGCTTTAGATTTTGCAAAAGCAGACGGAAACACTTTAGTAATCATCACTACAGACCACGGAAATGCAAATCCAGGAATCATTTATGGAAAATATGCCGATGAGCATTTTGACTCAATTCAAAAATACAATCAAACGAATGAAAGTTTATTAAATAAAATAAAATCCGATACTACAGAAAAAGATTTAATAGATTTTATACATTCTAATTTAGGATTTACAGTTACAAAAGAACAAGCAGATCATTTATTAGACTATTATAAAGGTTTGTATAAAGATGATGATGGATTGTATAATTACAAGAAATTACCTTTTAAATCGTTTGCAGAAATTCAGAAAGAATACAATTCTGTTGGATGGATTTCTATGGATCACTCGGCAGATTATGTAGAAATAGCGATGTTTGGACCTGGTCAACAAAACCAAAAACCATTTATGAAGAATACCGATTTACATTATTTTATGTTAGCTGCTGCAGAAGTTGAAAATAAATTTTAATTTTTTCAATTCATAAAATATTATCTTTAAGAAACTTAGCTAAATTAAAAAAAATAGCTAAGTTTTTTTTTCAAAAAAGCCTTGTCAATACAGAAAAAGCTACTATATTTGCACTCGTAATAATGAAATAAACAACATTACTACAGACCAAGGAGAAATGGCAGAGTGGTCGAATGCGGCAGTCTTGAAAACTGTTGACTGTAA
>NZ_RQVQ01000002.1 GCF_003865405.1 Paenimyroides tangerinum
ATTTATTTTAGAAATATTTTTGAAAGTTTTTCTCAGTATTTGTAGAACTTCTGCACCTTTTCTCGTTTGAGAATCGGATTGCAAAACTACAACTCTTTTAGTTTATCTTCCAAATTTATTTTTGTTAAAATTTAAATTTGTTTTTCGTGATTTGTATGAACTTCTGTTTTTCAACGGTGCAAATATACCGCCTTATTCTCGTGCCAAACAAGCTTTTTTGAAGTTAATTTTTGATTATTTTTTAGTTTACTAATATTTAATGATTTGGAGTTTTTAAAATTTGTGAATTTGCCGATTCGAGGATTTGAAAATGAAAATTGAGGAATCATATTATGTATAAAAATACTTTTTTACCACAGATGCACAGATGCACAGATGCACAGATGAAATTTCAAAATTTAAAATTTAATGATTGAAAAATGAAATAATGAAAGATATTGAATACTTCTTATTTATGTAAACTTTGTTAGATATAAACCTTGTAAGTTAACGTATAAAGAAAAATTAAAGCTCCATCAGAGTTTGAAACTCTATTGGAGTTGAATCAAATACAACACTGATGAACGGATGATATATTCAATTGGAAAAAATAATATTTTAAAAATGAAAAGACACAGATGATGAAAATTGAATTTTCTGAATAAGCTTATTTTAATATAAACCTACAAGGTTTAAAAAACCTCGCAGGTTAACTTTGAACTTTAAACCTTAATAGCTTCAAAACTTAATGACATAACTAAATGAGATTCTGATCCGAGCTTGCGAACCGTACGAGGTAAAACAAGTTCAGAATGACAAAATGAATGAGATTCAAACATGAGCTTATGACTGAACGAAGTTAATCAAGTTTAATATAAACCTACAAGGTTTTGGAAAACCTTGCAGGTTAACTTTAGGCTTTGGACTTTAAACTTTGGACTACATGACTCAGGTTGCGTTAGGGATTGGAGCGGTATCCTTTTTTGTTTAAAAACGGAATGTCATTTAAAAATGAGATTCTGAATCAAGTTCAGAATGACATAAAATGAATAACCGATAGAAACAAAAAAGATTTAGCGGAAAGCCCGACCGAGCGGTTTCAGCAGAATATCATTTTACTCTTATATATAATGAGCGAGGGAACGCCCAGAAAAAAGAGCGTAAAGAAAAAAGCGATTGCGGATAAAATTTCTTCTATCCTGCAATCGCTTTTTTTATTAATTAAAAGTGCTTACGCTTATCTTTTAATGATTTTTACAAATTGTTGTTTTGTATCAGTTTTTAGTTGAACTAAATATGTACCAGAAGGAAGATTTGATAAATCAACTTTTACTTCATTTTCATTAGTTTGAATTGTTTTAACACGTTTTCCTAATAAGTCAAACACCTCGATTTGAGTGATTGTTTCTGAGTAAGAAATAGTTAATACGTCATCAACTGGGTTAGGGTAATATTTTAATTCGTTTTTATCGAACTGATCGCTTGATAAATAAACATCTACAGTAACTGCAAATGGTAAACTTGGACAACCATTAGTACCAATAATTACAGCGTAATATGTTTGACCGTTTACTAATGGCATATCTGCAACTAGAGGATTAACTCCGTTTTGAGAATCTAAATAAGAAGCATACCAAGTGATATTATTTTGATTTAATACTAAATCAGAAATAACAGAACCTTCAATGAAAGTTTGAACTGCTGATCCAGATGGAGCAGATGGTAATGTTAAAATATTAATTTGCACTGGGGTTCTTTGAGACTCACATCCGTATTGAACTCTTGATACAAAATAAACACCAGTAGCAAGAGTTGCATCTTGTGACAATACATCTGTACTTGATGGAGAAATATACCATTTATGAGTTACTCCAGATTGTGAAGTAATAATCAAATCTGAAACATTAGCTGAACCACAGAACGTAAACGACTCTACAACCGGAGCTGATAAAGAAACAACACGAACAGCAACTGCTCTTCTAGCAGAAACACATCCATTACTACGTTGTTCAACATAATAAGTTCCTGAACTTAACTGTGAATTTACTGAAAGTTCAGATGTTGATGTTGCAGAAGCAAACCATTTCAATTCAGCACCTGGTGTACCTTGTGCAACTAATTGTGCGACTGTTGCAGAACCACAAAATGTTTGAATTGCAGCAATCGGAGTTGACAATCCATCAAATGCAGAAACTTCAATTTCTATTCTATTAGATTCGCAAATACCAAAACTTTGCGTTACATAATAAGTTCCACTTACTACTGCTTGTGTATTTGGAATTGGAGTTGTTGATGTTAAAGAAGTAAACCATTTCATAATTGCTCCTTCTAATTGACCAACTTCTAATGATCCGTAATTTGCATATCCACATACCAGAATTTCAGTAGAAATTAAATCAATAGGAGTTTGATTAACAATCACATTAACAGCAACTCTGTGCGAAGTAGTTAAACCATCTGTTTGACTAACATAATAAGTACCCTGAGTTAACACCGTTTCTGGAGCTAAAGTTTCGTTACTTGTTAAATCAGCGTACCAATTAACAATTGCTCCAGGTAAACCTTGAACTACTATGTCTGCTAAAATTGTACTACCACAAAATTCTTGAGTTGTAGAAACAACTGGCTCATCAATTCTTGGTGTCACTGTTACTGTAACAACTAAATATGAATCACTCTCACATGTTAATGTTTGAGTAACAAAATAAGTAGAACTTGCTAGAACAGGAGTAGAAGCAGGAACTTCGTTAAGTAAATCTGGATCTGTATAATACTTAAGATTATCACCCTCAATTACTAAATCTGATAATAATTCGTCTTGTATTAAAGTTTGAGAAGATTCTCCAACTGGTTCTAAACTATTACAGAAAACGTAAGTTGAAGCAACCTCACTCCAAACACTGAAAGAATTCACACATTTTTTTCTAACATAAAAATCATAAGTCACACCAGAAGTTAAACCTTGTAATGTATATGGTTTCGAAACATTTTGAACAATTGTTCCTGATCCAGGAGTAAAACCTGTAATACCATACTCAATTTCGAAATCGCTAGATCCTTGTCCTACCCAATCAATCACAGCATAATCAAAACCTACATCAGGGAAGTTTATTTCAGTTGGTTGAATACATGGGAAAGAAATATCAGCCATAAGGTCGATTGTGAATGAATTTACACCTGGAGTACATGGATCAAATACAGAAGTAAGTTCTCTACCGACAACTCTCATTCGATACTCACCTGACGCATAAACACCTAAGTTTGGCACTACGAAACTACCTTCTAAAATATGTGTATTTCCAGCACCAGCACCATCTGTAACAGGTTCATTATTTGATAAAACTACTTTTTCAGAATTAGAGAAAACTCCATCATGATTATAATCTATCCAAATATGAGTATAATATTCGTCACTTCCTGTATTATACAAGAATGTGTAATCAACATTTTCTCCAGCTGTGAATTGAACTAATGGATCCCCAACTAAACTTAAATAATTATCTTCTAATTCAACATCAACAACAACACCATCTATGTTCATCTCTACCATTCCATCGCCATCGAAAGCTGTACCTGAAGTTTCACAGTAACTCATATCTATTGTAAATGGGCCAACCCATGCAGTATTTCCATCAGCACAAATTCTACGTACATAGAAAGAATACGATTCACCTAAAACTAAATTTGAAAGTGTAGCAAAAGGATTAGTAACATTAAGTATATTTCCTGTTCCTTGTACAAATCCAGTTATGCCCCATTGCACTTCAAAATTATTTGAAAGAGCTGCACCTGGCGACATCCAAGATAAATCAGCAGACATTGTATCGAAATTTTTAACAAAATCGATATTGATTGGTAAAGCACATTCGATATTTGTGATTGGTTCATAAACCACATCATCTATATTAATTGGTTTACTAGTTGTTTCAGAAAAATGACTAAATGCAAAATAATCAGCTTCAGTTTGTGGTAAATACACAGTGAATGTCTGATAAGTTGTTGTTAGAGGGAATTGTGCAATTTCAACAAATGTAGTTGCGTCTAATTTATTTGTCATTGTCCCAACTTTAACAATTGCTCCAACAGTACCTCTAGCCTTAAACGAAACTTGGTAGGTACCGTTACCTAAATTTTGCGTTTCTGGAGAAACTAACATATAGGTTGTATTTACAGTAGAATTAGCATTCGTTATATAAAAATTTCTAGGAGCAGAAGCGCTATTCGAGGTAGTTACATAACCTGAACCAATACCTGAATCAATAAAAGTCCAACAATTTGGAACAATTTGATTAGTCGCAGAACCAACAGTTGTGGTATCAAAACTTTCCGTAAATCCACCTACAAATGCAGGACAAGCTGTAACAAAACTATACTTTCCTAAAATTGCATTACTTGGAATATCGTTACAAACTTTTCTAATATAAAAATCATATAATGTAGATTCCGTTAAACCTGTTAATATAGCTGTATTTCCTGTAAATGAAAATACAGTTCCTGAACCTTGAGCAAAACCAGCAATTCCGTATTCAATTTGATAACTATCAGTTGAGGCACCTGCGATTTCTAAATTTGCACTCGTAGTTGTCGTATTCGTAACAACTGGAGCATTTTGTAAACCACATGATCCAATGTAAAAATTATCAAAAGCAAAAATAATATCAGACGTAATTTCTGTATTACGATTCATCACAATTTTAACCTTCACAACCTGACCGATATAAGAAGCTAAAGAAGTCTCAAAATTCTGCCATCCTAAAATATTTTGACTATTAATCGTAGCCAATAGAGTGTAATTTGCTCCAAAATCTGTAGAAATGTGAACTTCGAAATTACCCATTTCCGGCAAAACTCCAAAATCATCACTAAAGTCCTCAAAATAATAATTAAATGACAATTTATCATTAGGAAGAATTGGACCAACATTAACTGTTGTAAGTGTTTTTAAATTATTAGTTGACCATAAATTATAACCAATTGAATTTCCAGACATGGCTATAATTGAATTATAAGTTGAAGAAATACTACTTTGAGCTGGATCACTTATAAACCCTTGTGGTAAGGTTGTAGTTGCGAAACCTTCAAACCAAGGTGAAGCAACTACAGTTTGTGTAGTAAAACCTCCAACAGGAGTACTCCATTCTCCAATACCATTTACGCCACAATTACTACGTACATAGAAATCGTAAGCCGTTCCGCTTTGTAAACCTGTTAATAAATAGTTATTAGTAACATTCGTTAAAGTTGTTCCTTGCCCAGGTGTAAATCCGTCAGGACCGTATTCAATGTCAAAATTAGTCGCAACACTAGACCAATTTAAAACAGCTGAATTATTTGTAACTGAAGACACAGAAACTGTATTAAATAAAACATCTGAACAAGCTGGAATATCTTCGTAAAACACATCATCAATATACACATATCTAGCATTTTCTGAAGCAGCTAATTTAAATGCAAAAAAGTCATCTGTTTCGTTTTGATTAGGTAATTGAACTACGTATTCGGTATATGATGCACCTAATTGAATCGTTTGAAGTGGTGTAAAAATAGATGAATCAGATTGTCCGTTCATTTTACCCACAGTTAATTCAACTTCAGCTGTATTACCGTAAGCAAAAAAACGTAATTGTTTTGTTCCTTCACCTAAATTATTAGTTTCAGGACTAATTAAGAAGAAATCAGATTCTGTACCAGTTCCATTATACATTATTATACGTCTTGGAGTAGAAATATTTGTACCAGCATTAACAGAAACATATCCATTTGCAGTACCGTCACCATCAACAAAAGCCCAACAATTTGGGACTCTAGGAGATAAATTAGTACCTACTGGAGTATCATCAAAAGCTTCGTTAATTTCAGTATAAACACCACATAAAGTACTAAAAGAAATTTCTCTCCAAGTATCTACTGAATTTGAACCACAATTAGCTCTTAAATATAAAGTAAAATCTGTTGTATGATCTAAATTAGTTATAGTAAAAGGTGTGTTAAAATTGGTTATAAAACCTGTAGTTGCTAAACCTTCAGCACCTGAACCTGGCTCTCCAGATGTTCTAACTTCATATTCATACTGACCTGTTGTAGTTAAACCAGAAGTAGTATGCCAGAAAAGTGTAACAGCACTTGATGTTATATCTGATAAAACTAAATAATTTGGACTTGGACATGCCGGAATTGGTTCATAATAAACTTCATCAATATATATAGTTCTTGATGTAGCATCTAAACCATGTTTAAAACCAAAATAATCATTCGTACCAGCTGGTATATCAACAATATATTCAGTATGTGTTGTAGTCAATTCAATAGATCTTATCTCTTGCATTCCAGAAGTAGAGTTCTGATTAGGTAATGTAACTACTTTCAAAGTCGTTACAGGATCTACTGAAGTAGAAGTTGTCTTAGCATTAAAACGAATTCTATATCCACCATTTCCTAAATTGTTCGTTTCTGGAGATATTAATAAGTAATCACCTAAAACATCAGCACCATTAGCCAATGTAACTCCGCGAACACTTGCAGAGTTTGAAACAGCAGTTACATAAACAGAACCAGCTCCTGAATCAATTGCTCCCCAACAATTTGGAACAACTGGTAATGTAGCTGTACCATTAGTTGGAGTTGTGTCAAAACTTTCGAATATTTCAGTTGCTACTTGACATGTTGTTGAGAAACTCACTCTAGTCCATAAATCTGATTCTGAACCACAAGATGCTTTAATATAGAAAACATATGGTGTAGAATGATCTAATCCAGTAGCAGTTACTTGACCTGCAGAAGCAATAACAGTACCTGAAGCTACTAAACCGTCAGCACCTGAACCTGGTAAAGAACCTACCGGTCTAACTTCGTAGTTTAAATTTGATGAACCAGCTGCACCTGCCAAAATTGGCCATGAAACCGTTACAGTACTTGATGAAGCAGCAGTAACTGATAATGGTGATGGTGTTGCACATGCAGGAATTAATTCGTAATGAACATCATCAATATAAATTAGACGAGAAGCCGCATTTAAACCATGCTTAAAGGCAAAGTAATCATTAGTTCCCGCAGGTAAATAAACAACGTATTCGTTATAATCTGTAGATAAACTAATAGTTTGTATCTCAACAATTCCATCAACACTATTTTGATTCGCTAAAGAAACTACTTTTAATGTAGTAGCTGGATTTGCGGTAGATGTTGTTTTAGCTCTGAAACGAACTCTTGCTAAACCATTACCTAAATTATTTGTTTCTGGTGAAACTAATAAATAATTTCCTTCAGTATCGGTCCCATTACTCAATGTAACTCCTTTCGCACCACCATATTTAGATGCAGTTGTTGCATAAACATAGCCCGCGCCAGAATCAATTGCTGCCCAACAATAAGGAACAACAGGATTTGCAGCTGTACCATTAGTTGCAGTAGTTTCGAAATTTTCGTAGATTTCATTTGCTACTTGACAAGTCGTTAAGAAATCAACAGAAGTCCAAAAGTCTTCTTCTGATCCGCAAACTGCTTTAATATAAAAAACATACTGCTCTGAATGATCTAAATCAGACACTGTAATTTGACCAGCAGAAGCAATTACATTTCCTGAAGCAGCTAAACCAACCGCACCAGATCCAGGTAATGTACCATCTGTTCTGATTTCATAATTTAAATTAGAAGATGCCGCAGTTCCTGCCAATACAGGCCAAGAAACGGTAACTTGATTTGAAGTCGCATTAACAAGATTCAATGGTAATGGAGTAGCACATGAAGGAATCAATTCATAATTTACGTCATCAATATATATAACCTTTGATGCAGCATCTAAACCGTGTTGAAATGCAAAATAGTCGTTTGTACCAGCTGGCAAATAAACAACATACTCATTATAATCGTTAGTAAGTGAAAAACTTTCAACTTGAACAACACCATCTAAATTATTTGCATTTGCTAATGTCACCACCTTTAGCGTAGGACTTACTCCAGTAGTAGATGTTGTTTTAGCTCTAAAACGTAGTCTTGCTGACCCATTACCTAAATTATCAGTCTTTGGAGAAACTGCTAAATAATTACCTAGAACGTCGGCATTATTACTAATAGCTAAACCACGAACACTCTGAAAGTTTGACGTTGCGGTAACATACACATATCCTGCTCCAGAATCAATAGCAGACCAACATGTCGGTACAATTGGATTAGTAGCAGTTCCTCCAGTAGGAGTAGTTTCAAAACCTTCCACAAAATAAGTTGATATTCCACATAGAGTAGTCACACTAATTTGTCTCCATTGACTAGATCCTAATAAATCAGAACAATTCTTTTTAACATATACATTATAAGTTGCATTTCCGAACAATCCAGTAGCATTAAAAGTAGCTACGTCAGCTGCCAAAGTTCCACTTGAGGCCAAACCATTTGCTCCAGAACCAGGCAAACCAGACAAACGTACTTCATATGAATACCCAGTAACATTTGTTTCTGGTGTCCAACTTGCTGTAAATGATGTATTAGTTACATCTGAAGTCGATAAGCCATTTACCATAAAACAAACTGGTACATGAGCTTCAACTTTAATATTATCAACTGAACCTGGAGGTTGAACTCCTCCACCGCCATCATTCTTCCAAGTAATAATCAAACGTTTTGTATTTCCTGAAACATAGTTAACTTGATCCGCAGTTAAATCTATGTTGATATTAGACAGAGTAGCAGATGTAGCACCGGCTTTTCTATCTAAAAAATAACCTGTTGTACCATCAACGTATCCTGTCCAAGAAGTATCAGTCGTAGCTGATCCAACAGGACCAAGATCCGAAGGTAGAATAGAAGTATCTGCAATGTAAACTAATACATTATCCCAAGTGGATTCACCAGCTTGAAAGACATCTAAGTTTATACTAACACTTTCTGCACCAACAGGAAAAATAATATCTCTATAAAAATGAACTCTAGATATAGAATGTGTGTAAGCATTACTTACTCCATTATCATTAGAAATATAAGCACCTCCATTCCCAGCAAACCAAGTAGGGATTGAACCTAAAACCCATTTATTAGTTTGAGATCCATTAACTACAGTCCATCCGTTATCTGCGAATGTTGTACCTAATTCAAAACCTCCCGCCCCAGCCGGATCCAACAACAGATGCGTTTGTTGCGCATGAATCGAAGCAGTACTAAAGAGCACTAACCCCAGTAAAAGCTGGCTATACAGCCGATTTAATCTTTTAATCATTGTAGTTTTTAATAAATTAATAATTCGTAATTTTTTTTTTGTTTAACAGTTATTAAGGAAATTATTTTTTGATTTTAAAATAATACGGTTAAAAAAAAAGGGAAAATGCAACATAAAAAAAACCGCTAGTTTCCTAGCGGTTTTGAGTTAAGCTTGTCCTATTGGATTTATCTTTATAGTATTTGTTTGTTCTTTGACATCACCATATTCCTTTTCGTACTTCGAGATATTCTCTTGAAGTGCTCTAAGAAGGCGCTTGGCATGCTCAGGTGTAACAATAATACGTGAACGTACTTTTGCTTTTGGCATTCCAGGCATCACGTTGATAAAATCTAAAACAAACTCTGAATTAGAATGATTAACAACAGCCAAATTGGAATAAACTCCAAGAGCAGTTTGCTCATCGATTTCAATATTTAATTGACCGTCCTTATCTTCTTTCATAATATTAGAAATTTAAATCCGTTTTTACTTCTTGTTGAGTTCCTACAATGATATCATCATATTCACGCATACCTGTTCCTGCAGGAATTCTATGTCCAACGATAACGTTTTCTTTTAATCCCATTAAAGTATCAACCTTACCAGCTACTGCTGCTTCATTTAATACTTTAGTTGTTTCCTGGAACGAAGCTGCCGAAATAAACGATTTCGTTTGTAACGAAGCTCTTGTAATACCTTGAAGAACAGGAGTTCCTGTAGCAGGAACAACATCTCTAGCTACTACTAAGTTTTTATCTTCACGTTTTAAGATAGAGTTTTCGTCACGTAATTCTCTTGTTGTTAAAATCTGACCTTCTTTTAAATTAGAAGAATCTCCAGCATCTTCAACAATTTTCAATCCGAATAAACGATCATTTTCAGCAATAAAGTCAGAAGCATGAACCAATTGTTCTTCTAAGAATAAAGTATCTCCTGGATCTTCAATTCTAACTTTACGCATCATTTGACGAATAACTACCTCAAAGTGCTTATCATTAATTTTTACACCCTGTAAACGGTAAACCTCTTGAATTTCATTTACCAAATACTGTTGAACAGCAGATGGACCTTGAATTCTTAAGATATCATCCGGAGTTGTAGCTCCATCAGATAATGGCATTCCCGCTTTAATATAATCGTTTTCTTGAACTAAGATTTGATTCGACAATTTTACTAAATATTTTCGAATATCTCCTAATTTTGATTCAACAATTACTTCACGATTACCACGTTTTATTTTTCCGAAAGAAACTACACCATCAATTTCTGATACAACTGCAGGGTTAGATGGATTACGAGCTTCTAATAATTCTGTAATACGAGGTAAACCTCCGGTAATATCTCCTGCTTTTGAAGATTTACGTGGAATTTTTACTAATGTTTTACCAGCTTTAATTTTCTCTCCATCATTAACCATTAAGTGAGCACCTACTGGTAATGTATATGAACGAATTAATCCACCATCTTTATCATAAATTAATAAAGTAGGAACTAATTTTTTATTTCTAGATTCAGAGATAATTTTCTCTTGGAAACCAGTTTGCTCATCGATTTCAACTTGGAATGTTTGTCCTTGTTCTAAATCTTCATAAGCAACTTTTCCTGTGAATTCAGAAACGATAACTCCGTTATATGGATCCCATTTATTGATTGTTGATCCTTCTTCGATAATATCACCATCTTTAACAAAGATAGTAGAACCGTAAGAAATATTATGCGTATTTAATAAAATACCAGTGTTTACGTCATATAATTTTAATTCAGTAGAACGAGAAATTACGATATCAACTATGTTTCCTTCGTTATCTTCTCCTTTAACAGTTTTAAGATCTTCAACTTCAACACGTCCTTTAAATCTAGTAACTAAAGTAGAAACCTCAGAGATGTTACCCGCTGTACCTCCAACGTGGAATGTACGTAACGTTAACTGTGTACCAGGCTCACCAATAGACTGAGCGGCTACTACACCAACTGCTTCACCACGTTGCGCCATTTTACCATTAGCTAAGTTACGACCGTAACATTTAGCACAGATACCTGTTTTCGCTTCACAAGTTAAAGCTGAACGTACTTCAACACGCTCTAATGGAGATGCATTGATTGCTTTAGCTTCTTTTTCTGTAATCTCAACTCCAGCAGGAATAATTACCTCACTAGTTAATGGATTAATTACATCAGCAATAGCAATACGTCCTAAAATTCTTTCCCCTAAAGATTCAATGATTTCCTCATTTTTCTTTAATGCTTCGAATTCAATACCTCTTAAAGTACCACAATCTACAGAGTTTACAATTACATCTTGAGCAACGTCATGTAAACGACGAGTTAAATATCCTGCATCGGCAGTTTTTAACGCCGTATCGGCAAGACCTTTACGAGCACCGTGAGTAGAAATGAAGTATTCTAAGATCGATAATCCTTCCTTAAAGTTTGATAAAATCGGGTTTTCGATAATATCTCCACCTGCAGAAGTAGATTTTTTAGGCTTAGCCATCAAACCACGCATACCTGTTAACTGACGAATTTGCTCTTTAGATCCACGCGCTCCAGAATCAAGCATCATGTAAACTGAGTTAAATCCTTGTTGGTCTTCACGAATGTTTTTCATTGCTAACTCAGTTAACATAGCATTTGTAGAAGTCCATACGTCAATTACCTGATTGTAACGTTCGTTGTTAGTAATAAGACCCATATTATAGTTCATTGAGATACCTTCAACTTGTTCGTTAGCATCATCAATCATACCTTGTTTTTGATCTGGAATCTTAATATCTCCTAAAGAGAATGATAATCCACCACGGAATGCGTAACCGTATCCCATATCTTTCATATCATCTAAGAATTTAGCAGTTGTTGGAACATCTGTAGCTTCTAAAATCTTACCAATAATATCTCTTAAAGATTTTTTAGTTAAAACCTCATTGATGAAACCAGCTTTCTCTGGAACTACCTCGTTAAACAAGATACGTCCAGCAGAAGTTTCAATAATTTGATAAACTAATTCTCCTTCTTTATTAAAATCTTTTGCACGTACTTTAACTTGAGCATTTAAGTTTAAACGTCCTTCGTTGATTGCAATATTCACCTCTTCAGCTGAATAGAACGTTAAACCTTCTCCTTTAATTTCTAATTCTGGAGTAGATTTACGAATTTTCGTCATATAATAAAGCCCAAGAACCATATCTTGAGAAGGTACCGTAATTGGCGCACCATTCGCAGGGTTTAAGATATTGTGAGAAGCTAACATTAATAATTGAGCTTCTAAAATAGCTTCAGGTCCTAATGGTAAGTGAACCGCCATCTGATCCCCATCGAAATCGGCGTTGAATGCCGTACATACTAATGGGTGAAGACGAATCGCTTTTCCTTCAATCAATTTAGGTTGGAATGCTTGAATACCTAAACGGTGTAACGTAGGAGCACGGTTTAATAAAACTGGGTGACCTTTAATTACATTTTCAAGAATATCCCAAACTACAGGTTCTTTTTTATCTATAATCTTCTTAGCAGATTTAACTGTTTTTACAATTCCACGCTCGATTAATTTACGAATCACGAATGGTTTGTAAAGTTCAGCAGCCATATCTTTTGGAAGACCACATTCGAATAATTTTAATTCAGGACCTACAACAATTACCGAACGAGCAGAATAATCTACACGTTTACCTAATAAGTTTTGACGGAAACGACCTTGTTTACCTTTTAACGAATCAGATAATGATTTTAACGGACGTTGAGATTCTGTTTTAACAGCTGTTGCTTTACGTGTGTTATCAAATAATGAATCTACCGCTTCTTGTAACATACGTTTTTCGTTACGTAAGATTACTTCTGGTGCTTTAATTTCCATTAATCGTTTTAAACGATTGTTACGGATAATTACACGACGGTATAAATCATTTAAATCTGAAGTTGCAAAACGACCTCCATCTAGTGGAACTAACGGACGTAATTCTGGTGGGATAACTGGAATTACTTTTAAAATCATCCATTCTGGACGATTTTCTCTGTTTAAGTTCGATTCGCGGAATGATTCAACAACATTTAAACGTTTTAAAGCTTCTGTTTTTCTTTGTTTAGAAGTTTCGTTATTAGCAGCGTGACGTAATTGGTAAGATAAAGCATCTAAATCTGTACGCTCTAATAAATCCATAATACATTCAGCACCCATTTTAGCGATGAATTTATTTGGATCATTATCTTCTAAATATAAATTTTCTAACGGAAGAGTATCTAAAATATTTAAATATTCTTCTTCTGTTAAGAAATCTAATCTATTAATTGCTTCACCTTCTGGAGTTTTAGCAATACCCGGCTGAATAACTACATAACGTTCGTAGTAGATAATCATATCTAATTTCTTAGAAGGTAATCCTAAAATATAACCGATTTTGTTAGGTAAAGAACGGAAATACCAAATATGTGCAATTGGCACAACTAAGTTGATATGACCTACTCTATCACGACGAACTTTTTTCTCAGTTACTTCAACTCCACAACGATCACAAACGATTCCTTTATAACGGATTCTTTTGTATTTTCCACAAGCACATTCGTAATCTTTTACAGGTCCGAAAATACGCTCACAGAATAAACCATCACGCTCTGGTTTGTGCGTACGATAGTTAATCGTTTCAGGTTTTAAAACTTCACCTCTAGATTCAGCTAAAATTGATTCTGGAGAGGCTAAACCGATAGAAATTTTATCAAATTTTTTAACGGTTACGTTTTTATCTTTATTATTATTTTTATTCATCATAGTTTTTACTATTGATTTACTTGCAATTAAAAATTGATTCTTTTTAAGTCTTAATCTTAAAATTATTAAGTTTAGAAAGCTGTCATTTACTTTAAACTTTTGACTTTTTGACTTTTTGACTTAAATACCTCGGATTACTTCTCTAAACCTCAAAATTTGTTTGAAGTGCTAATTATAATTTCTTATAAAAAATCGGAACGGTTTACGGGTATAAATCCTAAAAACTTTATAAATAGGTAATCAGTCCAGATAGAATTCTGAACTGATTACTTTGATTTTAATTTATTAACTTTCTAATCTGATATCTAAACCAAGACCTTTTAATTCATGCATTAATACATTGAATGATTCTGGTAAACCTGGTTCTGGCATCGTTTCGCCTTTTACGATAGCTTCGTAAGTTTTAGCTCTACCGATAACGTCATCTGATTTTACAGTTAAGATCTCACGTAATATAGAAGATGCACCATAAGCTTCTAAAGCCCAAACCTCCATCTCTCCAAAACGCTGACCTCCAAATTGTGCTTTACCTCCTAATGGTTGTTGTGTAATTAAAGAGTATGGTCCGATTGAACGCGCGTGCATCTTATCATCAACCATGTGTCCTAATTTCAACATGTAAATTACACCAACTGTTGCTTTTTGGTCAAAACGATCACCTGTTCCACCGTCATATAAGTATGTATGTCCAAATCTAGGAACTCCTGCTTCGTCAGTTATAGCATTGATTTGATCTAAATTAGCACCATCAAAAATTGGAGTTGCATATTTACGACCTAAATTCTTACCAGCCCATCCTAAAACCGTTTCATAAATCTGTCCAATGTTCATACGTGAAGGTACCCCAAGTGGATTTAACACGATATCAACTGGAGTTCCGTCTTCTAAGAAAGGCATATCTTCATCACGAACAATTTTCGCAACAATACCTTTATTACCGTGACGTCCCGCCATTTTATCACCTACTTTAAGTTTACGTTTTTTAGCAATATATACTTTAGCAAGTTTTAAAATTCCTGATGGTAATTCATCTCCAACAGTAATCATAAATTTCTCACGACGTAAAACTCCTTGTAAGTCGTTTAATTTGATTTTGAAATTGTGAATCAAGTCAGCAATCATATCGTTTGTATGCTCATCTGTTGTCCACTGTCCTTTCGTTAAGTGAGCAAAATCTTCGATTGCATATAACATTTTTTGAGTGTATTTTTTACCTTTTGGTAAAATTTCTTCACCCAAATCATTCATTACTCCTTGAGACGTTTTTCCATTTACAATAAAGAATAATTTCTCAACTAAACGCTCTCTCAATTCATTAAATTTCACTTCGAATTTAGTATCCATCAAAGCGATATCTTCTTTATCTTTAGAACGTTTGCGTTTATCTTTAACTGCTCTTGCGAATAATTTTTTATCTAAAACAACACCTCTTAATGATGGAGAAGCTTTTAAAGAAGCATCTTTTACATCACCAGCTTTGTCACCAAAGATAGCACGAAGTAATTTTTCTTCTGGAGTCGGATCTGATTCTCCTTTTGGAGTAATCTTACCGATTAAAATATCACCAGGTTTTACTTCAGCACCAATACGAATCATACCGTTTTCATCTAAGTCTTTAGTAGCCTCTTCAGAAACGTTAGGAATATCGTTGGTTAATTCTTCGTTACCTAATTTCGTATCACGAACTTCTAATGTATAATCATCAACGTGGATAGAAGTGAAAATATCATCACGAACTACACGCTCACAAATTACGATTGCATCCTCAAAGTTGTAACCTTTCCATGGCATAAACGCCACTTGTAAGTTACGACCTAATGCTAATTCACCATTTTGAGTTGCATAACCTTCACAAAGAACTTGTCCTTTTGTAACTCTATCACCTCTTCTTACGATTGGTTTTAAGTTAATAGAAGTACTTTGGTTGGTTTTTCTGAACTTAATTAAGTTATATGTTTTATCGTCTGGATCAAAAGAAATTAATCTTTGTTCATCTGTACGATCATATTTAATTGTAATCTTTTGTGCATCTACATAAATTACTTCACCTTCTCCTTCTGCATTAATTAAAACACGAGAATCTGTAGCAACTTGTTTTTCTAAACCTGTTCCTACAATCGGAGCTTCTGGACGTAATAATGGAACTGCCTGACGCATCATGTTTGATCCCATCAAAGCACGGTTCGCATCATCGTGTTCCAAGAAAGGAATTAATGAAGCAGAAATAGACGCAATCTGATTTGGTGCAACGTCAGTATAGTCAACCATTGAAGGCTCAACAACAGGGAAATCGTGCTCTTCACGTGCAATTACACGATCAGCAGTGATTGTTCCATTTTCGTCCATCTGAACGTTTGCTTGAGCAATGATTTTTCCTTCTTCTTCTTCAGCAGAAAGATAAACCGGAGTATCAACTAAGTTAACTTTTCCTTCAGTTACTTTACGATATGGAGTTTCGATGAATCCCATACCATTAACTTTTGCATACACAGCTAAAGACGAAATCAATCCAATGTTTGGTCCCTCAGGAGTTTCAATTGGACAAAGACGACCGTAGTGCGTATAGTGAACGTCACGTACCTCAAATCCGGCTCTTTCACGAGAAAGACCTCCAGGTCCAAGTGCAGATAAACGACGTTTATGTGTAATCTCTGCTAATGGATTGGTTTGATCCATAAATTGAGATAACTGATTCGTACCAAAGAATGAATTGATTACAGATGATAAAGTTTTAGCATTAATCAAATCGATTGGTGTAAATACTTCATTATCTCTAACATTCATACGCTCACGGATTGTACGAGCCATACGAGCAAGTCCAACACCGAATTGAGCTGATAATTGTTCACCTACTGTACGTACACGACGGTTAGATAAGTGGTCAATATCATCGATTTCAGCTTTAGAGTTAATTAACTCAATTAAGTATTTAACAATAGTGATAATATCTTCTTTTGTTAAAACTTGCTTATCGATTGGAGTATCAAGATTTAATTTTTTATTCATTCTGTAACGACCAACTTCACCTAAGTTATAACGTTGATCTGAGAAGAATAATTTATCAATGATACCACGCGCAGTTTCTTCATCTGGCGGTTCAGCATTACGTAATTGACGGTAAATGTGTTCTACAGCTTCTTTTTCAGAGTTTGTAGGGTCTTTCTGTAATGTATTGTGGATGATTGTATAATCTGCCTGATTATTATCTTCTTTATGTAAAAGAATTGATTTTACATTAGCATCAATGATTTCTTCGATATTATCTTTATCCAATACCGTGTCGCGGTCTAAGATAATTTCATTTCTCTCAATAGATACTACTTCTCCAGTGTCCTCATCTACGAAGTCTTCATGCCAAGTGTTTAATACACGAGCAGCAAGTCTTCTTCCAGCATACTTTTTAAGTCCCGTTTTAGAAACCTTTACTTCTTCTGCAAGGTCGAAAATCTCTAGGATATCCTTGTCTCTTTCGAAACCGATTGCTCTAAATAAAGTAGTTACAGGTAACTTTTTCTTACGGTCGATGTAAGCATACATTACACTATTGATATCTGTAGCAAATTCAATCCATGATCCTTTGAAAGGAATAACACGAGCTGAATATAACTTTGTACCATTAGCGTGGAAAGATTGACCAAAGAATACACCAGGTGAACGGTGCAATTGCGACACTACAACACGCTCCGCTCCATTGATTACAAAAGTTCCACTAGGCGTCATGTAAGGAATTGTACCTAGGTAAACATCCTGAACGATAGTTTCGAAGTCCTCGTGCTCTGGATCAGTACAATAAAGCTTAAGACGTGCTTTTAACGGAACGCTATAAGTTAAACCTCTGTCGATACATTCTTCGATAGAATAACGAGGTGGATCTACGAAATAATCTAGGAATTCTAACACGAACTGATTTCTTGTATCAGTAATTGGGAAGTTTTCCATAAAGGTTTTGTATAAACCTTCATTACCTCTATTGTCAGATTTCGTTTCTAATTGAAAGAAATCTTGAAACGATTTTACCTGAATATCCAAGAAATCTGGGAAAGCTGGGATATTTTTGGTAGAGGCAAAATTTAATCTTTCAGTCTGATTTGTAATCATCAATGGAAAAAATTTTGATTAAAAAATTAATAAAAACGTACTAAACATATAATACGCAAAAATGGTTTAGGCCAATAGGATTACTCCTAAGGCCTAAACCGATAAGTTTAAAGTGAGTGAGATTATTTTAACTCAACTACAGCTCCAGCTTCTTCTAATGATTTTTTCAATCCTTCAGCTTCGTCTTTAGAAACACCTTCTTTAACGTTTGCTGGAGTTGAATCAACTAAATCTTTAGCTTCTTTTAATCCTAAACCAGTTAATTCTTTAACAGCTTTAACAACTGCTAATTTAGAAGCACCAGCTTCTTTTAATACAACTGTGAATTCTGTTTGCTCTTCAACTGCAGCTTCACCAGGTCCAGCCATAACTACTGCAGCAGCAGCAGGCTCGATTCCGTACTCATCTTTTAATATAGTTGCTAATTCGTTAACTTCTTTAACTGTTAAGTTAACTAATTGTTCTGCGAATTGTTTCAAATCTGCCATTTTTTCTATCTTTTAATTTGATTTGTAAAATATAATTTATTAATGTGCGTTCTTTAGGAACAGACTAAGAAATGTATATTATTCTTCGTCTTTAAATTGATTTTTAAGAGCTGAAATAACTCTTTGAGCTGGAGATTGTAATAATCCAATGATTTCTCCAATAACTTCTTCTTTAGATTTAAGAGCAGCTAATCCATCTAATTCATTGTCTCCTACATAAATTTCTTCGTTAATGTAAGCACCTTTTAAGATAGGTTTATCTGATTTTTTTCTAAATTCTTTAATGATTTTAGCAGGTGCGTTAGCAACCTCTGCAATCATAATAGAAGTATTTCCTTTTAAAGTAGATGGTAAGTCTCCGTACTCATTTTCTGAAGCTTCCATAGCTTTAGCTAACAAAGTATTTTTAACAACCTCTAATTTAATTCCAGCCTTAAAACAAGCTCTTCTAAGATTCGAAGTAGTATCTGCGTTTAAACCAGAAATGTCTGCTACATAAATAATTTTTGTATCAGCTAACTGTGCAGTTAAATCTTGAATCGCAATTGATTTTTCTTCTCTAGTCATACTAAAAATTTTTAACTACCAATTAAACTGCTTTCGGATCTAAAGCAATAGCAGGGCTCATAGTACTTGAAATGTGTATCGATTTGATATACGTACCTTTAGCAGCTGTTGGTTTTAATTTGATCAATGTTTGAATAATCTCGTGAGCGTTCTCAGTAATCATATCAGCACCAAAAGATACTTTTCCAATTCCTGCGTGAACGATACCAGTTTTGTCAACTTTAAAGTCGATTTTACCAGCTTTCACTTCTGTAACAGCTTTAGCAACATCCATAGTTACTGTACCTGTTTTAGGATTAGGCATTAAACCACGAGGTCCTAAAATACGACCTAATGGACCTAATTTACCCATAACAGCTGGCATAGTGATGATTACATCAACATCAGTCCAACCGTCTTTGATTTTTTGTAAGTAATCGTCTAATCCAACGAAATCAGCACCTGCAGCTTTTGCTTCAGCTTCTTTATCTGGAGTAACCAACGCTAATACTCTTACATCTTTACCAGTTCCGTGAGGTAATGTTACAACTCCACGAACCATTTGATTTGCTTTACGAGGATCTACTCCTAAACGTACTGCAATATCAACAGACTCATCAAATTTTGCAGAAGCAACTTCTTTAATCAATGCAGAAGCATCTTTTAAAGAGTATAACTTGTTCTTCTCAATTTTTGAAGCAGCCTCTTTTTGCTTTTTTGTTAATTTTGCCATTTCTTCTTTTTTTGTTTTTAAAGAGGAGTATTCCTTACTTTACTGTTATTCCCATTGATCTTGCAGTTCCAGCAATCATAGACATAGCAGATTCTAATGTAAATGCATTTAAATCAGCCATTTTGTCTTCTGCAATTGCTTGAACTTGATCCATAGTTACAGAAGCAACTTTTTTACGGTTTGGTTGCCCAGATCCCGATTTAAGTTTTGTAGCTTCTAATAATTGAACAGCAGCAGGTGGTGTTTTAACAACAAAGTCAAAAGATTTGTCTTTGTAAACTGTAATTTGTACTGGTAAAACTTTGCCTGGTTTATCTTGTGTTCTAGCATTGAATTGCTTACAGAACTCCATGATGTTAACTCCAGCAGCCCCCAAAGCAGGTCCAACCGGTGGCGATGGGTTCGCTGCACCTCCCTTAACTTGTAGTTTAACTACTTTACTAATTTCTTTTGCCATTTTTAAAAAAATTTAGCACATCTCTCAGTGGAAGCGATTGATGTGGTTAAAATATGTAACAATTATATTTTCTCTACCTGTGTAAAACTTAATTCTAATGGAGTCTTTCTTCCGAATATCTTAACCATTACTTCAAGTTTACGTTTTTCTTCATTAACTTTTTCAACTGTTCCATTGAATCCGTTAAATGGTCCATCGATTACTTTTATTGTTTCATTAACTTCATAAGGAATCAAACCTACATCTTCTGTAACAGAAAGTTCATCTACTGTACCAAGCATTCTATTTACCTCTGTCTGTCTTAACGGTACAGGATCTCCACCACGCGTTTCACCAAGGAAACCGATAACACCAGAAATAGATTTTATAATATGTGGTAATTCTCCCGTTAAATTAGCTTCAATCATAATATACCCAGGAAAGTAGATACGTTCTTTCGTAACTTTTTTTCCATCCTTAAGATTAACCACCTTTTCCATTGGAACTAACACTTGTGATAAATAGTCAGTCATTTCTAGTCTAGCAATTTCAGTCTCGATATAATTCTTGACTTTATTTTCTTGACCACTTACTGCTCTAACTACATACCACTTTTTGATATTATTATCAGTCATAAAAGTAATATTAAGAATTTATCAAATTAAAAAATCCTTCAATAGCTTTCTGAAAAACTGAATCAACACCCCATGTAGCCAATGCCATAATAATAGCAAAAATAGATACGATAATGGTATATTTTTGAACTTCCGCCCAAGTTGACCAAGTAACATTTGATTTTAATTCAACAAATGAATCTGATAAATAATTAAAAACTTTTGCCATAATATTTTTATTTGCACGGGTGGAGGGATTCGAACCCCCATCAACGGTTTTGGAGACCGCTATTCTACCCTTGAACTACACCCGTATGTTAAAAAGTTGGCAGCAAAAAACTGCCAACTTATATAATTATTTTATTAGGATTATCCTAAAATTTCAGTTACCTGACCAGCTCCAACAGTACGTCCACCTTCACGGATTGCGAAACGTAAACCTACAGTCATTGCGATTGGTTGTAATAACTCAACAGTAATAGTTAAGTTATCTCCAGGCATAACCATCTCTACTCCTTCTGGTAATTGGATAGTTCCAGTTACGTCAGTTGTACGAACGTAGAACTGAGGACGGTAGTTATTATGGAATGGAGTGTGACGTCCACCTTCTTCTTTTTTCAAGATATAAACCTCTGCTTTGAATTTAGCGTGTGGTTTAACAGATCCTGGCTTAACGATAACCATACCACGACGGATATCTTCTTTAGCAACACCTCTTAATAATAAACCTACGTTATCTCCAGCTTCACCACGATCTAAGATTTTACGGAACATCTCAACTCCAGTAATAGTAGAAGTTAATTTATCAGCTCCCATACCAATGATTTCAACCGGATCTCCTGTATTAGCAATACCTGTTTCGATACGACCTGTAGCAACAGTACCACGACCAGTAATTGTAAATACATCTTCGATTGGCATTAAGAATGGTTTTTCAGTATCACGAATCGGCTCTTCAATCCAAGAATCAACTGCTTCCATTAAAGACATTACTGTATCAACCCATTTTGGCTCACCATTTAAAGCTCCTAAAGCAGAACCTTGGATAACTGGCCCATTATCTCCATCATACTGATAGAAAGATAATAAATCACGAATTTCCATTTCTACTAATTCTAATAATTCAGCATCATCAACCATATCCACTTTGTTCATGAAAACAACCATACGTGGAATACCAACTTGACGACCTAATAAGATGTGCTCACGAGTTTGTGGCATTGGACCATCTGTAGCAGCAACTACTAAGATAGCACCATCCATCTGTGCAGCTCCTGTAACCATGTTCTTAACGTAATCCGCGTGACCTGGACAGTCAACGTGAGCGTAGTGACGATTAGCTGTAGCATACTCTACGTGAGATGTATTAATTGTAATACCTCTTTCTTTTTCTTCTGGAGCATTATCAATTTGATCAAATGATTTAGCCTCAGATAAACCTGCATCTGATAATACTTTAGTAATAGCAGCTGTTAAAGTTGTTTTACCGTGGTCAACGTGTCCGATAGTACCAATATTTAAATGGGGTTTCGAACGATCAAAAGTTTCTTTTGCCATGATTTAATAATTTAATCTTAGTTATATAATTAGTGTACATTATTTAATTAACTCTATGAGCCAACGACGGGATTTGAACCCGTGACCTCTTCCTTACCAAGGAAGCACTCTACCCCTGAGCTACGCCGGCAAAAAGACTTTAATTGTGGGGAGAGCAGGATTCGAACCTGCGAAGGTTTCCCAACGGATTTACAGTCCGTCCTCGTTGGCCGCTTGAGTATCTCCCCTAACCTTATTTTAGCCGCTTTTACACTACCAGAGCCGATGGAGGGACTCGAACCCACGACCTGCTGATTACAAATCAGCTGCTCTAGCCAACTGAGCTACACCGGCAATTTAAAAAGTCCGCTATTTCTAACGGACTGCAAATGTATATAATAATTTGTACAAACAAAAGTTTTTTTAAGCTTTTTTTACACAAACTAATGAGATTTCATTTTTTCTTTACGTTTGATTAGCAATCGTTCAACTGCATCACCCGCAAGATCAACAGCCTCCTCAAATGATTTCGCTGTCTTTTTTACAACTATATCATCACCAGGAACTTTTACAATAACATCTGCTGATTTATTCTCCTTATCACTTGTGTTTTCAACACGCAAATTTACATCAATATCTACTATCTTATCAAAATATTGTTCTAATTTTTCTAATCGAATATTGATGAAATCTACCAACTTACGATCCACATTAAAATTCACTGCTTGAATGTCTACTTTCATAATAAATTATTTTAAAAAGATTAATAATTATCACTCGTCATCACTAAAACGCGGATGTGCATTTTTGTAAACCTTCTTTAATTCAACCAAACTCGTTTGCGTATAAATCTGAGTAGAAGATAAACTTGAATGCCCTAACAATTCTTTAATAGAATTCAAATCCGCTCCATTATTCAACATATGTGTTGCAAAAGTATGCCGTAACATATGTGGGCTTTTTTTCGACTTCGAAGTAACACCTCTAAAATAGTTATTTATTAATCGATACACAAATGTTTCATTCAATTTATTTCCGTTTTTTAACAACATTAACAAACCCTCACCCTCAGAAGCAATCAAAAAACGTTTAGCTAAATATTTCTTCAACAAAAACTGCACTTCATCAACTAACGGAACAACCCTTTCCTTATTGCGCTTACCAACGACTTTAATGTTATTTGAAAAAAAATCAACATCTTTTAACCGCAAATTTATCAATTCTGATTTACGAATCCCTAAAGTATAAAACAACGCAACAACAAGAAACTTCAACATTTGATCATAGTCCTCCAAATCAACTTCATTCAAAACCAATTTCATTTCGTTTTCAGAAAAAGGAATTTGCAGTTTTTTTTCAACCTTTAAAGATTTATGACCAGTCAATGGATATTCTTCAATAAATTTATTTTGATACAAATATTTAAAAAAACTTTTCAAAGAACTCATTTTACGATTTATCGACAAACTAGAATAATTACTTTCTGACAAAAAAACCACCCAAGTTCGAATTACCGAATAATCAATTTCATTTAATAATAATTTTTCTTCCTTAAAAACGTAATCAAAAAAAACATTCACATCATCTGTATAAGCACGTAATGTTTTTAAAGAATATCGTTTTTCTTTAATCAAATAATCTGAATATTGTTTTAAAATTTCTTCCATAAAAAAACCATTAATCAAAGTTAACTTTAATTAATGGTTTTATATAGTTTCGTTCGAAAAAAATTAGAATTCTAAAGATTCTCTTAATCTTTGAACGTAAGCTGCTTTTTGTAATTGAGCACGTTTTGTTACAGAAGGTTTCGTAAAGTTTTTACGCTCTCTTAAAGCACGTAATGTACCAGTTTTATCGAATTTTCTTTTGTAGCGTTTTAACGCTCTATCAATATTTTCTCCGTCTTTAATTGGAATGATCAACATAATTTATACACCTCCTCTCGTTATGGGTGCAAATATAGGAATATTTTTTTTATTACATTAGAAAAAAGAAAAAAGATTATAGAAAAAAGAGAACTACTGTGATATTTCAGAAAATCATATTCGTAGGTAAATTTTTTCATCTTATTTAAACATCTATTAACCAATCACTAACAATAAACATATGTAAAGTTCCCAAAAAAAAATAGGAAAAACTAATACAGTTTTTCCTATTTTATATTTTCTAATAGAATTTAGTCTTTTAAAATTTTACGAGAAATCACTACTTTTTGAATCTCTGTAGTTCCTTCACCAATAGTACATAATTTAGAATCACGGAAGAATTTCTCAACTGGGAAATCTTTTGTATATCCGTAACCACCGTGAATTTGAATCGCTTCTGTTGAAACTTTCACACAAACTTCCGAAGCATACATTTTTGCCATAGCTCCGATTTTAGTCATCGGTTTGTGATTATTTTTCAAGAAAGCAGCTTTGTGTAATAATAATTCAGAAGCTTCAATTTCTGTTGCCATATCAGCTAATTTAAATCCAATTGCTTGGAATTCAGAAATTGGTTTCCCAAACTGAATACGTTCTTTCGAATATTTTAAAGCAGCTTCATAAGCACCTTTAGAAATTCCTAAAGACAAAGCTCCAATAGAAATACGACCACCATCTAAAATTTTCATCGCTTGGATAAATCCTTCTCCAACTTCTCCTAAACGGTTCGCATCAGAAACACGACAATTGTCAAAAATCAATTCAGCTGTTTCAGAAGCACGCATTCCTAATTTATTTTCTTTTTTACCAGAAGTAAAACCAGGAGTTCCTTTTTCAATAACAAAAGCAGTCATTCCACGAGAATCACCTTTTTCACCAGTACGAACAATTACAACTGCAACATCCCCAGAAATCGCATGAGTAATAAAGTTTTTAGCTCCATTAATTACCCATTCGTCACCTTCTTTAACAGCAGTTGTTGACATTCCACCAGCGTCTGAACCTGTATTATGCTCAGTTAAACCCCAAGCACCAATCCATTCTGCAGTTGCTAATTTAGGAATCCACTTTTTCTTTTGCTCTTCGTTACCGAAAGTTAAGATATGATTTGTACATAATGAATTATGTGCAGCAACTGATAAACCAATCGAAGAATCTACTTTTGAAATCTCTTCAACAACAGTAATATATTCGTGGTATCCTAAACCTGAACCACCTAACTCTTCAGGAACTAAAACTCCCATATAACCCATTTCTCCTAACTTCTTGAATAATTCAACAGGAAAAATTTGAGCTTCATCCCACTCCATAATATGTGGACGAATGTGTTGTTCTGCAAAATCTCTAATAGATTGCGCAATCATTGCTTGTGTATCGTTGTACTCGAAATTCATATAGTTTTTAGTTTATTTTCTTAAAAACCCAAATATAACGTAATTATATTTAATTTGTCAAGCGGAAAGCCCTTAATTTTTTTCATATCCTCAATTTTTAACAAATTATCCGATTTACTTCGATAAATCAATATTTCTCTCGAAAGTTGATAACTTATATAAGGAATTTTTGAAAGTTCTTCTCGTGATGCTGTATTTACATTAATTTTGTTAATAATTGGTTTTGTACCTATCCTGAAATATTTTCTTAAAGAACTAATAACATCCGGCGGTAAATTATAAATATAATTCATTTGGTCAATATGAACGAAACCACCATATTTTTCACGTTCGTTTAAAATTCGTTCGGCGTAAGCAGGACCAATACCTTTGATTAACATCAAATCGTCTAAAGTTGCTTTATTAATATCTTTTATTGAAATGGTTTCTGTTTTAAAAACATAATTATCATTCAAAGATGTACTTTGCTTTTTCTGCGTCCAATCTGGAAATTTAAAATACGGACTATATTCAACCAACCATTCATCTGAAACACCGGTTATTTGTTGAAATTCTTTAGCAGAATTCACATATTTATCCAATTTTCGAAAAGCTAATAATTTATCAATTTCCTCTACTTTCATTTTAAGAAAATAACCTTTATGGTCATCAATGAAATTGGGATTAAACGGATAAATGGTCCGTTTAGATTTTAGCTGTTTTAAACTATCAATTTCTTTTTGATAAAAAGCTATTGAAGCTTCATCAATTTGAAAATCTTTAAAATCTGTTGGCGTATTTCGATAATAATAAAAAGCAACCTGAATCAGGATGATTAAAAAAAGTAACACAAAAATTCCTTTACGTTGTGATGACGTAAACATTCGCATTCGATTTAAAATCTTCCACTTCATAAATCATAACTTTCATAATACCAATGTAATAAAAAAAATTGATTTAAGAAAAAAGAATTTACAAATCGAAAACAGAACTGCGTTTGGTGTAAATCATATCTTTAATCTTCAGCAAGAACGCCAAAGTCAAATAGATAGAGAACCAAATTCCTAAGGTAAAAAAAGACATATAAACAAAGAAAAAACGCACACGACTAACTCGAATACCAAGTTTTTCGGCGAAACGAGCGCAAACTTCGTAACCGTTTTTTTCGAAATAATGTCGTGTATTTTGAATAATCTTCATAGATTCAAATTTAAACATTATTTCGAAGTAATTTCACACCTATCGCACATTGTAAACATTTTTTTTCGTCACAAAAATTTTTCTTTAAATGAATCAAGGTTTGCGAATCAAAAGCATTTTCAACTGAAATATTTAAATCTTTAAATTTATCAATAATTGAATTTTTTTCAGGATTGAGATTTCGATACATTTCCAAAACATCATCAAAATCAGATTTACCTAAACTCTTTAAATACACGAAACGCAATGGCAAAATCGTATTTAACAATAACAAATCAATAAAGGAAGTAGTCAATTTTTTAGTTGTAAATTTACTTTCTTTATCAAAAACATAATGTGTTTTCCAATAATCAGAAACTGAAATTGAGAAATATTTATAAATAGTTGCAATCGATAATTCTTGTTGAATCAAATCAGAAAATAAATGTTCTTTTTGATGTAAAAGATTTGCCAATTGTGAGAATCGAATCATAGGAAAATTATCAGGTCGTAACTTAAAAAAATGAATCGGTTCTGATATAGAACTCTTTAACTGGTGCTTTTCTTTTAAATAAGAAAATTCGTTTAGTATTTCTTTGAAATAATTATCTTGTTTCGGAATTTGCAACAAACCAGAAACTCCAAAGAAAAGGGCTTCCAAATTAAAAGCACTGAATCGTTCCTTAGAAATCACTTTATAAGAAATTGATTTTGCAGTTTGTTCAAAAGCAGAACCGTTAATATTTAAACCAAAATTTTTAGTTAATAAAACAAACAAAACTTCTTCCCAATTGTTTTGGGTTTCTTTTAAAAGCTTTTCAATGGGTTTGGATTTAATCTCCAATCGGTCTATCAATAACTTTTCTTTCCATTGAAACCAAGTGAAATCATCAATCCCATTCAACTGATTTTCGCAATACAACCAATTTTTAGAAGTTCGTAAATTGAAATAATTCTTTATCAAAACTTCATTTATATATTTCGAAAGATTCAAAACCGGTAGTACCGAACCATCTTTTCGAAAAACATCAATATCATAATCCCAAACTACGTGTAAAATCACGTTATCATAATTAGAATCGATTTCGTGTTGATGCGCATACCAATCTGAAGCTTTTAAATGCATTTCTACATTTCCTGCCCAAAGCTGATTATCTATATATAGTTGCGCATTAAAAAAATCAGGACCAGCCATTTGAACATAATCACCAAAACGAACAATTTCGATTTTCTGATGTTGCTCAGAAATCAAATTCGTAACATCGAACTGTTTGTTGCGCCAAACAAAATGTAAAAAATCTTCTTTCATAACGATTCGTTTTCTTAAAGTTAATTATAAATTCCCGAAATACAACTCGTTAAATCAATTTATCTATATTTGTAAAAAAACAACATAATGAGATTTCTTTACGCTTTATTACTTATTTCATTTACAAGCTTTGCGCAAAAAGGCATTCAGGTTACTTACAACAATTATTCGAACGGAAATATCACAAACGACGATGTGATTTTGTTTATCGGAAATCAGCAACAAGGATTGATAACTAAAAAAGTGGTTTTTGATAAAAAACTACAATCGTTTCCGAAAGAAAAAAAGTTTATCAATTACAATAATAAAATCGTGACTTCTCAAGCGGAAGTTAGTGATAATAATTTTATCATTACCAACGATTCAACTTCGATTAAAAATGCGAAGTTTGAACTTACGAATGAAACCAAAGAAATTTTGGGCTATAAATGTAAAAAAGCAAAAACAACAATTAATTCAAATAACATTGAAATTTGGTACACAAACGATGTTCCGTTTAAAGGCGGCCCAAGTATTTTGGGACAAGATTTAGGATTGGTTTTAGAAATTAATCGAAACAATACTTACAGCACCAAAGCCAAAGAAATTATCAAAATTGCCAAATTAGACAACAAAGAATTAAGTGCAAATTCAAAAGCTACTTACGCTGATGCATTAGCTTATCAAGATTATATTTGGAAAAGCAGATTTACTACTTTACCGATTTTCAAAAACGAGGTTATCAGTTTTAATGAAAACAACAAATCAAACGATAGTATTTTAAAGTTTGGAAACGGAACGGTTATTATCAGAAAAATCAAATTCCCGAAGATTGGAAAAACCGACCAAGTTTTTGTTGATTTAGAAGAAAAATCTAACGGTGATGCGTATGACAGAACCGGAAGTGTGTTTATCATTCCAACCTCAAAAGAACAATCTTTTTTTACTGGTTTAACGAAAGGAATAAATACGTTGCCGATTTACGAAAACGGAAATGGTAAAAAATATCAAGGTGTTATCCAAACCAAAAACTATTTACCAACGGTTGAGTTGATGCGTTTTTTCACTCCGTTTGGTGTTGGTTATTTCAACGGACTTCAGCTAAAAGACAAAACGTGGCAAGAAAGTGTTTTTTATCGACAAGATATTTCAGAGTTGTATCAACAGCTTTCGGGCAAAGACATTTATGTTGGTGTTTTTATTGGGAATTATGACAAAGGTGGACACGAAGTTTCGTTAAACATTACGATTCATAAAGACGAGAAAAAGTTTTTCAATTTCAATTATTCCGAACCACTTTTCAATACAACCAATTTATTAGAAATGGGCGGACAAGAATACGGCTCGTTGTTTGATTCAGAAAAAGGCTTGGAAGTGACTTTTACTTTAGATAAAGAAGTTAAAAATGCGATGTTGCGCTACATTACCACAGGTCACGGTGGATGGGAAAATGGCGATGAATTTGTTCCGAAAACAAACACCATTTTATTAGACGATGCAGTGGTTCATAATTTTATTCCGTGGAAACAAGATTGCGGTTCGTATCGCGAATACAATCCAGTTTCAGGAAATTTTGATAACGGCTTATCCTCATCAGATTATTCAAGAGCCAATTGGTGTCCGGGAACATTAACAAATCCGAATATGATTGCGTTAGGAGATTTAAAACCTGGAACACATAAGATCACGATTAAAATACCAAAAGGAAAACCCGAAGGCGGCAGTTTTAGCTTTTGGAATGTATCGGGTGTTTTGTTAGGAAATACAGGGTTTTAAAAAGATTGCTATCTTTTACTAAAATCATTGCTATCTTTAACTAAAACCATTGCTATCTTTTATCCAAGTCATTGCTTTCTTTTAGTAAAAACACCAAGAATATTTTTTAGAAATAGATAAAACAAAAAAGGCAATCTTTACAGATTGCCTTTTTTGTTATTTGATAGCGTTAATGATATCGTATTTTGTAATGATATGGTGTTTACCATTTTCTAATTCAACCAAAACCGCTTGGTTTTCTTTAGTGATTAATTTAGAAACTTCTTCGATTGAAGCGTTTGCTTTAACAATTGGATAAGCAGCTCCCATGATTTCACGAATTGGTTTTTCAATAATATTAGCATCAGCTAAGTATGCATTGAATAAATCCGATTCGTTTAATGAACCTGCAAATCCGTTGATATCAATTACTGGAAGTTGAGAGATTTTTAAATTACGCATTCTTTCGATAGCATGTGAAACCAATTCTTCTGTACGAACGATTGCTAATGGTTTTTTAATGTGATTTTGAATTAAATCAACCGCAGTCGAAACTTCATTTGTGATATAACCTTTTTCACGCATCCAATCGTCGTTAAAGATTTTACCGATGTAACGAGAACCTGAATCGTGGAACAAAACAACCACAATATCATCTGGTCCTAATTCGTCTTTTAATTGCAATAATCCTTTGATTGCCGAACCTGAAGACATTCCAACAAATAAACCTTCTTCTAAAGCTAATTTACGGCAGTAAACAGCCGCATCTTTATCTGTTACTTTAGTGAAACCGTCGATTACATCAAAGTTTACGTTCTCTGGTAAAATATCTTCTCCGATTCCTTCAGTTACGTAAGAATACACTTCGTTCTCGTCAAAGATTCCCGTTTCTTTATATTTTTTGAATACAGAACCGTAGGTATCAACTCCCCAAATTTTAATATTTGGATTTTTCTCTTTTAAGTATTTTCCAACTCCAGAAATCGTTCCACCTGTACCAACACCAACAATGAAGTGCGTGATTTTACCTTCTGTTTGCTCCCAAATTTCAGGACCGGTTTGTTCGTAGTTTGCTTGTGCATTCGATGGATTATCGTATTGGTTAACGTACCATCCGTTTGGCGTTTCTTCAGCTAAACGTTTCGAAACTGAATAGTATGAACGTGGATCGGTTGGTTCAACATCTGTAGGACAAACGACAACCTTTGCTCCAACAGCACGAAGGATATCCATTTTTTCTTTAGACTGTTTGTCTGTGATTACACAAATTAATTTGTATCCTTTAACAACAGCTGCTAAAGCTAATCCCATTCCGGTATTTCCAGAAGTTCCTTCAATGATTGTTCCACCAGGAACTAAACGTCCGTCTGCTTCTGCATCTTCCACCATTTTAAGAGCCATACGGTCTTTACATGAATGACCTGGATTGAAATATTCAACCTTTGCTAATACGGTTGCAGGAATATCTTTTGTAATGTGATTTAATTGAACCATTGGAGTATTACCAATCGTTTCTAATATATTTTTTGCGATTTTCATCTTAATTTTATTTTATGCAAAGATAACAATGCTTTTTTTTAATTGAAAAGGTGAATGTTAATATTAAACTAAACTTGCGTTAGGGATTGCAATGAAAAGCCCACAGCAAATTTATTTGCGAGGACTTGTAATGGAAAGCCCGACCTGAAAGGGAACGCCCTACCAGAAGAAATCCCAAACGATTCCAAAACGCAAACGCATATCGGTAAACGGACGCGTTGGTGTTGCAAAATAGTTATGACCTGTAATACCCGAGTTGAAATGTTCTAGATTTAGATAAATACGCGCGGTTTTGATTTTAGCATTTACAAAGAAATCGAAGGTTGGGAAACCTCCAATTTTTCGCGTGTCTTGAACAAAATAATCTCCAAGGATTGGATTGTATTCGTTGGCGTAATATTTTGTATGGTATTTAAAAACAATTCCAGTTTGTAAAAACAATGCGTTTTTAAAAACTTTATCTGAATAATAAATGGTATTTCTAGTGATAAAATTCGGAACATTTACGATATTCTCGTCCTGAGCAACTTGCTGAAACATTAAGGTATTATCTAAAGCAAATTTCCCGAATTTGAATTCGCGCTGTGCCTTAATATTGAAATACGAAATCGGTTTTGCGTATTGCTTAGGTGAAACCAATAGTTGTTCGGCATTTCCGTAAGCATCAAATTGGGTATCTTCATTTGAAAAATAAATCTTATCATGAATCAACTGGAAATTACCAGAAAGATTAACATAAGGATTTTCAAGTTCTGCTGTTACAGATTGTATTTTTTCGTTAGAAAAATTATTAATCCAATTGTAATTGATGTAAGTACTTTGAAACATTTGCTGCGTCATTTCAGGAATCTTATTTAAAAAATGATAATTTGCTTTGATGGCATATTTCTCATTTAAACTATAAATAACATCAGCTTTCAATTCAGTAGTAGCAATTTCGGAAATAGATTGGCGAGCTTCAGCATTGAAACTAAATTGCTCTTTATTGATTGCGTAAGAACCTCCCAAAGTAACCAAATCATATTTTAAAGAAGCTGGTACGATTTCAGAATTTTGTTTTACAACAATAGAATTATAATAATAATCAAAATTAGAAACTTCGGCCATGAAAGACAATTCCCCCAAAGTTGCAGAGCTATATGCAAGAGCTAATTGATTATAGAAATTCTTGAAACGAACTTTATCTCTGACTGAATTTGAATATGAATTTCCGAAATAACGAATGTCAGAATCGAAAGTAGATAAATCTGCTTGAGAAAACTCGTTTGATTGATATTGATAATAAAATTTATGCTTTAACCAAATCTCATTTTCTGTAGAATTATTGAATTTGTACTTATGATTTAAAAAAGCACGAGTTCCTTTAAACATTGAATTTGCATTTCGAGAATAAACATTTAAACGCTCGCGATTATTATATGGCGCATCGCTAGATTCAAACAAATCGATATCGGTGATTCCACCATTTTCTTGATTCATGATGTCTTGAAAAACGAAATTTGTTTGAAGAAAATATTCTTCGTTTTTCGTATTATAAGAACCACCAAATTTAAAATTACCTATAGAATTAAGCTCATTCATATAAGCACCAAGCGAACGCAAAGCACGATAACCAATGAAAACATTTGTACGCTCGTTAAAGTTAGTCGTAAAAAGTGAGTTCAAATTTTGTCCTTGTTTAACCACAGAACGATAAGCAAGTTCAGTAAATGGGGTTGGTACTTTATAGTAATTAATATCTTCAATTTGATAATAGTTCCATTGTTTAGAGCTGAAACCAAAACTTGGAATCAGACTATTCTTTACTAAAGAATAATCCAAAATATTATAGGTTTGACCATCGTTAGATAACGATTGCAATCCAAACATATCACGTCCTAGAAAATTTAGTTGTTGAAACTTTTTAATTGTTAGAGCTGTATCAACCGCAGTAATCTTGTTATCGTATGAAATGATTTTATACCAATCAATTGGAGCAATGGAATCATTAGCAGATTTGGTTTTACTTGTTGAATTAGTAGAACCTATAGTTGTAGCATTAGAATTTGATGAATTATTTACAGGCTGATTTACTTTGGTATTATCAATCTTGATATTCTTCTCGTCTTTTGTTTTTAATTTGTCTGTTCTCTTTACTTGAGCACTAGCTTGTAAAGAGAAAACAAAAAAACATAACAGAGCTAAATTGCGCATAAAAAAGATTTTTAGCAAAGTTAGATTTTTTTTCGAATAATTTCATTGGTTTATAAAAACAAAAAAAGGACGTCAAATGACGTCCTTTTTAATTTATTAAAAAACTAGTTATTATAACCAGGATTTTGTTGTCCTCTAATTATAGGGTTTGCATTTAATTCACTATTAGGGATTGGCAAAGTTAATTTATAACTATTAGCTGGCAAACCAGCACCTGTACCGTTTACAATAGCATCCTTAGCATATCTTTGGAAACCAGGAGACCCTGCCTTCATACCAATACGTTTCATATCTAAATAACGATGTCCTTCAAAAGCAAATTCAACTCTTCTTTCATCTAAAATAGCTTTCCATGCACTAGTCGCATCTGTTAGGACAGGCATCGAAAAAGATAAAGCTGGAATAGAACGATTAAGACGTAGATTTGCAATAATATTCCCAACAGTTGAATAATTATCTAAAATCACCATTGGATCTGTAGAAGTCATCGCAATTTGTCCTTGAGCAGCTCTAGCTTCAGCTAATAAAAGTGCGATATCTGCATAACGAATAATTGGTATATCATTTTTTAATGCAGCAGGAAAGGCACCTTGCTTTCCTTCAAACTTACCAATTAAAAGCAAGTCCTTATCAACATACTCGAATTGTGGTAAAGAAGCATAATCAACATCAACTTCAGAAGTCGCTTGTAAATTTACAGAATAACGAACATCAACACGTGTAGCTCCAAAAGCTTCACCAGTTACAGCTGGATCTAATTTATCTAATTCATTGTACAGAGAACGTCCCATCTCGTAGAAGAATGAACCATCAACGTCAACTGATGAAGAATACCAGTTTTCAGCAACATTACCTCCACTTCCTAATGGTCGAGATAATTTCCATATAATTTCACTACTAGGTTCAGCTGGATTGAATGAAAACATAGCAACATACTCAGGTCCAGTAGCAAACCTATAGTTACTCAAAACACTTTGGGCTAATGGAATTAATTCAGTATAGTTTTCTGTCATTGCATACAATTTCACTTTAAAAGCATTTAATACTTGATCAGTGATATAATTATTATTTTCATTAACCCAGCCATCAGGTCTTATGGTTAAAGCTTCATCAATATCATCAACTATAAATTTCGTAATTTGTGCAACAGTAGATCTACCAATATGTTCATCCAAACGTCCTTCTTCAGGTACAAAATCAACTTTCATAATAGACAAACCTGAAGGATTGGTATAATCAGGTGTATAATATGCAAACAACTTTAAGTTAGCATAAGCACGTAAACCAAGTAATTCAGCTTTATTATTAATTAACTTAGTACGCTCAGCTGCCAATGTAGCTTCTGAGTATAATTTATCAGTAATATTAATAAGCCTATTTACTCTATTAATTACAGAATAATAAGAAGCCCAAGTTGAATTGGCAAAACTAGTTCCAGGTTGCATAAAGAAACCATACTCACCAGAAATCAAACCTTGACCACCATTATCTCTTCCAATAGCAACTTCATCTGTAAAAATAGAAGTAAAACCAATTTCTGATTCTCCAGGAAGTGAAATATAAATCCCACTAATTCCACGTTTTATATCATCAGCGTTTCTAAAAACCTCGTAAGGATTACTTATCTCACCAGGTTGCGTAATATCAATTGCATCATTACAAGAACTAAATAATCCTGCTAAAGCAATTAATAATAATATACCTTTTTTTCTCATTTTTTTATATTTTTAGAATTGAACTTCTACACCGAATGAAACTGTTTTAGGTGTTGGATATTGAGCAAAATCACTTCCTCTATTACTCTCTGCATCAAACCCTTTCCACTTTGTCCATGTAATTAAGTTCTCTGCTTGAGCATAAATTCTCAATCCTGATAATTTTAAAGGTGCTAAATTTTTTGCTGTAAAATTATATCCTAAAGTAATATATCTAAGACGTACATAAGAGGCGTCACGTAAACTTCTGTCAGAAATTGTTTGATAAAACTCATTCGTATTATTTAGTGATGGATATTTTGCATCAGTATTGGTTGGTGTCCAAGAATCATGTAATTCACGAGACTTATTAAAAGTACCAATATCAGCAGTAGTTAAGAAATCTCGATAATCATTATCAACTCTCCACATGTTTTGTACAAAAGAAAACTGTGTAGACAGGAAGAAACCTTTATAATCAGCATCGAAACCAAAACCACCTTGATAAAGTGGATACGCAGACTTTCCAGTAAACTTTCTATCCTCATCTGTAGGAGTCTCAGTCATGTTACCATCTTTATCATAGAACCATAAGTTTCCATTAGCAGGATTAACCCCTGCATATTCAACCATATAATATTGACCTAACATATCACCTTCTCTCATGATATTTCCTCCACCATTCCAAATAATTCCATCAGAATTCGGTAATTTAACGATCTCATTTTTATTGTATGATCCATTAACATTAATAGTAAATTTGAAATTATCATTTCTTACAACGTCAGCAGCAAGTAATAATTCAATACCTCTATTTCTCATCGAACCAACATTAGCAAAAATAGATGAAGTCCCATAAATAGCAGAAATTGGTTGAGATTGATATAAATCTTTAGTTGTTTTTTGGTAAACATCCAAAGTTCCTCTTAATCTACTTTGCCAAATTCCAAAATCCAGACCAATATTTGCTTGTTCTACAGTTTCCCATTTTAAATTAGGATTTGCAATATTAGAAATCACTAAAGACGGATTGTTATTATAACCTCCACCTACACTGTATAAATCCCTAAACAAAGAGGCTCCTCCAAAAAGACCAGATCCTGTAATATCTTGATTACCTGCAGTACCATAAGAACCTCTTAATTTTAAATCATCGAATACAGATTCTTGCATAAACTCTTCGTTGCTAATATTCCAACGTGCAGAAACTGAATAGAAAGTTCCCCAACGATTAGAGTTCGCAAAGCGGAAAGAAGCATCACGTCTAACTGTAGCCTCTACACCATACCTTGTATCATAATCATATGAAGCATTAGCAAAATACGAAAACAATCCTGCATTAGCAACTGACATACCAACACTTGGAACGTAATAATCATTAGCATCAGTATCAGAAATCCATCCTGCACCAGAATTTGGTGAAGAAAAATATCTATCTAATCCCTCTTGTGCTAAACTAGACGATTTAAAGTGTGCTTTTAAATACTCCATAAAAACACCTGCCTTAACTTCATGAACATCGTTAAAAGTCTTAGCCCATTTCATATTAGTTAAAGAATTGAAAGACACAACCCTTTGATTAATTTGAGAAGCTGAACCAACAAAAATAGATTCATCATTTCTATCAGGACTAAAAAACCAAGAATTGAATGAATATGGAGAGTCGTATCCATTTTGCGTAATATGTGTATAATCTACACCTAATGATGTACCAACAGATAAATCATCAGTTAACTTATAATTAACATTACCTTGAGCGATCATTTTTAACTCTTCTTGATTAAAATCAAACCACTTAGCTTTGTCCATTAATAACAAAGGAGACGCTTTCAAAATACTTCCTGAAACAAAAGAACTACTAGTTAATTGGTTCCAAATAGACTGATGAGAGCCATTATAAGAATCAGGGTTAATATAAGGTGCACCTTGTAAAGCACCAACAACATAATTATTATTTACAGAACCAGTACCTAAACCTTGTGCAATTCTAGATTTTGAATAGTTTGCAGTAATATTTGTTCCGTAAGTTAGACGTCCATCATTACTTTTTCCATTTAAATTATTTCTAAAGTTAAAACGTTTTAAATCGGTATTAATCAAAATACCTTCTTGATCCGTATAACCAATAGAAGTAAAAGAAGCTAAATTTTTAGACCCCCTAGTAAAAGATAATGTATGATTTTGAGTGATTGCAGTTCTAAAAAACACATCCAACCAATTTGTTTCAGCAGCAGTTTTTTGTAATGAAGCAGAATAGTTATTAAAGCCATTAGCCATTTCAAAATCCATTAATTCCTTACCACCCATCAAATCATAATTGTTTTTCTGTAATCTACTAACACTGGTAGTCCCAACGTATTTAATCTGCAAATCAGACTCAAATGAAGCTCCTTTGGTTGTCACTACAATAACACCATTTGCACCACGATTTCCATAAATTGAAGTTGCTCCAGCATCTTTCAACACAGTGATACTTTCAATATCATTTGGATTAATACTTCTAAAACTAGAATTACCCATAGGCACCCCATCAATAACAAACAATGGCTCTGTATTACCATTAATAGAACCAGCCCCTCTTAACAATACCGAAGTATTACTAGAACCTGGCTGTCCTGAACCTGTACTAATTTCTAAACCAGGCACTTGAGACTGCAATGTCTGTACAAATGAAGCATTAGGTCTTCCCTCAATTGTCTTTGCAGTAACCGTTGAAGCAGCAACAGCAGATTTTGGTTTTGAAACTGTTCTATAAGCATCAACCACAATCTCATCCAACACTAAATCGTCTTCAATAATCATTGAAAAATTTAACACATTAGATACACCAACAGTTGCTTTCTGTGTTTTAAGACCTAATAATCGCACAACCAGCTTCTCACCTTGCGCAGCATTAATAGAATACTTCCCATTCTCATCCGTATCAACACCACGCGTTGTTCCCTCTACCAAAACGGTAGCTCCTTGAATAGGATCTCCATAGTCTTTTGATGTTACTGTACCTGTAACCACTTTAGTTTGCGCAAACGAAAACTGAAAAGTCAAAACTGATAACAGTAACAAAATCCAAGTAAACTTTGACTTCATATAAAATTATTTTGAATTAGTTATTCAACAAAACTAACATATTTTTATAAGATAACAAATTTTTAACACAGAAAATACACTTTTTTATAAAGTAAAATTCAAAAAAAAAGACCGCCATTTACGACAGTCTTTAACAAAGAAAAAAAAAATTACTTTATTACTATTTTTCTAGTATCAATTTTGCCATTTTTTGAAATTTGCAATAAATAAACTCCTGAATTCAAACCAGAAACATTTATTGTTGCATCTCCCGAAAATGCAAACAAAGAATCATCACTATAAACTTTCTTTCCTAACATATCAAACAAAGAAACAGCTGCATTTTCAATCACTGAAAAATCCGCAGAAACATTTAAAATATCTGTCACAGGATTTGGATACACATTTAAACTTTCAATTTTAAAATCATCAGAAGATACATTTGGCTCATAAAAATCAACAACACCGCCCGAAACTATTAATGAGAATTTTTGACTACCCGAGTCTAAAGCATTTCCTTTATGAGTCACGAAAACTTTATAAACACCAGCAGGAGCTCCATCAAAAAGCGGCACAGTATAATCTATCTTCTCAATATTATCTACATTATTATCAACATCTCGAACTGGAGCAGGATTAATCATACTCGTTTTACTTAAACTCCAAGGCATTAAGGGATCCCCTCCAGAAGGACGAATGATTCTCAAATCTAAATCATTAACAAGAACAGGCGTTGTAGAATCAGTTGCAGAAACTATATTCCCAGGTTTATCAGTCCAAGCCATTGTTGCAGTCAAAGCTTCAGAACCATCCAAAACAACATGCAACTCATAAACTTGACCACTTACCAAAGTCAGCTCTTTCAAAACAGCATTTCCATCTTTAGCCGCCTTCATCACTTTAGCACCTCCTTCAGCATTAATAACACCCCATCCAAACCTAGCATTAGGCCCACCAACAGTATAAGTATCCGTAGAATACCTAGCATTACTAGCGGTATGAGCCATCAGAGCCCTAATTGTTGCAGATCTAAAATATCTATCCGCAAAATCCAAACCACTCAAACCAAAAGGCCATAAAACTCTAGAATACTGTTGCCATAATGCAAAAACAGCCGTTACAGAAGGTGCAGCCATAGAAGTACCTGGATAAGAATCATAACTACCAGAAGAACCAGCTGTTGGAAAATTAGAAGAATAAACCCCAAATCCTTTTGCTACAATATCCGGTTTCACACGAAAATCATCCGTAGGTCCCCATTGACTAAAACTTGTCATCACGACAGCTGTTGGACTTGTATAGTTTGTAAAACCATTAATAGCACCAACAACCACAGCATTTTTGGATGCCGTTTCATTCACCATCTGATCAAATCCTAATTTAGTAGGATTTAACGGTGAGTTACTTGGGGCTCCAGAAATTTGAGTTCTATCATTTCCAGCTGCATAAACCGCTTGATATTTTTCCGCATCAAAAAGAATATCATCAACTGCATTTGCCTCACTATTATATCTACCATAAATACCTACTTGATTCATATAAGAAGTATTACCAATACCATAAGAATGATTCGAAACTAATAAACCTTGAGCAGCCTGTTCAGCCATCTCTGTATGATCGTATTGCCAAGTATTAGACCATAATCTTCCATCAAAAGCAATCCCTCTAGCAGCTACAACCGGACCATTACCAATCATTGTACCACCAACATGGGTAGCATGATCTCTACCTTCTTGTTGAAATTCAACACTACCAGGCACATTTAATTGATTATCTTTATTTAGAGTTCTAGAAACCCCTAAATTTGGATGATTTGCTTGAGGCTGACCTCCATCCCAAATACCTAAATTCATATTTTGACCTTGAATATCAATTCCTAAAGACCCACCATTATACAAATGCTGAGCTCTAGCAGTTTGAACAGAACTCTCAGTCGTTGAGTTATTATAAGTTTGAAAATATACTAACTCACCCGTTTCCGAATCAACACCTTTTAACGAAAAAAAAGCTCCCTCAGGTGTAACTCCATCAATAGGCAACCCCCTTTCTTTAGCAAGCACTAAACCTTTAGCATAACTTTCCTCTTGATTCGCTCTAAATTTCACAGCCATTTGTTCTAATTTTTTCAAATCATAACCTTTGGCTATATTTATTCTCTCTTCATCTGTTTGAGAATATCCTTTCATAGAAATAGCCCCAATTAAAGCCAAGAAAAATAATTTTGATAATTTACATTTCATTGTATAGATTTTATTTTGTTAGATTTATTTTTTAGTATTTAGACAGTTACCAAAGTTATAAAAAAAAATTACATTGTTTATATTTGTAAAAAATTTTTAACAATGTTGGAATTAAAAAAATCAGATTTTTCTTTTGAAGCCGGAACAGATGAAGCCGGAAGAGGCTGTTTAGCTGGTCCTGTGACCGCCGCAGCTGTTATAATAAAAGACCACACTTTACTCCAAAATGTTAACGATTCTAAACAATTAAGCTCAAAAAACAGAACTATTCTTAAAAAAATCATTGAAACAGAAACAACCTTTTATGCTTTTTCGCATATTTTTGAAAAAGAAATAGACGAAATCAACATTCTTAATGCGTCAATCAAAGCAATGCAAGAATCAATTGCTAAATTAGAAATAGAACCTGAATTTATAATTGTTGATGGAAATCGTTTTAAACCTTATAAAGAAATTCCATATGAATGTATTATCAAAGGCGACGCCAAATATTTAAGTATCGCAGCTGCTTCGATTATTGCAAAAACAAAACGTGATGAATACATGGATTTGATTCACGAAGAATTTCCTATGTACAACTGGAAACAAAACAAAGGCTACCCAACCAAAGAACACAGAAAGGCAATTCTTGAGTACGGCCCTTGTAAATACCATCGAATGTCGTTTAGACTTTTACCTGAACAATTGAAATTAGATTTATAAAAAAAGAGTTACCAAAAAGCAACTCCTTTATAATATACTACATTAATTGCATTTGAAACAAATCAACTAAATGCTTCGTAATTTTCTCTTTCACATCTTGTTCATCTACAAACTTCACACCTAATTCATTATTCAATGAAGCAACAGCTTTACCTCGAATTCCGCAAGGAATAATATGATCAAAATAACCTAAATCTGAATTTACATTTAATGCGAAACCGTGCATCGTAACCCAACGAGAAGCACGAACACCCATTGCACAAATTTTACGAGCAAACGGAGTTCCAACATCAATCCAAACCCCAGTTTCTCCTTGGCTACGAGTTGCGACAACTCCGTATTCTGCGAGAGTTAAAATCACTGCTTCCTCTAAGAATCTTAAATATTTATGAATATCGGTAAAGAAATTCTCCAAATCTAAAATCGGATAACCAACCACTTGTCCCGGCCCGTGATACGTGATATCTCCACCACGATTAATCTTATAAAAAGCAGCTCCTTTTTCCGCCAACTGACTTTCAGACAAAAGCATATTAGACATATCTCCACTTTTCCCTAATGTATATACATGAGAATGCTCAACATAAAGTAAATAATTTGGGGTTTCAACCTCCTGATTTAGTTTTCTGTTTTCGGACTTTATAGAAAGAATACTTTGAAACAACTCTTCTTGATATTCCCAAGTCTCTTTATAATCCTTTAAACCTAATTCTTTTATTATTATTTTTTTATTCATGATATTCAGAAAATCAATTATATTTAGGATTATTTAAAATAACCAATGCCGCTATTACTCCTGGAATCCATCCTGCAAGTGTCAACAAAAAAACAATTACTATAGAACCACAACCTTTATCCAAAACTGACAAAGGAGGAAAAATAATTGCTAATAAAACACGCCATAAACTCATTTTAAATATATTTTTTAAAAACAAAATTACAATAAAAACCTTTGAAAAGCAGTTTTTAAACAATTACAATTATAAAATAAATCCTATCTTTGCATGTTAAATAAATTTATATTAAAAAATCATGCAACTTTCAGAACAAGAAATCATCAGAAGAGAGAAATTGAGCAAGCTAAGAGAGCTTGGAATCGATCCATATCCAGCAAATTTGTTTCCAGTAAATCATACTTCGAAGCAAGTCAAGGAAACTTTTGAAGAAGGTAAGAAGGTAATTGTTGCAGGACGTTTAATGAGTGTACGTGACCAAGGAAAGGCCTCTTTTGCTGAGTTGCAAGATTCAGAAGGACGTATTCAATTATATTTAAACAGAGATGTAATTTGTCCAGATGAAGACAAAACATTATATAATCAAGTTTTCAAAAAATTAATCGATTTAGGTGATTTTATTGGAATTGAAGGAGAATTATTCACAACACAAGTCGGAGCTAAATGTATTCGTGTTTCAAATGTTACTTTATTAAGTAAAACATTACGCCCACTTCCTCTTCCAAAAGTTGATGAAGAAGGAAACGTTTTTGATGCTTTTACTGACCCTGAATTACGTTACCGCATGCGTTACGTAGATTTAGTTGTAAATCCACAGGTTAAAGATGTATTCGTAAAAAGAACCAAACTTTTTACAGCAATGCGTGATTTCTTTAACCGCGCAGGTTATATAGAAGTTGAAACTCCGGTTTTACAATCAATTCCTGGTGGGGCTGCGGCTCGTCCATTTATCACACACCACAATTCATTAGACATTCCTTTATATATGAGAATTGCTAACGAATTATATTTAAAGCGTTTAATTGTTGGTGGATTTGACGGAGTTTATGAATTCTCTAAAAACTTCCGTAACGAAGGAATGGATCGCACGCACAATCCAGAATTTACAGCAATGGAAATTTATGTAGCTTACAAAGACTACAACTGGATGATGGAATTTACAGAAAACTTATTAGAATACTGTGCTTTACAAGTAAACGGAACTACAGAAGCTACTTTTGGAGAACACAATGTAAACTTCAAAGCACCATACGCTCGTGTAACAATGACAGATGCCATTATAAAATTCACAGGTTTTGACATTACAGGTAAAACCGAACAAGAAATTTTCGAAGCGGCAAAAGCTATGGGAATTGATGTGAATGAAACTATGGGTAAAGGAAAATTAATCGACGAAATTTTTGGCGAAAAGTGTGAAGGAAATTTCATTCAACCAACATTCATCACAGATTATCCTAAAGACATGTCGCCTTTAACTAAAGTTCATAGAGACAATCCTGAATTGACAGAACGTTTTGAATTAATGGTTTGCGGTAAAGAAATTGCTAATGCATATTCTGAATTAAATGATCCAATTGACCAACGTGAACGTTTCGAATCACAGATGGCACTTTCTGAACGTGGTGATGATGAAGCTATGTTTATTGACCAAGATTTTTTAAGAGCTTTAGAATATGGAATGCCTCCAACTTCAGGTTTAGGAATTGGAATGGATCGTTTAATAATGTTCTTAACAAACAATCCTTCAATACAAGAAGTTTTATTCTTCCCTCAAATGCGACCAGAAAAACCTGTTCCTACATTTGAGTTATCAGCAGAAGAAAAAATTATTGTTGGAATTCTAGAAAAAAATGAAAATCGTTTTGATTTAGGTCAATTAAAACTAGAAGCTGGTTTAAGTGGCAAAAAATGGGACGCTTCAATGAAAAACTTAGCAAAACATGGATTAACTTCAGTGGAAGTTGACGGAGACAGTAAAACAGTTGTTCTAAAATAAAACTTCAAAAGTGGACTTAGGTTCACTTTTTTTATATTTATAAATAATCACAATTACAGCTCTTTTTATAAAAGAATAACAAAACAATACACTTTAACGAATAAAGAAAACAAAAGAATCAAATAAAAATTAAATTTTCAACAAATAATAATAGTTAAAATATTTTTTTATTTCAAGAAATTGTTTAGTTTTGAACATATCAAAATGATTTAAGTCATGAGAAAAACTATATTAACATTTTTATTTGTTACTTGTTGCATTTCAATGAATGCACAAAGCACAATTGACAGAGCTACAATCAAGAGTTCACCTGATCAAGTTGCAGAGTTTTGTATGGAAGACATTAAATTATTGTCAGAAAATTTCAATCAAATTACAGACAAACAGGTTAAAGCTTTGTATAATTTATTCGAAATTAAATACACTGCATTAAGTAAAGATCTAACAGAAAAGGAATTAACTGACCTGACAAATTCAATAAAAGAAAGAACAAAAATTGTTTTAGGAGATGATTTATACATCGAAGTATCTCAAAACCAAGATTTATTTTATAGAATTACAGGCTTAGCATATTTAGCACAAGAATAAATCTTTTTTATATCTTCTAATTAAAATCCAATTTAGAATTTCTCAATCATCAATATAAACAACAAAATCGTTCAAAAAAAACAACTGCTTTTTATAATTTAAACAAACTTTTTTAAATATAAAGTAAAAACGTTTAGACTTGATCGAAACTAAATAGACTATAATGAAAAAAATTTTTCTACCCCTATTATTTGTAACTTTAAGCATTTCAGTTAACGCTCAAAATATTGTTGATAGACAGATTATCAAGAATAATCCGAATGAACAACTTGTTGTTTTTGCTAATGAAGATATTACACTTTTAACTAACACTTTTAGCAATTTTAACCCAGATTTTGGTCCTGAATTAACTCAAATATTATATAATAAATACAAAATGTTAACCTCAGATCTTTCTGAAGAAGAATTATTAGAGCTAACCGAATTAGTTAAAAATCAAATAAGTACGCTTTTTGGAGAAGATTTATATCTAGAAGTTTCTCAAAACGCAGCTATTTTCAACAGAATCACAGGAATAGTTTATTTGTCTCAATAAATATAAATTATTAAAAAAACGCTTTCAGATTTGAAAGCGTTTTTTTATGATTAAATCTCTTGTGTAACCTTATCAATAGCTTGAATCGTTTCATCTAAATCAGCATAAGACAATGCGTCTGTAATAAACCAAGTCTCATAAGAAGAAGGTGCAATATAAACTCCATTTTCAACTAATTTATGGAAGAAATTCTTGAAATAAGGCGTATCTCCTTTTCCTGCAGTTACAAAATCTACAACCTCGCCGTCACAGAAGAAAATAGAAATCATTGAACCAACTCTATTCACTACAAATTGAATATTATTTTTTGTAAGAACCTCACGAATCCCTTTTTCTAAATAAGCTGTTTTTTCATCTAAACGTTTAAACAATTCCGCATCTTTATTAATCTCTTGCAACATCGTTAATCCAGCAGCCATTGCAAGCGGATTTCCTGATAAAGTTCCTGCCTGATAAACAGGTCCAACAGGAGATAAAAAGTTCATAATCTCATTACGAGCTGCAAATGCTCCTACTGGCAAACCTCCACCGATTACTTTTCCGAAAGTAACGATATCCGCATTAATTCCAAAAAGTTCTTGAGCACCACCTTTTGCTAATCTGAACCCAGTCATTACTTCATCAAAAATAAGTAAAGCTCCGTTAGCATCACAAAGTTGACGTAAACCTTCTAAAAAACCGTTCATTGGCGGAACACATCCCATATTCCCAGCTACTGGTTCAATGATAATACAAGCAATTTCGTTTTTGTTTAATTCGAATAATTCTTTAACCGAATCTAAATTATTGTAATCTGCCAATAAGGTATCTTGTGCTGTACCTTTAGTAACTCCAGGACTATTTGGCACTCCAAATGTACTTAAACCACTTCCTGCAGAAATTAAAAACGAATCAGAATGCCCGTGATAACAACCTCTGAACTTAATAATTTTTTCACGTCCTGTAAATCCTCTTGCTAAACGAACTGCACTCATACAAGCTTCAGTTCCTGAGTTTACAAAACGAATTTTATCTACATTCGGAACCATCGAAACAGCCAACTCAGCAATTTGAGTTTCAATCTCAGTTGGCATTCCAAAAGAGGTCCCTTTTTTTGCTTTTTCAATAACCGCATTTACTACTGGCTCATAAGAATGCCCAAGTAACATTGGTCCCCAAGAATTTATGTAATCAATTAATCGATTTCCGTCTTCATCATATAAATAAGCTCCTTTGGCTTCTTTAACAAAAATTGGTGTTCCTCCAACCGATTTAAAAGCACGAACTGGTGAATTTACTCCTCCTGGAATTACTTTCTGAGCTTCTAAAAATAATTGACTACTTCTTTGATATAACATATTATTTAACTTTTAAAGTTTGTCCTATTTTGATATTATTTTCTTGTATTTTATTTATTTCTTTAAGCTCATCAACACTCATATCAAACTTTCTTGAAATAGAAAAAAGTGTATCTCCTTTTGCTACTTGATATGAATTTTCATAAACAACTTCGGTCACTTTAGGTAATTCAAACGCATAATTATTACCTAAAACCATATTATCATATTGATACAATTGATATCTTTCAATAATACTTATTAATTTTTCAGCATATTTAGGATCTGTTGCATAACCAGCTCTTTTCAGACCATTTGCCCAAGATTTATAGTCTTTTTTGTCTAATAAAAATAAATTTCTATAGTGCTTTCTATTTACTAAAAATTGAGAATGATCAGCAAAAGATTCCATCGGAGAATTATATTTTCGAAAACATTCATCTGGAGCATCGTCTGTAAAAGCAACCGATTCTCCCGACCAATTATTAGCGCATTTAATTCCAAAATGATTATTCGCTTCTCGCGATAAAGTACCTGTTCCGGAACCAGATTCAAGAATACCTTGAGCCAATTTGATACTTGCCGGAATACCGAACAATTTCATATTCTCCATAGCAACCAATTTATACGTATTAATATATTCATCAACCGTAACATTAGTTACCGAAACCTTAGAAGTAGCTTCTAATTTTACCGACTTATTTCTCGAAATTTCACTTTTGGATTTAGATTTAGAACCACCTTTCTTTTTAGCATATTCTGCTCTAATTTTTTCACGTGTGGCATTTTTATGCGAAGCGCTACAACCAACACAACATAAAACCAATAAAGCTAAAAACAGTTTTCGCATATTTATATTTGTAATATTTTTGAATTTAAACCTTGTAATCCGCCTGTATGAACAGCTAATATTTTTGAATTAGGCTTAAAATAATTATTTCTTATCATATCAAACAAACCATAAAACATTTTACCTGTATAAATTGGTTCAATTTTAAAAGATTGATTTTGATTAAAATCATTTACGAAATCAATTAACTCAGTGGTAGTTTTGGCATAACCTCCAAAATGATAATCTCGAATTAACTCCCAATTACTTTTATTAGAAAACAAGGAAATTTCTTCTTGTAAAAAGCTTTCTTTCAAAGCCGGAAAACCTAAAACTTTTTGATTCTTAAAAGCACTATTTACAATTCCAGAAATCGTTCCTCCTGTTCCAATCGCGCAACAAAGATAATCGAAATTAGTATCAGCTTCAGTTAGAATCTCTTCGCAACCTTTTACAGCAAATACGTTTGTTCCTCCTTCTGGAATCAGATAAAAATCTCCAAATTTCGATTTCAATCGTTCCAAAAATTCTTCCGAAGTTTTGTTTCTATAAGCTGTTCTTGAAATAAATTCAAAGCGCATCCCATTTTCAAAAGCCAATTTCAAAGTTTCGTTTTCCATAAATTTAGCAACTAATTCATCGCCACGAATAATTCCAATAGTTTCGAAACCAAAAGCTTTTCCTGCTGCTGCAACCGCTGCAATATGATTTGAATAAGCACCGCCAAAAGTCAACAATTTAGCAAACCCTAAGCGTTTCGCTTCTTGTAAATTGTATTTTAACTTTCTGAATTTATTACCCGATATTTCAGAATGCAAAACATCTTCTCGCTTTACAAACAACTCAACGGAAGTTTCAAATGGTAAAACAACTTTCTCATTAAAACTTTCTCGTTCTGGATTCATTTCAAATACTTCAGGAATGCAAACCATTTTCTATTTTCAAAATATTTAAAATTTCTCTCATTGGCATAAGCTTCTAGTTCAAAACTAATATTCCGATAAGCTATTAATTTATCTTTGTGTTTTAAAAACCGAATCAGAAATTCAATTACATACCAAACAAAGAAAAAAACAACCAACATTTCTGATTGTTGTTTTAAATGAATTCGTTCGTGAAATAAAAGAACTTCGTCGTTCTTTAGATTTTTATTCCGTAAAATCACAAAAGGAAAGATAGTTATTCCTACAAAACCTTTCGGAACCAAATACTTACTAAAAACAATCAACATAACTACAAAGTTAATACAAAAGCCGAAAATCTTAATCTCAAAAACTCAAATTATTGTAAATAATCCGTTTTTAGCTCACATTTTTATTATTTTTGTATAAAGAAGTCGATATGAAAGAACCACTTGTACTTGGAAAAGATTATTACATAGCCGAGGCAGGATATCGCGTATTCACATCGCACTATTTATCCAAACGCGGCTATTGCTGCAAAAGCGGATGCAAACACTGTCCATACGGATTTAACAAAAAAACAGGATTAATCAAAAAATAAGGGCGTGCCCCAAGGGTCGGGCTTTTCGCTTTATCTTTTTAAAGTTCCCTTTCACTTCGTACAGGAAACTTCAAAAAGGATATCGCTTCAATCCCTCACGCAACAACTATTACAAAACCATTAAATTATGACATTCAAAGAAGCTATTCAACAAGGAATTCCAGCGATATTACCCGCTCCAAAACCTTACGAATCAGAAATAAATCACGCACCAAAGCGAAAAGAAATTCTTACTGAAGAAGAAAAAAAGTTAGCGTTAAAAAATGCTTTGCGTTATTTTGAACCACAACATCACGCAACTTTATTACCAGAATTCAAAGAAGAATTAGAAAAATACGGTCGAATTTATATGTATCGCTTCCGTCCAGATTACAAAATGTACGCACGCGATATCAATGAATATCCAGGAAATTCGCTACAAGCAAAAGCCATTATGATGATGATTCAGAATAACTTGGATTATGCTGTAGCGCAACATCCTCACGAATTAATTACCTATGGTGGTAACGGAGCTGTTTTTAGCAACTGGGCGCAATATTTATTGACAATGAAATATTTGTCTGAAATGACAGACGAACAAACATTAACGATGTATTCAGGTCACCCAATGGGATTATTCCCTTCACATAAAAATGCACCAAGAGTTGTAGTCACAAACGGAATGATGATTCCAAATTATTCAAAACCGGATGATTGGGAAAAATTCAACGCTTTAGGTGTAACGCAATACGGACAAATGACAGCAGGTTCGTATATGTATATCGGTCCGCAAGGAATTGTTCATGGAACCACAATCACCGTTTTAAACGGATTTAGAAAAATCGGAAAAGAGCCAAAAGGAAACTTATTTGTGACTTCTGGTTTAGGTGGAATGAGTGGTGCGCAACCAAAAGCAGGAACAATTGCTGGTTGCATTACAGTTTGTGCCGAAGTAAATCCTAAAATCACTAAAATTCGCCACGAACAAGGTTGGATTCACGAAGTAATTCAAGATTTAGATGAATTAGTAACTCGAGTTAAAAAAGCACAAGAAAACAAAGAAGTAGTTTCTATCGCTTACTTAGGAAACGTGGTCGATGTTTGGGAGAAATTCGACACAGAAAATATTCATATCGATTTAGGTTCAGACCAAACTTCGTTACATAATCCTTGGGCTGGTGGATATTATCCAGCAGGAATTTCATTTGAAGACGCGAATGAAATGATGGCAAACCAACCTGAATTATTCAAAGAGAAAGTTCAAGAAACATTGCGTCTTCACGCAGCAGCAATCAATAAACACACAGCAAAAGGAACGTATTTCTTTGATTACGGAAACGCGTTCTTGTTAGAAGCTTCTCGTGCTGGAGCAGTTGTTATGAATCCGAATCCAACATTAGGACGTGAATTTAAATATCCATCTTACGTTCAAGACATTATGGGACCAATGTGTTTTGATTATGGCTTTGGACCATTCCGTTGGGTTTGTGCTTCAAATAATCCGGAAGATTTACAAAAAACAGATGACATTGCTTGTCAAGTTTTGGAAGAAATGATAAAAACTTCTCCTGAAGAAATTCAACAGCAAATGAAAGATAACATTCAATGGATTCGTGGTGCACAAGAAAACAAGTTAGTCGTTGGTTCGCAAGCACGTATTTTGTATGCTGATGCTGAGGGAAGAACAAATATTGCAAAAGCTTTTAACGATGCGATTAAATCAGGGAAAATTGGACCGGTTGTTTTAGGTCGTGACCACCACGATGTTTCTGGGACAGATTCCCCATATCGTGAAACTTCGAACATTTATGATGGTTCTCGATTTACAGCTGATATGGCAATTCAAAACGTTATTGGAGATAGTTTCCGCGGTGCAACTTGGGTATCTATTCACAACGGCGGTGGTGTTGGCTGGGGCGAAGTAATCAACGGTGGTTTTGGTATGCTTCTTGATGGAACTCCTGAAGCTGAACAACGATTAAAATCAATGCTTTTCTGGGACGTTAACAACGGAATCTCTCGAAGAAGCTGGGCAAGAAACGAAGGTGCCATTTTTGCTATTCAACGCGCTATGGAAGCAGAACCTTTATTAAAAGTTACATTGCCAAATATCGTTTCAGACGATTTATTAATGTAAAAGAAAAAGATATGAAGCTATTAAAATTCATTCCTGTTTTAGGATTATTTGCTTTAACTGCATGTAGTTCCATTCAAGTAAGCACAGACTACGATTCTAGTGTAAACTTTAGTCAATTTAAAACATATGCTTTTATGAAAAGCGGAATTGATGATTCACCTATTTCCGACTTAGATAAAAAAAGAATTTTAAAAGCAGTTGAAGCAGAGCTAAGCGCAAAAGGTTATACTAAAAGTGATAACCCGCAACTACTTGTAAACATATTTACCGAATCGCAACAAAACGTAAATGTAAACACATACTACGGTGGTTGGGGATATAGACCTTGGGGTTGGAATCCATGGATGTACGGACCAGGTTATAGCTCTGTATCAGTAAACACAGAAGGTATTCTTTATATAGACATTCTTAAAGCTGATAATAAAGAGTTAATTTGGCAAGGAAAAGGGAGTGGATATTTAACTTCAAACAAAAATAAAAAAGATGAAAAAATTAAGGAATTCGCTCAAAAAATCCTAAGTGAATTACCACAATAATTTTTTTACAGAAAAACGAAACAACAGTAAAAAAGTTTACTTTTGTATTAAATTAAATAAAATTTTATAGATTATGAAAAAAGGTATTTTATCATTAGCAGTTGTTGCTGCTATCTCATTTACATCTTGTAAAAAAGACGCTGCACAAGAAACAATAGACCAAAAAGTTGATTCTACAGAAAATGTTGTAGATGAAAACATGGCTGTAGTTGAAGAAACAGTTGAATCTTTAGAAGCTAAAATTAAAGAAGCTACAGAAGAATTATCTAAAGCAGTAACCGTAGAAGACAAACAAGCAGCTACTAAGAAATTAAACGAAGCTAAAGCCGCTTTAGCAACTTTAAAAGGAGAAGTAACTTCTACTGCTGAAGAAGTAGCTAATGAGACACAAAAAGTAGCTAACCAAGCAAAACAAGAAGTTAAAAAAGTTGCAAGTGATGCTGGTAAGAAAGTAGAGGAAAAAGTTACCGAGGCTAAACAAACAGTTGAAGACATAAAAACATCAGTAGTCAAAGAGCAAAACAACATTAAGAAAATCGGAACTACTGTTACTACGGACAAATCTAAATCTGAACCAATTAAAAACATTAGTAAATAAAAAATAAATTAATATCTAAAAATTTAGTTAAAAAAAACACAGTGAAATCATAGAGATTGATTTCACTGTGTTTTTTTTTCAGTAATTTCCAATGAAAAAATTGAGTTTACATATCCAAATAAAGTACAAAAATAAAAAAACTCTATAAGATTTCCCTTATAGAGTTTTTAATATATAAATAATTTCTAATAAATATTATTTAGCAATTGTATATTTCATTTTTTTGATTTCAGAAACTTGTTTAAAATCAACTTTCCCAATCTTAAGAGCTCCATTTACTTTACCTGATTGATTTAAATTTGAGAAACCAATACCAACAAATTCACCATCAAATTCATGTCCAATTGTTACTGAATTTGCATCAGCACCAAAAACCGAACTGTTAGTAGTTAAACTTTCTACGTTTTCACCGTATTGGAAAGTTTCAAATGAGATTCCAGCAGCAGCGATAGTACCTAAATTTAAAGGTTGTAAATTATACTCAGCATAAACACCTCTAATCGTAAAATCAGTAGGCTCAACTTCATTTGGAAATAATAAAGCATAAGTTGTTTCACCTGCAGCGTTAGTACCTTCTTCAGTTGGCAAGTCAAAAGAAAACTGATAGTAGTGAGTTGCATTAGCAACATCTTCTGGCGTACTGTTATACGCAAGTGCTACCCATCTACTAACAATTACAGGTTCAGCTTCCGTACCAACATTAATCAATTGAATTCCAGCCGACTGACTTCCATTAACTAAAAAATGCATATTCGTTAAATCATACTGTTGACCATCATAAACGAAAGCACCTTGAGCTTCTCCTGGTACTGTATCATCACCTGTACCTGGAGTATCATCTGTTGGGTTAACCACTGGAGGAGTTGAAGAATCATCACCACCACAAGATACTGTTCCAACTGCTAACAATGCGATAGCAGAAAGAGATAAAAAGATTTTTTTCATAATAGATTTATATTATTTTATTGTTAAATATTAAGTGCTAATTTATAAAAAAAAAATAACAAACAAAATTTTTATCCATTTTTTAATACATAAGTTAACTTACACCTACTTAATATTACATAAAAACAAAATTATAGGCCTAAAAATTATTAAATATGAAATCAAATGATAATATTTGTATAAAATAACACAACCTAATATATTATGGAAACACATTTTGAAAGCAATCCTCTTTTAGATCGTTTACCTAAACATTTAAGACAATTCATAAAACCCCAAGTTTACGAAGATTACACTCCTATTAATCAAGCGGTTTGGAGATATGTTATGCGCAAAAACGTAAATTACCTTTCTAAAGTTGCTCACAATTCGTACTTGGATGGTCTTCGTCAAACCGGAATTGATATTGAAAACATTCCTAATATGTATGGAATGAATCGTATTCTAAAAGAAATTGGTTGGGCTGCAGTTGCTGTTGATGGATTTATTCCACCAAATGCTTTTATGGAATTTCAAGCTTATAATGTATTAGTTATTGCTTCAGATATTCGTCAATTAGAAAATATAGAATACACACCTGCTCCAGATATCATTCACGAAGGTGCTGGTCACGCTCCTATTATTGCCAATCCTGAATATGCAGAATATTTACGTCGTTTTGGGGAAATTGGATGTAAAGCAATCTCATCAGCTAAAGATTATGAAATTTACGAAGCGATTCGTTTGCTTTCTATATTAAAAGAAGCTGAAGATGCAGACACTGAAGAAATAATTCGTGTTGAAAAGCTAGTCGCAGATTTACAAAACGAAACTAGCGAACCTTCTGAAATGGCTCAAATCAGAAACCTTCATTGGTGGACGGTTGAATATGGCTTAATCGGAACGGTAGAAGATCCAAAAATATACGGAGCTGGATTACTTTCTTCAATTGGGGAAAGCGCTTGGTGTATGACTGATAATGTAAAAAAATTACCATATACGTTAGATGCGGTTAACCAAAGTTTTGATATCACAAAACCGCAACCTCAGCTTTTTGTAACTCCAGATTTTGCACATTTAAGTTTAGTTCTTGAGCAATTTGCAAATACGATGGCATTGCGAACTGGCGGTTTAAGTGGAATTAAAAAATTAATAGATTCAAAAGCTTTAGGAACCATTGAATTGAGTACAGGTTTACAGATTTCAGGTATTTTTACAAATGCAATTGAAAACGATGGAAAACCTGTTTACATTCAAACTACGGGGCAAACTGCCCTATCATACAGAGAAAAAGAATTAGTAAATCACGGAACAGAATATCACGCTGAAGGTTTCGGAAGTCCGATTGGAAAACTTAAAGGAATCAACTTAGCTATTGAAGATATGAGCCCGCGTGATTTACGTGCTTATGATATTTACGAAGGCGAAGAAGTAACTTTAGAATTTGAAGGTGATATTATTGTAAAAGGAGAAATCATCACTGGTTCACGTAATTTACAAGGCGAAATTATTTTAATTAGCTTCAAAAATTGTACAGTAACTCACAGAGAAACGGTTTTATTCCGCCCGGAATGGGGAACGTATGATATGGCAGTTGGCAAAAAAGTAGTTTCTGCTTTCTCAGGCCCAGCAGATATGCATAGTTTCAATATGATTTCTCACGTTCCATCTTCACAAACTATCAAAGCAAAGAAAACTCCAGAGCGTGAAACTTTAGAAAAAATGTATCAGGCTGTTCGTGAGTTCAGAGAAAATAAAAACACGAATTCGGATTTAAATCAGATTCTTGAAACTTTAAAAACTAATTATTCAACAGATTGGTTATTGACTGTGGAACTTTTAGAAGTTGCTGAAAAGTATAATTTAATCGATCTAAAAAATAATACTTTAGCTCATTTAGAGATTTTAAAAACCAAACGTACTGATGTTAAACATTTAATAGAATTTGGAATTGAATTGATTTTAGATTCTGTAAATGCATAAAACAAAAAAACTGCTTCTAAATGGAAGCAGTTTTTTTTATCCTTGAATTGGAATTGAAAAATCTGTTTGGTTATTAATGATTTGGTCTTGATATTTCAACGTCCAACCTAATGAATTCGTAACAACTAAAAACTTCGCTAATTCACTAATCAAACGGTTTTGAGCATTGGTTTGAATGTTGGAATTCTCAATCTTCTTTAAAAATTCGGCTTTGACTTTTTCAGAAATTTTATTGTAATCATCACCTTTAAAAGAATTAAACGTTGAATCTTCAATATTATAAACCTTTACATCAGGAAAAATTTTAATTTCTTCTTTCGGAATCGAAGTGATTTTCACCGTTTTATTCACTTCATCAATCTGATATTCCAATTTTGATAAATCGTACATTACCTGAACATCGGCAGAAACCAAAACCATAGCTTTTTTATCAAATGTAAATAAGTTCATTAAATACGACTTTTGGTCTTTGTAGTTGTAAATCTGAGAAAGCTTAGCTTCATTAACCACCAATTTACTTACATTTTTAAGTTGTTCGGTTATAATTACAGAATCAGGTTGAATATTATTTTCTTTACTAAACGGCATTCCGATCCAATGATAAATCATCGCTCCGAAAAACATTAAAATCAAGACAGCAGCAACTCGAAATACATTTTTCATTTTATCTTTCATCTTATCTAAAATTCATAAAGGGATATTGTTCTAATAGCACATCCAATTTCTGAGCCAACTTTTCTAAAAATTGATTGTGATTTTCGGAATATGGATTAAACGGGCGATGCGCCAATCCTTTCTGAACTTCATCAACCAATTTCATCGTTTTTTCACTTTCTTCTGAAATGCAATTTGCCATAAAACGTTCCCAAATATAATTGATTGCCATTTCATTAGGATGCAATAAATCGGCAGCATAAAAACGATAATCTCGTAATTCGTCCATCATAATTTCAAACGCTGGGAAATAATAATGCTGTTTATTTTCTTGCAAGAAACCTTGAAGCGCAGTGATTAAATGTGCTTTACTTTGCTGGTTTTCTACAAAACCATCCTTTATATGACGAACTGGAGAAATGGTAAATATGATTTTTAAATTCGGATTTATTTGATTGGCAATTGCAACAACTCGCTTTATATTTTCTTGTAAATGATTTACCGATAAAATTTCTTTTGTAAACTCTTTCTGTGGAATTTTATGACAGTTTGCAACCAATTGTTCCGAAGCTACATTTCTATAAACCCAAGAAGTTCCTAAAGTTAAAATCAAATGCGAAGCCGATTCTAAATCTGATCGAAAAGTTCTAATTTTTGAATTTAAATTGAATAAAACCTCATCTGCTTCCAATTCGTTCAAATCTGAATGCGCGTCGAAAGAACTCCAAATTTCGTTATACAAAAAAATATCAGCTTCAGTAAATAGATTATCTTCTAAAGCAAATTGAAATAGGTTTTCAATGGCTTGCGTATGAAACAAAATTCCAAACGGATTTACGGCATATTGAAACTGAAATTGCTTGAATTTTTCTGCCATATTCACAGCAAAACAACTTCCGACAGAAACAATTTTTGATTCGTAAGAAATTTTTTCTTCTAAAGGTTTTATAGGAATTTCAGTAAGAAACTTCATAAGTACTATTTTTTCACAAAGATACAAAGTAAGTATATCAAAGCTTAAAAGTTAACTTATTTTAAAGATTTTTCTCATTTAATAAAACAATAAAAATGATTAACTTGCATTATCAAAATTCTGTTTTATGAAACATATTGAAAAATTGGCTGCCATTCGCCAATTAATGAAAAAAAATAACATTGACGCCTATATTATTCCGTCGTCAGACCCGCATATTAGTGAATATTTGCCTGAACATTATCGTTGTATTGCTTGGACTTCTGGCTTTACAGGTTCTGCAGGAACGTTAGTTATCACACAAGATTTTGCTGGCTTATGGACAGACTCTCGTTACTTCGTTCAAGCAAATCAGCAATTAGCAGGTTCAGGTTTTGAATTGGTAAAATTAAAAGTACAACACGCTGCTGAATATGTTTCTTGGTTAGCTGAGAAATTTACAGCAGGAAGCACAATTGCATTCGATGGAAATTTAGCTTCGTTGTTAGTAGCAAATACCGTAAAACAAACCTTAGAACCACTTGGTTTAAATGTAAACGGACATATCGATTTATTAGGTCCTATTTGGGAAAATCGTCCAAGTTTACCAACAAACGCCGCTTATTTATTACCAATTGAAATTACAGGAAAATCTACTGCTGATAAATTAGCTGAAGTTCGTGCTGAATTAGAAAAAGCACACGTTGCTTCGCATTTAATTTCATCTTTAGATGATATCGCTTGGTTATTTAATGTTCGCGGAACAGATGTAAATTGTAATCCGGTTGTTTTATCTTTTGCTTATGTAACGCAAACAGAAGCGATTTTATTTATCGCAGATGGTAAATTAAACGAGCAATCAATAACAGAATTAAAAACTGCCGGAGTTGAAGTTAGATCATATAACGAAGTTTACAATCTAATTGAAAAATTAGAAGTAAACAGTATTTTATTAGACCCAAAACGTACGTGTTTTGCGGTTTATGATTCTATTCCAAAAAACATAAAAATTACCGAAGCATTAAATCCTTCGAACTTATTAAAGGCGGTTAAAAACGAAGTCGAATTAGCTCACACACGCGAAGCTATGATTAACGATGGAGTTGCTTTAACGAAGTTTTTTAAATGGTTAGAAGAAAATGTAGCTTCTAATAAATTATCTGAAATTTCTATTGCCGAAAAATTACAAGGTTTCCGTGAAGAACAATCTGGATTCAAAGATATTTCTTTTGATACCATTGCTGGATATAAAGACCATGGAGCACTTCCGCATTATAAAGCTGAACCTGAATTTGAATACCAATTAGAACCAAAAGGATTATTATTAGTAGATTCTGGAGGACAGTATTTAACAGGAACAACAGATATCACACGCGTAGTTTCGTTAGGAGAAATGACTGCTGAAGAAAAAGAAGATTATACGTTGGTTTTAAAAGGAACGATTGACGGTTCGAGAGCCGTTTTCACAACAGGAACTCGCGGTTATCAAATCGATGCAATTACACGCCAACCTTTATTAGCTACGAAACGTAATTACGGACACGGAACGGGACACGGAGTTGGATTCTTTTTAAATGTACATGAAGGGCCGCATGTGTTTAACGGAACTGCTACAGATATTCCAATTTTAGCAGGAATGATTACTTCTATTGAACCTGGTTTATATCGCGAAGGAAAGCACGGAATTCGTATTGAAAACTTAGTGGCTGCAAAAAATTTAGAAAGCAATCAATTTGGAGACTTTATGGATTTTGAAACTTTAACCGTTTGTTATATCGACACCGATTTAGTTGAAAAATCAATCCTTCATCAGGAACATATTGATTGGTTAAACAATTATAACGAATGGGTTTTTGAAAAAATTGCTCCAAAATTAAATGAAGAAGAAAAAGCTTGGTTGCGTAATAAAACTAAAGCGATTTAATATAACTAAAATATAATTTTAATAAAAATTTAGAATTTTTTTTACAAAAAAAGCCTCATAGACAATGTTTATGAGGCTTTTTTATTTCTTCAAATGAATGATTTTCATAAAAAGACGCAAAGACAGATTTTTTATTCAATATAATGATTTACAATATCTTATGAATATTTTTTTTATCTTTAATAAAAAAATGCAAGAAATAAATCTCTCTAAAAAAGAAATTCAATCTCGGTTAAATAATTTGCGAATTCAACCTCAAAATTTAGAAGCTCGTAATTACGGAGTTTCTATAAAATATTTTGAAACCAAGAATGACAAATGGAATAAACGTATTGATTATTCCGTTAGAGTTGAATTAAATATTGATAAAAATAATGGTGTTGTATCATTTGAAAAAAAACATGTTATGATTAATCAACATGTGCCGGATTTAATAAATGAAATTTTCGCTAATAAGATATCAGAAGCACTTTATCCAATTGAAGCAAACATGAATGAGAAAGGTTTAGGCGGGTCTTATATAGAAAACTATGAAGATGTTTTATTGCGTTGGAAGAATAAAAAGGAAGAAATTTTAAAAAAATATCAAAGTGAGGCTGTCACTCATTTTTTAGAAAAAACTTCCAAGATTTTCAATAACATCAATTTATTAAAGCAAAGTTTGCATAACGATTGGTTTTGGAATTTATTTTTTCATCCCAAATTATTGCATTATGGCGATAACCGAACTATTGAAAAAACTTTGTATTTGAGTATAGTTCCTTATCAATATCCATTTCGATTTACTGGCACACAGTATATTGAGAAGATACCAACAAATTATCATTCTTTTTTGGTTACATATAAAAGTGATGAAGTGGAAGCTCCTTCCTATTTCAGACCTAAAAACATAACAGATAATCAAAAAGTTTATATGTGTTTGGATGTATTTTTTGATCTTGATTTATATCATCATTTTCCAATACATACACGAGCATACTTAACTATTTACAGTAAAGATTTAAACAAGAAAAAAATACAAATACGAAGAATAGAATTTACAATGTACCAACAGAATACATCGATTTATGAAAATAAAAATTTAAGCAATAAAAGCGCATTCATTACTGGAGGCATTGTTAGGCTACCTCCAAACGAATGGGGTTTTGATAATTTTGAGCGTGTTGCAAATGATTGGTAATTAAGGGCATTAAAAAATTAATTATTAGAAAGAAAATTATGGCGTTGAAAGAAAAATTAGTACAAGGAGCAATTTGTCAATGCAAATTTGGTTCGCTCACAGATAAATTAAAGGTTTTAACACAAACCAAATATTATCTAAATGATCATGAAGGCAAAAGTAAACTAGCTGCAACACACAAAGATATTGGAGCAACTTTTGAAAACGGAACTTTTGGCCCTTGTCAAATGCAACCTACAACTTTTGGATACAAGCCTTGTCAATCTGTTATAACGGCTTGGAGTGGTTATTACGAAAAAGAAATGTACACTCCACCAGGTGGATATATACTTTTAGAAGACAGTAAAGCAACTTGTCCAATCGGTGGTACGGATTGCATCAGTGTAATTATGAGCGGACAAATTGCAGAACCAAGCCAGAAAAATTTTGAAAGTGCCGATTCTGAATTACAAGCGCACATTAATCCTGTGCTTGAAATGAAAGAGTATTATTTATCTGATCCTTATGAATTTTTAAATGTTGAGTAAATGAGTATGATAGTAAATAAATGTGGACTAAAAATAAATGGAGTTCATGATAGATTTGTAGAAAAAGGAGATGTCATTTATATTCCTAAAAATGTTACTCATGAATTTTATATTGAACCAAATTATACTTTTTTTGATCCAAATACAGAAAATTTATCAGATGTAGCAAATAACACGAAATGGGCTTTCATAATAAGTTCGATTTATCAAGCAGAAATCGATAAATTTAAAAACAATGAGAAAATCACAGGATATACAAACGAAAATTGGGGATCGTTTGAAAATACACAAAATGAAAATTTTCTAGATTTACTAGGTATTGGCTATAATTATAAAAGAGGAGAATTTATTAGGTTTACTTATCTAGATGAATCGAGAAAGTTTAATTCTTGGAAAGGAGAAGATTTCATCGTTTTAAATATAAATGAAAAAGATATTTTAAACTCATTCTATTTTTATGTTGTTTTTTACAGCGAACCTTCAATTAATATCGCTTATTTTAAAATTCCTAAAGTAGAAGTTCAGAACACAACATTTAACCCTGAAACTAATCTAAAAGAAGATAAAATTACCAAAGAAGATAAAAGTTTTTTTTATGGAGAAAGTGTTGAATTAGTAATAAAATTTCATCGATTTTGTAATTCCAAAATTGACCAGTATTCATTTTTAAAAAAATGTAATATTCAATTCTATTTAACTGATGGTGTAAATGGAGAATTAATTTCAGATACGATTTTTAAACATATCGATTTAATACATGTTGATTACAGTTCTAAATTTGAAAATCCAAATTCTGGATATCTTAATACAATCATTCGTTTAAATATTGATATTAATGAAAGTTGGAAAAAATATCACCCTGAAATAACTAATAAAAAATATTCTATCCATATAGTTGCTTTAGAAATTAATTACTTTCATCAAAAAGAACACTCTGAATATAATATCAAAAAAGAAGATAAGGTTTTACTTGTCTCTAATATAGATAGTGATCATTTATCTACATATCACATAAGTAATTTCTTTTCTGTTAGAAAGTCGGCATTTGAAATATCGCTTTTTAATGAACACGAAAAGAAAAACATGATTCAATATATCGGAGATGTACCTTATACTAACAAACAAAACGAACCTTGTGCCTTTTCAATAATTACAGTAAGTGATGGGGAAAGAAAAGTCGAAATTTTTAATGAATATAAACTAGTTGATGAAAAAATAAAAGATTCAACTTCTCAATATTTTGATATAATTGCTGGCGAAAACAAAAAAAAGATTACAGTTACAGCAAAATTTAAAGAGAATAATGATAGCGATTTGGACCCCATTCGTTTAGCTGACAAAAACTCATGCTTAAAAATTTTAAACGACAATAAAGAACACAAAACACATAAGGATGTTTTTAAGATGGAATACATTATTGGACAGTATATCAAAAAAAATGATCCTGATTTTTTCATCAAACTATATAAAGATCAATTAAAGCCCATTGAAATAACTGATTCCGAAGACACGTACAAAAAGCAAAGAGATATTAAATCTTTAACTAATATTAACAACTTCGAAAAAGGAGAAACGTATCCAGAAGATTCGGTTTTTGACAAGTATAAAAACCTAACAGTAGCTCAAATCCAAGGTTTAACTTCAAATGACTATAAAATAGACCCAACTACAGATAGTATAACACTCGATTTGGGATATAAATATGATAAGTCTATTGCAGAGGGTACTCCATATCAAAATAAGTTGTTAGATAATTTTTGGCTTTTTAAATATTTTTGGCTTTCAAATGATTTAGCGCAAATCTATTTCGTTCCCGTAACAACTTGTCGTTATCCAAATCAGTTAGCAAAAATAAAAATATATCCTGATATGGCTTGGGAAATAGCTTTCACATTTGCTTTAGAAAATCCATTAGCTTATACACATTCTAATTTACGGTCTGGAAATATCTTTAAAGAAGCGCAAGATAAAGCCCGTAAATCTGGGTATGATAGATATGCACTTAGTAAAGGAAGAGCAGTACCAGCAGAATTCTCACTATCAGTCCTTAATAAAAGAGACAAAAAATCAGACGGCGAGTACAGTATAAAGGATGAATATGCTTTAGTTTTTAGTAAAAAAATCGCAGATTTTTTTGAGGTATTATCTGTAATAAAAAACTTAGCGGATAACGTAAAAAATTCAGCGGGTGGAAAAGTAAAGAATGCAACTCCAGATTTACCTTTTAGTTTTGAAGTTATGTCTCCAAAATTAGGAGTTAAAGTTAGTTGGGAAGGTGAATTGATAGAGGATAATTATTCTACTACAGGTTTGTTAAGTTTTGTTGCTGACCCTCTTGTTGGTGCAGAACTTACAATTGACATGTTAGATGCAGTAAGTAATGTCCACCCAGTTGTAAAAGCACTCGAAAAAGGGCTAAGTATAGGTCTAGAAGCCTTAGGGGGTTATATGAAACTAGATGCCGTTTTTTATGGTCAACTAAACATTACCATTGAAGCCTTAAAATTTAACACTAAAAAGGGAATCTCTACAAGTGAAAAGCCTGTCGTTATTGAAGGAAAAATGGGAGTAAAATTGGTATTTACTCTTAAAGTTAGTGGAGAGTTGAAGGCACCAATATTTGATTATCTATTAGATTTTGAAGCTGAAGCTAAGTTTGAAGGCAATGCCTATTTTGGAGGAACAGCATTAATAAATGTAGACAAAAAAGGTATTTATGCTGATATTACGGGTAAGTTTTCAGGTCTTATTTTTTCAGCTGTTATAGAAATTAAAATTGGTAGATATATGCGTAAACATGAATTTGAAAGTGAGCCTATTTTTGAATCGGAAGAAATTCCTCTTGGGAAGAAATATTTAGTTTATAATAAATAATCAGATGATAAATACCTCAAAAATGCTGTTGATAGCTATAGTGATGATGTCTTGTATGAATAAATCAGAAAACGAAAAAATGAATAATTTAATAAATATAAAGGATGATAATATGAGCGATAATTATAAGAATAATAGACTAGGAACATATAAAATTGCAACATCCATAAATCGTTGCCAAGGAATTTTACTGATAGATGATGTCCCATCATTCCAATTTTGGGGAGAAAAATCAAAATTTAGCACAACAACTTATGCACAAGCAAATCATATATTATTGTTTTCAGGCAAACATGAAATTAAGCTACAATTATTCCCAAAACCATGGGAGAAAACTTTTGAAAAATATGCATTTGGTGGACTTGAGTTTTTCTATTATGATGATCTTACTTTCAATCAAGAATATTCATTATTTAAAATAACTACACCATCTGAAAAGGATAATAATATTGGCGGTCTTCCATATTACGAACTAAAAACAGAATTAGAAGTTGAGTTACCTTTTGATATCATTGGATGGCGAAATTCAGTAAACTTAAAAGATGAAAACGAAAATGGTCATGACATTTCTAAAGAATTACACCAGAAAATTACAGAAATAAGTAAAATAATTGCCAAAAGAGAAGTAAATCAATTTTCGAACCTTATTAAAGAACGTGAAGCTTTATTAGAAACAGCCTTTTATTTCACTAAAGATGAAGCCAATCAAGGTTTAAATGATTTTTTAGAATTAATTAAAGACACCAATTATGAATTAGTTCCATTGCCAGAAAATGCCAATCTACATTTTTATGGTTATGGGAAATTGATTACGCTACTAACGCCAGAAAGAGAAGGAGTTATTACCTTAGTCAATAAAAATGACCCAAAAGATAAAATTGTTTTAGACTTCTATTTCCATAGAAAACAAAAAGGCAAACCGCTCGAAGTTATTTTATAAACAAGTTCAATTATTTTGTTTATAAAGCAATAATAAACAAAAAAAGCGAAAAATTTTAACTAATTAAAAAATGAAAAAATGAAAAAAATATTATTATTCCTATTACTATTTCCATGTTTTGGGATGGCTCAATTAAGCTATACTGATTTGAAATATTTGGCAAACAATAAATCTGATTTGAATATAGAATATATTAAAAACAAAGGATATTCGTATCGTGAGGAAAGAGATATTCCCGATGGAACGAAGCAACTTTATTATGAAGGTGGGAAACTCAGTAAAACTTTAGTTGTTTTAAAAGTAGGTTCTAATTCAAATAATCTTATTGTTTATGTTCCAGAAACAGAAGCCAATTATAGAGAAATATTAGATGCAACAAAAAAGGATAATTATACATTCATCGAGACAATTTCAGGTGAAATAGATACTTGTAATACATATCAATCCAAAGAATATTTTGTGAAATTTTGTGAAATTCAATTTCCAAATGAACCAAATAAAGCCTACAATATCACTTTTTATAAGAAAGGAATTGAGTTGTAAATTTATTCAAAAATCACTCACTCGTTTGGTTACGCTCCTTTAGTAGCTAAAGCCGAAAAAATAATTTCCCGATGACATATACATTTTATTTACACAAAACCAAAAGCAATAACAAACTTGAAATAATTCGATAAATGAAATACATCTTTATAGTCATTTTTTACAATTTTTATTTTTTTAGTTACGGACAAACAAATTCCAAAACAGGAGCCATTCCTAAAGAAAAACAAATTACATATGCCGTTCATGTAAATGCGAAAACACCGTATGAAATATATTTAGATGATATCTTGGTGGATTTTTTTTACGAAGACAATATGAACAATACGACCGAGTTAAATTCATATTTATTAAAAAACGGCACGCACAAATTAAAGATAAGATATCTACCACGAACAGATAGTCAAGACGGATTATTAGACCCTAAAGATGTAATATTTAACAAAGATTCAAAATGGAATGTTTATTTTGTAAAATTAAATAAAGACTCAGAAGCTCCATTGGGTTATACAAACGAGATAAATTACGGATCTAGTGAGCTTGCAATAATAGCGCCACCAGAGAAAATGCCATTTTGGGAATGGAAATGGGATTAACTGCTGGTCTTGACGTTCCTAAACTAAGTTTTGGCGCAAAAGAAATACCTAAAAAAGAAATGCAAAAAAAAGACGAATCTTTATTTTCTATAGAGGCTGAAGCCTCGGCAAAAGGAGAAACCTCGTTAACTTTTACCGCAAGTCGAGGTATTGATACCTATGGTGCATTTCTTGAATTCAAGGCAGATTTTGATGGTATGGATGCTTTTGTTACTGTTAAAGCAAAAGTTGAAGGTGGTGATTTAGGTAATTTTGAAACTGGCTTCGAAAATAAAAAAATCAACGTTTTACCTGCTAAACCAGACATCATAAATCAACGATTATATATAATTCCTCCAATAATAACCTTACGTAGAAATGAAAAATAAATCAATATGGAGCATCCTACTCCTAGTTTTTAGTTTAACCAACTGTAACAGCCAACACGAAATGACACAAGAACAACTTAACGAATTAATTGAAGAAGAATACAATTATGTAACACAATTTGAATCTAAACCATTTTATAGATTGCAAATAAACAAACAAGCCTGCCGTTTGGTTATCGAAAGTTATGTAGAAGATTATCGTTTTTTAGAAGATGATGGTGAAAGCATGTTGCTTCCAATTAATTACATGATTGCAGGTAGTGGTCCGCAAAAAATAAAAGTAAAAGTTTATCCACGTTCAGGCGAAACCTACATTACAAAAAATGCTTATATAGGTCTCAATTTAATTTATGCATCAACTAACAGGGCAAAATTAAACGAACATCAATCTTTAGCAACTTTTACTTTACCTAAAAACATTGAAGAGCAAAAATTACCTTACTTTGAAGGCGAAATTACATTTGATGCTTTTGTACCTTATAATTATGTAAATCAGTTAAATGCTGCTACCGATCTCAAACAACTAAAAAACATTAGAGAATTGGTCGAAAACAAATACAAACAAATACATCAACTGGCTTTAGATAATCATGAGTATGAATATATTAAAGCATTTTTATTTTCGTACGGAAAATTATCAAATACACATTATGCAACTTTAGAAGAAGTTAAATGGACTTATAAAGACGGAAGTCCGTTTATACCACCTTCACCAAAAGTTTACGATAAAAAGTTTTTACCTTTAGATGATTGCGAAATGCAATTTTATGCCGATGGAAAAATTGTTGCACTTTGGCATAAAAACAAACTAACTTCTGGTTTAGATATGGAATTTAAAGTTAATGAAGATGGCGAAATATTTGAAGATACAGTAGCCGACCCTATTTTTCTTTGGATGCCCGAAGGCAGTAATGAATTATTGATATGGTAATGAAAATTGAAACTAGTTACTTCTTAATGATAAAAAAACTACAAGTTTTAATTTTTAAACTCAAAAAAAAACTTTCTCATGTCCCAATTTTACAATTTATTGTTGTTTGTGATTGATATGTTTGTGATGTAATTATTATTATATAAATCGAAAACTCATGAAAAACAATTGGCAAACACATCCGACGACAAAACAATATCTAATTTTCTTATTTTTTATTATAACATCAACTGTAAATAGTTTGGCTTTTATGACCGATTCGTTTACAGAAACTTTGTTTAATTATGATTTAATAGAATTTAAATTATTACTATTCGTTCCAATTATTTGGACTTTTATGATGACTAAAAATTACATAAAAACATTCAAACAAGTTTAACTATGGATTTTATATCGGATTACATTTTTTGGATTATTTTTATTATTACTATAGCATCTATTTTTTTATATAAAAAGATAACAAAAGACCCAAACGCTATAACTGCTAAACATATAGCGTCTTTAAATTTAGAAAGTCAAAATATCACTCGCGAAGATATCTTACAGGCAATGAGATATTCTAAATTTAAAAATGCATATTTCAACGAAGAAGACCAAGTATTCAGGGGAACTGTTGGATTTTCGATGTCGTCTTTTTTTGAATTAATTGAAATTCGCTTAATCGATTCAGAAAACAACCAAAGCTTAACTTTTTTATCGATTTGTGGATTACCAACTCAGATTTACGATTGGGGAAAGAACAAAAGAAATTACAAACGATTTCTTAAAAATTTAAATCTAAAAACACCTAATGAACTTTCTAAATAAAAATACTTTTGACAAAATTGGTCACAATTATAGCTCAAAATAAAACGTATTGATTTCAATGTAAATTCAATTTAAACAAAAATATTAAGTATAAAAAAACTATAAACACACTGAATTATAAACAAAAAAACAACAAAATCAATAATATTTTATATTTTAAAAACAAAATAAGCATTTATTTACATAAATAGATACTTAATAAATATGTGTTTTTTTATGATACGAAAAATATTTTTACTTTTTTTATTGAGCCCATTCTTTAGTTCTTCACAAACTTTCACATTGGTAGAAAACTCTGGAATTCTACCTATTCAAAGATCATGGGATATGGTTTCTTTTCAAGACATTGATGGAGATGGCGATCTTGATTTATTCACAGGAGGTGCTCATCCATGGGCAACTGTAGGTAGAATGTATAAAAATGACGGAGATGGAAATTTTAGCATTCATGACGATCAAACATTCATTAAGAAACGAGAAGGCGGATTGGCATTCGGTGATGTTAATGGCGATGGCTCACCTGACATGATTGTTTCTGGTGGATATGGAAACCCAGGAGGTTCATTGACAAAACTCTATTTTAATAATGGAATTGGAAATTTCACACTCTCAGAAACATCATCATTTCCAAATGTATATCAAGGCGATATTAGAATGTTTGATTTTGACAATGATAACGATTTAGACATCCTCATATCTGGGATGTTAACAGGTACAGAAAACGTTTTACATTTATACGAGAACAATGGAAATGGAGTTTTCACTTTAAGAACACAAACAGGTTTGGAACAATATGGTCTGAATTATGGATCTGTTGTAATTGAAGATTTTAATAATGATGGAAACTTAGACATCGCAACAAACGGAAGACTTACTGCTGCAAATAGTTCTTCAAAAACTCGAATTTTTCTAAATAACGGAAACGGAATTTTCACTTTAATGACTCAACCAGCCTTTGATTATATTTCCGCAGGAACAATAGTTGTTGGTGATGTTGATAATAATGGCTCTGTTGATTTAGTCTTTTCAGGAAGTGGGACAGGAACAACAGATAATCCTAACGGTTTTAAAACTGAATTATTTTTAAACGATGGAAATGGAATTTTTACTTTATCAAACAGTAACAGTTTTATTGGACACATCGATTTCCCTTCAATCGTTCTGACAGATATAAACAATGACAATTCATTAGATCTTATAACAATGGGAAGAATTGGAATGGATCCTGCAACGTATGCAACATATTTATATATAAACAACGGTTTAGGTAATTTTACTTTAACTCAAAACACACCTTTTACTGGTTACAGCAATGGTAAAATTTCAATTGCAGATGTAGATAATGATGGTGACAAAGATATTTTAATTACTGGTTATAGTGGTTTCGATAATGGTATAGCAAAACTTTATCTTAACGACGTTGCTAATCTAAGTACAAATGAAATTATTTCACAAAAATTTAAAATTTACCCTAATCCAGTTACCGACATTCTAAACATCGAAATGTTATCAGAAGATCAAATAAACGCTTTCGAAATTTATAACATAGAAGGCAGACTGATATTACAAAGTGACGCAAAAGAATCGTCAATTTCTTCTATAGATGTTAGCACTTTAAAAACAGGAATTTATATTTTATCCTTAAAAAATAATCGTTCAGAAATACACAAAATGAAATTTACAAAAAAATAAAACCACACATACAAAAAAAGCAACTCGTAAGAGTTGCTTTTTGATTTATATACAGTAAATATTATTTTACAAATTCAGCTGCTTGCTTAAGAGCAGCTTCGATTCCTGAAACATCTTTACCTCCAGCAGTAGCTAAAAACGGTTGGCCACCACCGCCACCATTAATATGCTTCGCAATTTCCTTAACAATATTTCCAGCGTGTAAACCTTTTTCGGCAACTAAATTTTTAGAAATAGAAACCGTAATTGATGGTTTTTCAGCATCCGAAGTAGCAACGACAACAAAAGCATTTTCCATTTCATTGGTTAAATCAATCGCGTTTTGTTTTGCCGAGTTAACATCTAAATCAGTAACAACTGCTAAAAAGTTAATTCCATTAATCTCTTTAAAAGCTGCTAACCAGTTCGATTTTAAAGCTTTTGCTTGTTGCGCAACAAATTTTTCTACTTGTTTCTTCAATTTCGCATTTTCATCCTGTAATGCATGAACTGCCTTTAATGTATCTTGTGGGTTTTTAAGCGTTTCTTTAATCTCCTTTAAGGTATTTTCTTGACCGATGTAGAAATCGCGAACTGCGTCACCTGTAATCGCTTCAATACGACGAATTCCTGCTGCAACAGCACCTTCAGAAATAATTTTGAAAGACCAAATATCAGCTGTGTTTTGTACGTGAATTCCTCCACATAACTCCATCGAATTTCCAAATTTAATCGCACGAACTAAATCACCGTATTTCTCACCGAATAAAGCCATAGCACCTTCCTCAACTGCTTGGTTAAATGGAATTGCTCTACGCTCGATTAATGGTAATTGTTCTGCAATACGAGCATTTACAAATGCTTCAATTTCTTTTAATTCTTCGTCTGTAACTTTAGCAAAGTGAGAGAAGTCAAAACGTAAATAGTTTGGTGCTACTAACGAACCTTTTTGTTCTACGTGAGTCCCTAAAATAGTACGTAACGCTTGGTGTAATAAATGTGTTGCCGAGTGATTTTTAGAAGAAGCCGAACGTAAATCTGTATTTACTTTTGCTACAAATGTAGCTTCGATATTTTCTGGTAATTGTTTTGTGAAATGTAAGATTAAGTTGTTTTCTTTTTTCGTGTCAATCACTTCAATTGTTTCGTTAGCAGAAACTAAAACTCCTTTATCACCAACTTGACCTCCACCTTCAGCGTAGAAAGGTGTTTGATCTAAAACAATTTGGTATAAAGTTCCGTCTTTTTTAGATTCAACTTTACGAATACGTGTAATTTTCACTTCGTTTTCAACTTTATCATAACCTTCAAAAGTTTCAACATTTCCTGGAATTAACACATTCCAGTCGTCTTTTGAAATTTCTGAAGCTGCACGCGAACGATCTTTTTGAGCTTTCATAGCTGCTTCAAAACCTGCTTCATCTAACTCATACCCTTTTTCACGTAAAATCAAAGCAGTTAAATCGATTGGAAAACCAAATGTATCATATAATTCAAACGCTTTAGCTCCATCAACAAATTTACCTTCAGTACCAGCAATAACAGTATCTAACAAGTGTAAACCTTGATCTAAAGTACGTAAGAAAGAAGCTTCTTCTTCTCTAATTACATTCTTAACTAAATCTTTTTGAGACACAATTTCTGGGAAAAATTCGCCCATTTGCGCTGCTAAAACATCCACTAATTGATAAATAAAAGGTTCTTTTGTCCCTAAGAATGTAAATCCGTAACGAATCGCACGACGTAAAATACGACGAATTACATAACCAGCTCCATTGTTAGAAGGTAATTGTCCGTCAGCAATTGCGAAAGCAACCGCACGTACGTGATCTACAATTACACGAATTGCAATGTTTGTTTTATTTTGTTCTTCTGAAATATTTTTAATTTCGTTAGAAGTATATTTTAACCCAGTGATTTCTTCAACTTTAGCGATAAGTGGCGTAAAAACATCGGTATCGTAATTTGAAGTTACATCTTGCATCGCCATACACAAACGTTCAAATCCCATTCCAGTATCTACGTGTTGTGCTGGTAATTTTTCTAAAGATCCGTCTGCTTTACGGTTGAACTCCATAAATACGTTATTCCAAATTTCAACTACTTGCGGATGATCTGCATTAACTAATGAACGACCAGAAACTTCAGCTCTTTCAGCATCTGGACGTAAATCGACATGGATCTCAGAACAAGGTCCACAAGGTCCTTGATCTCCCATTTCCCAGAAGTTATCTTTTTTGTTTCCTAAAATAATACGATCTTCAGAAACATATTGCTTCCATAAATCCCAAGCTTCTTGATCGAAAGGAACATTTTCATCTGGATTTCCTTCGAAAACAGAAACATATAAACGGTCTTTATCTAACTTTAAAACTTCAGTTAAGAATTCCCAAGCCCAATCGATTGCTTCTTTCTTAAAGTAATCACCAAACGACCAGTTCCCTAACATTTCGAACATCGTATGGTGGTACGTATCAAAACCAACATCTTCCAAGTCGTTATGTTTTCCCGAAACACGAAGACATTTTTGCGTATCGGCAATTCTGTTACTTTTTGGCGTGGCGTTTCCTAAAAAATATTCTTTAAACTGGGCCATTCCCGAGTTATTGAACATCAAAGTTGGATCGTCTTTTAAAACAATCGGAGCCGAAGGAACAATTAAATGACCTTTACTTTCAAAAAATTGTAGAAATTGTTTTCTAATGTCTTGTGATTTCATTCTATATTTTGATTTCTTATAGTAATTTCAGTTACAGAAGTTTGTTTCTGCTTTAACGTGCAAAATTAAACATTTTTTAGTGTGATATTAAATTTTTTATTTAACTCAATTGTAACTTTTTTGGATATTTAATACTAATTAGAAAATTTGTATATTAGCAAATAGCAATTCTATTAAAATATGCAAGTAGATTTACCAGAGAAAAGATATTATAGCATTGGCGAAATTGCAAAAGCATTTTCGGTAAACGCCTCTTTGATTCGCTTTTGGGAAAAGGAATTCGATATTCTCAAACCTAAGAAAAATGCAAAAGGTAACCGAATGTTTACACCTGAAGATTTGAAAAATTTAAAATTAATTTTTCATTTAGTTAAGGAAAAAGGGTTCACTTTAGATGGCGCTAAAGAACATCTAAAGAACGAACAAAAAAAGCCAATGGATACGCTTGAAATCATAAATAAACTCGAAAGTATTAAAAACGAATTGCAGAAATTAAAAAACGAACTTTAAAATTTAATTAAAACAACAAAATGAAAAAAATCCTTCCTATTATTATCGTAATCGTAGTATTGATTGGTGGTTACTTTTTATTATCAATGAATTACCAAAACACAGCCTTAACTTACAAACAAAGTGCTGATAAAACTTGGGCAGATGTTGAAGGTGCTTACCAAAGAAGAAATGACCTTATTGGGAATTTAGTGAATACAGTAAAAGGTGCTGCAGATTTTGAAAAATCAACTTTAGAAGCGGTTGTTAATGCAAGAGCAAAAGCAACTTCAATGACAATTGATCCTTCGAATATGACGCCTCAACAATTAGAGCAATTCCAACAAGCACAAACAGGAGTTAGTTCTGCTTTAGGAAGATTATTGGTAACTGTTGAAAAATATCCTGATTTAAAAACAAATCAAAACTTCTTGAAATTACAAGATGAATTGGCTTCGACTGAAAATCAGATTTTAACAGCTAGAACTCGTTTTAATGCAAGTATCGAAGTTTACAACGGTTATGTTTTAAAAATGCCAAACAAGTTTTTCTTATCTAATTATCCAGAAAAACCATTCTTTAAAGCTGAAGCTGGTGCTGAAAAAGCTCCTGAAGTAAAATTCTAAAAAAATAAAAATGTCAATAACTGAAGACTTTATTTCGAAACACGAAGAACAAGCGATTATTGATGCAATAAACACTGCAGAAAGTAAAACATCGGGAGAAATTCGTGTTCACATTGAAGAACATTCTGATTTAGAAGTTCTTGATCGAACCAGAGAAGTTTTTGTCTTATTAGAAATGCATAAAACAAACGCCAGAAATGGTGTTTTGTTTTATATAGGCGTTCGCGACAAAAGCTTTGCCATATTTGGTGATAATGGCATCAACAATGTAGTTCCAGATGATTTTTGGAGTTGTACAAAAGATGTGGTTATCGATCATTTTAAACAACAAAAATTTAAAGAAGGTTTAGTTGCTGGAATTTTGAGAGCCGGAGAACAATTACAAAAGTTCTTCCCTATCCAAGAAGATGACACGAATGAACTTTCTAACGAAATATCAAGAGGATAAATGAAAAACATCTTAAGTTATAAAAATGTTTTAATAAGTTGCTTTTTCTTGTTGCTGTCGATTGGAACCTTTGCACAATTCAATATTCCACCGAAACCAACAAAAGCTTCAGAACAAACTAGTGTTTTTGACTATGCCAATTTATTAAAACCCGACCAAAAGAAAGCTTTAGAAAACAAACTGATTAAATATGCAGATACAACATCTACACAGATTGTAGTTGCAATTATCCCAAGTTTAGAAGGCGAAAGCGAAGGAATGCTTGCTCCGAAATGGCTACATGAATGGGGTATTGGACAAAAAGGTAAAGACAACGGTGTTTTTATTCTTTTAGCAGAAAAAGAACGTAAAATTTACATTGCTCCTGGTTACGGCTTAGAACATATTTTAACAGCCGGAATTAACGGTGAACTTATTAGAAACTACATCATTCCAGAATTCAAAAAAGGAGATTATTACCAAGGTTTAAACGAAGGAACCACGCAATTAATGAAACTTTTTTCTGGAACTTACAAAGGGGAACGAAAAAAGAATGTAGATAGTTCTGATGGAATTCCAGTAGTTTTAATCATTATTGGAGTAATCATAGTTTTAGTAATAGTTAGTAAAATAAAAAACAAGAATGGCGGAAACGGCAAAAACGGCGGTAATCGTGGTTTTAACGGACCTGACCTTTTAGACATTATTATCCTTAGTGGAATGGGCCGAGGTGGCGGAGGCAATTTTGGAGGAAGCGGAGGATTTGGTGGCGGAGGTTCTGACGGAGGCGGCTTTGGTGGCGGTTTCGGAGGAGGAGGTTCCTCTGGTGGAGGAGCCGGTGGAAGCTGGTAAAGAATATAAAAAAACATCTGATTTCTCAGATGTTTTTTTGTTTACATAGATATGAAATGGCTACTTTCTTTCTTTTTTCCTGCAAACTTATCAAGCTTGTAGCTTAAAGAAAACATAAAATATCTTTTTAAAATCAATTGATCAGAATCTTGAATCGAAGTTGGACTTATATAACGGTTTGTACTTAAATTCTGATTTAATAAATCGTAAGCTTTTACTTTTGCTGTTAATTGGTCATTTAGGAATTTATATCCAATACTTGCATTCAACAACGTAAAATCCTTTTTAAAACCGTCAGCTAACATGGAATTATAGTTGTAGCCAACATCGGCACCAATGATAAATTGTTTTGGCAAATATGACGTAATTTGAAGGTTTAATTTATGCTTAAAATTATTGGTTTTATCTAAAGAAAAATCTGTGTATTTAACCATATTATAATCATATTGATAAGAAGGAGAAATAATAAATTCTTTGTTATAATCCCAGGTTAATTTAACTTTTGGTGTTAGACCTTGAGAATTTGCGCTATATAATACATCATTTGTTTTCCCTTTAAATCGATCTAAGTTAAAATTCAAACCAACTTCATAACTCAATGTATTCACACCCAATTTATACGACTTATTAAAAGAAGCTCCAAAATAAGCATAACCTGTACCCGAAGTGTTCTCGAATGTTCTAAAGCTCTTAAAACCTTCATCATAAGAAACTACGTCCATAATACCACGTGAATCAATACTTCCACCGGCATAAATATAATAACCAGAACGTGTTAGATAGTCGTAATTAGAAAAATTTAAATTAATACCGTTTGATAATTTAGATTTCAAATTTCCATTACCTTGAGATATGCTCAATGTTGAAGACAAATCTTGATACTCTAATAGTTGATACATACTAGGCAATGAACCTGTATATCGATAAGAAAGATATAAGCGTGTAGATTTTCCAAATCTAAAACTATTTGAAATTCGGATATTTGGTAAAACATCCGTTTTTTTATTTAAGTAAACATCGCTGTTGTATAAAGATTTCATCTCGTAATCCATCCAACGACTTCCTAAATTTAATTGAAAGAAACCTTTCTCATGTTGATATTCGTAAGCAACACCAGCATTTACCTCATTGGTTTGGAAACGATTTTTATAAGATTGCAGATCATTAAAATCTGAATATTGATTGGTATTAGCATCATAATCAAAAGTTTCTTTGGTATCAACATCCAATGAATTTACATAACCTCCTGCAACAGTCAAAGTTTGTTTTTTAGTAATCGGAATTCGATATTCAAGTTCTAAATCATAATTATCAGTATGTGAATTACTAAATGCGTTTTGATTTCTGACATCATTTGGATTCGAACCTTCGTAAAAGATCGTGCTCACTTGATTACTTGCAAATGATTTGTTTTTGGAATTATTGTTTTCGAAATTTAAACTAAACGAAGTTTTGTTCTTAAATCTTTTATTATAAATCAATTTATTCTCAAAACGATCGGAATCCGTTTCAGAGAACTGACTACCTTCCGATTTATTAATCAAATCATTCAATATTGAAACTGTTTCTGAGCTTGACACATTATGTCTTCTGTTGCTGTTTTTTTCATAAACTGGAACGATTGCAAAAGAAGAAGTTGAATCAATTTTAACCTCAAAATCCATTGTGAATTTATGATTATTTTTGTAAGATGTACCTTCATTTTCATTCAACGAGATCACTCTGTTTTCAGGCAAAAGGTTTTCAATCCTAGATGAAGATTTAGAAATATTATCTTGATTATCCAAGACGTAACTTCCTGCAACATCCACTTTCTTTTTGAACGAATCGTTATAATTTAAACCAACTAAATTAGAAGTTGTGATTCCAGAATTGCCAGAATATTCATCAATAAAAGATGAATTGAACGACCATGAATTTCGTCCACCACGCATGTTATCAAAAACTTCATTTTGAGAAAAACCCGATGAATTAATGTTATTTGATGAAGCTAAAACACTAAATTTAGTTTCACCTTGAAAATAATTCGCAAGCAATGAAGATTCATAACGATCATCAGTTCCATAACCGCCATTAATACGTCCGAAAAAACCTTTGTTTTTATCTTCGTCAATGGTTAAATTTATCGAAACCGTTTCACCGTCGCTTTTCTTTCCAGCAAGTTTTTCTGCTTTGGTTTTATGATCAGAAACTTGAACTTTATTTATGATTTCTGCTGGTAAATTTTCGATTGCTATTTTTCCATCAGCTCCAAAGAATGGTTTACCGTTTACTAAAATATTTGGAACTTCTTTTCCATTATATTTAATTTTCCCATCGGCATCAACCGTAACTCCAGGCAATTGCTCTAACAAAGTTTTTACGTTAGCATCCGGACGAACTTTAAATGAAGCTGCATTAAATTCAATGGTATCTTGCTTCACGCGAATTGGCGCAACATCAGCTTTAATTACCATTTCATCTAAAGTATTAGAATCTTCAGTCAGAAAGATTTCTCCTAATTGAATGTGATCATTAATTAAATCGAATTGTTTCGAATAATCAGTAAAACCTAACATACTTGCAGCTATAAAAGTGGGAACTTCAACTTTATTAGTTTGTAAATCGAATTCACCTTTTGCATCCGTAATGGTGTAATTAATCAAGGTTGAATCTTTTGCTGTAGAAAGGTAAATAGTTACAGCTTCTATAGGTTTTTTATTTTCATCTGATATTTTTCCTTTTATAGAAAAGTTTTTTTGAGCAAATGAAAAAGCCGTTCCGAAAAAAAACAGCATAATTAAATAAAATACTTTATTCATAATATAAATTTGGCTTAAACAAATAAAGAACAAAATATTAACATAAACAAAAAGCATCTTAAAAAAATTAAGATGCTTTTAAAAAAAGTTACATTCTTGGCATTCCTCCAGGTGGTCGATCTCCTCGTTGCCCACGATTTCCTGGTCCGCGTTCGTTCGATTGTTTTCCTGTACCGAATTTATCAAACTTGAAAGTTAACGAGAACATCACATAACGTTTCAGAACCGTATTTTCTTGATCTGAAATCGCAGTTGGACTTACCGTTCTTCTAGTTCCGATATTTTGATTTAAGATATCATAAACCTTAACCTTTGCAGTTAACGTCTCATTTAAGAAATCATAACCTAAGCTCGTATTCCAAAGGAAGAAATCTTTCCTGAAACCTGGTGCAATGTTGGTGTTATAGTTATATCCAAAATCATTTCCCCAAGTAAGATTTTTAGGCCAATAAGTAGTGGTTTGTAAATTTATTCTATGAACAACATATTCTGTTTTATCTAATGCTAAATTTGAATAAGTATTATTATTATATTCTAAACTATATGAAGGTGCAATGGTTAAAAATTCACCATAATCCCAAGTACCGTAAATTCTAGAAGTTATACGAAGTGGGTTATTTTCATACAATTCGTTATTCGTGAATCCTTTCGAAAGTCCGTAGCTTGCACTCGCTCCGATTCCGTATCTAAACGTGTGTGCATCAATCTTTTTGGATTTATTATAATTTCCATATAATCCTAAAGAATAAGCGCCAGAAACATTTTGATAAGTAGTGGTACGTTTTCTGTTTTCATCAAAAACAGTTGTTGCTACGATTTGCGAATCATAGAAATTTCCTGAAAGCCCAACTGTCCAACCTGTACGCAATTGGAAATTATAATCTCTAAAACTAAGATTTGCAGAATGATTCTTCGTTTGATCTAAATCAGCATTTCCGATAAAGGTATTCAATGGATCATTGAAACGTTCGTAAGGTAAAATTTGCGAAGCTGTTGGATTAGAAACCGAATAATTATAACGGAAATTCAATGTTTTTGAATCTGTAAATTTAAATCGCAAACTCGTAGAAACATTTGGAGAAACAAATTTACGACCAACTCTATAATCAGTATTTAGATACATCGCATTTGCTTGAAAATCATTTATCTGAACACCTGATCTAAAATCAAAAAACAACTTTTTTGTATCATAAGCAACACCAACAAAAGGCGTTGAAGCTGTACTTTTATTATTTGTGCTACTTGAATACAAATCACTAATTTGAGAAAAATCATTAGTTAACGGATCAAAATTGTATGTTTTAAGAACATCCGTATCTAAACTATAATTAAATGTATATCCTAAATTCAATTCAGTATTTTTAGCAACAGGTTGTGTATAAGTTGCGCTTAAAGTATAATTATCGTTTGTACTTCTGGTATCATTTTTCTGATTTCGGATATCATCTGATTGTGTTCCTTGATAAAAAATGGTTTCTGAATTAGTTCGACCAAAACCAGATGTGTTTGAATTTGTATTATCAAAAGCTACACTTAAATTTTGTCCTTTTTCATTCAATTTTTTATTGAATTGAATGGAATTTGTAAAATTAAAAGTTTCCGTTTCTGAATGACCAACTACATTATTTGTATTAAACAAATCACCATTTTCGTCCATCGAAACAGATGAACTATTTGAGTCTATGATGTTTTTAGAACTTGAAATCTTTGGTTCTACAAATAATCTTGTCGTTGGATTTATTTTATATTCAAGATTAAAATTTGCATTGTGATTTAAATTATCACTCGTTCTATTAGATTCAGATTCCGTAATAAAATCACCATCAGGAAGTAAGTTTACCACACGAGAACGATTGGCATTTTCATTTCTTGTATCGTTCAAATAGTAACTTGCATTAACATCTAATTTTTTAAAGAATTGATCTGAATAGTTTACACCAAACATATTCGTCCTCGTAATTCCTGTTCCGGAACCTGTTCCTAAACCACCGCTTGATCGCCCTCCAAAACTATTAAACTGACTGCGTCCACCTCCCATATTATCAAAAACACCATCCATTGAAAAACCAGTTGCATTGATGTTATTTGAAGAAGCTAGAACAGAAATTTTTCTATTTCCTTTAAAATAATTTATCAATCCACTTGATTCATAACGTTCATCCGAACCATAACCAGCCATAACTTTCCCGAACAAACCTTGATTGTTTTTCTCATCAATAGTCAGATTGATACTTGCATTTTCACTTTTAGCGCGTTTTCCTGAAAATTCTTCCGTTTTTGTTTTCGCATCGGTTACTTGAATTTTTTTGATAATATCAGCAGGAAGATTTTGCATCACAACCGATCCATCTTTATCGAAAAACGGTTTTCCGTTTACTAATATTTGAGAAACAGGCTGACCATTTACTGTAATTTTTTTATCTGCATCAATCTCAACACCAGGCAATTCTTTCAAAAGCGCTTCGACATTTGCATCTGGACGAACTTTAAAAGACGAAGCATTAAATTCCAATGTATCTTGTTTCACACGAATTGGAACATCAGTAACAATAACCAATTCTGCCAACATATCTGACAATTCAGTTAATGATATTTCTCCTAAATCTTTAGACTCAGTAATCTTTTCAAATTCAATATTTTTATCTTCATATCCTAAATAAGATAGAGATAAAAACGAGGGCTGCTCCATAGGTTTTACTTTCAACAAAAAGTTTCCAACAGCATCTGTGATTGCATATTGGATTACTGTAGAATCTTTTTTCTGAAGTAACAAAACCGAAACGGCTTCAATTGGTTGTTTGGTTTCATCAATTACTTTTCCTTTTAACTCAATATTTTGAGCATTTGAAATTAAAGTAATTAAAAACGTAAATAGGAATACAAGCTTTTTCATAAAACAAAAGTACAAAAAAGCGACTTACAAGTTTACACTCATAAGTCGCAATTATTAAAAGGTTTACCGATATTATTTTATTTCACAATTATTTTTTTAGAGTATTTCTTTTGGTTTGATAATTCAATCTGGAAAATATAAATTCCTTTTGAATAATTTGAAACATCTATCATTTTCGAAGTTGTCTGAACAATCTGTTTCCCATCAATTGAAAAAACTGTAACATTTAGAAAATCAAATTGTTCTGTTTCGATATAAACGAAATCATTCGCAGGATTTGGATATATTTTAATGTAATTTTCATATTTCAAATCAATCACATCAAGCGGATCATTGTTAAACTCATAAGCCCCAATATCAACAATGGTATCTACAAATCGAGGATTCCCATCTAAATCTATGTTAAAATTTGAAATATTTGGAATTGCATCTGTATTATAAATACTATTAAAACCAGCATTAATAGCAGGACTTCCGTAACTGAGTCTGAAATTTTCATTTTCTGGATCTATAAACATTGGATTAGCATCAATATTCCCGCCTAAATCTGTAACTGGTATCGTACCTGGATAATTAAAAGCATTTACAATCCAGTTTGAGCTGCCTCCAGAACCTTGAACTAAAGAATTTTTGATTGAAGTAGCTGCAACATAATTAAATAAATTTTGTGCAAAAACATAAACTGCCGTATTATTATAAATTATGGAATTAGATATTTCATTTACTCCATACTGTTCCTGCGGATCTGGAGAACGTGAAATAAAAATACCACCACCATGCTGAGAATAAGCATGATTTTGAGTAATTGTTGAATTGTTAATATAAAAATTAATTTCATTACTTTTATGTATAGCACCACCCGAGGGCCCACGATTTCCATAAAACAACGAATTATTAATCACAAGTGTATCTTTAAGTTGTCCTGTTGCCTCTATCGCTTGATTGAAATTATTTTTAAAAATACATCTATCAATATTTACTTTTATAGGAAATGGAGGTAAAGGTGGATTAATATACTCATTTCCATCAATTCTAAGAACGCTACTACCATTTGGAAGCGAACAATTTGAGTCAAATACAGAATTTACAATATCAGCAGAACTATTGTTGATATAAAAAACAGACATATTATTAACAACCGGATTATCTTTAAAAAGGCAATTATCTACATGTATATAACTATCTCTAATTAATCTAAAAACAGATGTATTGGTAACGTTATTTGCTATAAAATTACATCCTTCAAATTTCGCCTTGGCTTTATGTGTTAAGTAAGCGAGAGCACTTCCAACATAATCCATTGTATTATTAGAAAAATATGAATTAATGAATGTTGGATTTGCATCATTTTTAATCATAATTAATGAAGCTACAGTAACATTATTTATATATGACATATTTGAAAAAGTAGCTTCGGAATTACTTTCGAATTGGGCATAACTCAACCCCGTTGAACTCACTACAAAACCATCCAGTTTCGCATTTGAGCTAAGTTTTTTATCTTCATGATGAAAGTTACCTATAACATGATAACCTGTCGAAGTTAAGATACTTGAATTATTTTCATAATCTCTATCTTCAAATGTTGGATTACCCGTTGCTGGAAATCCACCATAAACCTCTATATTATCACGTAATTTAAAATAATAAATAATTCCATCAGCAGCAGGTTTAACAGGATAAGTACCTGCCGCAACCCAAACCTGATTACCTGGAATTTGTCTATCCATAGTTAATTGTAAATCACCGGAAGCATTTTCCCATGAAGAAGCATTTCCAGTTCCACCTTCTTTTACGTATAAAATATTAGACAAAGGTGTTTGGTATTCAAACAATCCAATATCAACAACATCGACTATTCTATCATTTTTCTCAAAATCAAATCCTGAATTTAATGCATTATCAATAAGTACTTGACTATCTCCTTTGTTAATTCCTAAACTCAATTCTTGCAGAGAATAGTCATCATTGAAGAGTGGATCAATATCAAAATTCCCCCCTAAATCAGTTCCATAATGACCGAACCATTGTTGTCCTTCAAAATAAAAATCGCTCCCATTTGACCCTTCAAGAATAGAATTTTTACAATAAGTTGTACTAAATCCATAAGAACGAAAATTGTCATTGGGAGCTGAATGAATATAATCAACATCTGCAGTGTTTCCATAAATAATCGAATTGTAAATATGCATAGTTGCCCCAGAAGTAGTTACTCCTCCAACAAAACCCTCTGCATGATTATTAGTAATTACACAATTAACAAGTTTAATATTTGCACTTGCCACTTCCATTCCGGCAGTATCACCATCAGAACCTGGTGTTAAGACAGAGGTATTATGAGCTACTAAGACTTGATAAAATATAGAGTTCGAAGATGAAACATTAACACCAGCACCTAGTCCCATAGTACTAATGTTATTAATTATTTTTAAATTTCGAAAGGTTGCATCACTTAAATAATTATATAACCCTGAACCTGCAATTGAATTACCTTCGGTTAATGTAAAACCGTCAATAATTGTTGTATTTAAAAGTCGAACTAAAATTCCACTCACTTGTAAAACTCGCGATTGATTTCCTTTTAAAATGGTTTCGTAAAGATTCGGATTTCGCTCTTCAAATGTAGGATTAGCTACATTTGGAAAACCACCATAGAGAGAAACATCTTTTCTCAGTTCAAAAGCCAAACCAACTCCACGTTGATAAATCCCCTGTTTCACCCAAATTTGATCTCCATCAGATGCAGTATTGATAATGAGTTGCAAATCATTTGAAGCAGTTGCCCAAGACAAGCCATTACCGGTTCCTGTTGCATCAACAAAATAAGTTGTTTGCGCTTGCAGTTTTGAAAACAAAACTAAAAAAAGTAAAAAAAGTAAAGTTTTTTTCATAAATATTAAGTTTTCATAAATATAAAATAAAAAACTTCACAAAAAACAAAAAACCTTTTCATTAACGAAAAGGTTTTTAAAATTATTTTTGTCTAAAATAAATATCGATTGGCACTCCTTGGAAATCATAAATCTCGCGAAGTTTATTTTCTAAAAATCTCTTATACGGATCTTTTACATATTGTGGCAAGTTAGCGAAGAATACAAACTGTGGAATTGCAGTTGGCAATTGCATACAATATTTAATCTTTACATATTTACCTTTTAATGCTGGTGGCGGATTACGCTCGATAATTGGCAACATTACTTCGTTAAATTTAGAAGTAGGAATACGATTCTTTCTACTTTCGTAAACGTGAACAGCAGTTTCTAAAGCTTTTAACAAACGTTGCTTAGTTAAAGCAGAAACAAAAAGAATTGGCACATCTGTAAATGGAGCAATTTCTTCACGAATTTTACGTTCGTATTCAACCGTTGTCATGGTATCTTTCTCAACCAAATCCCATTTGTTAACTAAGATTACAATTCCTTTACGATTTTTCTCAGCCAACCAGAAAATACTTTGATCTTGACCTTCGAATCCACGAGTTGCATCAATAACTAAAATACAAACATCTGCGTGTTCGATCGCACGAACCGAACGCATAACTGAATAAAATTCTAAATCTTCTTTAACTTTTGCTTTACGACGAATACCTGCAGTATCAACTAAGTTAAATTCAAAACCAAAACGATTGTATTTTGTATCAATTGCATCACGAGTTGTTCCAGCGATATCAGTTACTACAAAACGATCTTCACCGATTAAAGCATTGATAAAACTAGATTTCCCTGCATTAGGACGACCAACAACTGCGAACCTTGGAAGTTCTTCTGGATTCTCATCAACCGGAGGTAATTCAGGTAAAACTTCAACAACCTTATCTAACAACTCTCCCGTTCCACTTCCTGACATTGCAGAAAACGTAATATATTCACCTAAACCTAAGTTATAAAACTCTAAGGCATCGTTTTCACGTTTAGCGTTATCCACTTTATTAACTGCAACGATAATTGGCTTGGTAACTTTTCTTAATAATTTAGCAACTTCAGCATCCATAGGAGTTATCCCTTCTTCAACATCAACAACAAATACAATTGCATCTGCTTCGTCAATTGCTAATTCAACCTGACGACGAATTTCTGCTTCGAAAACATCTTCAGATCCTTTAATATATCCTCCAGTATCAATTACTGAAAATTCTTTTCCATTCCACTCACTTTTCCCGTAATTACGATCACGTGTTACCCCCGAAACCGAGTCAACAATAGCTTCTCGCCTTTGTACTAAACGGTTAAAAAAAGTAGATTTACCTACATTAGGTCTTCCAACTATGGCTATAATATTACTCATACTTATTCACTTTAATAAGTGTATTTTTTATTTTTGATTATATCCGAATCTTTTTAATTGAAACGAATTATTTCTCCAGTCTTTATTTACTTTAACAAACATTTCGATATGAACTTGTTTATCAAAGAATTTCTCTAATTCTTCACGAGCTTGCATTCCAACTTTTTTGATTGCAGAGCCTTTGTGTCCGATAATAATTCCCTTTTGACTATCACGTTCTACCATAATAACCGCCTTGATTCTAATTATCTTTTCATCTTCTAAAAATTCTTCAGTTTCTATTTCGACAGAGTATGGAATTTCTTTCTCATAGTTTAACAGAATTTTTTCACGAATAATTTCATTAACAAAGAAACGTTCTGGTTTATCTGTCAATGCATCTTTAGGATAATATGCAGGAGATTCTGGTAAAATCTCAACGATTCTATCAAAAACTTCTTTTACATTAAATCCTTGTAAAGCAGAAATAGGATAAATTTCGGCATTAGGAACTTGCTCTTTCCAAAGTGTAACTTGCTCCTCTAATTGACCTTGGTTCGATTTATCGATTTTATTCAATAGAAGAAGAACCGGAACCTTAGCATTACGAATTTTATTAAAGAAAGCTTCGTCTTTCAACTCGCGCTCTCCTATTTCAACCATATAAATCAACACATCGGCATCTTCAAAAGCAGATTTCACGAAATCCATCATTGAAGATTGAAGCTCATAAGCCGGTTTAATGATTCCAGGCGTATCCGAAAAAAGGATTTGAAAATCCTCTCCGTTTACAATTCCTAAAATACGATGTCTGGTTGTTTGTGCTTTAGAAGTAATAATAGAAAGACGCTCTCCGATGAACGCATTCATCAAAGTTGATTTTCCTACGTTTGGATTACCAATAATATTAACAAATCCTGCTTTATGTGTCATTTTACCTAATTTAAACTTTGCAAAGGTAGTTATAATCTGTGAAATACACGAATTAAAAATTTTATTACATTAAACTTGTCAGTTCTCAAATGTTGTATTACATTTGCACTCGAAACATCGCGGGATAGAGCAGTAGGTAGCTCGTCGGGCTCATAACCCGAAGGTCACTGGTTCGAGTCCAGTTCCCGCTACTAAGTTGATCACTTCAATCCTTTCAAAAAATTAGTGAATTTATATTTGAAAGTAACTAAAATTCATAAAGCGCACAGCGCGGGATAGAGCAGTAGGTAGCTCGTCGGGCTCATAACCCGAAGGTCACTGGTTCGAGTCCAGTTCCCGCTACTAAGTTGGTAACTTCTACCCTTTCAAAAAATTAGTGAATTTATATTTGAAAGTAACTAAAATTCATAAAGCGCACAGCGCGGGATAGAGCAGTAGGTAGCTCGTCGGGCTCATAACCCGAAGGTCACTGGTTCGAGTCCAGTTCCCGCTACTAAGAAAAGCCATTTGTTTGATACAACAAATGGCTTTTTTAATTTTAGAAATAGTAGATTTAGATGAACTACCAAGGTTTATAATCTGATTTAACAGGTTTAGACAAATCAAACTTTACTGTAAAAAGTCGGTCTGTTCCAATTCTACGAAGGTTATACGTGTAGGTTGTCCCATCCATTGTAATCCACCAAACATTCTGACAAGCATAATCTATCATTTGACAGGTTTCATTATCAGCAGGAAAAACTTGAATTACATCAGAACCTTCATTTGTTGCAGTTCCTCCATAAAAAGTAACTTCATCTGCAGAACCATCTTTATGTCTATGATCGTGTTTCAAAGTCAAAACATTATTGGAATAAGACAAAACCCAAGTTCTAGATTTGTCATCACCAACATAAAACGGAATTTTCACTTCTCGGTCGTCGTAACTCATCACTTCCATAAGCAAACGTTTTCCTACAAATCCATCACCTTCTTTTCCGCCAGAAACAATTTCCCCTTCGAAATATTGCCCAATTAAAGGTTTGAATTGTTCTAAAAATATTTTTGATTGCGGCTTATTTTGAGCAAATAAATAATTACCAATAAAAAAGAAAAGGACTAAAATACTTCGATTAAACATCATAAAATAATTAAAATTAAAACAAACTGAATTTCTAAAGTTATCCATTTTTTTTAAGAAAACTTTTATTCTTAACATAAAAAAATAGACCATCTCAAATTAGAGATAGCCTATTTTGGAGCTAATCACCTTTTTAATTTTAAATAGAATGAAACATCTATTTATTAAATTTTTATTTATACATTTTCAGATCCTTCCCTGAAGCAAAATAAATATTATCAGTTACTCCGTCAATTTCATAAATTGGTTTGTTAGAATCTAAACTAATTTTAACAACTTCTACTCCATCTTTTTTACGAACTTTAACCAATTCTGGTCCGTTTGAACCTTTAGCTAAAACAACAGCATAATTATTACTTTGTTTTAATCCGTTGAAACGGCTATTTACACTTGCTAATAAATTTTTATCTATCATATCTGAGAAATCTTCATTTTGATTTCCTTTTTGAGTTTTCTTATTTTTAGCACTTTCAGAAAACAAATCTTGACTTATTTCGTTTCCGTTGCTATCAACGTAAGTTATTTGCGTATTTGCAATTGCTTTTTGAGCAGAACCTTTAAACCCAAAGTAAGATGAAGCAATAATTCCTCCAGTTTTCATTAAACGTCTAGCTGCTTCGCCTGGTTCTGAATATGTTTTTTGATAAATTACATTACCATCATTATCCAAACCAATTACATCATTTTGACCAACGATACAAACGCCCCAATCAAAAGATTCTAAAGTTTGAATTGTTTTGTCATTTTCAACATCAATTTTCCCTTTAGGTTTTGGGCTATCTTCATTATTAGAATTAAAAGTATAAATACGTTTATTATTATAAACTAAGAATTTATCATCTTTAAAATCATAAGTTAACGGACGTTTTTTATCAAACTCTACATTTTTTTTCCAGATTTTTTTTCCAGTAGCATATTCAACCATATTACCATAAGTATCTGTTAAGTAAAAAACGCGATCGTTACCAACTTTACCTAAATAATATACTTGATCTTCTGAATCATCAGCAATTTCAACGAATTTTTTCCATTTGCTTTTACCTTCTTTATCAATTAAGTTCATTTCGTTATCAGCAATATACAAATAATCACCATCGATTGGAATCACTCGTTTAATATCAGAACCTTTCGGATCTTTTTTCCAAAGTTTTTCTCCTGTTGCATAATCATAAAAATTAAATCCTTTTTGATGAGCAATTAAAACCTTATCGCCGTGATCTTCTAAATATGAAATATATGCCGTTGTGATATCATCTTTCCAAACTTTTTCGCCTGTAAAAGCATCAAGCATATTCAATTTTTGTTTAGAAGATAATAATCCGCCTGAATTCAAAATAGTAATCATCTTATCTCCGTTTCCGCTAATAAAAAAATTATTTACCGGATAATCTGTTTTCCATTTTACAGTTCCGTTATTTTGGTCTAAAGCAAAAAGTAAATTTTTAACTCCTGCATAAATAACATTTTTACCAATAATAATTTTATTTTCAGAAACTGAAACATCGTTTTTAACTAAACTCTTAAAGTAATTACCTAAAGATTTTCCAAGTCCATCAACATCTCCTACTTCGCTTTCCCATTTAATTTTTTTCCCAATTAAATCATAATTAACAAAAACAACTTTGTTATCTTTTTGACCAAGAATTAGAAGTTCATTATTTGAAGGAATAAACGAAGAAGAATAAATAACGTAACCCAAATCAGCTGAGTTAAAAAGAACTTCGCCATTTGTACTATTGATTAAAACATTATTGTTATCAAATTTAACCTGAGCAAAAGGTGAATTAGAAATAAAACTAATTTCTGAATCTGATTTAAAGGCATTCGAAAAATCATTATTCGATAAAGACGAATAAATTTTAGACATTTTCGCTATTGAATTTTGATTATTGATTTTATCAATAGAAATCGACCATTCAATTGCGTTAGATTGTGAATTTACACTAGAAAGAACATCTTTGGTTTTAACAAAAATATTTCCAGTCAAAGGCTCTACTTTTACTTCTTGAATTTCATTAGTAAACGAAACTACATTTTGAGAAAAAGCAGCAGTTGAAAAAACACTTGATAAAGCAGTTAATCCAATCACGTAAGCGTAATTTTTCATTTTATAAGTTTATTTGGATTATTAAGTAAAACTACATAATAATTTAACAAAAACAAATAACCAAATTACAAATAAATTAAAAAATTAACATTCGTAAAAACACAAAAAAGCGACTAAAAAGCCGCTTTAAAAAATTTAGATTAATTCATAAATTGTATCTGGAGTATAATTGGTTTCAGAACCATAAATTACCCAATCGGTTAAGAAATCTAATGAATACGTTTTGACATCATCTTTTTTCAAAGCTTCAATCCAATAAGGTTGGTTCAATAAAATTCCTGTAATATTATCCAATTCATCGATATGTGTAACTTCAAACCAAAGATGTTCTCTTCCTTCGCCTTCGTCAACTTCAATTCCTAATTTTACCAAAAACGACCAAGCATCTTCTTCATCTTCATTCATAAAATTATATTTCTCTTTGAAAATACGTTTAAAAGATTGAAAACGATCATAAGCCAAAGCAGCCATTCGTTCTGTTTCTGCATCGCTAATAAAATATAACGGATTATCAGCTAAGGTTTTTGCGTAAATTTCTGGCGAAACCATTTCATCTTCCTGAACAGCAAACAAAACACCAGATGGTCCATAATTTTCTTCTTGTGGATTTCTTTCGTTCAAACCTCCTAAAATATTTGGAGGAAATTGCATAACCGATTTTTCCCAGCGTTGCCAACAAAAACTCAATCCTAATCCATCGTAACCAACATCAAAGACTTCATTTTCACTTTTCTTAGAATCTGAAGTTAGAAAAGAAGTTGCCACAATATTCAATACATCAAAAAATTGCTGCGCACCATTTTTAATATTCAAAAATTCTAATTCAACAGCATTGCAACGATGCAAACCGTGCGTATGCAACCAATAACTACGATTATCATCTTCGCCTTCATAAACCGAATGAATCACATATAAATACGAAGGAGCTGGTGGAATATGCGACTTTGAAGTTATTTCAACCCATTTTCCAGAAAGAATTCGCATTGGCATATAATCAAAAACTACCGAAGGTTTTTCTACAATTGCCTGCATCACTTTTAATTGCAAATGATAACTATCTAAATAATCATCAGAAAAATATTGACTCGTTTCTAGAAAATAATTCTGACGTAGATAAGCTTCTCTTTCTTCATTTGAAATACGATTTCCTAATTGAAATTCATCCAAATCTCGATCATAATTTACAAACACCATCAAATCTAAATGAAAATCGACTTCTTGATATTCAACTTCCACTTGATATTTTTGAAGAATAAATTCACGATCTTCTTCATCAATTTCGGCTCTTTCGAATTTCACTAATTTAAAATCTTTACGATTAGCTAAAGCCGATTTCATTGCATTTTCTTCAAATACAAAATTTTCGTCCGAAGGATAAATTGCCATTTCCGAAGTCAATCTTATTCCTTCATTTTCAATTAATTCATACAAATCATCTTGTTCCATAATTTCAATTTTTTATTAAATATACAAAAAAAGCAGCTAAAAAATAGCTGCTTGAAATTATGATTTTGTATCGATTTCTTCTTGAACCTGCTCCCAATCAAGCATATATTGTTCTAAATCTTTCTTCTTTTTTTCGTATTGTGAAAAGAAATTTTTGTCATTTACCAATCTATCATAATCAGATGCTAAATCAACATCATCCTTTTTGATTTTCTTTTCTAAATCAGAAATCTGACTTTCGATTTTGCTCAATTTATTCTGAAGTGTTTTTAATTTCTTCTGATCATCGTAACTCAATGTTTTGACAACATTTTTAACTTCTTCTTTTTTAGAAACTTTTACTTCATCAACTTTTTCGAATTCACGCATATTTTCAACATTGCGTTGTTCTAAGAAATAGTTGATATCGCCCAAATATTCTCTAATTTTTTCGTCTTTAAATTCATATACTTTTTCAGACATTCCTTGCAAGAAATCACGATCGTGAGAAACCAACAACAAAGTTCCTTCAAAGTTCTTTAAAGCAGCTTTTAAAACGTTTTTAGACTTAATATCCAAGTGATTTGTTGGCTCATCCATCAAAAGCACATTAATCGGCTTTAACAACAAAACACAAAGCGCTAAACGATTTCGTTCACCACCAGAAAGTACTTTAACCTTTTTCTCAACATCATCACCTCGGAATAAAAAAGCACCTAACATATCGCGAACTTTAGAACGATTTGAATCAGTTGCAGCATCAATCATCGTATCTAAAAGAGTTTTTTCACCGTCTAAATATTCGGCTTGATTCTGAGCAAAATATCCCAATTGAACATTATGACCTAATTTGATTTCGCCAGTATATTCAAACTCTTTAACAACAGCTTTGATAAAAGTAGATTTTCCTTGACCATTTTGACCAACAAAAGCAATTTTAGAACCACGTTCAACCAACAAATCAATTTCTGTTAAAATACGTTTTTCGCCATAAGCTTTTGAAAAATTCTGCGTTTCAAGAACAACTCGACCCGGTGTAATCGAAACAGGAAAACTGATATTCATTACCGAATTATCATCTTCATCAACTTCAATTCGCTCGACACGATCCAGCTTTTTGATTAACGATTGCGCCATCGAAGCTTTAGAAGCTTTTGCACGAAATTTAGAAATCAACTTTTCTGTTTCTTCAATTTTCTTTGCTTGATTTTTCTGAGCTGCTAATTGAATTTCACGTAATTCTTCACGTTGAATTAAATATTCGGAATACGGTTTATTAAAATCGTAAATCTTACCTAATGAAATTTCGATGGTACGATTGGTTACATTATCCAAAAACATTTTATCGTGAGAAACAATAACTACTGCACCAGGAAACGTTCTTAAATACGATTCTAACCAAATAATACTTTCGATATCCAAGTGATTCGTTGGCTCATCTAAAAGTAACAAATCGTTATTCTGAAGTAACAACTTTGCTAATTCAATACGCATTCTCCAACCACCAGAAAACGTTTCTGTAAGTTTATCGAAATCTGAACGTTTAAATCCTAATCCCAAAAGAACACGTTCGGTATTTCCAACATAATTATAACCACCAATAATCTCAAAATGATGTGTTAAATCACTCATACGCTCAATGATCTCAGAATAAGCTTCACTTTCGTAATCTGTTCTGGTAACCAATTGTTCGTTAGCTTCGGCGATTTCGCGTTCCGTTTTTTTGATTTCAACAAATGCTTGATATGCTTCTTCAAGAACTGATCTTCCTAAATCGAAATCCACATCCTGACGAAGAAATCCAATTTGCAAAGATTTTTCAGTTGCAATACTTCCCGAATCTGGTTCTACATCACGAGAAAGAATTTTTAACATCGTTGATTTTCCTGCTCCATTTTTTCCAACCAAACCAACGCGGTCGCCGGCTCCTAAACGAAAAGTAACATTTTCAAATAAATATTCTCCCGAGAAAGAAACCGATAAATTATGTATGTTTAACATTTTATATATGAATTGAACAACTATATAAGTTGCATTTTTTTGTAATAACGATTGATATCTACGTTTTGATCTAATGGAATTCCGAATTCAATTTTAGAAAAAAGCAAATCAGATAAATAAGGACCTAAAAGAACTCCACGAGTTCCTAAACCATTTAAAAGATGAATTTGTTTATGCTTATAATGCGTTCCAATTAAAGGACGACGATCTTTTACTGTTGGACGAATTCCAGCTAAATGCTGAACCACTTCGAAATCGCAATCGATTAAATCACGTAAACCTTCTAAAAGTTCATTTTTAGCTTCAACTGTTTGAATATCCGTTTTATCTTGCCAATTGTACGTCGCTCCTACTTTGTATAAATCATCACCAAAAGGAATAATAAAAATTCCAGATTTCACGATTTTATCCAACTTCAAATCAGGTATTCTAACAATCAAGAGTTCTCCTTTTGTTCCATCTAACGGTAAATGATTGAAAAACGGATTGTTTAGCATCGAAAAACCTTCGGCAAAAATAATATTCTTATATGAATTTCCTTTATAATTAACCGAATCATTTTGAAAATCAATTCCATCATAATCAAATGATTCCGTTATTAATAAATTTTCTTGTTTTAAAAAATCTTGATACGAAACAATAAAATGATTTACATCCAAAAAACCCGTTTGATAAACTTCTCCAAAACCATAATCGCAATGGATATGGTTAATCGACTCTTTGGAAATTTTATCATTTAAAAAATGACTTAACGATGGTTGATCGCACGAATGAAACCAATTATTTTGTTCTTCAATAGATGCGAATTTTCTATAAATAGGAATTTCATACAGAAACTTCGTATTTAAATCAGCTTCAATATTTTTATAAAAAGGCATCGCAAGAGCTAACTGTTCATCTGAATTCCAAATAGAAGTAAATCGCTTCAAAACAACAGGATTAAACATACCTCCAGCAACTTTAGACGATGTTCGAATCTGATCATCCATTAAAACAAAAGATTTATTATGCTTTAAACAAAAATCTGCAAAACACAACCCAGCAATTCCTCCTCCAACAATTAAATAATCTTTCATTTTTTTAAAATATAAAAAAACTCTTACCTTACGATAAGAGTTTTATATTAAGATATTACAAAATTAGTAATTCCATAAATCATCTTCAAAGTTTCTGATAGATTCTTTAATACGTTCAGCTTCTAACAACTGCTCCATAGCATTTTCTCTAACATAATCTTCGATTGCTGCATCACCGTATTGGTTATCTGTCTTATAAATTACGCTATTAAACTTACGAGCATTGAACAAATAATCAAAACTTACCTTTTGAGCAGGATTTCTTTCATTATACGCATAGTTTTCATACAATACTTGACGTGCACCAGGGAAGAAAACCCAAAATAATGGGATCTCACTTTCATATTCTGTACCAACAGTATTGATATCAACTACAATTGGAGCTAAACCTAATAAACGATATTTCATCTCCCCAGCATTTCTATCGAAATACCAAGTACCCATTATACGGTACTCTTTAACATCACTTGGTTTTAATTCTGTTTTGACAATAAATTCATCAGGAACACTATTTCCATACATTAAATATTCTTTACCTGTATCTGTAGTATCAGTTCTATAGAATTTACCATCTAAATCTTTTAAATCAATTTTTGTGCGGAAATTTTCATCAGAATACACTTCAGTAATATCTTTATTAGCAATAGCTTCCTTCAAAATTTGAAAAAGAGGTTTTCTATCAACAGTAGCGCGTTCAGGATAATAATACACGAAATTAGCACGTTCATTTAAAGGAATTCTTTCCCAAACTTTCTTTTCAAAAAGGATATCGTTATCGTTTACTTTTTGGTAAAGAATTGGCCCTTCAGATTTAGCGTAAATCTCTTCCATTGGTTTCAAACCAATCTCACCTGCAGATTGCGCATTTAATAACCCTGCTTGTCCAAACATAGACAGACTAGAGAAAAGCGAAACTGCAATTAATGATATTTTATTAAATGTCATAATATTAAAATTTTAAATATTATTGAATTGTATAAGTTGCATCAGAAGCCGTTTTCATTGGAATGTCAGCACCCGTTAACTTAGTCTTTATTCCAGTAATTCTAACAACATCTCCAGGTTTTAAACGTTCAGCCATTCTAATTGCTTCATCATTCCATCTACCGCCAGATAATTTAGTAGAACCAATTCTTGGAAAAACAACAATACATTCAGTAACTGAAATGTTTACTTCGAAATCAAAATCTTCCATTCTAGCTGAAATTGTTGATTTTAACATATTTTCAACAGGACCTTTAGCAGCATATTCACCACGAATTGTACCTCTCCCTGCTGGAATAGGTTTAACACGGAATAATTGTTTATCAGAAACTACTTTCCCATCAGGTAATGTTCCACTTGCAGTAATTGTAACTTCACGTCCTGCAGTTGGTTTTAAAACATATTTACCCTCACCAACTTTTCTTAATCCTCCGATAGAAGAAGTAACATTTACTTTATCATTCGATACTCCAGCAAAAGAAACAGAAATTGGGTTATCTAAACCAATATAAACTACATTCATCTTATCTGCAGCAATAGTAGCTGAGTTTGGACGAGGAACAACAACGTAGTTTGAATTTTGTACATCAACAACAACCGGTTGACCATCTTCCATGAAAGTGAATTTTCCGTTGAATTTATGTTCACCCACGTTACCTGCTGTCATATTTAAAACTACCTGACCGTCAACCATGTTTTTAGGATCAATAGCTCTACCATTTACAGTAACAGCAGTTGGTACAGTTGATTTATCAAAACGTCCTAAAACAACTTTACCTTTAATTGGTTCTCCAGCAAAATACACCGATTTATCAGTAATTACAAATGCTTGATAATTTTTCATCGAAGCAGCCTGTTTTAACGTATTCCCTAAGAACATATTAAAAGCTTCAGCTTCAATCTCTCTAACATCATTTTGCAAAGCAGATAATTTAGTTAAAGAAGCTATTGAAGGATAACCTTTGTAATGATAATCTAAATACGGCTTAGTAATACCTTGAGAATCTGTAACATCTTTAGTTTCGAATTTAGCATCTAAATTTTGAACTAAAAATTGATAAGAAACATCATTACCTAATATTTTTTTAACATCTTCTCGATATTGTGCAAACTTTTTAATGATTTCATTTCCTTTGTCGGAATATCCCTCACCAGCAAACCAACCGTAATCGATTGCTTCACCTTTATCCATTTGTTCATAAGGCATTTTACCTGTTTTCTCGTCTAAAACAACTTTTTCAGTTAAAGACGTCTTCAAGGTACCTATATAATTATAAAAATCATTAGATATTTTACTTATTTGTTGCGCCTTTTCGTAGTCTGCTAAATAACGAGTCGGATCATCTTCTGCACGACTAGCCATAGCGTTAAGTAAACTTTCGTTTACTAATTGAGCGGTTTGATTTGAAGCTTCAAACTTCTCATTCATCAATCCAAAAGCTGTCAACACTTCTTTGGACATATTAAGCGCCATCATCGCGATGAACACCAAATACATCAAGTTAATCATCTTCTGTCTTGGGGTTAATTTTCCTCCTGCCATTTCTAATTAGAATTTTTTTTAAGATTAATACTAATTAGTTGCTTTACCCATTGCAGATAACATTCCACCATAAACTGCGTTTAAAGTTGACAAGTTCGAAGTCAACGACTGCATTTGTTCTTTTAACTTTAAATTATTTTCAGCAACCTCACGGTTAATATCAGCATTTTTAGTTGCGCTCTCTAATTGAACTTTATACATAGAATTTAAAGATTCTAATTGAGTAGCAGCTAAAGTCATTTCTTCAGCATATCTATTAGAAGAAGCAACAGCATCAACAGTTGGAGCAATACCTTTAGCAGCAGCTTCAAAGTTTTTAATACTATTACTTAAACTAGACATTAATTGACCATCAATTTTAGCATCTCTTAAGATTTTGTCTAATTTTTCAGACAACATACCTCTTTCTTCTCCAGAAGGAGCGACATTCCCAGAATAAACTGGTGCAGAAGTTTGGAAAGAAGAAGCTGGCACTGCCGTTTGATTAGAAACTGGTGCAGCTTGTGAAGAAATTGGAGTAGATCCTGCAACCGAAGAAGTTTGAACAACTCCACCAACTTGCATTTTACGAGGCTCACCACCTTTTAATTCAGGATAAACACGAGACCAATCTAACTCATCATCTACTGGTTCGAAAGCTGAAATAGCAAAGATTAACGCTTCTACCAATAAACCAACTGTTAGCATGTTATTACCATTCAAAGGTCCTAACTCTATATGAGTAATTTTAAATAAAGCTCCAACGATTACAACCGCCGCACCCATACCATAGCAGAAGTTCATTAATTTTTTAGGTATTGCCATAATTCTAATTATTTAATATTTTTTAATATAGTTTAAAGAGATTTTAATTTATTAACGTCCACTTCTTCCACTTCCAGCAGAAGTTGCTTCACCACTGTTTGGTCCAGGAGCAGATACAACGTTTCTGAATCCAATATAGCTACGAGCTGAATCAGCATTTTCTTTATCACGAGTTGATACTCTTAAGAAATAAGAAATATCTCTCCAAGATCCACCACGAACCACTTTAAATGGATTTTGGCTTACTGCTTTATCTTTAGGTTTTAACGCTGAATTCAATAAATAAGCCGATTCATCATACGGAGTATTTGTCCACTCTGCAACGTTTCCAGCCATATTATATAAATTATAACCATTTGGCTTATAAGATCTAGCTTCAGCTGTAAACAATGCACCATCTTCAGCGTAATCACCACGATCTGGCTTGAAGTTAGCTAAGAAACACGCTTTCTCGTCTGTTGTATATGGACCTCCCCAAGGATACATTCCTTTTTCGATTCCACCACGAGCTGCATATTCCCATTCTGTTTCAGAAGGTAAACGGTATTCGTTCAATGCTGTGTTAGCATTACGTGATTTTAGATGAGAATTTCTATATAATGTTCTCCAAGCTGCGAAAGCTTTTGCTTGATACCAATTAACACCAACTACTGGATATTCTCCATAAGCTTCGTGCCAAAAATATTCATCATGCATTGGTTCATTATACGAATAATTAAATTCTTTAACCCAACGAGTTGTATCTGGATATACATTTACAATCTCAGTTTTTAAATATTTAGATCTTCTGTCTCTTGCACTTGTATTATTATCTCTAATTGCAGATTCTTTATCCATCCAAGAATATTTGAATTTTAATTTAGACACATCAAATGAAGGAACTCCAAAGAAAGAATCAGCAGACGGAATCGTTAATGAATCCATTACTTCTGTGTAATATTCATCTGGATATCTCTGTGGATTATCAATTAATTTTGCATTTTTATTTAATCTACGACCAGCATATTCATCTTGATCCATAGCCATGCTATAGTAGTTATCATACATATAACGATCGTAAGCAGATTGATTCTGGTTTAAAGAAGGATCTTGAACCTCTTGAAAAGCAAATAATCCAATTCCTCCAGCACTAGCATCCATTCCCATCTCGTCTGCCATGATAGCTAAACGTGTACGAACAACAGAATCTCTAACAAAATCAACAAATTTTCGGTACTGATTATTTGTAATTTCAGTTTCGTCCATGTAGAAAGAACCGACAGTTACTGTTCTAACAGGGGCATCTTGAGCGCTTAATAAATCTTCATGAGTACTTCCCATTGTAAAAGTTCCACCTGGAATGTAAGCCATCCCTTGTGGCTTTTCAGTAATCCATCTTTTACCTTGAGCACCGTTTAGTAGCTCACCTCTGTCTCCAGAACCACAACTGAATAACAATGAAACAACTGCTGAAAGTGTAATGAACTTCTTCATATATTTCTTGGGGTTTATAATTTTAATTATTTCGAAAGCGTAAACCTATTTATTTATTTTCAATTATACAACGAAAACAAAAAAAAAATTAATTTTTATTTAACAATTAATATTTTCAATATAGTTATACCAATTGTTTTTTGATTGCGCGCCACCATCTTTCTGGGATAATATTGCTTAAAGCCAACTCATAATCTGAGTATGAACATGGAAACAAAACCTTTCGCTCGGCAGATAAATCATCACCAAACACCTCTGTTTCAATCCACCATCGATCTGAGCGATCACTTTTATAGAAAATCAGCTCTTGCTCTTCTAGCGGAACAATATATTTAAAATAAGATATTTTGCTAATATAGGGATATTCATTCATTCTGTAATTAAATCCCTCACAAAAATACCATAAAATCTGAGCAATTAACAAACTTTCTTTAAAATCGTTGTCAATATTAAAAATTCCAAATGAACTCACACGGTCACTTATACCAGAATATCGCGCTAAAGCGCAAATTTCACGCCCATCGAAGCCATTTGGATTGTATTTTGAAAAACTTCCTGAGTCTGCAGATTTTATCGAATTTAAATCTAAACTCACCACATCGGCATCTCTCAAAATCGGCTCAGTAATTTGTAAATTATTCACAACTTCTCCGAGACGATAAGCTTCAAAATACATTTTATCAATCAAATCTATTTCTTCTTGCGAATTATAATACGTTTGATATCCAATATTACTAAAATTATATAAATTATTTGGCTCTTCCATAATAATTCTTGAAATAAAAGATTCAGATGGATTTACCATATCCGAAACTACATCAATTTTACTATCAATGGAAACAAAATTCACCATTTGCTCTAAGACATCATAACCGCGATAAATCGCATACGTCAAATCTTGTGAACCTCCTAATACCAAAGGAATTACCTTGTTTTTCAACAAATCTGTAACTACATTTTTTAATAAAAAATAAGTATCCTCAACTGAATTCCCTGCTTCGATTTGTCCTAAATCAACTAATTTAGAATTCCAATTCCCAGGAAATAAACTGTAAAATTGTTGTCTAATATAAGAAAAATCTAAATCAATTTTTGGCTGATTATTTCCTCTAATTTCATTTACTGTAATCAAAGCAAAAGAAAAGCCTTCTAATTCGGGAAAAAAATCTTCTGTATGAAAAACCGTATTTCTTCCAATCGAATGATTTGGCAACGCATTTACAAATTCAATTATATCGTTTGAAACAGGTTTTAAAAAATCATAAATCATTTCCTATTTCTTTTTTGTTGTTGTTTTAGAAACTGTTGTTTTCTTCGCAGGCGCTTTTTTAGCCGTAGTCGTCTTTTTAGCAGCTGTTTTTTTCGCAGGAGCCTTTTCTTCAATCAACTTTTTAACTTCTTCTAAAGTCATCGCAGCAGCATCTACGTCTTTCGACAACTCAATTTTCACTTTTCCTTGTAAAATAACCGAACGTCCCCAACGTGCCTTTTCAACACGAATTCCTTCATCTTTCCAATTATGAATAACTTTATCAATCTCTTTTTGAACTTTCTCTTCGATCAAAATATTGATATCACTTTGTGAAAGATTATCGAAATCGTATTTTTTATTTACGTTAATAAACATTCCATTCCATTTGATAAAAGGTCCGAAACGACCAACACCTTTCTGAACTGGTAAACTATCATAAGTTGCAATTGGCGCATCGGCTTTTTGCTTTTCTTTAATCAAAACAACCGCGCGTTCCATATTCACATCCAAAGGTTCTTCTCCTTTTGGTAAAGAAATAAAAACAGCACCGTGACGTACATATGGTCCAAAACGTCCATTATTTACCTCAACTTCTTCGCCTTCAAAATCACCTAACATTTTAGGCAATAAAAACAAAGTCAAGGCTTCATCTAAACTTATAGTTCCAATATTTTGATCTGGACGTAAACTAGCAAATTGCTTTTCTTCATCTTCCGCATCACCAATTTGAGCCATCGGTCCAAATTTTCCTAAACGAACCAAAATAGGTTTTCCTGATTTCGGATCAGTTCCTAAAATACGTTCTCCTGATTCACGGTCTGCGTTTTGCTCTACATCTTTTACAATCGGATGAAAATGACTATAAAAATCATTCATCATTTTTGTCCAATCTTCATTTCCAGCAGCAATCTCATCAAAATCTTGCTCAACTTTTGCTGTGAAATTATAATCTAAAATAGTTTCGAAATTCTTAACTAAGAAATCTGTAACAATAATTCCGATATCCGTAGGAATTAATTTTCCTTTATCAGCTCCAACTTTTTCAATTTGAACAGATGCTTGAACTTCATTTCCAACTAATCTCAAAACTTCATATTTACGTTCGGTTCCTTCAGCTGTACCTTTTTCGATATAATTACGAGCAATAATGGTAGAAATCGTCGGTGCATAAGTTGACGGACGACCAATCCCTAACTCCTCCAACTTCTTAACCAAAGCTGCTTCTGAATATCGAGCTGGCGGACGAGAAAAACGCTCAGTCGCAACAATTCCGTTATTTTGTAAAGCTTCATTAACTTTTAATGCAGGCAACATTCCTTCTTGTTCTTCTTCATCATCATCGTGACCTTCTAAATACACTTTCAAGAAACCTTCAAAAAGCAAAACTTCTCCAGTTGCGTGAAAATGTTCCTTATGTTTGTCTGCAACAACATTAACGTTTGTACGTTCCAAAGCTGCATCGCTCATTTGAGAAGCCAACGTACGTTTCCAAATCAAATCATACAAACGAGCTTGGTCACGGTCTATATTCACCGAATGACGCGACATATCTGTTGGACGAATCGCCTCGTGAGCTTCTTGGGCTCCTTTTGCTTTTGTTGTATAAACTCGAGGCTTACTAAACTCAGCTCCATAAGACTTTACAATCTCAGCTTCGGCAGCAGCCATCGCATCTTTAGAAAGATTTACACTATCTGTTCTCATATAGGTAATCAATCCGCTTTCGTACAAACGTTGCGCTAACATCATTGTTTGACCAACCGAATAATACAATTTACGAGAAGCTTCCTGTTGTAAAGTTGAAGTTGTAAATGGTGCAGCAGGAGATTTTTTTGTAGGTTTAGTTTCCAAGTCAGAAACTTTGAATTGTGCACCAATATTTTGATGTAAGAAGGTTTCTGCTTCTTCTTTTGTTTTAAAATTTTTAGGAAGTTTCGCTTTAAACGATTTTCCTTTTTCTGTAATGAATTCGGCAGTAACACTAAATGAACCCTGTGGATTAAAGGCATCAATTTCTTTTTCACGTTCAACAATCAAACGAACAGAAACAGATTGCACACGACCAGCAGATAATCCGCTTCGAACTTTTTTCCACAAAACTGGAGATAATTCGTAACCCACTAAACGGTCTAAAACACGACGCGCTTGTTGAGCGTTTACCAAATTATAATCAATTTTACGTGGATTATCAATCGCTTTTAAGATTGCCGATTTAGTGATTTCGTGAAAAACAATACGCTTAGTGTTTTCTTCTTTCAATTTTAATTCTTCCGCCAAGTGCCAAGCAATGGCCTCACCCTCGCGGTCTTCATCGGAAGCCAACCAAACCATTTCTGCTTTTTTAGAAAGGTCTTTTAATTTTTTAACAACTGCTTTTTTATCTGCAGAAACTTCGTATTTCGGTTTGAAATTATTTTCAATATCAATTCCCATTTCCTTTGCAGGAATATCGGCAATATGTCCGAAACTTGATTCTACTTGATAATCTGGTCCTAAAAATTTTTCTATCGTTTTTGCCTTAGCAGGCGACTCCACTATCACTAAATTCTTTGCCATTCTTCATTTTTTTGAAGGACAAAAATATAGGATTTTTTTAATATAAAAGATTTTTCAATTTTAAAATTGCTTTTTTTCTCATACCTTAATATATATAACGAGTAAATTAGAGCCCAAAAATCAAGAATATTGAGCTAAATTTTCTAATATTTTATTCTTAATTTCCTGAACCAAACTTTTCGGCTCTAATACTTTAACCTCTTTTCCCATCGCTAAAATTTCCATTACAAAATCATACGTAGGAATTAATTCTAACGAAATGATAAAAATTTCATTTTCTTGGAGAATCAATTTCTGAGTATGATGTAACGGAAGCGTTTCTAAATAGCGATATTGACTTTCGGAACATTGAATTTTTATATTCTGAATTTTCTCATCCGATTTTAAAATCCCAAAAACATTTTGATATTCTTTTTCAACATCAAAATCTATTTTGACAAAAAAAGAATCTTTCAAAACTTCTAATTTCGAAATTCGGTCTAAACTAAAAGATTTTACAACCTCATCTTTTGAATCTTTCGCTAACAAATACCAACGGTTTTTAGATTCTTTAATAGCAATAGGTGAAACTTTTCGAATTGAACTTTTTCCGCTATGATTTAAAAAATTCAAATAAGTAATTTCTAAAACCTTTAAATTTTTAATTGCTTTTATAATTTCAGAAAAATACTCGGTACCATTCGCTTTACGCTTTTCTAAAAAAACAATCCCTGCAGTTTCATTTGAACTTTTGATTAAACTAGTAATCTCAATCGCTTCAAGCAAACGAATTTTGCCATCTTCGCTGAAAATCTCTTTTATATAATATTCATTTGTAGAACGATTACATACAATTTCAATTCCAAATAACGAATCGATTTCTTTAATATCACGTTGAAAAGTACGTTTAGAAATTACAAAATCTTCCTCTGAATCGCTTTTATTTTCAAGTTTACGAAGTACCTCATCAAAAGTTAAATGCGCACCGTTTCTGAACATTTCGACAATCAAAGCCAATCGACTAAAAAATATATTTTTTGACATTATAAACTTTTTAAATAAGTTGACAATTCATTTTTAAAAACTGAAATCGGAACTCCGTGAGCCATTTCGTGATTCATCAAAATTGAAATTTGAGAATCGGTTTTATAAGTTTCTAAAAAATCGAAGGTTTTTTCGTTTGGAACCACATCATCCTTTGATCCTAATAAAATGGTGATTTTGGTTTTATGAAGATTTACAGTTGGAATTTCTTGAAAAACCGAACGTTCTTTCAATGCTGGATTAAACAAAAAGGCAGGCTTATTCATCATTTGCGAAAGATAAAAACCAGCAAATCCTCCCATACTACTTCCAATGATTACGTCGAAATTATCATTTATATATTTTTCAAAAACTAACGAAATGCAATTTTCATCAACAAAATAATCTAAATCTGGAGCGATTACTTCTCCAAATTCTTCAAGTATCAATCGCTTTTCTGCACTAAGTTTACTTTCTAATCCGTGTAAATATAAAATTTTCATATTTCTATTTTTAAATGAATTAATATACAAATCTTCTATTGCCTGAATGCCAAACATATTAATTTTACGAGTTCCAATTCCTGCGAAATTTTCGTTTGTAATCTTTGGTTTAAACTCACAAACCAAAAACCGATTTATCTCAAAATCCCAATAATACCAACGCGTTTCATTTTGGTCAAAAACAAAAACTGGTTTATTCGAATCAATTGCCATCTGAACCGCCCAACCCGTTCCGCCTTTTACAAACTGAACTTCATTAGTACGTTTGATACTTCCAATAGCAAAAATTTCATTCGCATTTTTGACCTGAAACCAATTTCGAGCTAATAAATTAATCATCCGATGGTATCGAAATCTTTGCAACGTAACATTTGCTCTTTCTACCATTTGACAACCTTCGTGAAATTCATTTTGAGTTAATTCGCTTTTATTTTCTGAATAATGGTGTTTGGTTTTATAAGAATATGCAATGGTTTTTACATTGAAATTTTTTCCAAAAGTTTCAAAATAAAAATCAGCTCCAGCCGCACCTCCCGAATGACAAATAAAATTTTTCATTGCTAAATAATTTGGTTAAAATTACAAAAATAGATTTGAAAGAAGACAAAAAATGTCGCTTGAAAAATATTTATTACAAACCACAATGACATCTTGTCATTAAGAAAAAATATATTGTATCTTTGCTAATTGATTAGTACACTTTTAGTCGATTTATGGAAAAGGTAATTGAAGAAAATAAACAAGGAACAAGCTTAGTTCTAGAACAAAAAGCAGATAACAAAAAGAAGCTTTTTATTGAAAGTTACGGATGTCAGATGAATTTTTCTGATAGTGAAATCGTTGCTTCAATTTTAGCAGATCAAGGATATAATACCACACAAAATTTAGAAGAAGCTGATTTAGTTTTAGTAAACACTTGTTCTATCAGAGATAAAGCCGAACAAACCGTTCGTAAACGTTTAGAAAAATATAACGCAGTTAAGAAAATCAATCCAGGTATGAAGGTTGGAGTTCTTGGTTGTATGGCTGAACGTTTGAAAAGTAAGTTTTTAGAAGAAGAAAAAATTGTAGATATGGTTGTTGGACCAGATGCTTACAAAGATATTCCAAATTTATTAGCCGAAGTCGAAGAAGGTAGAGATGCCATTAACGTTATTCTTTCAAAAGAAGAAACTTATGGAGACATCGCTCCTGTTCGTTTAAATTCAAACGGTGTTACAGCATTTGTATCAATCACTCGTGGTTGCGATAATATGTGTACATTCTGTGTAGTTCCTTTTACTCGCGGGCGCGAACGCAGCCGTGAACCGAAAAGTATCATCGAAGAAATTCAAGATTTATCAAACAGAGGTTTTAAAGAAGTTACTTTATTAGGTCAAAACGTAGATAGCTACCTTTGGTATGGCGGTGGTTTAAAGAAAGATTACGACAAAGCTACAGAAATGCAAAAAGCAACAGCAGTTGATTTTGCTCAATTGTTAGATTCTTGTGCTTCGCAATTCCCAAAAATGCGTTTCCGTTTTTCTACGTCAAATCCACAAGATATGCACGATGAAGTTTTACACATTGTAGCAAAACATCACAACGTTTGTAAATACATTCATTTACCAGTTCAATCAGGTTCTACTCGTATCTTAAAAGAAATGAACCGTCAACACACACGTGAAGAATATATGGAGCTGGTTGACCGTATTTATAAAATAGTTCCAGGAATTTCATTATCTCAAGATATGATTACTGGATTCCCTACAGAAACAGAAGAAGACCACCAAGATACTTTATCTTTAATGGAATATGTAAGATATGACTTTGGTTATATGTTTGCTTATTCTGAAAGACCAGGAACATTAGCTGCTCGTAAATTAGAAGATGACATTCCAGAGGAAGTTAAAAAACGTAGATTACAAGAAATTGTAGATTTACAACAACGTATTGCACTAGAACAAACCAGACGTTTTGTTGGACAAACAGTTGAAGTTTTGATTGAAAAAACTTCAAAAAAATCTGACGAACATTGGTCTGGAAGAAATTCTCAAAACACAACTGTGGTTTTCAACAAAGAAAATTACAAAGTTGGAGATTTCGTAAACGTAAAAATTACAGATTGTACATCAGCAACATTAATTGGTGAAGCAATCGGATATAGCGAAATGCAATAATCTTTTATATTAAGAAACAAGAAATGGAAAACATTCAATCCATAAAACAACGATTTGGCATTATTGGAAACGATCCGAAATTAAATCGTGCACTTGAAAAAGCGATTCAGGTTGCACCGACTGATATTTCTGTTTTGGTAACCGGAGAAAGTGGTGTGGGAAAAGAAAGTATTCCAAAAATCATACACGCACTTTCACACAGAAAACACGGTAAATATATTGCCGTGAACTGTGGTGCGATTCCTGAAGGAACGATAGATTCTGAACTTTTTGGTCACGAGAAAGGTGCTTTCACTGGAGCTGTTGGTTCTCGTGAAGGATATTTTGAAGTTGCCAACGGCGGAACCATTTTTTTAGATGAAGTTGGTGAATTACCTTTAACAACTCAAGTTCGATTATTACGTGTTTTGGAAAATGGTGAATTTATGAAAGTAGGTTCCTCAAAAGTAGAAAAAACAGATGTACGAATTGTTGCCGCAACCAATGTAAAAATGTTTGAAGCAATTGACAAAGGTAAGTTCAGAGAAGATTTATATTATCGTTTGAGTACGGTAGAAATTTCACTTCCTCCTTTACGTGAGCGTGGTGAAGACATTCATTTGTTGTTTAGAAAATTTTCGTCAGATTTCGCTCATAAATACAAAATGCCACCGATTAAATTAACAGACCAAGCAGCGGCTTACCTGAAACAATATCGTTGGGATGGAAATATTCGTCAATTGAGAAATATTGCAGAACAAATTTCTGTTATCGAAACCAATCGCGAAATAAGTTTAGAAACCATACAATCGTATTTACCAAATCGCAACAAACAATTACCTTCGGTTATCGAAAGTAAAAAAGCTGAAAGTGATTTTAGTAACGAAAGAGAAATTTTATACAAAGTTCTTTTTGATATGAAAAGTGACTTGAATGATTTAAAAAAACTTACTTTAGAGTTAATGAAAAACGGAACTTCAAGTAATGTTCAAGAAAATAACAAATCATTAATTCAGAAAATTTACGGTCAGCCAGAAGAAAAATCAGAACTTGAAAAAAATCAGCCAAGAGCATTTGAAAAACATCAAACAGAATCTTATGCTGAAGAAATGGAAGATGAAGACGATGATTTCGAACCTTATTTGATTGCTGAAACGATTGATATTGATGATGAAAATCTTCGTTTAGATGAAAAAGAAATTCAGTTAATCAAGAAAGCTTTAGAAAGAAATAACGGAAAACGTAAAGCGGCGGCAGACGAATTAGGAATTTCAGAACGAACGCTTTATCGTAAAATAAAACAATATGATTTATAAAAACATCATAAAAAAAACAAAACTAGTGAGTTTATTATTTGCATTCGCTTTCATTTTGAATGGATGCGGTGCCTATAATTTTACAGGAACAGGTAAAATCGATGCAAATACATTTCAGGTAAATAATTTCCTGAATAATGCAGAACTTGTTGAACCAGGAATTGACCGTATATTTACTGTTGCCTTACAAGAAATTATTATGGGACAAACCAGTTTAAACTTAACAAACACTGGTGGAGATTTATTATATGAAGGAGAAATTACAGAATATCGTATTTCACCAATGACGGCAACAGCAGAACAAACTGCTGCACAGAACAGACTTTATATTTCAATCCAAGTTCGTTTTACAAATAAAAACAAACCTGATGATGATTTTGACAAGGCATTTTCATTCTTCTATGATTATCCTGCAAATGACCAATTAACTGGACCAACTTTATCAGCGGCATTAGATGTGATTTATGAACGAATTACGCAAGATATTTTCAACGCTTCACTAGCAAAATGGTAAAAAATTGAATCAATCAGAATTTACATATAAATTAAATCATCCTGAAAATATTTCAGAAACAGACGCCAGTTCTCTATCACAGATTATTGAACAGTTTCCGTATTTTCAATCGGCTCGAGCTTTATATTTAAAGAGCTTACATTCGCAACGTAGTTATTTATATAACAACGAACTTAAGAAAACTGCTGCTTACACAACAGATAGAGATGTTTTATTTGATTTAATTATTTCTGAAGATTTCATAATTTACAAACCAATAAATTTGGGAGAAGTAGATGTTTTTGATGAGACGTTCATTGAAGTTAAAAAACCGGAACCTACTTTAGAAGAAAATATTGAAAAATCGATTTTATCAACAATCGCTTACATAGAAGATTCGGATAAAGATGACGAAATCATTTCGCAAATTGAAACGAAAATAGTTGCAAAAACAGAACATTACAATTCTGAAATTAAAAAATTAAATGAATCAATAGAAGAAAAACTTGAAATTGGAAAACCATTACCTTTTCAAGAAAATGAAAAACATTCTTTTTCAGAATGGCTAAAACTTACTAAAGCACAACCAATAGAAAGAGAAGAAGAAATTGTTGAAGAAAAAACAGCTGATTTAGAACCAACAATCGATTCATCAAAACAAAAAAAACTGGAATTAATTGACCGTTTTATTGAAACAAATCCAAAGATAGCACCTTCAAAAAATCCATCTCAAACCTTTATAAATATTGAGAGAAAAGAAGAAGACGCATCATTGTTAATGACGGAAACATTAGCCAAAATTTATTTAGAACAAAAAAAATATCAAAAAGCTATACAAGCATATCAAATATTAATTTTGAAATATCCAGAAAAAAGTGTTTTATTTGCAGAACGTATAGAAGATATTAGAGCTTTACAACAATATAACAATTAAACCATGAATTCATTTACAATCTTTTTAGTGTTAATCACTATTGTATCTTTGTTATTAATCGTCGTAATTATGATTCAAAATCCAAAAGGAGGAGGATTAGATTCATCTTTAGGAGGTTCAACTAACATTGGTGGTGTTCAGAACACTAACAAATTTTTAGACAAAAGTACTTGGACATTAGCATTTACTTTATTTGCATTAGTACTTTTCTCAAGCTTAAGTTTCACAAGCGGAAACATTGGAGATTCTAAAATCCTTGATGAAAATGCTGTAATTCCTGCTGCGCCAGTAGTAACACCTGCTGCTCCTGCAACAGAAAATGCTGCTGAAACAACACCAGCACAACCTGCTGGAACTGGAACTGAAGCACAACCTGCAAAATAGTCCATTTAAACATAAAATTAAAGTGTCAACATGTCAGTGTTGGCACTTTTTTTATACAAAAACATCAAATAAAACAGATGGCACAATTTATGAAATTAGTAAAACATAAAAATTAATCATATAACAAAATATAAAATCATTTCATTATGGCATTAAACATTAAACCACTTGCAGACCGCGTGATTATAGAACCGGCTGCTGCTGAAACGCAAACTGCTTCTGGAATTATTATTCCTGATACTGCGAAAGAAAAACCTCAAAAAGGTACTGTGGTTGCTGTAGGAAACGGTAAAAAAGATGAACCTTTAACTGTTAAAGTTGGTGATACTGTTTTGTATGGCAAATACGCTGGTACGGAATTAAAATTAGAAGGCACAAACTATTTAATTATGCGTGAAGAAGATATTCTTGCAATTATCTAATCATCATTAACATAAAAAAATTAAAGCAAAAAAAATGGCAAAAGATATAAAATTTGATATTGAAGCTCGTGACGGTTTAAAACGTGGAGTTGATGCATTAGCAAATGCAGTTAAAGTAACCTTAGGACCTAAAGGTCGTAATGTAATTATTTCAAAATCATTCGGTGCACCGCACGTTACTAAAGATGGTGTATCTGTAGCAAAAGAAATTGAGTTAGCCGATACGTTAGAAAATATGGGTGCTCAAATGGTTAAAGAAGTTGCTTCAAAAACTAACGATTTAGCTGGAGACGGAACTACAACTGCAACTGTTTTAGCTCAAGCAATTGTAAAAGAAGGTTTAAAAAACGTTGCCGCTGGAGCAAATCCAATGGATTTAAAACGTGGTATCGACAAAGCAGTTGAAGCAATTGTTGCTGACTTAAAAAATCAAGCACAAGAAGTTGGTTCAAACATTGACAAAATCAAACAAGTCGCTTCTATTTCAGCTAATAACGATGAAGTTATTGGAGATTTAATCGCTGCTGCTTTTGAAAAAGTTGGTAAAGAAGGTGTTATAACTGTTGAAGAAGCAAAAGGAACAGATACTTACGTTGATGTTGTTGAAGGAATGCAATTTGATAGAGGATATTTATCTCCATATTTCGTTACAAATCCAGAGAAAATGGAAACGGAATTTGATAATCCTTATATCTTATTATACGATAAAAAAATATCTTCATTAAAAGAATTATTACCTGTTTTAGAACCAGTTGCTCAATCAGGTAAACCATTATTAATCATCGCTGAAGATGTTGATGGAGAAGCTTTATCTACTTTAGTTGTTAATAAATTACGTGGCGCATTAAAAATTGCCGCAGTAAAAGCTCCTGGATTCGGAGACAGAAGAAAAGCAATGTTAGAAGACATCGCTATTTTAACTGGAGGAATGGTAATCGCTGAAGAAAGCGGATACAATTTAGAAAATGCAACTTTAGATATGTTAGGAACAGCTGAAAAAGTTTCTATTGATAAAGACAATACTACAATTGTAAACGGAGCTGGTTCAGCAGATATGATTAAAAATCGTGTGAACCAAATCAAAGCTCAAATGGAAACTACAACTTCTGATTACGACCGCGAAAAATTACAAGAACGTTTAGCTAAATTAGCTGGTGGTGTTGCTGTATTATACGTTGGTGCTGCTTCTGAAGTTGAAATGAAAGAGAAAAAAGACCGTGTTGACGATGCTTTACACGCGACTCGTGCAGCTGTCGAAGAAGGAATCGTTGCAGGAGGTGGTGTTGCTTTATTAAGAGCAAAAGCTGCTTTAGATAACATCGAAGCTTTGAACGCAGATGAGAAAACTGGTATTCAAATTGTTTCTCGTGCTATCGAATCTCCGTTACGCACTATCGTTGAAAATGCAGGATTAGAAGGTTCTGTAATAGTTGCTAAAGTTTCTGAGGGAACTGGTAATTTCGGTTACAACGCAAAAACAGATGAATATGTTGATATGTTAGCTGCTGGAATTATCGATCCTAAAAAAGTTACACGTGTTGCTTTAGAAAATGCAGCTTCTGTTTCTGGAATGATTTTAACTACAGAATGTGCATTAATTGACATCAAAGAAGAAGGTGGTTCTGGAATGCCAATGGGCGGAGGAATGCCAGGAATGATGTAAAAATTTCCCAAATATAATTTTAAAAGCGATTATTGATTTTTCAATAGTCGCTTTTTTTATGAATATTTTATAACAACCTTTAAAACAACTTATTAATAAAATTTGTAACTTATAACCTCAATTTTAAAAACAAAAATATGAGTACAAATAAAATTTATGACAGACCAAATTTCAAAGCCCAGTACGATAATTACATCAATGGAAAATTCACAGCACCTAGTTCGGGAAAATATTTTGATGTAATCACTCCATTAGACGGAACTGTAATGGCACAAGCAGCACATTCTAATGCAAAAGATTTAGAAATTGCAGTTGACGCGGCAGCTGAAGCTTTTAAAACTTGGGGAAAGACTTCGGCAACACAAAGAAGTATTATCTTAAATAAAATTGCCGATCGAATCGAAGCTAATTTAGAACATTTAGCAGTTGTAGAAACAGTTGACAACGGCAAACCAGTTCGTGAAACATTAAATGCTGATTTACCTTTAGTTGTAGATCATTTTAGATATTTTGCAAGTGTGATTCGCGCTGAAGAAGGTTCACTATCTGAACTTGATGCTAACACCGTTTCTTTAATTGTAAATGAACCTTTAGGAGTTGTAGCTCAAATTATTCCTTGGAACTTCCCGTTATTAATGGCAACTTGGAAATTAGCTCCAGCTTTAGCCGCAGGAAACTGTGTCGTATTAAAACCAGCTGAATCTACTCCAATTTCAATTTTAGTTTTAATGGAAATCATCGGAGATTTATTACCTGCCGGAGTTATCAATGTAGTTAATGGTTTTGGTTCAGAACTTGGGCAAGCTTTAGTAACCAATCCAAAAGTTTCAAAAGCTGCATTTACAGGTTCTACTGCAACAGGTCGTTTAGTTATGCAATATGCAACTGAAAATATCATTCCAGTAACTTTAGAATTAGGAGGAAAATCACCAAACGTATTCTTCGAATCTGTAATGGATAATGATGATGATTATTTAGACAAAGCTATTGAAGGAGCAGTTTTATTTGCGTTGAACCAAGGTGAAATCTGTACTTGTCCGTCTAGATTATTAATTCAAGAATCTATTTATGATAAGTTTATCACCCGAGTAATCGAAAGAGTTAATGCGATTAAATCAGGAAATCCGTTAGATACTTCAACAATGATTGGAGCACAAGCTTCAAAAATTCAACACGATAAAATTCTTAATTATATTAAATTAGGAATCGAAGAAGGTGCTGAAGTTCTAACTGGTGGTAGCGCAAATATTTTAGAAGGAGATTTAGCAAACGGATATTATGTAAAACCAACTTTATTAAAAGGACATAATAAAATGCGTGTTTTCCAAGAAGAAATTTTTGGACCTGTTTTAGCTGTTACCACTTTCAAGGATGAAGCAGATGCAATTGCAATTGCGAATGACACGATTTATGGTTTAGGAGCTGGAGTTTGGACACGTGATGCGCATCAATTATATCAAATTCCTAGAGCTATTCAAGCTGGAAGAGTTTGGGTAAATCAATACCATAGTTATCCAGCTGGTGCGCCATTTGGTGGATATAAACTTTCTGGAATCGGAAGAGAAAATCACAAAATGATGTTAGACCATTACCGTCAATCTAAAAATATGTTGATATCTTACGACAAGAAAAAACTAGGTTTCTTTTAATCGGCATAAATGACAAGTCTAAAAAGATTATCAGCTACTCCAAAAGCAATAGAATTGGTAAAAGAACTTGAGGCAGAATTTGGTCCTTTAATGTTTTATCAAGCTGGTGGATGTTGTGAAGGAACACAACCTATGTGCTTCAAAAAAGGAGGTTATTTTCCGAGAATGAAAGATGTTTGCATTGGACAAATTTTAGATTATGATTTTTGGATTGATTGCGATTTATTCGAATATTGGAAAAACGCTCATTTTGAACTAGACGTTATTGACGGTTTTGGAACAGGTGGTTTTTCGTTAGAAATTCCAAAAGGAAAAACTTTCAAAATAAATTATACTTTATTTACACCTGATGAATTAGAAATATTAAATCAAGAAGAAATCAAACGATTTAGATCATAAAAAAAGCTTGGCGGTTGCCAAGCTTTTTTGCTATAAAATTTTTCAGTTATTCTGCTTTACGTTCATAAACACAACACGTATGTAATGCTGCATAATCTTCATCTGTCGCACGAACTTCACCTGTATCGTGTCCAACTTTAGCAACCGCTTCACAAATTACAGTAGTAGAAGTTTTGTTTTCATCAATAATTACGTGTAATGTTTGATCTTCTGAATGCCATTCTGCGGACTTCACTCCTTTGATAGCATAAGCAGCTTTTTCAATTCTCTTTTTACACATATCGCAGTTTCCTAAAACCTCGATATCATGCTTTGCATTTTTTTTCTTTTTTTCTTGTGCATTTGATGTAAATGCAAATCCTACTAAAGCTAGGAAAACTAATACTAAATTTTTCATCTTTTTTTTATTTTATTTTAAATCTTAAACCAGCATAATACATTTGTCCGAAAATTGGAGCATAAATCATAGTACTATCAAAATTAGAACCAAAAGGATCATCTGCTCCTAAAATCACACGATTTTGTTGATAATTCGTCATATTCTCACCTCCAACATAAATTTCAAAACGATCACTAAAGATCTTTGTAACTTGTGCATTTATAGTCGAAAATGGATTTGTATTTTGACCTAATTGATTTTGTGCTAAATTATCACCCGTATATGGTAAACGTTGCTTTCCTAACCAATTCCAAGTTGCATCAAACTTCCAACTTCCACCTTTATCTGTTTCGTGTGTTTGATATTCTAAGTTCACAAATACTCTGTTTTTCGCTTGAAGCGGACGTTCTAAATTACCTGATTTATAAGTTGTTTTAATATCGTAATATTTATAAGCGGCACGTAAATTTAAATGTTTTGCTAAATTATATGACAAATCAACCTGGAAAGAATTAGCATACGACTTTCCATCTAAATTATAGAAATCAACAGTACGAGCCGATTGATCTAAATCAACAACGATTTGATTTTGAAAATCTGTTCTGTAAAAATCAAATCCAATCTCAGCTTTTTTACCTAAGAAATGAAATCCTTGAGAGAAACTAACACCATAATTCCAAGCAATTTCTGGGTCCATATGATATGCTTTTCCATCTGCATAATTAATATTAAACTGACGAGAACTTGCAAAAAGATATTGATTCTCAGCAAAAATATTTGCAATACGTTTCCCTCTTCCAACTGAAGCACGAATTACAGCATCTTCCCAAGGATTGTAACGTAAATGTAATCTCGGAGTAACAAATAATCCCAAACGATTTGAATTATCAACACGCCCTCCTAAAACTAAAGCGAAATTATCAGCATTATCATACGTATATTCAAAAAACGCTCCAACCGAATTATCTGTTCTATCATAGTTTTGAGCTGTGTAATTAAATACATCTTCTCCATAATTATCATAAACAAAATTCAATCCAGTAGAAAATTTATGTAACGTATTACTGATAATTGAACTAAAAATTAAGTTCGAATAAAAACTTCTTTGTGAAATATTATATTCATTTAAACCAAAATAAGATTTTTGGTTGTGATAACTAAATGAATTTTGCCATCCAATACTTTGAAAAGGCATATCCGGAAAAACGTATCCAATTTTTGCATTGGCATCGAACTTTTCTGTGTTAATTTCGGAACCCCATAAATTGGTAGTTCCTTTATCACGTTTTTTATCAAAATCTACTTCGCCAGTTTGTTTTTCATCTTTCATATAACGAGCTGATAAAAACGCAACTAATCCGTTTTCTTGGTCAATATATTGCCAGCGATTCATTACATTAATCTGACTTCCAAGCGGATTATCTAAAAAACCGTCATGATTCATATCGTTTTTAGAAACACGCGCATTTCCATGAACAAATAAAGTTGAACTCCATTTATCATTCAATTTATGATTTAAATGTGTATTTACTTCAAAACGAGAATCTGTAGAACCAAAAAGATTTAAATAAAAAGGAATGTCATTTGCAGGTTTAATCAATTCGGTATTGATTTGCCCAGAAATACTTTCAAAACCATTAACCACACTTCCTGCACCTTTAGTTACTTGAATACTTTCAACCCAAGTTCCAGGAACAAAAGATAATCCGTAAGCCTGAGAAGCTCCACGAACTGTTGGAATATTTTCTTCTGCAATTAAAATATACGGACTCGTTAAGCCCAACATTTTAATCTGTTTGCTTCCAGAAATGGCATCCGAAAAATTCACATCAATGGCCGGATTTGTTTCAAATGATTCAGCCAAATTACAACAAGCTGCTTTCAACAATTCAGCGCTATTCATTGTCATTGTATTGGTATTCGAAGTATGAGAACGGGTTGTACTTTTTCGGGTTGTTTTGATTACAAGCTCATCCAAGGCTTGTTCTGATTTTAAAGTAATAATCAAGTTTTCTTTATTCGGAAAAGTAGAAATTTCCATAAGTTCAAAACCAACATACGAAACTTGTAAAATCGCATCCGGAACAAACTCTAAAGTAAAATTTCCTTGGGCATCGGCTTCAGCTCCAATTTCAGTATCTTTCCAAGAAATTAGAGCAAATTCTAAAGGTTTATTGTTTTTATCAACAACTTTCCCTGAGATTGTTTCCTGTGCTTGAGTATATTGAAACAAGACACAGAAAAATAATAATATATAATTTTTCATTTTTTTACACGGGTATTTAGATTAATAAATAATTTAATAATCTAAAGTTTAAGCGTAATAAATAAGTTTTCGATAAAGTTTATAAAAAGGAGGCGCATTCGATTCACAGTAAAATTGAACGAATGTGTTTTTAGGAATTTGTAACTCAAAAGCTTCCGGAATTACAATTTGATGAACCTCTGGAACTAAAAATGAATTGATTTGGAACTGAACAGAATTAGTTTTAATTTGTTTTTCATCTGTTTTCTGTTTAACCACCTCATCCTTGCAACAAGGTTCTTCTTGTGTAGATTTTTTTTGTCCGCAACAAATATCTGAATCCTGTTCACTTAAAGAATGAAGCTTCGATTCAGAAAGAAAATCGAAAGAAATATCTGCTATAACTTCTTTACAATAATGTATATTAACAGCCAGTCCAATGTTTGAAAACATTAGAAAAAAGGTCATAATAAAACATATGTATTTTTGTTTAAGCATAAATCAAAGGTAATATTATATCTGTTAAAAAAAAACTAAAAACCGAAAAATGAACAATTTAGATTTATTTTTACAAAAAATAATAAAATGAAATTCGATATCTTAAAAAACAATTGTTTAAACATAGTAGAAAACAACGAATTAAAATTCGAAGATAAACTTCTAGAAATTTGTAAAATATTAAAAAACGAAATAGCATATTATGATTGGGTAGGATTTTATTTCAGAAACGGTGACAAAGAAGAATTAATTTTAGGTCCTTATGCTGGAGAACCAACAGACCATACAATTATTCCTTTCGGAAAAGGCATTTGCGGACAAGTTGCTGTTTCTAATAAAAATTTTGTCGTAGAAGATGTAACAGCTCAAGATAATTATATTTCCTGTAATTTCAATGTGAAATCGGAAATTGTAATTCCGCTATTCGTTGACGGACAAAACATCGGGCAAATTGATATTGATTCAAACACTTTAAAAGCATTTGGTAAAGAAGACGAATTGTTTTTGGAATGGTTAAATAGTGAGATTAGTAAAATATATAATTCCTAATATTTTAAGAATTTAACTACCAGTCAATAACGATAAAACTATTTTATAGATTAACTCTTGTCAATTCAAAAAATATATATACATTTGCAGGGAATTAGAAAACCTAATTCGTACATAATAATCATTTAAACAATATTAGCATGTATTTAACTAAAGAAGTTAAAGAGCAAATCTTCGCTAAACACGGAGGTGCAGCAGCAAACACAGGTTCTGCAGAAGGACAAATCGCTTTATTCACATTCAGAATTTCGCATTTAACTGAGCATTTAAAAAAGAACCGTCACGATTACAACACTGAGCGTTCATTAGTACTTTTAGTAGGTAAAAGAAGAAGACTTCTTGATTACTTAAAGAAAACTGAGATTAACAGATATCGTGAAATTATCAAAGAATTGAATATTAGAAAATAATCAATCGATTAAGAGGTGCCTTTGCGCCTCTTTATTTTTTTACACAAAAGCTAACAGAAGTTTGGTTTTTCATTGGGTTTCAAACAACTACACACAACAACACAACAACACACACCGCTTATTTATTTAAGCAAGAACAAACCCATTGTTTAATAAAACTAAAGAAATTATGATTCCTAAAGTAACCAAAGAAATCATCGATTTAGGAGATGGAAGAACCATCGAAATCGAAACAGGTAAATTAGCCAAACAAGCTGACGGTTCAGTAGTCGTTCGCTCAGGAGACTGTATGCTTTTAGCTACAGCGGTTTCTGCAAGAACTGCAAAACCAGACATCGATTTTCTACCATTAACAGTAGATTATAGAGAGAAGTTTTCAGCAGCAGGTCGTTTCCCTGGAGGCTTTTTCAAAAGAGAAGCTCGTCCTAGCGACAGCGAAATTTTAACTATGCGTTTAGTGGATCGTGTTTTACGTCCATTATTCCCAGATGATTATCACGCTGAAACTCAAATTATGATTCAGTTGATGTCATTTGACGAAAACGTTATGCCTGATGCACTTGCTGGTTTAGCAGCATCTGCTGCGTTAGCTGTTTCTGACATTCCTTTCTACAACTACATTTCTGAAGTTCGAGTAGGAAGAGTAAATGGTCAATTAATCATCAATCCTACAAAGAAACAATTAGAAGAATCTGATATCGATATGATGATTGGAGCTTCTAAAGATTCTGTTGCGATGGTTGAAGGTGAAATGAAGGAAATTTCTGAAGCTGAAATGGTTGAAGCAATTAAATTTGCTCACGAAGCAATCATCAAACAAGTTGAAGCACAAGAAAAGATGCGCGCGGCATTAGGATTAACTTCTTATAGAGAATACGAATCTGAAAAAAACAACGAAGAAATTCTTGAAAGAGTAAATGCTTTCGCATATGATAAATTATATGCAATCGCAGCTGAAGCTAGTGCTAAACATGAAAGAAGTGAAAAATTCGCTTTAGTAAAAGAAGAATTAAAAGCAACTTTTACAGAAGAAGAATTAGAAGAAAATGGAGATTTAGTTTCTAAATATTTTTCTAAAACTCAAAAAGAAGCTGTTCGTAACTTAATCCTTGACCAAGGAATTCGTTTAGACGGTCGTAAAACTACAGAAATTCGTCCAATTTGGTGTGAAGTAGATTACTTACCATCAACTCACGGATCTTCAATCTTTACACGTGGTGAAACTCAAGCATTAGCAACTGTAACTTTAGGAACATCTAGAGAAGCAAACGTTATCGATTTACCAAGTGATCAAGGTGAAGAGCGTTTCTATTTACATTACAACTTCCCTCCATATTCTACAGGAGAAGCAAAACCTTTAAGAGGTGTTTCTCGTAGAGAAGTTGGACACGGAAACTTAGCACAACGTGCTTTAAAAAATATGATTCCTGCAGATTGTCCTTACACAATCCGTTTAGTGTCTGATGTATTAGAATCAAATGGTTCATCATCAATGGCAACGGTTTGTGCTGGAACTTTAGCATTATTAGATGCTGGAATTCAAATGGTAAAACCAGTTTCTGGTATCGCAATGGGATTAATTTCTGATGCAAAAACAGGACGTTGGGCAGTTTTATCTGATATCTTAGGAGATGAAGATCACTTAGGAGATATGGATTTCAAAGTAACAGGAACTGAAAAAGGTATCACTGCTTGTCAGATGGATATTAAAATTGAAGGATTAGCTTACGATATTATGGAGCAAGCTTTAAAACAAGCTCACGAAGGTCGTTTACATATCTTAGGAAAGTTAGTTGAAACAATTGCGCAACCAAATGCAAATGTAAAAACTCACGCTCCAAAAATTATCACAAGAACAATTCCTGGTGCATTCATCGGTGCATTAATTGGACCTGGTGGAAAAGTAATCCAAGAATTACAAAAAGCTACAGGTACAACAATTGTTATTAACGAAGTAGATGAGCAAGGAGTTGTTGAAATTTTAGGTACTGATCCTACTGGAATTGAGGCAGTATTAGCTAAAATTCAATCAATCACTTTCAAACCTGCAATGGGTGAAGCTTATGAAGTTAAAGTAGTTAAAATGTTAGATTTTGGAGCAGTTGTTGAATACACAGCAGCACCAGGAAATGAAGTTTTATTACACGTATCTGAATTAGCTTGGGAACGTACTGAAAACGTAACAGACGTAGTAAACTTAGGTGATGTATTCCAAGTTAAATATCTTGGATTAGATCCTAAAACTAGAAAAGAAAAAGTTTCTCGTAAAGCATTATTACCTCGTCCTCCGAAAGAAGAGAAAAAACCGGAAGCTAAAACAAATGAAGCTCCGAAATCTGAAGATAAAAAATAATCTTATTTGAATTAGATTTTTTAAAAAAGCGATTGATACTTTTATCAGTCGCTTTTTTTTGCATTAAAAAAATCTCAATATTGCTATTGAGACTTTTTTAATTTTATTTAGATTGTTGCTTTTGTAACAAATCTCTAATTTGCATTAACAATTCTTCTTGTGTCGGACCAGCTGGAACAGCAGGAGCGGCAACTTCTTCTTTTTTCTTAAATTTATTAATACCTTTAATCATAAGAAATAAAGCGAAAGCAACAATAATAAAAGAGATTGCAGCAGAAGCAAAATTTCCATATTTAATAGCCGTCCCTGGGACAACCAAATCAGCTAAATTACTAAGATTAGCAGCTTTTAAAGCCGGCGTTAAAATTGCTGGAGTAATAATATCCTCAACTAAAGAAGTCACAATCTTTCCGAATGCACCACCAATAACCACACCTACTGCTAAATCAATTACATTACCTTTTACAGCAAATTCTTTAAATTCAGTAAAAAATCCCATAGTCTTATTTTTTTAATGTTTATAAACAAAATTATACAATTTCTTTAAGCTTAAACACACAAAAACAGAATAATTTATTCTTTATAGAAAATACGTTTTACTCGTTGAGAAATACCAGTCATCACTTCATACGGAATCGTATTCCAAAATTTAGCAATTTCAGTAACGCGTAATTGTTCACCAAATATCAAAACTTCTGTTCCTATTTCACAATCTATTTCGGTAACATCAATCATCATCATATCCATACAAATTGCCCCAACAATTGCTGCTTTTTTATTGTTTATAATTACATACCCAACTTCATTTCCCCAAGCACGACGAATACCATCAGCGTAACCAATTGGGATTGTAGCAATTTTAGATTTACGATTCGCAACAAAACGTCTTCCGTAACCCACACTTTCACCAATTTGAACTTCATTAATTTGTAAAATCAATGTTTTTAAAGTTGCAACATTTTGAAGTTGTTCATCTTCAAAAACATCATTACCAACTCCGTACAAACCAATTCCAACACGAACCATTTCGTATTGATGACCTGAAAAATTATAAATTCCAGAAGTATTTAGAATATGACGAATCGGATTAATATCTAATTTATGAATCAATTCGTTACTCCAAAGTTTAAATTTCTTCAATTGCTCGTGAGTGAAATCAATTTCTTCAGGCATATCACTTGTTGCTAAATGCGAGAATATACTTTTTACTTCTAACAAATTCGAAGCTTTCAAAATCGGAATCAATTCATCGAAATTTTGCTGAACAAAACCCAAACGATTCATACCAGTATTCAATTTTAAATGAATTGGATATTTATATAAATTATGAGATTGCGCAACTTTTATAAAAGCATTTAGTTCGGAAATTCCGTAAATCTCAGGTTCTAAATGATAAGCAATCATCGTTGAGAAAGCCGAATTTTCAGGATTCATAACAATAATCGGCATTGTAATTCCTGCGTTACGTAATTCAACTCCTTCATCAGCAAATGCAACACCCAAATAATCCACTTTATGATGCTGTAATAATTTAGCAATTTCAAAGCTTCCATTTCCATATCCAAAAGCTTTAACCATAACCATAATTTTGGTTTCTGGCTTAAGTTTCGATTTATAAAAATTCAGATTATGAGTTACGGCATCTAAATTTATTTCAAGAACCGTTTCGTGCTTTTTTTCTTCAAGTAAAGCAACAATTTTCTCAAATTCAAAACTACGAGCTCCTTTCAAAAGAATCGTTTCGTTTGCAAAATCTTCATCTTTGAAATGAAATAAAAAATCTTGAGTTGAATCAAAACGGATAACATTTTCAAGTTGTGATAAATGATTTTTAATCTTATTTCCGATTGCAAATACACGATGAATTTTATTTCCCAACAATAATTTTTCGACTTTAGCATACAAGACATTTTCATCAAAGCCACTTTGAAAAATATCTGACAAAATCACTGTTTTATTTTCGTGCGTTTTGTGATTTTCCAAAACATCTAAAGCAATTTTCAAAGACTGATAATCGGACGAATAACTATCATCGATAATCGTACAATTTTGAATTCCATTTTTAATTTGCAAACGCATCTCAACACGATACAAATTGGCAATTCGCTTTTGAATATCAGTAATTGGAATATTTAAATACAACAAAATTGATACACAAGTTGCTATATTTTGCAAAGATGATTTATCCACAAAAGGAATCTTGATTTCAAAATTTCCAAAATCAGAAGAAACTTCTAAAACATCAACTTTAATCAAATTAAAATTTATATTTCCTTCATTTTTAAAAGACCAAGTCAACAATTTAGCTTTGGAAGAAATTAGTTTTAAAACTTCTTGATTAGATTCACAAATTAATACATCAACATTTTTGAAAAGTTTTAATTTCTCAAGAATTTTTTGTTCACGATTTTGAAAACCTTCATCGTGAGCTGAACCAATTGAAGTTAAAATACCAATATTAGGTTGGATGATTCTTTCAAGCGCATCCATTTCATTAGGAAGTGAAATACCCGCTTCAAAAATTCCTAAATTATGATTTTCGTTAATTGCGATTACTGAAAGCGGAACGCCAACTTGCGAATTATAACTTTTGGGACTTTTAATAATTGTAAAATCAGAACTCAATAAAAAGTTCAACCATTCTTTAACAATCGTTTTACCGTTACTTCCGGTGATACCAATAACTGGAAAATCAAATTTTGAACGATAAAAGGCTACGAAATCTTGAAATGCTTTTAAGGAATCATCAACTACAAAAAAAACAGCTTTTGTTTCTAAATTTTGCGGAATTTTTTGAACCACGAAATATCTAATTCCTTTTGAAATTAAATCTTCGATAAATAAATGTGCATCAAAATTTTGTCCTTGAATCGCAAAGAACAAAGTATTATTATTATTTCTTAAAGAACGGCTATCGATAGAAACATCAGCAATATCAACAACTTCAAGTATTTCATCACAAACGAAATCCGCTTTTAAAACCGTCTTTAAATCTTGAATAAAAAAGTCCATAAAATATAAATTCTATTTCAAAGGTAGAAAGAAAAAAAGGGAATTAGAAGTAAGAAAATTAAAAAGATTATCTCCTTTAAAATGGATGAATTTAAAATTAAAATATTAATTTGCAACACAATCAAAAAAACACGAAAAAATGGAAATTTTCGAAATATTGGGTGTCATTCTTGCACTACTTATCGGAGTTTCACTAGGATTAATTGGAAGTGGTGGTTCTATTCTTACTGTTCCAATTTTAGTTTATGTTGTTGGAATCGACCCGATTTTAGCAACAGCATATTCGTTATTTATTGTTGGTTCAACTTCTTTGGTCGGAAGTATCAAAAATGCTCAAGAAGGAAATGTACATTATAAAATTGCGTTGGTTTTTGGAATTCCATCTTTGATAGCCGTTTTCTTAACTCGAGCAGAATTAGTTCCACTTCTACCCGATTTCATTGTACTTTCAAACAAAACAGAAATTCCGAAATCAAAACTAATTATGGTTTTCTTTGCGATTGTGATGTTTGCAGCGTCTTCACGAATGATTCGAAAACCAAGACATAAAAACATTGCAAAACAAGAAATCTTAACATCGTTTATTCCGCTAGCTTCCCAGGGATTATTAATCGGAACAATCTCTGGATTAGTTGGTGCAGGTGGTGGATTTTTAATCATTCCAACTTTGGTATTTTTCGCAAATCTTCCAATGAAAAAAGCAATTGGAACATCGTTAACCATAATCGCTTGCCAATCGTTAATTGGTTTTACTGGAGATTTAGCACATCAAGAAATTGATTGGAAAATATTATTGAGTTTTACTTCCGTTTCAATAATTGGAATTTTCATAGGAATGAAACTATCAAAAAGAATTATGGATGGAAATCTAAGACGAATCTTCGGATGGTTTATTTTATGCATTTCTATTTACATTATCATAAAAGAAATTTTTTAAAAACTGATTCAAGTCATTAATCAAAACATATAAAATACGTATTTTTACATAGATTTAAATTGCGAAAAAATGAAGATAGAACAAATTTACACAGGCTGTTTAGCGCAAGGTGCTTATTATATTGAAAGTGAAGGTGAAGTTGCAATTATTGACCCTTTAAGAGAAGTTCAACAATACGTTGATAGAGCTACAAAAGATAATGCTAAAATAAAATATATATTCGAAACACATTTTCACGCAGATTTTGTAAGCGGACATTTAACACTTTCGCAAAAAACTGGAGCTGAAATCGTTTATGGACCAACAGCTAAACCAGCATTTGCGGCTCATATTGCAACTGACGGGGAAGTTTTTAAAATCGGAAAAATCACAATTACTGCACTACATACTCCTGGTCACACAATGGAAAGTACAACTTATCTTTTAAAAGATGAGAACGGAAAAGATTATGCTATTTTCAGCGGTGATACTTTATTTTTAGGTGATGTTGGAAGACCAGATTTAGCACAAAAAGCAGCTAATATGACTCAAGAAGAATTAGCAGCTACTTTATATCATAGTTTACGAACTAAGATTATGCCTTTAGCTGACGATGTAATTGTATATCCTGCACACGGAGCTGGTTCGGCTTGTGGAAAGAATTTAAGCAAGGAAACTGTTGGAACTTTAGGAGAGCAAAAGAAAACAAATTATGCTTTAAGAGCTGATATGACGGTTGAAGAATTTGTTCAAGAAGTTACAGATGGTTTATTACCACCTCCTGCATATTTCCCTGAAAATGTTCGTTTAAACAAAGAAGGTTACGAAAGTATTGAAACTATTATCGAAAAAAACAAAGCTTTTACTCCAGCCGAATTTAAAGAGGTTGCTGATGAAGCTTTAATTTTAGACGTTAGAGATGCAGACTCGTTTGGTAAAGAACACATTCCTGGCTCAATATTTATCGGAGTTGACGGAGGTTTCGCTCCTTGGGTTGGTGCTTTGATCACTGATATCAATCAACCAATTGTTTTAGTAACTCCAGAAGGAAGAGAACAAGAAACAATTACACGTTTGTCTCGAGTTGGATATGATAATACTTTAGGTTACTTAGCTAATGGAATCGAAGCTTGGAAAGCTGCAGGTTTTGAAACAGATTCTATTGAACGTATTTCTGCAGAAACATTAGCAGAGAAAATCAACGCAGGAGAAAAAAATGTTTTCGATGTTAGAAAACCTGGAGAATACAACAGTTCTCATATAGAAAATGTACCTAATTCTCCTTTGGATTTCTTAAACGACCACATCAATGATTTCCCTGCAACAGAAACAACGTATTTGCATTGTGCTGGTGGATATCGTTCAATGATTGCTGCTTCAATTTTAAAAGCACGTGGCTTCCATAATATGATTGATGTAATCGGAGGATTTGGAGCAATTAAAAAAACAAATTTAAATTTCGTTGAAACGGTTTGCCCTTCAACTTTATAATAACAATATTCAAACGTCTTAATTAATTAAGGCGTTTTTTTTTACTTTTTCATTTCTTAACATAGATTAAGTAGCAACAGATTTAATAGACATAAATTTGCTAAAGAAATAAACATATAATCATATCATAATGAAAAAAGCACTATTATTATTCGTAGCCGTTCTAGGTTTATCAATTAACGCAACTGCACAAACAACTTGGAAAGTTGACCCAATGCATTCGTTTTTAAACTTCTCAGTTAAACATTTAGGCATTTCTTTTGTTGACGGAAGAATGGATAAATACGACGGAACTTTAGTTTTAACTAAAGAAGATATTACCACAGGAAAATTCAATTTCACAGTTAATGTAAACTCAATTGACACAGATGTAGAAGCACGTGATAATCACTTAAAATCTGCGGATTTCTTTGAAGCGTCTAAATACGGAACAATGACTTTTGTTTCTACTTCAATTAAAAAAGAAGGAAAAAACTATAAAATGACTGGAAACCTAACAATCAAAGGAGTTACAAAACCAGTTACTTTTGATTTAGTTTACGGCGGAAAAGCTGCTAATGATGGTTACGGGAACGAGAAATTAGGTTTCCAAGCTAAAACAACAATTGACAGAACAGCTTTCAATATCAACTACGACCCAACTGGAATGGGAATTGCAAAAGATGTTGAATTAGTAATCAATTTAGAATTCGGAAAATAACAAACAACAACAAATATTTTCATCTTGAACAAGCTTTGGTTTTAATTAATCGAAGCTTGTTTTTTTGTTAAAGTAAATACAAAACTGAAAATCAATTCGATAAAATTATTTTCCTTTAGCAAAAAAATAGAAAATGAAAAAACTACTATTCTTATTATTTATCTCATTTGTAGCAAAGGCGCAAACCATTCAAGGTACATTGATAAATTCTGAAACCAAAGAACCTATTCCCTATGCAACGATAAAAAATGGTGAACTAAAAAAAAGTGTGCTTTCGAAATCGGATGGAAAATTTGTTTTTAATGAAGATTTAAAAGACGATTCACTTTTAGAAATAGAAGCTTGGGGTTTCGAAAATAAAAAAATTACAGTTTCGGATTTAAAGAAAAACAACATTCTTGAACTTATTGAATCAGTAGAACTTCTACCAGAAATGATTATTCCGCCTGCAAATGCGAAAATATCATACAAAAATTACGGAAGAACAAATGAAGGTTCTGGATTTGTAACTGGAGAATCTCAAAATTACAAAAAAGAAGATTACGACAAAGGTGCAGAATTTGGAATTATCGTCGCAAACAAAGGTCTTAGTGAATTACAAAGTTTTCATTTACATATTGGCAGCAATGATTCAAAAAAGCTAATTTATAGATTACAATTCTATGATGTAAAAAATGGAAAACCAAACAATAGAATTAATCACGAAGAAATTTTACTCTCAATAACCAATAAAGATGCTGGTTGGCTAGTTTTGGATTTAAAAGAAAAAAATATTTATATAGATTCTGATATTTCAAAATTTGCAATAACTTTAAAATTGGTTGATGCAGAATTCGATTCTGAATATAGTTTCATTCATTTTAATTCGGGTTTGGCAACAAGTAATCAAATAGTAGTAAAAGATTCTGAATATGAAAGTTGGGTTAAAATGCCTTTGAGTTTACCAATGTATGTAAAAGCAAAAGTTTATAAATAAAATATTTCTGAAATTTTTGTAACCTTTTCAAAATAGTTACGTATAACTTATGAACAAAAAATTTTAGGAGCAATTCAATATGAGACAACTTAAAATTACCAAACAGGTAACTAATCGTGAGACAGCGTCTTTAGATAAATATTTACAAGAGATCGGTAAAGTAGATTTAATTACTGCTGATGAAGAGGTAGAATTAGCACAAAAAATTAAAGCTGGTGACCAACGTGCTTTAGAAAAGTTAACAAAAGCTAACTTACGTTTCGTTGTTTCGGTTGCAAAACAATATCAAAACCAAGGTTTAACCTTACCCGATTTAATTAACGAAGGAAACTTAGGTTTGATTAAAGCAGCACAACGTTTTGATGAAACACGTGGTTTCAAATTCATTTCGTATGCTGTTTGGTGGATTCGTCAATCTATTTTATCTGCTTTAGCAGAACAATCTCGTATTGTACGTTTACCATTAAACAAAATTGGTTCTATCAACAAAATTAACAAAATGTATGCGTTATTAGAGCAATCTAACGAGCGCCCACCTTCTGCTGAAGAAATCGCAAAAGAGTTGGATATGACGGTTAATGACGTTAAAGAATCAATGAAAAACTCAGGTCGTCACTTATCAATGGATGCACCTTTAGTTGAAGGAGAAGATTCTAACTTATATGACGTTTTACGTTCTGGCGAATCACCAAATCCAGATCGTGAGTTAATTCACGAATCGTTACGTACAGAGATCGAAAGAGCTTTAGAAACGTTAACTCCACGTGAAGCAGATGTAGTTCGTTTATACTTTGGTTTAGGAGATCAACACCCAATGACATTAGAAGAAATTGGAGAAACTTTTGATTTAACTCGTGAACGTGTACGTCAGATTAAAGAAAAAGCAATTCGCAGATTAAAACATACTTCTAGAAGTAAAATTTTAAAAACATATTTAGGTTAATCCTAATTAAGTATAAAACTCGTTAGTTCACTAGCGAGTTTTTTTTTATCTTAGTCAAAAAAAATGAAGTCCGTTTTTTATTATTATTCAAATTTAAAAGGAAAAGCCAATCGCAAAGAATTTGGAATTTATTTATTAATTGAAATAATAATCGGTTTCATTGCATTAGAACTTGCTTCTAAAATAAGCATAAATGAATACGAAACTTTAATATATTTATTTTACATCAATTTGATCATAGGATTTTCAACAGTTCCTTTTTTAGCAGTTTGTACTCGAAGATTAAACTTTTTAAACTACCCAAGTTACTTAATCTTTTTAATTGCAATTCCATTTATAAATCAAATATTCGTCATCTTACTTTTATTCCTTAAGAAAAGAAAAAAATAAAAATTTTGTTGTAACGTTTTTCAAAAACGAATACTTACTTGTAAAATCAACACAAAAGTCTTGAAAAATCTAGAACAAGAATTTTTACAATTACTCGAAAATCACAAAGGAATCCTACATAAAATATCTCGTATGTATATGGATGATGTTGACGACCGCAATGATTTGGTTCAAGAAATGACCTATCAATTATGGAAATCATATCAGCGTTTTGAAGGAAACAGTCAATTTTCGACTTGGATGTATCGCGTTTGTTTAAACACTGCTTTGACCTTTTTTAAAAAAGAAAATAAGAAATTAAAAACTGACGAAATCAGAGAAGATTTTGACCGATTAGACGAAATAGATTCATTTGAAAAGGAAAATCAATTAAATCATTTTTATAAAGCTGTACAAAAATTGAATCCAGTTGAAAAAGCTTTGATTTTCTTATTTCTTGAAGGAAAATCTCATAAAGAAATAGGAGAAGATTTAGGAATCTCTGAAGGAAACGCTCGAGTAAAATTAAACAGAACCAAAGACAAGTTACAACAAATCATTAAAGAAAACGGATATGAATTTTGATGAATTACAAAAACAATGGAACAATCAATCTAGCGATGATGTTCAGATAAATAAAAAAAGTTTACATAAAACAAAATCGATTATAGATAAGATAAATAATAACCTCAAAAATGAATTTATATTTTGGATTTTCTGTATGTTATTTTTAATAATTGTTCCTTACATCGAATCTTACAAAATAGTTGGAACATCTGCGTTTTTCTACTATTTTATACTTTTTCAAATAGGTATTTGTTCGTTGACTTATTACAGAAAATTTTATTTATTTAATAAATCAACCAAAGAAAATGATAGTTATAAATCAAAAGAAAACGTTCTTAAAATGTATTATGATTTAAAATTTGCTGTTGAAACTTATCGTTCATCTTGTTATTTTCTAATACCACAATCTGTAGCAATTTTTTTTATTGTATTCTCGTATGGTAAATCAGAAGAGTATTTTTATCAACTAATAAATTTCAGAGAAACATTAATAACTAATCCAACATTGATTATTGGCATTCTAGTTATTGGAATAATCGCAATAGCATTCTTAATAATATTTACAGAATGGATGATCAAACATTATTACGGAAAATATCTAAAACAGCTTAAAGATTTACTAAACGAATTTGATTCATAAAAAAATGCCTACTTTCATCAAGTAGGCATTTTCATTTATTTTATTAGAATTATCTTCTTCCCATATAAATCATCACATAGTACAATAATGTACCGATTGATGCTAACGCAGCAACTAAATATGTTCTCGCTGCCCAAGTTAAAGAATCTTTGGCTCCAGCAAGTTCTTGCTGAGTTACCATATTTTTCGTTTCTAACCATTTCAAAGCGCGATTACTTGCGTCATACTCAACTGGCAAAGTTACTATAGAAAAAATAGTTGTTAAGGCAAACAATACAATTCCGATTAATAATAATTGTGGAAAAGTATTAATTAATAAAATTCCTGCGATTAAAATCCATTGCACAAAGTTAGATGCAATACTCACTATCGGAACTAATTTTGAACGCATCGTTAACCAACTATAAGCCGTAGCGTGTTGCACTGCGTGACCCACTTCGTGAGCCGCAACTGCTGCTGCTGCTGCATTTCTTTCATTATAAACTGCTTCACTTAGGTTTACAGTTTTATCTGCCGGATTATAATGATCCGTTAATCTACCTGGTGTAGAAATTACTTTAACATCATAAATTCCGTGATCGTGTAACATTTTGGTAGCTATTTCAGCACCACTCATTCCGTTACGTAAATGAACTTTTGAATATTTTTCGAATTTATTTTTTAATTGGTAGCCAACAAACCAACTTGCTAGCATAATAATACCCATTATAAGAAATCCCATATTTTATTTTGTTTTATTGTTTATGTAAATATATCAAATAATTTGCCAAAATAAAAAGATGACAAACTGGCAATAAAAAAGGAGCTTAAAAAAGCTCCTTTTGAAATATATTGATTACAATTTCTTTTTAACTTCCACTTCTTGGAAACCTTCAATAATATCGTATTCTTTAATATCGTTATACCCTTTAATTTGGATACCACAATCATAACCTTTAGAAACTTCTTTAACATCGTCTTTGAAACGTTTTAAAGCAATTAAGTCACCAGTAAAGATTACAACTCCTTCTCTAATTAAACGGATTTTATTATTTCTGAAGATTTTTCCATCAGTAACCATACATCCTGCAATTGTTCCCACTTTAGAAATTTTGAATAACTCACGAATTTCAGCAGTACCAGTAATTTCTTCTTTTAATTCAGGAGAAAGCATACCTTCCATTGCATCTTTTAAGTCATCGATAGCCGCATAAATAATAGAATAATTACGGATATCAATTTCTTCTTTATCAGCTAAAGCTTTAGCATTACCCATTGGACGAACGTTAAATCCGATAATAATCGCATCAGAAGCAGAAGCTAACAATACATCAGATTCTGTAATTGCTCCAACTCCTTTATGGATAATGTTGATTTGAATTTCGTCAGTAGATAATTTAGAGAACGAATCAGATAAAGCTTCAACAGAACCATCCACATCTCCTTTTAAGATAATGTTCAATTCTTTGAAATCTCCTAAAGCGATACGACGTCCAATTTCTGCTAATGTAATATGACGTTGCGCTCTTACAGATTGCTCACGAATCAATTGTGTACGTTTAGCAGCAATTTGTTTAGCTTCACGCTCGTCTTCAAACACATTAAATTTATCACCAGCTGTTGGAGCTCCGTCTAAACCTAAAATTGAGATTGGACGAGAAGGTCCAACTTCTTTAACAGATTTTCCACGCTCATCATACATTGCTTTAACTTTACCGTGATTCTTACCTGCTAACACGTAATCACCAATTTTTAAAGTTCCAGATTGTACTAAGATTGTAGATACATATCCACGTCCTTTATCTAAGAATGCTTCAACTACAGAACCTTGAGCAGCTTTATTTGGATTAGCTTTTAACTCTAACATTTCTGCTTCAAGTAAAACTTTTTCTAATAATTCTTTAATTCCAATTCCTTTTTTAGCAGAAATATCTTGCGATTGGTAAGTTCCACCCCAATCTTCTACTAATAAATTCATCCCAGCTAAACGTTCCTTAATTTTTTCAGGATTAGCAGTATCTTTATCAACTTTATTGATTGCAAAAATAATTGGCACTCCAGCAGCTTGTGCGTGAGCAATTGCCTCTTTAGTTTGCGGCATGATATCATCATCAGCAGCAATTACAATAATTGCAATATCGGTAACTTGAGTACCACGTGCTCGCATCGCAGTAAACGCCTCGTGACCAGGTGTATCTAAGAAAGTGATTTTTTGACCGCTATCTAAAGTTACTCCATAAGCACCAATGTGTTGTGTAATACCTCCAGATTCACCAGCAATAACGTTTGCTTTACGTATATAATCTAGTAAAGATGTTTTACCGTGATCTACGTGACCCATAACGGTTACAATCGGAGCACGAGTTACTAAATCTTCAGGAAGATCAGCTACTTCAGCAATTGCTTCTTCGATATCAGCAGTTGTAAATTCAACTTCATACCCAAACTCATCAGCAACAATTGTTAATGTTTCAGCATCTAGACGTTGATTCATCGTAACCATAATACCTAATGACATACATGTTCCAATTACTTTTGTAATAGGCACATCCATCATTGTAGCGATTTCACCAACAGTAACGAATTCTGTAACTTTAAGGATTTTAGTTCCTTCTTCTAAAGCTCTTTGTTCGTCTTCTTTCTTACGGTGAGAATCTCTTTTATCTTTACGATATTTAGCCGCTTTAGATTTGTTTTGTTTTCCTTGTAAACGCTCTAAAGTTTCTTTAATTTGGTTTTTAACCTCTTCATCAGTTGGCTCAACTTTTACTACTGGAGCTGGTTTTCCTTTGAAGTTTCCACCACCTGGGCGGTTGTTATTATTTCCTCCTGGACGGTTATTATTGTTTCCACCTGGGCGGTTATTATTGTTTCCACCTGGACGGTTGTTATTATTTCCACCTGGACGGTTGTTGTTATTCTGATTATTGTTTGCACCTGGAGTGCCTGGCTTATTGTCAGTCGCAGGAGTTCCATCAGTTTTTACAATACGCTTACGCTTATTTTTATTTGCGTTTGCACCTCCAGCAGCATTAGCACCAGGCTTGTTAGCTGTTTTAGGATCTTCTTTTTTCTTTTTAGGTTTATTAAATTGAGATAAATCAATTGTTTGACCAGTAAAAGTAGTACCAGATAATTTTTGATACTGTGTTTTTATTGTTTCATTTTCTGGATCAGATTCAGAAACGTTATTTGAATTGTTAGCCACCGGCTCCTCATTTTTAGCTTCAACTTTTGGTTCAGAAACAGTTTTTACAACCTCTTCTTTAGCTTTGTTTTCAGCTTTAGGTTTTATATTTTCAGCTTTACTTTTTTCAACAGGTTTAGATACTACTTTACTTTCAACCTCAGCTTTAATTTCAGTAGTTTTCTTTACAGGTTTTGATTCAGCTTTTACTTCTTTATTTTCAACTTTTGGCACACTAATATCGATACTATCTTGAACTGGAGCAACTTCTGATTCAACAACTTTTTTCTTAGGAGACAAATCGATTTTACCAACTGTTTTAATCGAAGCCACATTAGCTGCTTTAGCTTTTATAATTTCGTTTTCACGTTGAATTTGCTCTTCTTTTTTGCGTTTTTCTTCCGCTAATTCTTTTTCTCTTTCTAAACGTAGCGCTTCTTTCTCTTTACGTTTCTCTTCACTCACTCCGATTGAAGCCTCCTTTTTACCTTTGTCAGCAGAAAACTGCTTGTTAAGAACCGTATATTCTTCATCAGATATTTTAGCATTTGGAGAAGATTCGATAGCATAACCTTTTGCTTTCAAATGTTCCACAGCTCTATCTAGAGAAATATTCAATTCTCCTAAAACTTTGTTTAATCTTATTACTCTTTTTTCAGACATATTATCTTTTAATATATTTTAGTGTGTCGTTGTGTTGGAATTGTGTTTACATATTAGTCTTCGAATTCTTCTTTTAAAATTCTCATTACATCTTCTACCGTTTCTTCTTCTAAATCGGTTCTTCTCACAAGTTCCTCAACGGTATGTTTTAAGATACTTTTTGCAGTATCTAAACCAATTTTAGCAAATTCTTCGATTACCCATCCATCAATCTCATCGCCAAACTCTGTTAATTCAACATCGTCTTCTTCAACAGATTGAATATTATCACGCATAACATCGATTTCATAGCCTGTTAATAAACTTGCTAGTTTAATATTTTGACCACCGCGACCGATTGCTTTAGATACTTCTTCAACGTCTAAATACACGTTTGCTGTTTTTTTATCTTCGTTTAATTTTACGCTATTAACTTTAGCTGGGCTCAATGCTCTTGTAATCAACAATTGCATATTGCTTGTATAATTAATAACATCAATATTTTCGTTTCCTAATTCACGAACAATTCCATGAATACGAGAACCTTTCATACCTACACAAGCACCAACTGGGTCGATTCTTTCATCGTAAGTATCAACAGCAACTTTTGCTTTTTCTCCAGGAATACGAACAACTTTCTTAATAGAAATTAATCCGTCTGCAATTTCAGGAATTTCTTGTTCAAATAATTTCTGCAAGAAATTTTCTGAAGTACGACTCATGATAATTTGAGGCTTATTTCCTTTTAATTCAACAGATTCGATTATTCCACGAACTGATTCTCCTTTTTTGAAATAATCAGATGCAATTTGTTTTTCTTTTGGAAGAACAATTTCATTCCCTTCTTCATCGATCAAAATTACTGCTTTTGGACGAATATGGTGTACTTCAGCAGAATAAACTTCGTTTATTAAATCTTTAAATTGCTTGTAAAGATTTGTACTATCGTGTTCATGTATTTTTGTAATCAGGTTTTGACGTAATGCTAAAATAGCTCTTCTACCTAATTGAATCAATTTTACTTCTTCAGAAACTTCTTCTCCAACTTCAAAATCTGGTTCAATTTTTGTAGCTTCTGCTAATGAAATCTCTGAATTTGAATCTTCTACTTCACCATCTGCAACAACTATACGTTTTCTCCAGATTTCCATATCTCCTTTATCAGGATTAATGATAATATCGAAGTTATCATCGGAACCAAATTTTTTCTTTAAGGCATTTCTAAAAACATCTTCTAAAATAGCCATTAAAGTAACTCTATCAATATGCTTATAATCTTTAAATTCTGAAAACGAATCAATTAATGCAATATTTTCCATGAAATATCTTAATTTAAAATGAAATAACTACTTGTGCTTTTTTTATACTTTCATACGGAATTTGAACAGATTTCTGAACAGTTTCTTTACCTTTTCCAATTTTCTTTGGCTCTCTAGCTTTCCATTCTAAGAAAATCTTATCTTCATCAGCATCAACCAAAGTTGCTTCAATGGTTTCATTTTCTAGAGTAACTTCTAATGTTCTACCAATATTTTTTTTGTATTGTCTAGAAAGTTTCAAAGGTGAAGTCGCACCAGCTGAAGCCACTTCTAAAGAATAATCTTGTTCTTCTCTATCTAAATTATTTTCAATTGAACGACTTACATCAATACAATCTTGCAAAATTACCCCATTATCACCATCGATAATTACGGTAATTTTATAATCAGCCGAAATTGAAAAATCTATTAAAAACAAGGTCGGATGTTCACTCAAACCTTCTTCTAACAATTGTTTTACCTGCTCTTTAAACGCCATATTTTGTATAAAAAGAGGGGACTTTTGTCCCCTCATTATTTAGTTTTACATTAAATAACTTTGCAAATATACATAATATTTTTGAAAAACACATTTTTTTGCGTATTCTAAAATTATATAACTATCTTTATGAAAATAAATTAAACAAAAAACGCTTTTTATATTCTATCACAAATGAAGAAAATATTAGTCCCTACAGATTTTTCTGACAGCGCAAACAACGCTACTAGAGCTGCTGCAGATATTGCAAGAAAAACAAATGCCGAATTGATTTTACTACATATCATCGAACTTCCACAAGAAGGAACAGATGCCGTACAACAAGGTTTTGAAATTCCTGAAATCATGTTCTTCAAACAACACGCCGAACAAAAACTTACTGAAGCTTCAACCGCACCAGAATTACACGGATTAACAGTTTATGCCGTATTAAAACTAGGAAGAACACTACACAATGTTACTGAAGTTGCAGAAGCAAACGACGTTGATTTAATTGTAATGGGATCACACGGAGCAAGCGGTTATAAAGAATTTTTTATCGGATCTAACGCAGAAAAAATCGTAAGAAATTCACAAACACCAGTTCTTGTTGTTAAGAATGACGCAAGCGAATTAAAATACGAAAAGGTAATTTTCGCAACTGATTTTTTAGTAGAAAACGAAGCCGCGCTTACCAAAGCAATAAACGTCTTAACAAACTTTGAAATTAAACCTCATTTCTTAATGGTTAACACAGTTAACAATTTCAAACCAACACATGTTGCAGAAGAAATCGCACTAAACTTCTTCAAAGAAAACAACATCACAAACTATGATTTCACAATTTACAATGATTTAGATATTGAAAAAGGCATCATAAACTTTGCAGAAAACGTAAACGCAGACTTAATAGCAATGGGAACACATGGGCGAAAAGGCTTCTCTAAATTCATCAACGGAAGCATCAGCGAGGACATCGTAAACCATTCCAGCAAATCCGTTTTGACTTTTAAGATATAAAACAAAAAAAAACCTCTTCGTTTGAAGAGGTTTTTTTTGTTGAATTCGTTGACCTACTAGGACTCGAACCTAGAACGACTGAACCAAAATCAGCTGTGTTACCATTACACCATAGGTCAGTAACCACGAAAAGAAATCTATAAAATTCAACAAATTTCTTTGTTGACCTACTAGGACTCGAACCTAGAACGACTGAACCAAAATCAGCTGTGTTACCATTACACCATAGGTCATTAAACCGGTTAAAAAATCTATTTATCAACAAATTTCTTTGTTGACCTACTAGGACTCGAACCTAGAACGACTGAACCAAAATCAGCTGTGTTACCATTACACCATAGGTCATTAAACCGGTTAAAAAATCTATTTATCAACAAATTTCTTTGTTGACCTACTAGGACTCGAACCTAGAACGACTGAACCAAAATCAGCTGTGTTACCATTACACCATAGGTCATTAAACCGGTTAAAAAATCTATTTATCAACAAATTTCTTTGTTGACCTACTAGGACTCGAACCTAGAACGACTGAACCAAAATCAGCTGTGTTACCATTACACCATAGGTCAATAACCTTAGCAACAATCAACCATTTGATTCATTATTGCGGTTGCAAAGGTAGTACAATTTTTAAACAACACAAGAGTTTTGAAAAAAAAATTAAAAAAAAACTAATTTTATAGAACACTTCAAAAAAAACGTTTTCTTTGTATTTACAAATCAATTAATTTACAAACATTGTATTATGTTGAAAATCAATTTTAAAAAATGGAATATCATCTTAGGATGGGCAGCCTTTTTAATTTCTTTAATAACTTACACTGTAACAGTTGAACCAACATTAAGTTTTTGGGACGCTGGAGAGTACATTGCAACATCAACTAAACTACAAGTAGGTCACCCACCTGGAGCACCGCTTTATCAAATGTTGGGAGCTTTCTTCTCAATGTTCGCCGCAGGTAATGAACATATCGCATTGATGGTAAACATGGTTGCAGCGGTTTCAAGTGCATTTACCATACTTTTCATGTATTGGTGCGTTACAAACCTTCTAAAAAAGGTAGTTTCATCGTACACTGAAATGAATGACCAAAATGCAATTGCAATCTTAGGAAGTGCTTTCATTGGATCTTTAGCATTTGCTTTTTCAGATACATTCTGGTATAGCGCTGTAGAAGCTGAAGTTTATGCAACAGCAACGTTATTAATCGCAATCTTACTTTGGTTAGGACTGCGCTGGATTGACGACATTGACAATCCACGAGGAAATAAATGGTTTGTATTGATTGGTTTAGTAATTGGACTTTCTTTTGGAGTTCACTTCATGGCTTTACTAGCAATTCCTTCTATCGGATATTTATATTATTTTAAAAAATACGAAAAGGTTACAATTAAAAATTTCATCATTGCAAACATTGTTATTGTTTCGATTCTATTAATTGTTTTCTTATTCTTACTTCCTTACACTTTAGCATTTTTTGGTAAAACAGAAATTTTTGTTGTAAACTCTCTAGGATTACCATTTAATTCAGGAACTATTTTAGCATTCCTAATCATAGTAGCTGCTTTTGTTTTCGGATTGAGATACACACAACAAAATGGAAAAGAAAAATTAAACACAGTAATTTTAACTATTTTATTCATCTTTATCGGATTCTCTAGCTGGATAATGTTACCTATTCGTGCGAATACACAAATTCCAATTAACGAAAACAAACCTTCGGATGCAGCTGAAGTATTAGCTTATTACAATCGTGAGCAATATGGTTCAAGATCTTTATTTTATGATACTTATTTCACAACGAAATTCAAAAATGAATTAGATGAAACAACTCCATATGTTGATGGAAAACCAAACTATGAAAGAGACAACGAATCTGGAAAATATATAATCACAGATAAAAAAATCGCATCAGAACCCAACTATTCATCAACTTTAAAAGGATTTTTACCAAGAATGTGGAGTACAGATGGTTCTCACCCATCAAATTACATGCGTTTTTCAAAACCTTTAGATTTCGAAATCAAACCTGAATTTGCGAACGAACCCGAAATTCGCGACATGGAAAATCAAATTAGACAAGGTTTAGCTACTGGACAGATTTCTATTGGTCAATACGAAATGTTTTTAGGTCATCCTGAATACAGTAAATATTTCGACGTTAAAAACCCAACATTTGCTGATAACATGAAATTCATGTTTGAATATCAATTCGGTTATATGTACTGGAGATATTTGATGTGGAATTTCTCTGGTCGTCAGAATGACATTCAAGGAAACTATGACAGAGACAACGGAAACTGGGTTACTGGAATTCCATTTTTAGATGAAATTAGAACTGGATCTCAAGAAAATTTAACTTCAGACATTTTAAATAACAAAGGAAGAAATCATTATTACATGATTCCTTTCTTAATAGGATTAATTGGATTTATTTTCCACTTCAAAAAAGATCCGAAAACTTTTTATGTACTTCTAGCTCTATTCTTATTTACAAGTTTTGCATTAAAAATATTCTTAAACGAACGTCCGTTCGAACCACGCGAACGTGACTATGCAGTTGTTGCGTCATTTATGGTTTTTGCAATGTGGATCGCATTTGGGGTATTTGCAATTTACGATGGATTAAAGAAATTCATTTCTCCAAAAGTAAGTTTACCGTTAGTTTTAACAGCATGTTTCTTAGGAGCTCCTGTGTTAATGGCAAAAGAAAACTGGGACGATCATGACCGTTCAGAAAAATATACAGCCTTAGCAATCGCAAAAGGATATTTAGATTCTGTTGGTCCAAATGGAATTCTTTTCACAATTGGAGATAACGATACTTTCCCTCTTTGGTATTTACAAGAAGTTGAAGGATATAGAACTGACGTTCGAGTTGTTTGTACAGCTTTATTACAAGCCGATTGGTACATTGATCAAATGAAAGTTGCTGCTTATGATTCAAAACCTTTAAAAATCAGATTTAATCACAAACAATATGCAGGTAACAAATTGTATTATGCTGTAATTTCACCAGTAATTGACGACAGAGTTGATATTAATAGTGTTATGGATTTTATTGCATCTGATAAACCAGAAACACGTGTTGAAATGTCAAATGGCGAATCTATTGTTCGTATTCCTACAAACAAACTAAGAGTACCAATTAATAAAGATCTTGTTATTAAAAATAAAATCGTAACTGAAAAATATTACGATCAAATTTTACCATATATCGATTTAGATATTAATGAACAAGCATTGTACAGACAACGTTTGATCATGTTAGATATCATTGCGAATAACAATTGGGAACGACCAATTTATTTCACAAGTGGATCTTTAAACGATGAAGATTTCTTATGGATGAAAGATCATTTACAACTATCAGGACTTACTTATCAATTGGTTCCTTACCAAGCTACAACGGGTCAAAACCAGCATCCGTTGTACATTGGAGATATTGATACCGATAAAATGTACAATACCGTTTTAGGTTGGGAATGGGGTAACAACGGAAGTTCTTCAATTTATCACGATCCAGAAACTAGGAAAAATGCATTCTTATACAGAGTAAATTTAACCCGCTTAGCCGAAGCGTTGATTGAAGAAGGAAAAATGCAAAAAGCTAAAAAAATTGTTGATTTAGCTATGACCAATTTCCCTGTTGAATATTTTGGAAATTACTCAACTGTCGAACCTTTTGTTGAATTGTATTATGCATTAGGAGAAAAGCAAAAAGGTTCTGATTTAATGGCTCAATTAGCTAAAAAATATGATGAGCAATTATTATATTACAAGTCGATGAAACCAACAGAACAAAATGATTATGGTTATGAAATTCTTGAATCTTTAGATGCTTACGATCGTTTGATTTCGTACGCTGAAAGACCTGATAACGCTTTAGCTAATAAACATAAAGCAAAGTTAAATTCGTATATCACATATTTCAATCGTTTTATTCAAGCAGCAAGCGAACAGAGTGATGCACCAGAAGAAATGGACGAAACAGACACAATCACTGTTGACACATTAAAACAATAATTAAAAAGCGATAGGTTCACTCCTATCGCTTTTATTTCAAGAAGTTTATAACTTTGTAAAAATTCAAAACCTATGTTAGAAAATAAAGACCCACAAAGAACTCCGATTGACCAATTAGGAGAATTTGCCTTAATAGATCACTTAACCAAACATTTCGATATCAAACATAAATCAACAATTAAAAGCATTGGTGACGATGCTGCTGTGTTAGATTTCGAATCTAAAAAAGTAGTTGTCTCAACTGATTTATTAATCGAAGGAGTACATTTTGATTTAGGATACGCACCTCTAAAACATTTAGGTTACAAAGCTGTTGTTGTAAACATTTCGGACATTTGCGCAATGAATGCAAATCCAACTCAAATTACAGTTTCAATTGCAGTTTCTAATCGTTTTCCATTAGAAGCTTTAGAAGAATTGTATGAAGGAATTCGTTTAGCATCTAAATTTTACAACGTTGATGTAATTGGAGGAGATACAACCTCATCGACTTCAGGTTTAATTATTAGCATTACAGCTATTGGCGAAGCAAATGAAGAAGAAATTGTTTACAGAGATGGAGCGAAAGACACAGACTTATTAGTTGTAACCGGAGATTTAGGAGCAGCTTACATGGGATTACAAGTTCTTGAAAGAGAGAAACAAGTTTTCTTAGTAAACCCGAACAATCAGCCTGATTTAGATGATTATACTTATCTTATCGAACGCCAATTGAAACCAGAAGCTCGAAAAGATATCAAAGAGTTATTAGAAAAATTAGAAGTTAAACCAACTGCAATGATTGATATTTCTGACGGTTTATCATCTGAGATTTTTCATTTAACAAAAAGTTCTAAAGTTGGATGTAATGTTTACGAAGAAAAACTTCCGTTAGACCCGCAATTAATCAATGTTTGTGAAGAATTCAATCTAGACAGCACAACTATTGCAATCAACGGCGGAGAAGATTACGAATTACTTTTCACCATTAAAATGTCAGATTACGATAAAATAAAAGCTAATCCGCATTTAAATGTCATTGGTCATATTGTGCCAGAAAACGAAGGTGTTCATATCATCACAAGAGAAAACACAAAAATTCCTTTAAAAGCTAGAGGTTGGAGTGCAATTTCAAAAGATGAAGACGAATAAAAAAAAATTAAAAGCGAATTTATAATTCGCTTTTCTTAAATCAAAAAAACTCATAATAATGAAAAAAACATTTCTTTTATTTCTATTGCTTTTTAGTCTTAGCACATTTGCACAAAACAAATCGAAACAAATTGAATTCACATACGCTAATCAAAAAATATCCGGAACATTAAAAAATAATTTTAAAAATTTAATCTATGAAATCGAAGTAAAAGTTGACAATAAAGAAGTTGAAAAATTTCTAATAGAAAAAATGAATGATATAACAATCGATAACGAAGCTTATATTTCATCATTAAATGATATAGACACGAATCTAAGTACAAACCCAAGCAACTTCAATAACGAACCGAACCCAAATTTTAAAAAAGAATGGATATTATTGAAATTTTTAGTTAAAGGCGATTATAATTTATATTCTTATGAATTATCAAATTTTACGCAATTTTATTTTAGTTCACCAACATCGAAACAAATTGAACCCTTAATTTACAAAGAATATTTTATAAATCACAGAACTACAAAAGCTAACAATCAATTTCAAAATCAATTATATAAAGATGCGCCTCAACCTGAATTAGGATTTTTAGAATATAAAAAAATCGAATACAAAAAAGATAAATTAATAAAGTATTTCAACAAACTAAATAACTACGATTTAGAAAAAGGAATCACGAAAACAAAGTTTAACTTTTCTATCTTTGGAGGTGTAGTATTAAATAAATTTGACTCAAATAAAATAGGTCGAAATACTCCACAAGAAGCATTATTGTACATTATCGGTTATAGTGAAAACTATTACATCAAATCAACAGAAAATTATACATCACCAACTATCGGAGTCGCTGTAGAAATACCTTTTAGTAACAAAAATCAATCAGCTGTTTTTGCAGATGCTTCACTATCAATTTACAATCAAAAATTTCAAATAGACAGACAATACACTGAAAACCATCCATTAGGATATAGTAATATCAATTACGAATTGAAATCTAAAGTAGTTTTAATAAATGCTGGATATAAACATTATTTTAAAATTGTAGAGAATTTTGAAATTTATGGTGAAGGAGGTATTACCTTGACAAATTTTATTAATAGTAAGAATATCGCCACTTGGGAAACAGAGAATGGTAAAAGAAGTGATTCAGGATTTAAGAGTTCAACTAATTTTGGAGGAATGTTGGGTGTTGGATTGAAATTTAATAATCATTATTATGTTTCAGCCAGATTCAAAAAACCTTTAGAAACAGGAAATACAATGCAAATATTTACTTTAGGATATACTTTTTAAAATCAACAACAAAAGCTTTAGAGTTTCTTCCTACTCTAAAGCTTTTTTGTTAGATTAAAAATTTGAAAAATTGTTTAAAAACCTTATTTTTATTGGCATGGAAAATAAGTCGTATTTAAAAACCTTAAAACCAAAAAATGAGCTTTTAAAAAAAGTAATCGCTTATTTTTATTTTCATGTTTGTGAAGAAGAAAACCATTCGGAATCTTTTTATTTCTATCCAAATTACCTTCATGCTGTAACCATTTATCTTGGAAACAAAGTAACTTTGAACTACGACCCTATTTGCTCAAACATAGAAAAAGACGCAAATCCAAAATCAATTACTTGTTTATACACCGTTAATTCGAAACATAAAACATTAGTAAACATCAATGGTTCGTTTCATAAAATTGGCATTGTATTTTATCCATTAGGTTTTAATCATTTCATTAAAAAACCACTAAATGAGTTGATGACAAAGGACTTCATGAAAATTGATTTGAGCGAATCGTTTAATGAAGCTCTTCAGAAAATAAACAAAAACGATGATTTAGAGAACCAATTAGAAGTTATAGAAAAAGAACTTTTAAAACTTTACCAACCTTTTCAGGAACCAATTCTTAATGATTCCATTCGTGAAATCATTCTTTCCAATGGTGCGATAAAAATTAGTGAACTAGAAGAACAATTTCAAACCAATAGAAAAAAACTTTTACGTTTATTTAAGAAACATACCTTAATCAGCATGGAAGAATACAAGAAAATGGTGATGTTCCGAAATTCATTAAATTACGCTTTACAAAACAAAGAAGAAGCAAACTTAACTGATATCGCACTTTTTGCAATGTATTACGACCAATCGCATTTTATAAAACATTTCAAAACCATAACTAACGAAACGCCAAAAACCTTGCTGCCAAAAATCAATAAATTAGGCAACGAAGATTTATATTGGCATTTTTTTGAAAAATAATTACATGTGTCTCAATTTTACAATTCTTTGATTTGAATCATTTCTATTTTTGATAAAAATTAAAACATGTGAATTATGATACGCTTCTTTATTTACCTTACGACATTATTGTTAAGCTTTGTTTTATTTGCACAAAATGACTCGATAAAACCGAACTTACCAAAACTAACCTTTGAAATCGCAGCTGGTCTTGGAACTGGAAATTATGAAGTTCAAAACCAACTAAACTTAAACGGAAATGCAACTTTGTTAAGCATGAATTTAATGTATCGTGCTTCAAAAACATTGGAATTTGGCTTAGGATATTACCAATCTACTTTTAATGCTAATACAATGTTCGAAAATGAATGGAGCGAAATTTCAAGAACTTCTACTTTAGTACCCGTTCAAGCAAGATTTCATTTCGATTTATTCAACACTTACAATTCTCCGTTTGATTTTTATGTAGGAATTGGTGCTGGACCAAACTTCGCAATTAAAGAAAAAATCGAAAGTAGTATATCTACAATTACAGATAAATCACAAAAAACAAATTGGAAATATTTAGTGAATTTTGGATTAAACATTGCGCTTAGCAAACAATCGTTCTTCACAATTAATTACACAAATTTAGGAGATATGAACGCAACTAAATACAACAATATTGAACGTAAACTGAACTCAGGAACGGTCAATATGGGATTTGGATATTTCTATTAAAATCAAAAAATAAATGCAATTAACCGCAAAAACAGAAAACGAAATCATAACAATCTTTGATTCAAAAAATGAAATCGTAGGTAAATTACTCATCAATTTAAAATCAAAACAACATCAAATTATTATCACCGATAAAACCTATCAGCTTATCCAAGAAAAATGGTTATGCAAAGTCATAGAAAACAATAAAACTATTTATCATCTAAAAACCGATAAGTTTTGGGGAACGATAAAAATTGAAGAATTAGATAAAGAAATTAGAGGCATTTTTGGATTTACATGGGGAACTCAATTACGTGATGCACATAAGCAAACGCTACTAAAAATCAGAACCGAAAATCAAATAAAAAACAAAGGAAATTACATCATTCAATTAGATAAAGTAAACATCAATCCAATTGAGATTTTAATGACTTTATACGGACATATTGTTGGTTCTATCGCAAAGCAGGCTATTATTTTACACACCTAAAAAAATGAAAAAGATTATTAAACACAGCTTAATCGTATCATTTTTAGCCTTAATACAAATAGCTACAAATGCTCAAACCCGTTTTTTAGATTGTACAAATCAAAACCCGCTACAGAATGCAATCGTAAATGAAACTTCTACAAATAAATGGTTAGGAAACACGGATGAAAACGGCAATATATAAATTCCTGAAAATATTAATTCCATCACAGTTTCACATCCAAACTTTGGTACATTGTCAATAAATTCATTTGCAACTGTTGTTTGTATGGATGATAATTCAACAACATTAAAAGAATTAGTCATCGAAAATGGTCCAACGGTAAAAAAACAACTTTTGACAATTTTCGAAAATTCATACAAAACTTTTAAAAAAGATAATAAAGGTAAACGCTATTATCAAATTGATTTTAATATAAATGAAAATCAAAAAAAACTTGAAAGTTTCAACGGAATTTTAGCATTAGGTAATGTTCTTAATACAACTTTCAATAACTATTCTTTATATTGGGATTCAGAAATTAATAAAAACACAGTTTACCAAAAACTTCCAAGTTATGAATATATTTCTCATACAGAAGAAGGCGTTTTTACTGATAAAAGAACTTATCAATTGGTAAAAGATTTTATAGAGAATAACAAAGTTCAAAAAATTGGTGATGAATACGTTGTTTATAAAGATTCTGATGATGATTTTATAACTTTTACTATCGATTCAGAAAAAAAACTTATTTCAAAATATCAAAATACATTGGTATTAAAACGAAATAAACCAGCTCAATTTAACTCAAACGACAAGGTATTAATGGGGAAAATTGAAGTTTATTTCGATACAAACGACCAATATTATATCAAAACATTAAGTGTACAAGAAAAGTATTCAATCGAAAATAACATCATTGATTCCAACAGTTTTATCAAACAATTAAAACTAACGAAAGAAGAACAAAAAAACTTAGAAGGTAAAGGAATCATAGGTTTTGTTGTTGATTATGTAGAAAAGAAAAAAGCAATTTAAAATAACAATCATAAAAAAAAGCCGACTTTTTCAAGTCGGCTTTCATTTTTTGAATCAGAAATTAGTTATTTCCTTTTTCCATTTTAGCTTTTAATTCTGCTAAAGCATCGATATCACCTAAAGTAGATTTCTCAGCTGTATTACTAGCATTATTATTGTTAGATTTCTCTTCTTGAGCTTTCACATTTTTGTCTTCTTCCTCACGGAAAATAGCAGTATGAGAAGCTACAACTCTTTTGAATTCTTTATTGAATTCAATTACTTTGAAATCAGCAGTATCACCTTTTTTCAATTTCTTTCCGTCTTCTTTTTCTAAATGACGAGTAGGAATGAAAGCAACGATATCATCACCAAATTCAACAGTAGCACCTTTGTCAATTACTTCAGCGATAACTCCATTGTGGATAGTTCCAACAGCGAAAGCAGCTTCGTACTGATCCCAAGGATTAGCAGTTGTTTGTTTGTGACCTAAAGATAATTTACGACCTTCAACGTCTAATTCTAAAACAACAACTTCTAATTTGTCACCAACGCTTACAAATTCAGATGGGTGTTTGATTTTCTTAGTCCAAGATAAGTCAGAGATGTAAACTAATCCATCAATTCCTTCTTCTAATTCTACGAAAACACCAAAGTTTGTAAAGTTACGAACAACACCTGTATGAACTGATCCTACAGGATATTTTCCAGCAATTCCAGTCCAAGGATCTTGAGTTAATTGTTTGATACCTAAAGACATTTTACGCTCATCGCGGTCTAATGTTAAGATAACAGCTTCAACTTCATCACCAACTTTTACGAAATCTTGAGCAGAACGTAAATGCGTTGACCAAGACATTTCAGAAACGTGGATTAAACCTTCTACACCTTCAGCAACTTCGATGAAAGCACCATAATCAGCTAAAACAACAACTTTACCTTTAACTTTGTCACCAACAGTTAAGTTAGCATCTAAAGCATCCCAAGGGTGAGCGTTTAATTGTTTTAAACCTAATTGGATACGTGTTTTCTCGTCATCGAAATCTAAGATTACAACGTTTAATTTTTGATCTAATTCTAAAACTTCAGATGGGTGGTTGATTCTTGACCAAGATAAGTCAGTGATGTGGATTAATCCGTCTACACCTCCTAAATCAATGAATACACCATAAGAAGTAATGTTTTTAACAACACCTTCTAATACTTGACCTTTTTGTAATTGACCAATGATTTCTTTTTTCTGTACTTCGATATCAGCCTCGATTAACGCTTTGTGAGAAACTACTACGTTTTTGAACTCATGGTTGATTTTCACAACTTTGAATTCCATAGTTTTGTTTACAAACTGATCGTAATCACGGATTGGTTTAACATCGATTTGAGAACCTGGTAAGAATGCTTCGATTCCGAATACGTCAACGATCATACCACCTTTAGTTCTACATTTTACGAAACCATTAACGATTTCTCCAGTTTCATTAGCAGCGATAACTCTATCCCAAGCTTTGATAGTACGAGCTTTACGGTGAGATAATACTAATTGTCCGTTTTTATCTTCTCTTACGTCGATTAAAACTTCAACTTTATCACCTACTTTTAAGTTCGGGTTGTAACGGAATTCGTTTAAAGAAATTACACCTTCAGATTTAGCGTTGATATCAACGATTGCATCACGGTCAGTAATTCTTACAACTACACCTTCTACAACTTCTTCAGCATCTGTAGAGATAAAAGTTTTTTCTACTAATTCTTCGAATTCTTGTAATTGAGTTTCTTCAACAGCATCGATTCCGTTTTCGTAACGTTCCCAATTAAAGCTTTGTAAGAATTCTTCTGGATTTTGTGTTTGTTCAGACATGTCTGATAATAAATTTGTATTCTGTTTCAATTGGGTTTTCAATGGAAATTAAAAACAGAAGCTGTTATAAATTGAATTTAAATGCTTTACAAAAAACCCTTAACCATGTAAAACGTTTGCAAAATTACAAATTAATTTGAATCCAACATACTAATTTCTAATTTTTTAGGCACAAAAAAAGCATCTTTTTCAGGATGCTTAAATTTTTTAAAAATTCGTAGTTAGATTTAGTGTAAATCCAGCTGCTTCAGGTACGTATCGACAAACGCCACCAACACACATCATTCCACCTCTTTGACGACCATAACTCGCTGCGATTCTTGTGGCACCTTTTGTAAAAGCACCTCCAAAACTGTAGTAATGTAACTTTTCACTAGGTTCGTTTGTTCCATAATTGTAAATATCATGTATAAAAAACGACCAAGTAGAATTGGGTACATATTCAGCTGTTCCTCCTGCCCAATTTCCACGTTCAGAATCAGCCCATTGATGCTGTAACTCTAACCGAACTGATTTTGTTCCAGATAAAAAATACGTTCCTTCACCCGTTAAAGTATTAGCATTAACCAAATAAGGCTTCTCTACTAATAACGCACTATTATAGAATTGATTTAAATACGAAAAAATAGTCGAGAATTTATCAGATATCTTCTTACGATATTCAACACCAAAATCTTTGTAATATTTAGTTCCAAATCCAAAAAAATCAGTTTTCAAATCAACCAATTCAATATCTTCACCAAATTCACCTTTAATATTTTTTTTAGAGATATAATTTTTTAAACCCGCCCAATAAGAACCGTTAATTGCAATACTCGCTCCAGTTTCTCCTCCAAAAAAAGTAGATGGCTCTAACTCAAAATAAACATCAAATTGACCACCAATCTCTCCTTGTTTTTCTCTACCTGTTAGATAATAAATCATTTGCGGCTGCGACTGATAAACAAAAATATTTTGAAGAGAATGATCATATTGTTTTGTTAATGAGGGAACATAATTAATCATACCCGTATTATACAAATTTCCTTGCAAATCTCTTTGTGAGAAAAAAGTAAAATTCTCCAATCTTCTCAAATTTAAATTAGCAGCAAATAAACCAGAATTATATCCCATATTCGCATAATAAGCACTACCATCTCTTAAAATATCAGGCTGAATATTTTCTTCAACATGAACATCTTTGGACTTATAAAGATACTCGAAGCTAACATTAAATTTCTCACCTATATACTCAACTCTTGGTCCAAAAACATTTGTTAAATTTGGAACATTAGGATATAATTCACTTATATTTTCATTCCTCCCAACGTAAGTAGCACCAAATTTAAAATCATAAGTTTCAGCTTTTAAGAAATTTGACAAATCAACTTCTAAATCAGCACCAAAAATACTACCATCAGAAAGGTCTAATCCCATTCCAATACGTTGTTTTCCAGCTAATACTTTAGCTGTTATAGATTCTCCAAAACGATATTTAATTTTAGCCCCAAAAAGAGCATTATTTATTCCCAATGCACGATCTTCCCAAAAACGAAGCGCTAAACCACTACCAAATTGCTCATAGATATGCCCAGCAGTTACATCAATTCCTTTTTCATAATTATTATATCTTGCATACAAAGTTCCTATATTGAAATTTCTTAATTCTGGATTAAAATTCAACAAAGCTTTGGGATAATAAGCTTCACCTTGCAAACCAAATTCAAAATTTTTGATTGTATAATCAATCTTTATATAATTATTAGAACGGAAGCGTTCATCATTTTCTTTTTCATTTAATTTTATTTTTTCATCATCTACATAATATTGCGAATTAGATTCAACCCCCACCCTTAATTGTCCATAACTTATTGATGTTAAAATCAATGAACTAGCCAACACAATCTTTTTAAACATAATTGAAATTAGATTTTAACTTTATTTACTTAACTAATGATTGTAACTTCTTATAAATATCATTTTCAATTCCAGGTGTATAATTTGAATGTGAATAAACTATTTTCCCTTCATATACTATAACCGTATAAGGCACATTGACAACATTCATTGCTCGTTTCAACTCTTGATTATCATCTATTAAAACCGTATAATCCCAACCTGCACCAGAAACCTGAGACTTTACTCTATTTTTCGTACGAGCATCATCAATTGAAACAGCCACTAACTCAACACCTGTTTCTTTTTGCCATTTAGCATAAACCGAATTTATAGCCTTCAATTCCTTAATACAAGGCCCACACCAAGTGGCCCAAAAACTAATAATTACAGGTTTTGATTTGGAGTTATAAGATGATAAATTAATCGACTTACCATCTAAAGTTTTCAACGTTACATTAGGCAATTTACTTTGCGCAAATGACAAAGTTGAACACAAAAAAAATACAAATAAAAAATTTCTACACATTATAATTAAGGTATTAATAAAAAAATCAAATTTATATAATAAAATATTCAATCCAACTTTTTTTTTAAATAAAATTAATTTATATATTTACAAACCTTAACATTAAACTAACATATAAATTAATCTATAATGAAAAAAAGAATTTTAATTGGAGCTTTTTTAGCAATAACACTTGGTTTCACTTCTGTTTCTTGTTCTAGCGACGATTCAAAAGAAAGTAAAACAGTTGAACCAGGAAACGGAAATACATCTGTAAAATACCAACATAAAGTATTAATAGAAGACGTAACAGGCACATGGTGTCAATGGTGTCCAAGAGTCACCTATTCGATCGAAAAAGCATTAGAACACGAAACATTAGGAAACAAAATAATCCCTGTAGCCATCCATTTTGGCGATCAAATGCAGATTCCAGCCGGAGGAACTTTAGACTCCTTTTTTGATGTTCAAGGGTATCCTTTCGCTCTTATCAGCAGATCAGAAGAATGGAGAAGTCCTCAAAACAACAATTTAGCTCAAGTATACAATACAATACAAAAAAACGGATCAACTGTTGGAATTAAAATAACTTCAGAATTAACCAATACAGGCGGCTCAGTTTCTGCATCTTTCAAATTCTCTGAGGGTTTTTCTGATTTAAAATACAGCATTTATGTAATTGAAAACGAAGTAGTTCTCTCTTCTAGTCCGCAAAAAAACTCAACAACTTATTATGGAGGTAATGGAAACCCACAAGCCCCATCTTCTCACCCTGAATTCATACACAACGATGTATTACGAGCAGTTTACGGAACAGCAACAGGAAACAGCCTTGGAAACGCAACAGCTGGCCAAGAGATTTCTAAATCTGGACAAAATGTTTCTTATACATTATACAATAAGGACTTGTCAAAAGTTGAAGTTGTTGTGTTTGTAACAGATTCTACCGGAAAAGTATTAAACGTGCAAAAAGCACACGCAAACGAAACTGTTGAATATCAAATTTTAAATTAAAACAAATTAACTTCTTTGTTTTCTAAAGGAGATAATTTTACAAACCATAAAAAAAGCTCCGATAAATCGGAGCTTTTTTATATTGAAATAAAAGATTATTTCTTCTTTTTTCCACCTTTTTCTGCTTTTGCAGCTTCTTGAGCAGCTTTCATAGCAGCACGAGAAATTCTTACTTGAGCAACAACTGTATTGTCTGGGTGTAATAACTTGAAGTTATCTGTAGGAATAGAAGTAACGTATAATTTGTTACCCATTTCTAACTCAGTAATATCAGCTACAACGAAGTCAGGTAAGTTAGCTGGTAAAGCTCTTACTTTTAATTTACGTTGGTTTAAACGTAAAACACCACCTGCCATAACACCTTTAGAATTTCCTTCAACTTTAACAGGAACTTCCATAGTAATTTCTTTTGCAGCATCCAATTTATAGAAATCGATGTGTAAAATTTTGTCAGATACTGGATCAAACTGAATGTCTTGTAAAATACAATCAACAGTATTTCCGTTTAATTCAACTACAACCGTATGTACGTTTGGAGTGTAAACTAAGCTTTTAAAAGCTTTCTCTTCAGCTGTGAAATGTACTGGTTCTCCTCCTCCGTAAATTACGCAAGGAACCAATCCAGCATTACGTGCAGCTTTAGTAGATACTTTACCCACGCTTTCTCTTTCTTGTCCTTTAATTGAAATTGATTTCATTTTAATATATATAAAAAATTAATAAAATACTACATTATAAATTTGTTACTAATCGAATTGTTATTTTGCACCATATGCATCACATCCGCAAACAAACTTGCACAACTTAAAACTCTAATTTTATCGCTTTGACGTTTCAATGGAATAGAATCTGTAACGATTAACTCAGTTAAACTTGAAGCTTCAATTTTATCTAAAGCATTTCCTGATAAAATAGCATGTGTACAAATTGCTCTCACACTCAAGGCTCCTTTTTCCATCATTACATCAGCCGCTTTCGCCAAAGTACCTCCAGTATCAACCATATCATCAACTAGAATTACATTTCGACCTGTTACATCTCCAATCAATTCCATAGTTTCAATTACATTTGCTTTTTTACGTTGTTTATAACAAACCACAACTTCAGACCCTAAATATTTCGCATATGCATAAGCTCTTTTAGACCCCCCCATATCAGGTGAAGCAATAGTTAAATTTTCTAAACCTAATGATTCTACATAAGGCAAGAAAATGGTTGAAGCATATAAATGATCTACTGGTTTTTCAAAAAAACCTTGAATTTGATCTGCATGTAAATCCATTGTCATCACTCGAGTTGCACCAGCAGTTTCTAACATTTTAGCTACTAACTTCGCTCCTATTGGCACACGTGGCTTGTCTTTTCTGTCTTGACGAGCCAATCCAAAATATGGAATAACTGCTGTAATATGTCGAGCAGAAGCTCTTTTTGCAGCGTCAATCATCAATAACAATTCCATCAAATTATCTGCTGAAGGAAATGTTGAACAGATTAAGAAAACACGAATTCCTCGAATAGACTCTTCAAAAGAAGGCTGAAATTCACCGTCACTATAATGTGATAAAGTTACATTTCCTAATTCGATACCGTAATTTTTAGCAATACGCTCAGCTAATTCTTTACTTTGTGAACAAGCAAATATCTTTGCTTCCGGTTCAAAGTGTGTCATTTTAATTTAGTTTGGTAGTTAGTTGTTGTGTTCTGCTTTTTTAAAGCGTTGCAAATTTAGTAATTATATTTTAATGTTGAATATTTTTTTATTTTTTATTTGATTTTAAAAATATTGTTTTACATTTGCAACCAGATAACAGATATGTTATGCCTGAGTGGCGGAATTGGTAGACGCGCACGACTCAAACTCGTGTTCCTCGGAGTGTGGGTTCGATTCCCACCTCAGGTACAAAAAACCTCAATCAATAGATTGAGGTTTTTCAATTTTATATCAATCCGTTTACTTCTTTAATTGCGTTCGCACTGTTTATAAATTTAATTTTATCAGAATCAGATAATTTAATTTCGAGAATTCCTTCAACGCCATGTTTTCCAATAATACACGGAACTCCAATGCAAACACCATCAATTCCAAATTCACCTTGTAGATAAACAGAATTAGGCATCAATTTCTTCTTATCATTTACAATCGTATCAACTAATTCAGTAACTGCTGCGCCAGGTCCGTACCACGCTGAAGTTCCTAAAAGTTTAGTTAATGTAGCTCCGCCGACCATAGTTTCTTTGATAACTTCTTCAAATGCTTCATTTGTTAAAATTTCAGAAATTGGAATTCCTTTATAAGTTGCTAATTCTTTAATCGGAATCATTGTTGTATCTCCATGACCGCCAATTACCATTGCTTCAATTTCGTTAATCGGCTTTTGTAATTTTTTACTCAAGAAATAACGAAAACGATTTGAATCCAAAATCGTTCCCATTCCAATTATTTTGTTTTTTGGTAAACCCGAAGCTTTCAAAGCAACCAAAGTCATCGTATCTAACGGATTCGTCACAATAACAAAAACGGCTTTTGGTGAGAATTTTATAGCATTTTTAATTACAGATTCAACAATAGAAACATTAACCGCAACCAATTCTTCACGGCTCATTCCAGGTTTTCTTGGCTGCCCCGAAGTAACTACAATTACCTCACTATTTGCAGTTTTTGAATAATCATCAACTTCTGGATAAATTAAGGTATCAAAACCTAAAGCTGGCATTGATTGCGCTAAATCCATAGCTTTACCTGCTGCTAAACCTTCTGCAATATCTAATAAAACTATTTCAGAAACGATGCCTTTCATTGCAATAAATTGCGCACAAGTTGCTCCAACATTTCCAGCTCCTATAATACTTACTTTCATATTCTATTTTTTAGTTGTTTTATTGTTTTGATAACAAAATTAAAGTTACAAAAAACGCACAACTTTTAGGTTTTACGTTTTAGGTTATTCAATTTATAATGAATTATATCTTTTAATCAATCTTCTATCTGTGGCCACAATAATTGAATAAAGTTTCTTAAAATTTGACAACGCTTGCTTTTTAGCTTCTAATTCAATCTGCTCATTTTTAATAAAAGTTGTTTTAGAATCCAATTCTACTTTTTGAAGTTGGTCTGGACACAAAAAGTTCATATGAAAGGCTTCAATTTTTTTTGGATATTCTTTAGTTATTTTAATCGAATCAGCATGTGAAAATGAATTCCTCATTTCATCTTTCATTTTTATTAAAATTTTAAATTCACCCTCTTTAATTAATTTTAATTCTTTTAATTTTTTAATGGTTTCGTTTAAATTTTTTGCGTCAAATTCATAAGATGAGTCTAACTTATCAATATAATTATCTGATAAAAAAGTCACACCTAATAATCCATGCTTTATTATTCCTAATTTACAAAATCTTTCTAATAAAAATGACGTTGTTGTCAGTGCAGATATATAATTTTCTAAAACAAGATTTTCTAAAATTTGATAAATTACACTATATAAATCTGTAAATGCTTGAAGTTTTCTATCTGTTTGAGGACCCCCTAGTTCATAATATTCAATATATTTATCAAGATTTTCATTTATCCGTTTAAACATTAATTCTTTAATCATATAACCCTAAATAATTGTTTATTATAAAAATACAAAAAACGCACAACGTAAAAGCTGCGCGTTTATATTAATTATCGGTATTTAAATTCTTTAAAACTTTTTTGTAGTTTTTAGAAGTAATTATATCGTTATCTTCGGTAATAATTAAACAAGCGTAATCTGGGTAATTATTTAACAATTGTAAACCAGCTTCAGCTCCTAAAACCATAATTGAAGTACTAAATGCGTTTGCTGTTTCTGCTTCCGGACCTAAAACCGTAACACTAGTTAAACCCGTCGCCGGAATTCCTGTTTTGAGATTGATAATATGCGAATAACGAATTCCGTCAATTAAAGCAAACTTTTGATAATCGCCCGAAGTACACATTGCGGCATTTCGAACCGGAAAAGTTCGTAAAATTGCCCCATTTTTAAATGGATCGCGCAAACCAATCAACCAACTTTTTCTATCGGGTTGTCGTCCCCAAGAAGCTAAATCGCCAGATGCATTTACAATACCGCCTTTTATTCCTAATTTCAACATCAGTTCACGGCCTTTATCTGCTGCGTAACCTTTTCCGGTGGCACCAAAACCAATTTTCATTCCTTTTTTTGACAGGAAAATCGTAGATTCAGATTCGTTTAAAATCACATTTTTATAACCTACATTTTCAATGCTTTTTTGAATCGCTTCTTTCGTAGGAAGTTCATCCATTAAACCATCAAAACTCCAAATTTTATCCATTGAAGCAACAGTAATATCAAAAGCTCCATTTGTGATTTCAGAGAATTGTAATGCACGTTTCGTTAAATCAAAAACTTCTTTATCCACTTTCACAGGTTTTATTCCTGCATTTTTATTGACTTCAGAAATTTGAGAGTTTGGTTTCCAATCTGAAATCAATAAATCAATACGAATAACTTCTTCAAAAACCTGTTGAATATAATTTTCAGCCAAAGCTTCGTTTTCAGCCACAATAGAAACATCAAATGAACTACCCATTAAAACGGTATCGCGTTTTACCAATACTTGAGCAAAGGCATTTTGAACTAGTAAAAACAAAATTCCGAAAAGCAAACTTTTTTTAATCATAACTAATAACAATCGGTTTTGATTTGATTTTGTTCTTTATAGAAAGTTAGTGATTTATCGTTATGCGTTGCAACAATTTTATCTAAAACAACTTCTACATCTTTTTGCATTTTTAACGAACCACAAATCATAATAACAGCTCCTACAGCTAATTTATCAGCAATTAACTGCGCTTGTTCTTCTATAATTTGCATGACGTATTTTGGATTTTCTTCACGAGAAAATGCAAACGTAAAATCAGTTAATTGTTTTTTCTCTTGATGTGATTTCGCAAAAGCTTCGTAACCTAAAACCGTTTCGTTTCTATGGCGGAAACCAACAAACAAATGCATTTCTTTATGAGAAATATTTTCGTTAATCATTCCTAAAAACGGAGCAATTCCAGTTCCGTTTCCAATCATAATTACACTTTTGGCATCTGTTGGAACGTGAAAATGTTCGTTTGTAATGATTCTAGCTTTTAATTGATCGTTTTTTTGTAAACGATGTAAAAATTGTGAACCTAAACCAAACTCATGTAACTTAACAACCAATTGTAAATTTCCGTTTACTTTAGCAATCGAATACAAACGTTCTTGTGCATCGTTTGCTGGATAAATTGCAAGTAAATCGCCTGATTGGAATTTCTTTTTGGTTTGTAACGAAATTTGAAAAACCGAATCATTGGCATTCTTCTTATTTTCAAGAACGGTGAACTTACTTAATTTTGGAAGTTTCATTTGGTAGATTGCCGAAACGTTTTCGATTTTAATATCAGAAATTTCGTTGTACGCATTTACCCAATTCACGAATTCTGCAACTGATTTTTTATTTATCGTATGAATTTGTAATTTACGGTTGAAGTTATTTTGCTGTGTTAACATCGTATCTACTTCAAAAGCGAAAGCACAGAAATCGGCATATTTAGTTGAGCCAAAACCTAAAACAGAAAAATGGATATTTTGCGATTGCGGAAATTTGGCAACCAATTTTTTAAACTGACCGGCATTTGAAGGCGCTTCTCCCAATCCGTAAGTTGATGCTAAAACAATCAATTCCGAAGCCTTTGGAAATTGTTGATATTCGTTTAAAGTTGCGAAATATGATTTCTTACCTGAATTCAAAAATTGCTGGTGAATTCGGTTGGCAAAATACGTAGTACTTCCACCTTCCGAACCGACTAAAATAACAATTTCAGCGTCGGTTGGTTTAAATTTATTTTTAATTTTTACCGATGTACGTTTAAAGGTTATCACAAATCCGGTATAAATAAAAACCAAAATATTTAATGAAGCGATTCCTAAAATAATGGCCCAAACGGCATTGGTTCTTCCTGTATGTAAATCTAAACTCAAGGTTTCAAAAACGGTTTCTTTAGGATAAATAATTTCCGAGACAATTTCACCTGTTATTTGATTAACTTGAATTTCTTTATCTTTTAATTTAATTCGGAAAAATTCTTCTGGGTCATCACTAAACGGAAATTCAATTTTAGTTACATCACTTAAAAGCGTTTCTTTAAAAACAGGAATATCTTCCAAAGAAAATTCTTCAGTTGAATTTGATTCGTGTGAAATTTCAACCAATTCAGGTTTTGAAATCACATCAAATCGTAACATAAACAAATAACTTCCGGTTAAGGAAATAATTAAAATTGGAATTAAAAGTAATCTTCCGGCAACTACGTGAAAATATTGCGCTGAGAAATCACTGATTACTTTTGAAAAGAAATTACGAATTCCCAATTGTCTTTTTATAATTAAAACGGTTCCAGAAATGGTGATTAATAATAACAAAAAGGAAACGAATCCAACAATGAATCGTCCAGTTTCGTGTAAAAATAACGAACGATGAAACGAAGTTACCCATTCAATAAACTCTGATTTTGGTTTTGGTTGAGCCAAAATTTCTCCCGTAACAGGATTTACTATGGCTTTAAAATCTTCGCCTTCGTCATTAAAACCTTCTGCAATTACAGAGTTTGTTGCATCGATATTCAATTCTAATATTTCCGGAAAAACCTTGCGCAACCCGGTGATGGATTGCGCTACAGTTATTTGATTGAAATTTTCTATGCTTGGTGCCGATGTTTTTTCATAAGCTGCATCAACTGCTAAAATGGTTCCGGTAACAGAAGCGATTAGCAAAAACAGAAATGAAAAAATGGCTAAAACTAAATGGGCGAATCGCCAAACAGATTTCGTCATTAGAAAAAATAAGATTATTGAACTTTAGATAATTTCACGTAACGAATATAACCTGTTCCGTCAGTTTTTTTAGTAACAGCTTCAGTTGTAAACGGAATTTCTAAATCGCTAATGTAATTTTTTTGGTCTTCAACCGATGATTCAAAACGAATCTTATATCCTTTATTTATTTTAGCTTCATCAATGGTAAAAGTAAAAGTTGAACGGTCACCACCAGCTACTGAAGCTCCAGTAATCGCATTCAATTTTTCTTTTTTCTTAGAAAGTTTAGCAAACCAATCTTTAAACCCGTTGTACCATTTTTCGTCTGGTCCCATCATATAAAGTGTTTTTTCTGCATTTCCTTTTGCATCAATCAAAGAAACAACAACATAAGCTTCTAAACCGTTGTAGTTCGACATTTGCAACATTCCTTTATATTTTGTTGCTTGTGCTGATGCTTGAAAAGCAAAGAAAAATAAACAAACTACGATTAATGATTGTTTTATAAATGGTTTCATTTTTATTTGATTTATGATATTTCTATTATTTTAAAAAATCGATATTAATTGCATTTTTCTGAAGTACTTCATTTTCTGAAGCTAAATCATAAGCTGTTTCGTCAAATTCAGTTTTGATGGTTACATCTGCTCCTTTTTCAACTAAATATTTAAGAATTTTATCATCTTTTGCGATTAAAGCGGCTTTATGTAAAGGAGTCATTATCTCTTCATTAACCGCATTTACATCAATTTCGTATTTTTCTAATTTTTGTAATAATTTCAAATCATTTTTAGAAACAGCCAAATGTAAAATTGAATTTCCATCTTTTTGTAATTCCTTAAAATCAACTCCAGATTTTTCTAATACAGTAATTTTATCCGAAAATTCATCTTTTTGATTTGGACGTAACGGACGATACGATTGAATTAGATAATAAGTAATGATATTTCCAGAATTATCTCGAACTTGAATATCTGCTTTTTCTGTTATCAAAGTAGAAAGAACATCTGAAGAACCATTATTTACCGCGAATGATAATGCAGACATTCCATTATTATTCCTTTGGTTGATGTTTTTCGTTTTACTTAAAACCGTTTTCAGCATTTCAACATTTGTACCTTTAGCAGCTTCCATTAAAACGGTATTTCCTTCTTTATTCGTTTGGTTTACATCAACACCTTTCGCTAAAAAATAAGCTACAATTTCTTGTTGGTCATTTTTCTTAACTAAATTGTGAAGTACATTTTCGCCGTTATCACCAATTGTTTTAGGATTTAATTTTAAATCTTCAACTAAATATTTATAAAATTCTAGGCTGTTAGCATTTGAACGAGTTCCTTCAGAAGCAAAAATTAAGGCTTTGTTAGTTGGCTTAATTCCTCGTTTTTGAAGTTGCTTTAAAATATCAACATTTCCGGTACGAGCAGCATAATCAAAAACTGTATTTCCGTTGGCATCAACATCAGAAAGTTTTAATCCTTTAGAAAGTAAATAATCTGTTAGAGCTAAATCTTTATCATATCCGATTGCCATTAAAAGGAAGTTTGCTCCGTTGGCATTTTTATAATTTGAATCTAATCCAGCATTAAAAAACGATTCGTAAATATCTTTATTTGTTTGACCGTTTGATGCAGCAAAAGCCAATGGCGTTGCTCCTTTATCATCTGTACGATTAATATCTGAACCTTTAGAAATTAAATATTCTACTAATTCAACATTTCCTCGACTTGCTGCCCAATGAATATATAATCGCCCATCGTGAGTCGTTTTATCAACACTGTTTCCATCTTGGTCAATTAGATAAGTAATTGTTTCAAAAGGCGCATTATTGTTGATAGCGATACTTACAACATCGTGATTTCCTCTATTTGCTTCTGCAGGATTATTTCCGTTTGCAATTTCTGCTTTAACAGTTGTTAAGTCAGGAGATTTCTTCCAAAAATCAGCATTCAATAATGCGTTCTGAGCATTTGAAAAATAGGTTGAAAATAACAATGCGATTATAAAGATTCTTTTCATAATGATATATTTAATTACGTTCTTGTAATTTAGACTTAATAAAAACAAGGCAAATGTACAAAATAAAATAATCTTTAACCAAGGAATGCCAAAGATTAATTTTAATAATCTCAAAATATATTCATACCTTGTATTGAATCTAAAATTTATACGATTATGAGCAAGAAGAAAGACAAAAAAGGAAAATCAGATTTAAAGAAAGAAATCAAACGTCAAGAAAAGACAATCAAAAAGCACAAAGAAGTAATTAAATCGTATAAAAAATTAATTAAAGAATACGATGCTATCACAAAACGTTTCAAAAAAGATTTAAAGAAATTTGAAAGCTATTTGGAAGAAGAAGAAGAAAACGAATTGACCGACGAAGAGCTAGATGCGCTTGTTCAACAATTCGAAAATGAAAAAGATGAAAAAGAGGACGAAGACGATAAGTAATAAATGAATCAACAAGGTTTAACTATTGATGAAGCCAAAAAGAAAATTGAATATTATTGCGCTTATCAAGAACGTTGTCATAAAGAGGTAGTTGAAAAACTAAAATCTTTAGGAATGTTTGAAACCGCAATCGACCATATCATCAATCATCTTTTAGAGCAGAATTTTTTAAATGAAGAACGATTTGCCAAAGCATTTACACGCGGAAAGCACAAATTTAAATTTTGGGGAAAACGTAGAATCGAACAAGAATTAAAATTCAGAGATATTTCGTCATATAACATCAAAACGGCAATGAAAGAAATTGAGGATGAATATCTTGTCAATTTCTACAACTTGGCCGACCGAAAATGGGAAACCATTAACGAAACTTCAATAGAAAAAAAGAAAAAAAAATGGATTGACTATCTTATTAGAAAAGGTTACGAAACCAATCTCATTTTTGAAGCTTTAAAAAATTACGATTAAACTTCCAATATTAATTATTGGAAGTTTTTTTATGGCCAATCCTTCCACTGCGTTACAGGTCGGGCTGTCCGCACTCGCTTTTCACAAATTAAAAATTTGCAAAAGAGCTCAAACAAAGCTTCCATTCCTTTTGCGAAGTTCTATATTAAAGACATTCGAAGAAACAACTCTATATAATGAATCAGATAGCACGGATTTACAATCCGTGCATAAAACGAATAATCAAAGCTAGCTAACGGTAAAAAATCAGCTCATTTTTATAAAATATTTTGTTTCAAATTAATTTTTTTATATATTTAACTGAATTTCAATTTTTTTTATGAAAATCTTCTATATTTTATCTTTTTTTACTTTAAGTATTAATTTGGTTTTTTCACAGCCAGATTGTGTTACTGACATTTCAGTACGTTACGCAACTATTTCAATTTTTACAAATTCTGGAAAAATTTATTCGTATGGATTAAATGATTACGGACAAGTTGGTAAGGGCACTAATATAAATCAAACGGTTCCTTTTGAAAGAACAGAAACAAATAATTTCGCTTCAATTTCTCATGGTTGGTTTCATTCTGCAGCGATGACAAGCGAAAAAAAAATTTATACTTGGGGAAGAAATGGTCATGGACAGTTAGGCAATAATACAACCACTGATAGTAACACTCCTTTATTAGTGAATACAGATACTGATTGGAGTAAAGTTGTCGCATCTAAGTTCTCAACAGTAGCCTTAAAAGATGACGGTACAATTTGGGGTTGGGGAAATAATGCAGATTATTCACTTTTTGATACAACTGAATTATTTTCCTATACCACAACGCCAATTCAATTAAGCCCAACGAATGATTGGGCCGATATTACAGCAGGTGCTGGTAGTACTTTTGCCATCAAAAAAAACGGAACTTTGTGGGCTAGTGGTTATAATGGGAAATACAATTTAGGTTTACCTAATTTAAATTATTTTTACTCAACCTTAACTCAAGTTGGTACCGCAACAGATTGGAAAATGGTTAAATCATCAATCGATACTAATTTTTCAATTGGCCAAAAAACAGATAATACGTTATGGGGTTGGGGAGATAATGTACATGGAGCAGTAGGTGTTTCTCAAACTCCATATATTACTCAACCTACACAGATTGGATCAGCAACTTGGAATGATTTTGCTGTAGGTACGAATGTAGTAGCCGGTATTCAGGCTGATGGTACGCTATGGTATTGGGGAAAGGGTCTGATGAGTAATACAAATGGTATTGTTTACCCAACTACTACTTTAATACCCATTCAAGTAGGAATTCAAAATAATTGGATTAAGGTGGCTGCTGGTGAACACTCTATATATGCACTAAGAGATGATTATACAGTGTGGGCTTTTGGACATTATAATTATAATTATAATTATGATGTTACGCCACAAACTCAAATTGCAACCTCAAATCCTCAACTTATTTATCAATGTTTAAATTTTCTTTCTACAAACGAAAATGAATTATCAGATATAATTATTTATCCAAATCCTACTACAGATAAATTATATTGGGCACAAAATATCGAAATTCATAAGGTTGTGATTTTTGACATGACAGGAAAAAAAGTATATGAAAATTTAACAGATATTAATTTTGTAGATGTATCTCGCCTAACAAATGGAACTTATTTAATAAGATTGGAAAATAAAGATAAATCATTCTATAATTCAAAATTTGTAAAGAAATAAATCATCTTTTTTATAATAGCATTAGATATAATTTGACTGTATTCAATTTTTTCATACTACATAAAACCCGATCGCGCGGATTTGTAATCCGTGCCTTAAAACCAATTAAACAAAGCGAGCTGACGTAAAAAGTCAGCATGTTTTATTATAAAAAGGAGTGCTATTGCTCTAAAATGATTTAGGATTCACAAAGTTATAGATAACAAAAAAGTCCTTTACTCTTCAGTAAAGGACTTTCAAAAAAAAGGCAGCGACATACTCTCCCACATTAAAATGCAGTACCATCTGCGCAATCGGGCTTAACTTCTCTGTTCGAAATGGGAAGAGGTGAGCCCCGACGCAATAACCACCTTAAGTCTTTGTTTAAGGTTCAACGTTTTTTTTGTTTCAGGTTAATCCTTCAACGTTAAACTTTGAACTTTAAACGCAGCTTTGCTGCAATATTGTTAACATATTTAAGATACTTTTCTTATTCATTTTGTAGATGAAGTTTGAGTTTTTTTTCTTTTCTCTATCTTCTATTTTCTTAACGTATAAAGCAACTCCTTAGAGCACATAAGCTTACGGGCTATTAGTA